>JAFVRG010000007.1 GCA_017504405.1 Clostridia bacterium | reverse complement strand
GGGAAAACGGTGCTTTTTGACAATAAAACCCGCTTGACATCCAACTCTTTATTATTGTATAATATTATGATAACTTTTGTTTGAAATTCACGGAGGATATATAATATAATGAAGAAAAGCTCTGAAAACGTTGCCTGCCGTCTTAACAAGGTAGGCGGCGAGGCAGTCATTGAGGGCGTAATGATGAAGGCAGGCGACAACTGCTGCACCGCCCTGCGTGACGAGCACGGAAATATAAAAATAAATGAAAGAAAATTCGTATCAATCAGAAAAAAGCACAAATGGCTCAACATTCCCATTCTGCGTGGGGTTATAGGCTTTATTGAATCTATGGTTCTATCCTTTGCAATTCTCAATGTGTCCGCCGAGGTTATGGGCGGCGAGGAGCTGCAAAAGGAAGGAAAATTTGAAAAATGGATGAAAAAGCACCTCGGTGTCGGCATATTCGATATCGTTATGGTAATCGCCGCAATTTTAGGTGTTGCGCTGGCTCTTTTCCTGTTTTTGTGGCTGCCGACCACGATTGCATCGCTGATTTCGGGCGCATTCACTGACGGACTGCCTGCCGCAGCCGTAGCCGCAATAGAGGGCGGGCTGAAAATTGTCATATTCGTTTCATATATACTTTTAGTTTCGCTTATGCCCGATATTCGCAGGGTTTTTGAGTATCACGGCGCTGAGCATAAGAGCATTGCCTGCTTCGAGAGCGGGACAGAGCTGACGCCCGAAAACGCAAAGAAATACTCCCGCTTTCACCCCAGATGCGGAACGAGCTTTATGTTCGTGATGATTTTACTCGGCGTTCTGCTCGGCTTTGCGATACATCTTTTGTTTCCCGACTTTGACGGTGTGCTCTACGCTCTCGTCCGCATTCTTCTCTTGCCTTTGGTTGTAGGCGTTGGATATGAATATATAATGTTTGCTGGCAAGCACGATAATTTCGTGACGAGAATATTCTCCGCACCCGGACTTTGGATGCAGAGAATTACCACCCGTGAGCCTGATGAAAAGCAGCTTGAAATAGCTATAACCGCACTCAAATATTCTCTGCCCGAGGAATTTCCCGAATTTGACAGAGATGCGTTTGAGGTAGTAGATGCTCACGGTAAAACGGTAAAGCCTGCAAAATCCGAAAATCCCGACACCCCCGAAGAAAAAGCCGATGACGCTCAGTGATATAGTCAAAATTCTCTCGGACGGTAGCGTGGAAAACGCACGCCTTGAGGCAAGGGCGCTGTTTTCTCATTTCGCAAAAATCCCCGTAGAGAGGCTGATTGCCGAAAATCCTGTGGCAACCGAGGAAATAATTGCCGCCGCTAAAAAGCGGGCAGGCGGCTACCCCCTGCAATACATTCTCGGCGAGGTGGAATTTTTCCGTGAAGCCTACAAGGTGAGCGAGGACTGCCTTATACCCCGCTCGGACACCGAAATCCTCGTTGAGTATGCCGTAAATAATCTGCCCAAGGGCACGGTCTTTGCCGATTTGTGCACGGGCAGCGGCTGTATTGCGATTTCCGTTCTGGCAAACCGCCCCGACCTCTCCGCCGTTGCGGTTGATATTTCCGAAAAGGCGCTCGCCCTTGCGAGAGAGAACGCAGAGAAAAACGGAGTGTCCGACAGGATAACCTTTATCTGCGCCGACCTGCTTGGCGAAAGGTTAGAGCTGTCGGGGATAACCCATATCCTGTCTAACCCCCCGTATATTACCGACAAGGCTATGCAGTCGCTTCCCCGTGAGCTGGCGTACGAGCCGAGGCTTGCGCTTAGCGGCGGCGCTGACGGAGATGTATTTTACAAAAAGCTCGTATCTGATTACGGCGGCGACGCCGATATGATATTTGAAATCGGTTATGACCAAAAAGAGATGATAACCGACATTGCTCGCTCTCACGGGCTTAGCGTGAAAATAATTAAGGATTTATCTAAAAACGACAGGGTGGCGGTGCTAACCCGCTGATTGCCCAACAAAGCGCCTTTTGCATATAATGTAATTAACATTATAGCTCGGAGGGCGTATGAAGAAAAGCATTGCCGTATTTTTCGGCGGAAGCAGTAACGAGCGTGAGGTTTCGCTATTATCTGCCATATCAATTATTGAACACCTTGATAGCACAAAATACACCGTATACCCCATAGGAATAACCGAGAATAACCGTTTTTTGCTATGCCAGAGCGACACGCTTCGTGGGGGCTGCTGGGAGCGTGAGGGCGAGGAATGCCTTCTATTCGGAGGATATGCCGTCGGCGAGAGGTTTGAGGCGTACATTGATGCCGCTATTCTCGCAATTCACGGACAAAACTGCGAGGACGGTAAGCTGCAAGGCTTTCTTTACTATTCGCAAATTCCGTACGTGGGCTGTGGCTGTGAGGCGAGCGCCGTGTGTATGGATAAGGAGCTGACAAAGCTCGTATTGGCAAACGCATCCCTGCCTGTTGCAAGGCACGTTGTGATAAAAGCGGATGACAGCCTGCAAAAAAAGCTGAAAAACCTCGAATACCCTATATTTATAAAGCCCGCTCGCTCGGGCTCGTCGGTGGGGGTATCCCGAATTGACTCGGAAAATGAGCTTGACGGGGCGCTTGAAAGGGCATTTTTGACCGATAAAAAAATCCTTGCCGAGGAATATATTGAGGGCAAGGAGATTGAGGTTGCCGTCCTTAAATCAAAAGACGGACGGATGATTGTATCCGAGCCTGCCGAAATAGACAGCGGAGCAAAATTTTACGATTACAGCGCAAAATACGAAAGCAACAGCTCAAGGCACTACATACCAGCAAGAATTGACGGGGCGAAAACCGCCGCCGTGCGTGAAATGGCACGCAGGGCGTTTGAGGCTCTCGAATGTGAGGGGCTGGCGAGAATAGATTTCTTCGTCGGTGATAAAATAATAATCAACGAGGTAAACACCCTGCCGGGCTTTACCGATATAAGCATGTATCCCCGCCTTATGGACTTTTCGGGAATAGATTTCTCGCTTTTGCTCGACATACTGATAGAAACGGCGAGGATTAAATAGTGATAGGCATATACGACAGCGGTCTTGGAGGGCTCACTGCCCTCTCGGAGGCGAGGGCTATTATGCCTGACACGGATTTCATATATTTCGGAGATACCGCACACCTGCCCTACGGAACACGCTCGGAGTCTGCGATAATACGCTACGCCCGTGAGGCGCTCTCGTTTCTTGGGGACAAGGGCGTTGACGCCGTGCTGTGCGCCTGCGGAACGGTCAGCTCCGTTGCGCTCGACGAGGTGAAAAACGACTACCCCTTCGCTGTAATGGGGGTAGTCGAGCCTGCGGCGAGGGCGGCGGTTATGGCGAGCAGAAAACAGAAAATTGCCGTCAGCGGCACGAGCGCAACGGTGAAAAGCGACGTTTTCAGGAAAAAAATATTGGAGCTATCCCCAAACGCAGAGGTTATATCCGTCGGGTGTGACTTATTCGTTTCGATAGTCGAAAACGGCTTTGCCAACGATATGCCGATAGCAACCGAGGCGGCGAAGAGATATCTGTCGGGTCTGTCCGACTGCGACACCCTGATACTCGGATGCACGCATTTTCCGTTGCTGTCCGAGGCTATACGCAGGGTTTTGCCGCAAATAACGCTAATCAGCAGCGGCAAGGAGGGCGCTCGCTCGCTCGTCAAATACAAAAAAAAGGAGACGGGAAAAACCGAATTTTATCTCAGCGACACAGGGGGCAGCTTTGCCTCTATGGCGAGGGTTTTTCTCGGATACGGCATTTCGCCGATAAAGAAATTATAGAAAAGAGGACTTTAAAAATGGCAAATTACAGGCGTGGCAGGATAAACGACGCTGTTGCCCAGGAATTGGCGCAGAAGATGAGAGATATCTCCGACCCGAGAATAGTAAACAATTTCGTCAGCATAACGAGGGCTGAGGTTGCCCCTGACCTTCGCAATGCGACAATTTATTACTCGGTTATGGGAGATGCAAAGGAGGCGGGCGCCGCACTCAAGGGAATGGCAGGACTGCTCAGGCGGCATCTGGCGCAAACGCTCAATCTGCGACTGACGCCTATGCTTTCGTTTTGCGCCGACAATTCCATTGAGCACGGCGCACATATAGCAAAAATTCTCCACGAGCTGGATATAAAGCCCATAGACGAGGAAAACGACGATGAATGATGTAAGTTACAAATCGCTTTCGATAGAGGATGCGTGCCAACGCCTTTTGAAGGCAACGCACCCGGTTATAGTTATGCACTGCCGTCCCGACGGCGACACGCTCGGCTCTGCGGTTGCTCTCGCTAAAATTTTCGGTAAAATGAACAAGCGTGCAATCTGCATCTGCGCAGATAAGCTGCCGAAGCGCCTTGAATTTATGTGCGACGGCTTTTTCACCGAAAATTACACTATAACCACCACAAATACCGTCATTGCGGTTGACATTGCATCACCGATGCAGCTCGGCGGACTCCGCGAGGGACTGAGCATTTCGCTCACGATTGACCATCACGATATGAATACTCCCTTTTCGGATAACTGCACAGTTCCGTCTGCGGCGGCGTGCGGCGAGGTCATTTTTGAAATTGCAAAAAGGCTGATTGAAATGGGAAAAATCGACGCAATAGATGCGGATATTGCAAAATCGCTGTACGCCGCTATCTCGTCGGACACAGGCTGCTTTAAATACTCAAACGTAACGCCGAAAACTCACCGTATTGCGGCAGAGCTGCTCGAATACGGAGTTAAGGGTGATGAGATAAACCACAAGCTCTTTGACTGCAAGGATATAAAGCAGCTTCGTGCGGAGGCTATGGCTCTCAAAAATATGGAGCTTTACGAAAACGGCAGGGTTGCAATATCCACAGTCACCCATAAGGAAAAGGAGGAGGCTGGCATCGAGAGCGAGTATTTTGAAACCGCAATTGATATTGTTCGCTCTGTTATGGGCGTTGAAATAGCCGCTACTATCAAGGAAAATTCAAAGGGTAAATTCAAGGCATCTATCCGCTCAACCTCAAAGAACGTGGCAGAAATCGCCGCAAAGCTCGGTGGCGGCGGACACATAAGAGCCGCAGGCTGTATGGTTGAGGCAGAGAGCATGGATGAGGCAAAGGATAAGCTGTTGTCCCTAATTTTGGAATAAGCTATTGCTTTTTGTCAAATATTGAGGTAAAATATTACAGAAGTTAAAAAATTCGGAGGCGTGTATGAGAACATACATAAATGACGTTGTCATTGATAAAACCAACAGAATCTGCGGATTCGTTGAAAATATAAGGAATAAGCGCACTATGGCATTCATAGTTCTGCGTGACGTGAGCGGAAAAATTCAGCTGACGGTTGAAAAGGAAAAGCACCCTGAGCTTGTCGAAACGATAGATGCTATCACTCTTGATTCGGTTATCGTTGCAGAGGGCCCCGTCGTTGAAAACTCCTACGTTAAAATGGGCGGAAAGGAAATGCTCCCCGATTTTATAAAGATAGAGTCAAGGGCAGATGCGCTTCCCTTACAGCCCGATGCGAATATTGATACAAGGCTTGATTACAGATGGGTTGACCTTCGTACCGAGAAGAATCTTCTTATGTTCAAGGCGCAGACCTGCCTTGTCAACGCAATGAGAGAATTTCTCGTTGACCGTAATTTCATTGAAATACATTCGCCAAAGCTCATAGGTGCGGCAAGTGAGAGCGGCGCCGACGTTTTCGAGCTCAAATACTTCGACAGGAAGGCATATCTTGCCCAGAGCCCTCAGTTCTATAAGCAGATGGCTATGGCATCGGGCTTTGAGAGAATTTTTGAGGTAGGCCCCGTATTCCGTGCGGAGAAATCCTATACCAATAAGCATACGACCGAATTTACAGGCTTCGACCTCGAATTCAGCTATATCGACTCGTTTAAGGACGTTATGCAGATGGAGGCGGAGCTGCTCACCTACGCTCTTGAAAAGCTTTCAAAGAAGCACGGCGATGCTATAAAGGAGCTGTTCGGGCTTGACGTTGTAGTGCCCACTCTGCCCTTCCCCGAGATGAAGCTCGCTGACGTTTATAAGGAGCTGAAGGAAAGATACGGCTACGACTGCCCCGAAAGCGAGAAGGGCGACCTCACCACCGATGCGGAGCGCCTGTGCGCTAAGCTGTCGATGGATATGTTCGGACACGAATTTTTGTTCATAACCGACTACTCGGCTGATAAGAGAGCGTTCTATCATATGAGAGATGAAAACGGCGTGCCTCAGGGCTACGACCTCATTTGGAGAGGCGTCGAGATAACGACTGGCGCACAGCGTGAGCACCGCTATGACGTTCTGAAAAAGCAGGCAGAGGAAAAGGGCCTTGCCGAGGACGTAAAATTCTACACGGAATTTTTCCGCTACGGCTGTCCCCCTCACGGTGGCTTCGGTCTTGGCGTTGACCGCCTGACGATGCTCCTCACGGGTATGACAATCAAGGAATCAATGTTCCTCTTCCGTGGCCCTAACAGACTCAACCCCTAAAACACAAAAGCAGACCTCACGGTCTGCTTTTTTACATAAAACGGGCTCGGTGAAAACCGAGCCCGCCCTTTTTCGAGATGTATAAATTACTTTTTGTTTTTACACTTTGCTTTGAAAAAGTTTACTATTTTAAAACGATACGGTATTGCTATCGCTATCAAAATTTCAACAATGACAAACGCAGTCATTATTAAAGTCTTGGTAAGAGTAGAATAATCATACACCTTGTAAATACCAAACAAACAAAGCACAAACATACATATATATTCAAAAACAATAATGCCATTGGTTAGATTATCGGTAGTTATATCACTTCCAACTTTACCTATGCAATAAATCAGGACGATAAAGAAAGCGATCAACCCATATATCAAGAAGCGCTTTTCACCTTTTTCTGCCCACATAAGCAAGGCAAACACCAATAAATTTATATCCAAGGATATCCATCCCCAAAGCTTTTGAATAACCTTTGTTTTTTTATATATCGTCATTTAAAAGTATTGACCTACTCTTTCTTTAAAACCATCTAAGATGCCAGACACAAATCCGCCCTCTCATTATTGAGAATCGCTTTTTTGTTTGGCTTTTTTGCGTTTGTTATTTACAAACAGAGTTTTAAAATCGTTTTTGTGCTCAATAAAATACATCACGACAATTCCTATGAAGATTAATTCAAAAAATCCTATTATTCCCGACCAACCTGCAATAGTTTTAGGGAGTGTATCGTAATACTCTTGCGATGAGACAAAAACCTCAGATTCGGAACGCACGTCTATTGCAAAATTTTTATTTCTAAAAACACCCTGGTCTTCAAAATATATTAATGAAAGTTTATCCCCCGGTTTAATTGAATCTTTTCCAAGCGAAACTAATATACCGTCTTTTCTAATTCTGTATTGAGTTGAGTTAGCATAGATAATGTAGTTGCTATTTTTATGGCGATTTGCCCAATGCTCACCGATTTCAAATTTATCAACTAAAACCGTAATATGTTTTGCCTCTTCTATAGGCGGCGGCAGAGTTTTAAAGAGAGGAACAAGGTAGACCGTCAAAATCAGAATTTGAACCAGTACGGCTATAATTATGAATTTTATACAATTTACACGATGCATTTTCCTTGCGCCTTTTTTCATTAATTAGCCTCCAAATTTATCGATAAAACTTTTTGTGGTAGTAAAGGTCAGACTCTGTAACAAATTATCAGCAAAGTTTATTGCTATGTATTTTCTTGCTTTTCTCTTGGACTTTCGTGCTGTTTTCTTAACCGAAGGATGATTGCCTTTGAGAGTTTTCTTTAAAGACTTTATGCCATCGTTAACAATGTCGTTGCCCTTTACGAAGCTTACATCACCCATACCACCAAGGAAGCCGAATCCAGCCGATATAGCCGCATTAGTAACTATCTTATCAGTAGTTTTTTTCTCGGTATCCAACAGATCGGAAGCAAGAGAATCCGCAGCATTGGCAACAGTGCTGGTTAACATTGATGCACCGGGAATTATCGCATTCACCGCACCTTCCACGGCACCGATTGCGGCAGAGGTTAATATTTTTGCAAAATCGTCATCAAAGCTCAAACCATCATCCATAGCCTCAGAAACTATAGTCGAAACTGTATTGACCACGAGCCCAACAACTGCGCCTACAATAACATTCCAAAATTTACCTTCCCGGTCAATTCTGATGACAGGATTATTGCCGCAGTATGCGTAGAGATTTACGCCATTTATTGTGTCGGGGTCGAGGTAGGTATGATCATCAATTGTAATGAATCTACCAATCTTAGGATCATAGTATCTCGATTTGAGGTAGTACAGCCCTGTTTCAACGTCAAAGTAGTAGCCTCTGTAACGGAAAGGATAAGAACTCCAATGTGCTTAGGATTAGTTATCTCATTACCGTCTGCGTCAAGCACAACGTGGTTACCCCACGCATCACTCTATTTTTATTTTACCATTAAATATTAGTTTTGTCAAGAAAAACGGGCTCGGTTCTCACCGAGCCCGCAATATCTCTTAAGGATATTTAGCTTTTTGTTATTCAATTAAGCATGTAGTATTTTTTAACTATTCTTTTTATTTCCAAATAGCAGTTATAAAACTCCTTGGCATAATCATCTAGTTGTTTTTCTATTTCTTGCTCATCAGGCATATTATGAAATATAAAATCATAATTTTTCTCACTTATTGCCTTTCCCTTAAGAAGAATATAACAAATTTCAAAGTCTATATATTCAAAATACTGCATGTACCCAAGAAATTTCCCAGCTTTAAAAGTGAACGGTATGCTGTAATTTTGATACTTTTTTATTACATCCCTTTCCTCTTTTGTTACCTTGTATTTCCTCATAATTAAATAACCTCACTAATTGTTTAAATGGAAAAGTACCAAAACGTTAATATTTTACCAGAAGTTGCAAATTCACCATTCATTCCAACCTTGCCAATAAACGTCCAATTGGGTTGGAGTCCTGAGTTGTAAGGAACCTGAAATTTAAGAGCATTCGAGTTTCTGTTTGCAAAATTTACAGCATCTTTTGTATATTTTACAACATTATTTCCTTTTGCATACCCCTCACTTATCGCATGTTTCTTATAATGATGATTCATTGTTTTAAATGGAGTTGAGGTTTGTGGCGAAGTTCCAGGTTGCCACATTTTCGCAGCCTTAACAACCTGTATTGAACTATTTATTGCGCCCGTTATAGTTCCTGTAATAGAGCCAGACAACGCTCCGTCCGCCATGCCGTTTAAAGCGGCTTCTCCTGCGCCTTCCCAACTGCCGGTTGTCGCTCGATGCTCTATAGCTGCAGCTCCTGCTCCTATAGCTGCTCCTGTAGCCATACCTATCGCAGCTCCCTTGGCAGCTCCAACTGCAATTACAGCTGCCGCTGTACCTGCGCCGGCGGTAGCAACCGTAACTGCTGCAACCACCACTACTGCTGCAACCACCACTACAGCCGCAACAAGCTTTTTAGCCCAACTGGGCCAATGACCGGAAGGGTCAGATGCCATTACAGGATTGTTGAAGCAATATGCGTACAGATTAATGCCATTTATGGTATCAGGATCAAGGTATGAGTGATCATCAATTGTGATGAAACGACCAATCTGTGAGTCATAATACCTCGACTGCAAGAAATAGAGTCCTGTTTCAGTATCAAAGTAATAGCCTCTATAACGGAAGGGGTTAAGAACTCCGATATGGGATGTAGTTATAATCTCACTGCCGTCACCGTCATATATCTTATGGTTACCCCATGCATCGTAGACATATTTTACCATAACATTGCTCGTGCTGTCAAGTATTTCTACGATATTTCCAAGTGCATCCTTTTTGTAGATATAGTAGCTTCCATTGTAGATAAAGCCTGCAACCGACGAGCCGAAGTAGAAGAATTCAAGGCCGTTGCTCTGCTTGATCAGCTTGCCCTCGGGATCATAAGTAAACACGATGTCACCCTTGGAAATTCTCTGACCTCTGCCATTGTAGGTAAAGGCGGTACCGTCAAACGAGGTCATCTGCCTGCCCTTCTCCCAAGCTACAGCCTTACCTCTATACGTGGTAGGATTGCCTATTACGTCGTACTCAAAGACTTCATCATTATATCCGAGGAGTTTATCGCTACGGGTATCATAGCAGTACGTATTTACCTTGGTAAAGGTCAGCTTTTCCTTAGGCTCGGTGCTGTAATTGCAGCTTCTGACAGAGAGAATATTGCCGTTGTTGTCATACGTGAACACCTTGGTTGTGTTAAGAGCTACGTTATTTTCTCTTACTATTCTTCCAAGATAATCATATTCATAGCTTACGGCAAGAATTCCGTTTTCGTGTATCTCGTCTATATTGCCCATGCAATCATAGTGATACTTGATACCGTCACCGATAACACATTTACCGTTCTTCATAGAGCCGTAACGGATAGTCGAAATCATATCCGAGGTACGGTCACCGTGCTTTCTGAAATAGTAATACTCTCCAAGGATTTTATTGTTATTTACAGTAATTTCCTTACCGATAGTTCTTCCAAGTGCGTCATAGGTAGGCGCAAACTCAACCGTGTTGTTAAATTTCATAGCCTTCAGGGGCTTAGAATACAGCTCCTCATCATATGAGTAGGCATAAGTATGAGATGGAGATTCATTATCGCCCAATAATCTACGGTTAGAGATTTTGCCATTGCTATACATACGCTCTTCATCCAGATATCCGCCGGGGAAGCTTGCGTTTACAGAGCTTATTCTCCTATCCTCGTACGTGTACGTAACAGTTTCGCCCGAAACATTATCCTTTATCTGATTTACTGAGTTATCTGCATTATACGTCCTTGTCAGCTGTATTTCATCGCCGCAGTCATTTCTGAGAGAATTTCCGAATTTATCGGTATATATGACGAAGGATTCATTATTAGAATATTTTGCAACAACCTTATCAACAGTTTTACCGTCAAGGTCGATGTTGTCTGCATATTCATAGGTGATATAATTATCAATTCCGTTAAGAGAAACTGCTATTATCCTGTCCTTCTCGTCATAGGTGTACCTTATATCGTTATTTCCGCTGACAATTTTGGTCATGAGATTATCGGTAAAGGATTTTACAGTGCTATTAGGCTCGTCGTTCTCGTCGGATGAGGTAATAGCGCTCACCGTTCCGTCAAGCTCCTTGCCGTATGCAAAGGAAGAGCCGTTGGGATATACGTACTCGGTCACGTTGTTCGTGCCATCAGAATATTTTAGAACGGTTTTGTGCTTTCCAAGAGCATCAAACTCGGAAATCACCTTTGTGCCCTCATATTCGCTCTCGCTCCAACGCTTGCTCGACGTATCAAGGCTGTTATACGAACAGCTCTTTGTCTGATTACCCATATCGTCATAATAGTACTCAGAAATGTTTATACCGGCTTTCTTCTCCTCGCCCTCTACATAGCTTTCAGTACGGGCAATAAGCTGATTGGAATTATAGTGATTTTTGGTTACAAGCTTAAATTTCTTATCGTCAGCAGACCTGTTTATTTCCGATATCTCCGAAATACAGTTATCGTTCAGGTCATACTCATATTCGGTGACGGTTTTCACGGTATCTCCGCCGACAAGGTGTGAGAGCGACTCAGTTTTTGCAACTCTCTTAAAGTCATCATAGTCGGTTTTGGTATAATCCTCTGCCTCAAAAGCAAAATTGCTGTACGGACTTACGTTAAGATTATCCCTCTTACTATGTTCAATCTCGGTCTGCAATACACCCTCATACTTGTATCTGGTTGCCTGAGTGACTACATTATACTCCTCAAGGTAATATTCAGTATTCCTTCCCTTGGAATCGAAAATATAATACTCCTTAACTCCCTCAGAATCGGACACCTCGGTTTTTGTGGAATACGGCGTGTAGCTGAAATCAGTGCTGTAAACGTCAAAATAGTCGTTTTCCTTATCCACCGTATCAAAGGATACGTTGCTTGTTTTACTCTGAACACTTGCTTTTGTAAGCTTGTTGTCCGAATATTCCAGCTTTAACAAGCCGTCGCAGGAATTCTTTACACTGTTAAGCAATCCATTGTCATCGTATTCGAATTCAAGCGTACTGCCGTCAGGCTTCACAACCGTTGCGAGTGTTTTATCGGTAAAATAAGAGAATCTCGTAATTTCACCGTTTACATCCGTTATGCAGTCAACAAGTTTGTAGGCATTATAGTAAAGATTTACCGAACGCTCATTGTCATCATATATACGTGAAATGTAGCCGTCAAAGTTAAATTCTATACCTATGCCGTTTCCACTGTTGTCATATATAGCAACAAGCTTTCCGTCCTTATTGAAGCCTCTGACAACACCATCTCCCTGAATGAAGCTTACAGGCTCGTAAATATCGAGCTGGTCTATCTGATTTTCAAGTTCGGTACGCTCAGTCAAAAGTTTCTTTAACTCAAAAATGTTGCTATCAGATTTGTTCAATATATGGTTTTTACTTGCTCTGACAGTTGATAATTTGCTATTAAGAATTGCATCGGCAGCATTTGCATCTGCCTCATCCAACTGCATATTCAGCTTTCTCTGGTCTGCGCAATAATTACGGGCTTCATAATATCCTACAAAAGATGAACGCGAAATGGTTTCTCCCGTTTCAGCATGCACCGCATCAGTAGCTATTTGCTTTTTAAGGTTGTTTCCGGTTTTAGCTATTTCTATTTCGTTCATCTGCTTGTCAATCAAGTCAAGACGAGTGGCAATTGCACTCCTTTCATTACTTATAACAGATTCCTCAATCAGCAGCTCCTTGTACTCTATCGCATCACTTCTTTTAATTATTGCATTTTCGTAATTAGCCGTCATAGAAATAAGCTCATTTATGTACTCGTCAGAGCTTCCGACTGTTATGCTGCCCGTAATTTCTCCTCTATCTCTACTCATAAGCACGTATTCGCTTATTGAATTTTTGCAAGCCGTCAGCTCGTTATCCAGCTTCTTGCGTTCCTCAGAGCGTGCATCATAGCTATCAATGTTTTTGAGGTTTTCGGGACGTGCTACTACAGTAAGTCCTGTTTCACTTACGAATCTTCGGTGAACCTGATGAACCTCTCCGCTTGACAGGTCAGTATAAGTGAAATTGTCGTTTTCTATATTTACGACATTGCTGTCCACATGAACCTTTTTATTGTCAAAATCAAAATAGTAATACTCGTCCTGAAAAATATGCGTCTTACCCTCTCCATCAATATACTTATAGCAACCGGCGTTGTTGGGAAGCTCAGTGAAGCTTTCATTAAGATTCCAAATGAAATCCTTTCCAAATCCAAATTCTCCGACACCGGGCTTGTATATACCGTGTATATCTACACCCATAATGGAATTTTGAGGATCTACAGCGCAAAATGCTGCCGTCATATCTCCCTTTCCAACGTTTACGGAAACGTCAATCTCGGGTATTGAAGGAACGCTTCTATGTGTTGGAATGGATGCCAATTCTCCCACATAATCAATTTCAAGATATGGGGGAAAATCACTCGTCGATCCCGTGGGATAAAAGGCTACCAGACCTGTGGTGAATCTGTCCTGTTGCATTGTAAAAATCAATGAGTTAATAGCTCTTTCGTATGCTCCTGTAATGTCTAAGGGAATAAATGCTCCGGTTTCGGTAATCGTCACAACCTCATTGTTAAATGAAAATTGTGTCGATTGCTCGTAATACGCAGGGCATAGATACAATTTTACTGAACCTATTGTCAGGACATCGTTTATAAGCGTCTTATCAATTATGATATCAGTTTTATAGAGGGTTCCATTTTCATCAATTCCCGCATACATAAACGACGAGTTATCCAATACATAACCCGAATTGCTATCAGCACGATAGGTATTATGCGTTATTGCGGAGCTTGTGGCAGAGGAAATTATCTGCGGGTCGACTGTGACGGGCAGGGCGGTGGCATCCCTGTTAATCCAGTCGGCGGCGGCTATTACCTTAAAGGTATATTCGCCCTCGCCGTTTTCCTTTAGCTCGTAATGAACATCGGTGCTGGTATCGCCCTTTGCGTCGAACATAAAGGGGGCGGGGATTTTGAATTTTACGTCCTCGGCACTTTCGTCTGCATAGAAGCCTATCTCCTTTTTATCCTCGGACAGTCTTGCGGTGAGGCCGTGAGAATTTACCTTAAAGGTGTATTCGTATTCATCACACTTTTCCTTTATTATAATATTCTCCTTGACACTCTCGCCTACAAAGCCGTACTCAATATCGGTTGCTTCGTCAACATCTCTGCACACAGCCTTAGCTCCTATTGCCAGACCCTCGC
>JAFVRG010000006.1 GCA_017504405.1 Clostridia bacterium | reverse complement strand
TTTCAAGGCGCGATATGTAAGAAAGAAGCGTACTTGATACGCAAAGATTAACAACAATATATATCCTCAATTGGTAGCCACCAAAAAGGCACAAAAAGGGCAAGCTGTTCGAAAATTTCTCAAAGCTTTTTACAATACTCCCTCACTTATACAAGGGAATTCAGAGTACCTTGCACAACCGAAAATCAACTCAATTTACAAATTGTTTACGGGTATTTTAACAGGTGAATACGACATCTAAAGCCGCATATTTTTTATTTTTTCTCTACTTATCCAAAGGAATTTTTGCGTGGTCCTTTGCACACAAAATTGCAATCGCTCCTACACATATAAAGGCAACTGCAAAAGAATTTTGGTGGGGTGCTTTGCAAAAGTTCCCTCACTTAATAGCCACGAGAATGGCGTTTTGGCTGGGTGCTTTTTCAAAAATTCAAAGTATGTTTACAAACATCCCTCTCACCTAATAGCCTTGAGAAGAAGCCAAACTTAAGGCTTCAAAGAAAATATCCTCATCTATTGCCACCAAACTGTCACTTTTAGGGGGTATATCTCGAAAAATTATCCCTCTACTTATGTAAAAGGAGCTTTTTGCGAAAAGTACGTGGTCTGATTGAAATATTCATAAATTGTTTTCGTTTTTCCTCTCACTTAGTAGCCATAGGAAATGCCTAAATCAAACGGGGGAAGCAAAACTTTTCTCTATTTAATAGCCCCGACAACGGACAAATTCGTAGTCTAAACCTCAATTCTCTTTGAAGGAACCTCCTAATATAGAAGCTTTGGGAAAGGCAAAACCGTCCACCCGTTTTCAAAAAATACTGCCCACAAGCAAAAGAAAAAAGTCGCTATCGCGGCGTGTCAATCACGCTTTGATAGCGGCAATTCTTTATCTTTTGTATCTGTTGTCTGCAAGGTATTCAACATCAATCGGCTCGGCATTTTCGAGTTCTTCAAGGCTCGTACCAAGAAGCCTGAGCAGTTCATCGAGGGTTATAATTTGAATATTCATCGTCCGAGATGGCAATTTGACTTATCAACTCAAAACGCGAAGAAGCAAATTCTTCTCTGATACGTTTTACCAACTCAAAAAGCATTAAGCGATCCTCCGTTCAATTATTTCTCAGCTGCGTTTCCTGCTTTTACCCAAGCATCAACCTCGGACACCTTAAATTTCCAAAGACGTCCGACCTTTGAGGCGGGCATATTGCGCTTTGCAATCCACACGAGCACAGTATCACGGCTCACGCCGAGGTGCTCCATAATCTCTTTGAGTGAATACCATCTTTCCGTTTCGTTAGTCATTTCAATTCTCCTTCGACAAAAAGATACAATTATTTACTCTATTATACTATAACATCATCAATTTGTCAATCAGTTATGATTGTTTATCGTCGGTTTATAACGGTTTACTTTGTTAATAGAAAAGCGGCGAGGACAAGCCCCGCCGCCGTTGATTATTCGGTTAGTGTTTCGATAGCAATTTGCATCCCAAGTTTGAAAGCGTACTCAAAGATTGCCGCCTCTGCCAAGCTCATATACTCGCTCCAACAATCGTGGAATTTCTCAAAGACCTCTTTCTGATCATCAGAGAAGCTTTTCTCCAAGTCCTCGTGATGCCGCGCCATATACCCGAGAAGTTCTTTCATCTCCTTCGAGTTCGTTCTGCTGTCTTCTTGCGGTATGATGTTTCCGTGCCAAAGCTCGTTGATGATCGACTTCATTGATAGATCACCTCCCGCAAAACGATTTCTTCCGCGCTTGACTTGATGTTATTCATTTCGGCAACCCATTTAAGGGCATCAGAAGCCTTTAATTCTTCGTTTATGCCGCGTTCGCGGGCAAGGTTGGCAACTATGGCTTCTATCATTTCATTGGCTTGTGCGTCGATTTCGTGAAGGTGTGCGTTGAGCTTTCCTTCCGTAAGAAGCGTGGTGTATGTACCTCTCTTGTGCTGCTTAATATAGCCGCGGTGAAGGAGTCCATATTTGCCGATATGATGCTCGGTAGAGTTCGTTTCGCTGAAAACCGGATAGTATTGTTCGCCTTTAAGCTCGAATTTGATGCCGTTTTCGATAATGTACTTTTCCATAATTCATATTCCTTTCGTGTTACAAAATTCCTTGTAAACAGAAGCATTTTCGGTACTTTGGGAATATGTTTCGACCACCTCGGCACTATGCCGTAATATTAGGTCTGTTATGAACACTCGTACCAAAGGACAGTCGTTTGACTGTCCTTTTTGCTTTTCTGCGACCGACACCACTCGCAAGAGGGGTGGGGTGAGCAAGTAAAAACGGTTGAGTACCGTTTTTGCGCAGCGATACCTCACAAAGCAAGGAGTTTTAGGAGCAATCTATGATTGCGACGCTAAACGACTATGCGACTGAGGAGGGCAACGCACGCTTTTCTCGTGTCACTCAGACCAGTCGGCAGTGCCGACAGCCAATGTCGCTGTTAGTACTGTCGAATTTTTTTGTTCCGCGCCCGACACGAAGTCTGTTATGAACACTTGTACCAACTAATGACTGTCCTTTTTTGCTTTTCTGCGACTTACTGTGCTTTTCTGCATCTGAGGAAAAAGATTATTGAAAAAGACGTTGGGGTATGATATAATATACAAAGAAGGGCTTTTGTGCCGAAGATGCGGTTTTGGCACAGAGCTTCAAACGAAAAGGAGAATGATATGAAATACACAGCTAACCCAAAACGCTACGAGGCAATTGAATACAGAAATTGCGGCGAGAGCGGACTCAAGCTGCCGTCGGTTTCTCTCGGTCTGTGGCACAATTTCGGTGACAGCGCCGATTACGGGAATATGTGCAAAATGTGCTTCACCGCATTTGACAACGGAATAACGCACTTCGATATTGCAAACAACTACGGCCCGCAGGCAGGCAGCGCGGAAATCAATTTCGGAAAAATACTTCATTCCGAGATGCAAAGCTACCGTGACGAAATGATAATCAGTACAAAAGCGGGATATTACATGTGGCCCGGCCCGTACGGCGACAGGGGTAGCAAAAAATATCTGTCAGCGAGCATTGACCAAAGCCTCAAAAGATTAAATCTTGACTACGTTGATATTTTTTATCATCACAGAATGGACCCTGACACGCCTCTGTACGAAACAATGTGGGCGCTCGACAGTATTGTAAAGAGTGGAAAAGCCCTGTACGTGGGTCTTTCAAATTACGATGGCGAAACGATGGAGCGTGCGGCTGCCATACTGAACGAGCTGCATTGTCCGTTTGTTATAAACCAGAACAAGTATTCCATTTTTGACAGAACCGTCGAGAAAAACGGAATCCTCAAAAGCGCAATTTCCAAGAAAAAGGGAATGATAATTTTCAGCCCTCTCGCACAGGGTCTATTGACTAATCGCTATCTCAACGGAATCCCGAGCGACAGCCGCATAAGGACGGACGGCAGATTTTTAAATGAAAATTCACTGTCGGATGAAATGCTCGGAAAGATAAAAAAGCTAAACGAAATTGCCGCTGAAAGGGGACAGACTCTCGCCCAGATGGCTCTGTCGTGGGTTTATAGCCGTGAGGGCATAACCAGCGTTCTGATAGGTGCATCAAAGCCCGAGCAGATAACAGAAAATCTCAGAATGGCGGACAACACATCCTTTACCAAAGAGGAGCTTGAAAAAATAGACAGCATAGTTTTTTGAATATAAAAACAAAAACAGGAGCACTTCACATTTTTTAAGTGCTCCTGTTTTTATTATGAAAGTTTTGCCAAGCTTTTTTCAAAATGCGCCCTTAATGCACCTTTATTCCTTTTTCGCCTCGGCTATCATGAGCTCAATTGCTTTGCTGACGGTCTGGCGGCGGACGGCGGCTCTGTCGCCGTCGAAAATATAGCGGTATGCCCGCACACCCCCTTGATTTGCGACGCCTATATACACAAGTCCTACGGGGAATTCCTCGCTGCCGCCGTCGGGGCCTGCGATGCCTGTTGCGGATACTGCGATATCCGATTTATAAAGCGCTCTTGCTCCGAGTGCCATTTCCGAGGCAACCGCCTCGGATACAACCGTGTGCTTTTCTACGGTTGCGGGGTTTACGCCCAGAACCTCAATTTTCGACTTTTCGGTATAGGTAATGGCACCGCCGTTGAATACCGAGCTTGCCCCCGATATATCGACTATTGATGCGCCGATAAGGCCGCCTGTGAGGGATTCTGCCGTTGATACGGTTAGCCCCTTTGATTTCAGAATAGCGACGAGCTCGCCGGCTCTGTTATCCATGACGCATACCCCCTCTTACAACTCTGCGGTCTACCGTTTCAAAAATAATATCGAGCATCACCCGTGCCGCATAGGACATAGGCATTTTACGAAGATAGGCAATATAAAACTTCCTCGGCGGTATTTTTTCCGCCATATCGAGCTTGACTACCCTGCCCTCACGGATTGCCTCACGGGCGAAATCCTCAACGACAGAGGAAATGCCCAACCCCTGCTCGGTAAAGCGCACCAAAAGCTCGCTGGTTGCAAGCTCTATTGACGGCTCGGGGAAATTAGCTCCGAGCCACGATGACACGTATTTTCTCGTTGAGGTGTTGTTTTCCAGCATATTTATTCTGTACTGCGAGAGCTGTTTTTTCGTTATTTTGCTCTCCCTTGACAAGGGGCAGGTGGGGTGCGCTATAAAAATATCGTTAATCTCCTTTACAGGCACAAAATCAATATCCGTACAGTCACAGCCTATAAACGGCTCGCTCACCACACCAAAGTCGATAGCGCCTGAGCGCAGTGCCTCTATCGTGCTGGGGGTCGGCGCATTTGTTACCGATATGTTGACACCCTCGTACTGCTCACGGAAGGAAACGATATGCTCTAAAAGGAAGAACATGAGCGTCATATCCGATGCGCCAATTCTCAGCCGTCCGAATTGCAGACCGCTCATTTCACGCATTTTGTCCTCGCCCGCCTCTAAAAAGGACATACCCTTTTTTGCGTATTCGTAGAGAACCTCTCCCTCCTCGGTGAGATAAACTCCTCTGTTGGTACGCATAAAAAGCTTAACGCCCAGCTCGCTCTCCAGCGTTGATATTTCCATACTGACCGCAGGCTGTGTGACCTCGAGCAGCTTTGCGGCGGCAGATATACTCTTCTTGTCCGCAACTGCGAGGAACGCTCTGTAACGTGGGAGCAAATCAGACATAAGACACCTCGTTTTCCGTTTTTAATAATTATAACTCGACAGAGTCCGTTTTTCAATAGTTTTTTGTTATTTTAAGACGCTTTCTATAAAAAAATATTATGGGAAATAAATAAAAATGTAAAATATTTCTTTCAATAATTGACAAACGCACGCATTTTGTGTATAATTAACGAAAGACCGATGTTTTGGTCGTACTCTGTTTTCCAAGGAGGAGCGTATGTATATAGCAATTATCGCAGCAGACACCAAAAAGGAGCTTATGGCTCAGTTTTGTATAGCATATTCAGGAATTTTGTCCCGACACAACATTTGTGCAACGCAGATAACGGGAAAATATATTCAGGACGCCTCCGGACTTGAAATCGAGCAGATGATGGAGGGACACAGCGGCGGTGCCGAGCAGATTGCGGCACGTGTTGCATTCGATGAGATAGACCTCGTTATTTTCTTCCGTGATACGGGGCTTGAAACTCCCAGCGCATCAACCAATGAGCTGTTAAGGCTCTGTGACATACACAACATTCCGGTAGCAACCAACCTTGCCACCGCAGAGGTTTTGGTAATGGCGCTTGACAGGGGCGACCTCGATTGGCGCTCGTTTGTCAACCCCAATTCCGAATACAACCGTGCGAAACGGGAACGCAGATGAAAGCAAACGTAACAGTATCGGTAAATTCCGAAATAATTTATGCGCAGGATATAAGAGAGAGCATTTCACAGTCAGCACAGGGTGTGCGTGAATTGCTCGGCTCGCTTCTGCGCATAAGTTATATAAGCGAGGAAAAGGATTTTTCTTACAAAACGGATATAATACTTTTTGCGGGCGACAATTCACGTGTTCGGGTACGGAGGACGGGTGATATACGCTCGGATATGCTCTTCGAGAACGGACGGGAGCATATATTTGAATACGCCGCATCGGGGCTATGCCTTGAGGCGAGTGTTATAACCCACGCACTTTCGGTAAACGATGCGGACGGGCTTATAAAAATTGACGTTGAATACACGCTGAAAATCGGCGGTGAGGCTCAGCGCTCCCGCCTTTGCTACGTTATAAAGGAGCTATGATATGCTGCAAAAGGAGCTGAAGGAGGCTATCGCCAAGAGTGAGCTTAGCGGTGTTTTCCTCTTTGCCGGAGAGGAGGACTACTTAAAGCGTCACTACCTTTCCGAAATCAAGAAGAAAATAGTTACCGACGAAGCGTTTGCTCCGTTCAATCACATAGTGTTTGACGGTGAAGAGATAGATTTTGGCGCTCTATCCGATGCTGTCGCCGCTCCGCCCTTTATGGCTGATTTTAAGCTGATAGAATGGCATTTTCCTAATATAGACAAGCTAAAGGATAAGGAGATAGAGGCTCTGGAAAGCCTTTCTGTGTGCTGCAAGGATTACGGCTACGCAACAGTTGTTTTCATTGTCGGCACCGAGGCGTTTGATATAGGCACGGGTAAGAAAAAATCCAAGCTCTATGAGCGCTTGTCTGAGATTTGCAATATAGTTGTGTTTGACCGCTCCGACGACGAGCCTCTCGCAAAATGGGTGTTAGCTCACCTTTCCCGTGACGGCGTTACGGCAAATAAGGAGCAGTGCAGGAAAATAGTAGAGAGGGTCGGTCATTCGATGGAGGTCCTCGCCCTTGAAATAGATAAGCTTTCGTGTTATATAAAGGCAAACGGACGCTCAGAGCTTACCGACGAGGATATATCCACAGTTACCTCTGCAACCTTTGAGAGTGACGCATTCGGTCTCAGCAACGCTATAATAGAGGGCAATGCTCAGCTGGCATTTGCGGATTTGCGTGATAAAAAGCTGCGTAAGGTAGAGGCGGTTACGGTTGTCGGCGCCGTTTCGAGGGTGTTTTCCGACGTTTTGACGGTCTCGGCATTTTTGTCCGAGGGATTGACACAGGCTGAAATTGCTAAAAAGCTCCGTATGCACGAGTACAAGGCGGGGCTGTATATCAAAGCGGCACGCAGGCGCTCAAGAGAACAGCTTGAGCGAGCTTTGCATATATGTAAAGAGATAGATATATCGGCAAAGAGCTCGGGAGGCGACGGTTATCTTGGGCTTGAACGCCTTATAACCGAGATACTTTGCTCGGGTAGGAGATAATATGACAGAGCTGCTTTCAAAAATATTTGTAAAGGACAGAGAAAACGTCACCGACCCTGCGGTGCGCAGCCGTTACGGAGCTATGGCGGGAATCGTGTGCATAGTTCTCAATTCCCTGCTCGCTACGGGGAAGCTGATTGCGGGACTTTTCACAGGGTCTATCGCAATTCAGGCAGATGCGCTCAACAATTTCTCGGATGCGGGAGCATCTGTAATATCACTTGTCAGCTTCAGATTGGCGAGTAAACCACCCGATAGGGACCACCCGTTCGGACACGCACGAATAGAATATATTGCCTCAATGATAGTGTCATTTATGATACTTCTTATCGGCTTTGAGCTTTTACGTGAGTCGATAGGAAAAATTATCGAGCCGAGCGCAACGGAGTTTTCCATTTTGTCGGTTATAATTCTTTCGGTGTCGATACTCGGAAAGCTCTGGATGTACCTTTTCAACCGAAAAATAGGCAAAAAAATCAATTCCGACGTTATGCGTGCGACTGCCGCTGACAGTCTGTCCGACGTAGTCGCTACCTCTGCGGTGCTTGTGACCACGCTGGTTTTGCATTTCACGGGCTTCGATGCGGATGCGTACGTAGGAATAGCAGTTGCGGTATTTATATTCGTTTCGGGAATAAAAATCCTTAACGAAACCAAAAATTCGCTTCTCGGCTCAGCACCCGTTGATGAGCAGGTTGCGGCAATAAAGAAAATAATTGCCGAATACCCCGAGGCTCTCGGCATACACGATATGATAGTTCACAGCTACGGCCCGGGACACACCTTTGCAACCCTGCATATTGAGGTTGACGGCTCACACGACGTTTTTGAAACGCACGACGTCATTGACAATATCGAGAAGCGTATCGAAAATGAGCTGTCCATTGTATGCTCAATTCACCTTGACCCGATAGTGACCGACGACGAACAGATTACCGCTCTTTTTGCGGCGGTTAAGGAAAAGGCGTGCGAGATTTCGCCCGACATAACCGTTCACGATTTCAGATTTGTAAAGGGTGTTACTCATTCAAATCTTATATTTGACATAGTCCTACCCTTTGAGAGTGCCCTCACTCCCGACGAGGCTAAGGCTTGCTTGTGCCAAAAAATAAAGGAAATTGACGAGAGCTACGAAACGGTTATAACGGTTGACCGAGGCTGACGGCTCTTGACAAAGCCACGCTTTGGTGTTATAATACGAAAGCAACCGAATTGCGCAATCGCGCAGTATCATGCCGAAAGGTATTACTGTGAGGAAAGTCCGGGCTTCATAGGACAGGATAACGGATAACGTCCGCCGAGGGTGACCTCCGGGATAGTGCAACAGAAATAAACCGCCGTTTTACGGTAAGGATGGAAAGGCGAGGTAAGAGCTCACCGACACTGCGGTAACGCAGTGTGCCCTGTAAACCCTATCCGAAGCAACACCCGACGAAAGAGCGTATGCTACGGCTGTCCGTCGGAATTTCGTGGGTGGCAGAGGCGTTTTGCCTTGAACAGGGTGGCGACACCCTGTGAAGATAGATGATTGCGGCCCTTATGGGTACAGAACCCGGCTTACAGATTCGATTGTGGCGGTGCAAATGCACCGCCTTTTTTATTAGAGCGTACGGCAATCGCTTTTGCATACGGATTTCTCAAGCAAAAAAGGATAACGAAAACCGTTATCCTCTTTTATTTTTTGCGGTGCAAAGCCTATGCTTTTCGCATAAGGCGTTGGTTACCAATCGGGATTTGTTGTGATCTCGGTTACGACAGAAGCGGCGAGCTCCAAAAGATTTTCATCTATGGTTTCTCCATCATCTTTAGCCTGCGCCAGTGGAATTTCGAAATTATCCGAGATAAAATCAACGATAGCTTGAAGATTGTCATCCGTTATGCAATCAAATCCTAATTTTGGCAAAACATTCTCGTTTATAAAAGACAAACTTTTTTGCGATAATTTCATTTTGTTCTCCTTTTGGGTTTTTGGTTTTTTATTAATTTATCATATTCTTTTGAGTGAAATCTATTTACCGATACTACATTGTTATTCAAAGGGTTTATTGCTGAAGTAATTTTGTTTTTCGTGGTTTTGCGATATGAAGGTCTATTATTTTTATCTATTTTAACCTTTGTAATAGTAAGTGGTTTTCTTGTTAAATTATAGTACAACTCGCCTTTTGAGATTTTTCTTTCATTCATTCGGTTCACTGCGTGCTGTGTTACGTAATATTTTTTAACCTTATACGGTTCCTTAGGAATACATCGTTCCTTTGTTTTCTTTATCATAATTATATCACCTCCTTTTCTGTTAGTCAAGGAAAAATGCGCGCTTATCCTTCCTTCATCTATATTATACCAAATAAAAAAATCGATTTCAATGAAATTGCGTCTCCTGTGTTTGTGATTCTTAAGTAGACAAAAATATGAAATTATTCTGAATTTCATTGACTTTTGGGTAGACAAGTTGTATAATTAGCATAAGGGGTGATGGTTATGACTGATAAAATTAAGATAAAGGTGTCGTTATTT
Organism: Clostridia bacterium; assembly: GCA_017504405.1. Classification (GTDB taxonomy): domain Bacteria; phylum Bacillota; class Clostridia; order Oscillospirales; family CAG-272; genus UBA1740. The sequence continues at coordinate 63,802 of JAFVRG010000006.1, read as the reverse complement.
GTGGCCAATATATTGGAAAACGACGCCTTGCGTTTTGGTTTTATGAAAAATGGGAAATCAAACAAAAACGCCTTGCTGAATAAGCTTATCCCTACACTTGTTGAGGTTAGAAAAGCAAGACGTAACGAAATTGAAGAAATTCTGACGAATGAGTATAATAGAAAGGACGGAGAAAAAATATACAGTGCCGTCAATACCGTTATAGACAAGGTTTATTTTAACGGCGAAGAGTTGAATGTATTAGAGGAATATATTTGGATAAGACCGACTAAGGAGGCTATGCCGTGCTATGATGAGATAGAAACGTCAGAGGTGCTTATAACGGCACAGGAGATATCGGTTTACATACGGGGGTTGTTGAATGAATACAGTCGTTTACCTCAGTACAAACGAGAGATGCTGACGTTTGATAAGGAGTTGGATGCTTTCGCCAACGCCTGTGAAACACATCAGATTTTGCATTTCAGGGATAAAGAAACAAACGAAAGGTATAAGGCGTTTGCGTTTGATTACTGTTACGGATATTTGTACGATCAGACGAATTATTGCATCATATACGATATAAACAACAAAATGATAAAATCAGTACCGCTACATAGAATACAGGATATTTATGCTATTAGGCAAAAATATAAATCGAGCGAGCGACTGCTCGAAGAGCTGCAAGTATACTGTGATAACTGTAGCTTCGATGAAGAAATAATTATGGGGGTGGAATAAAATGTTTTTTAATAGAGAAAGAAAGAGAAACAGCTTTGTAAAAGCAAAAACCCCCGAAGCAAGAAAAAAACAAAAAGCGGCAATCGCTGCTTATTACTCGAAAAAGAAAAACAAAGAGAAAAAATGAAAACAGCCGTAGTGGTTTGCACTACGGTTGTTATCGTTGGCACGGCAGACACCGTGCTTTTTTGTTAGTTGTTATGTGTCAAGCTCTGCGCTTGCACGTCTTTCTGAAAGCTCGGCATTCATTTCCTCGACCTTTTTCTTGTTAAGGTTGTAGATGAATGCGATGCTTAAAAACATTACGATTGCGCTGAATGAATAGAGCGATGCAACCAGCCATTTCATATTTTCTGCAACGTGGGGAGGCTGACTTGCGCCCAGAGAGCCGTCGTAGCCGAGCGCACCCATTATGAGAATTACGCCCGAGGGGCCAAGACCCTGTGCCAGCTTTCTGAAGAAGGAGTGAAGCGAGTAAACTGTGCCCTCCTCCTTTGTGCCGTTTTTCCATTCGTTGTAGTCGATAGCGTCAGCCATAAGCGCCCAGGATACACAGGTGTAGAATCCAAGACCGAGACCGAAGAATACCTGAGCTATAACGTAGCCGACAAGACCTGCCATTCCGTTTCCGAGAGGGAGGAAGAGAAGCAGAGCGCCGAATACGCTGACAGCAGAGCCGACTGCGCACGCCTCCTTCTTTCCGAATCTGTCAACTATCTTCTTTATAAAGGGCATAAAGAGGAACATAGGCAGATATCCTATAAGCATAATGACACCCGATATCTTCGCATTTCCGAAATAGGACTGGAAGAGAACGGTGGTGGCGGTTGATGAGCCCTGCATACCGATAAACATTGCCATAGCGGCAAGAGTTGCGCCGACTGCGGCGGGGTTCTTTACAAAGTTAGCCATAGCCTTGAATACGTTGAACTTCTGCTTCTTTTCACTTATGGTAACCGAGTTTTCCTCAACACGGATTTCGGTTGTTTTGAGCATATAAATGAAGCAAGCAAGGCCGACAGCGCCCATTATTATAGCTACGACGAATACGGTATTTCCTCTGAGGTTGTTGGCTGCGTCGTAGCAAAGAATGGGGAGAAGAACCATAGGTACTATGTTTCCTATCATCGAGCCGATTGAACGCCAGGTGGAGAGCTGTGCTCTCTCAGACGGGTCAGTCGTGATAACCGACATCATCGAGCCGTAGGGAACGTTAGCTACCGTGTAGAATGCGTCCCAGAGAACGTAGCCGAGCACGAACATTATACATCTCATTACCTTAGGTGCTTTGGGAATGGGAAGGAAGAAGAAAAGTCCTGAAAACAGAAGTCCGACAGCGCCTATGAAGATATAGGTTTTGAACTTTCCTCTCTTATAATTGTGCTTGTCTGCGTCAAACAGCGAGCCGAGCAGGGGGTCATTGATAGCGTCCCACACCTGCACTACTAAGAGGAGTGTTGCGTAAAGAGTTTCGCCGAGTGCCATGAACTGCGTCCAGAATATTGCCATAATAGTGCTTTTCAGCGCAAAGCTCATATTACAGCCCAAATCACCCGCAGCATAGCTGAGTTTGTCCTTCATACCGAAGGGGCGTTTCTGATTTGTATCCATAAAATCTCCTTTACATTAATAAAGACAGCATTACTCGTGCTGCCTCTCTGTATTTGCAATAATATTATACAATTAAAAGAACAAAAAGTCAATTGATTTTGTGCATTTTTGAAGAAATATACAAATTGTTAACAAATTCACAATTATTTTGTAAACTCTGTTTTAAGAGCGTGTAAAAATTCATTTATTGCTTGACACGGGTTTATTTTTACCATATAATTATGTTGTGATGCAAAAAACTGTCTATTATATTATAAAGAAACGGAGAAAAATAATGAGAAAAATTATCAACCTTAACGAGGGCTGGAAATTTTCCAAAGGGGTGAATTCCCCTGTTTCTTCTGCGGATGCAGAAAACGTTAATCTTCCCCACAGCTGGAATGCGACCGACGGACAGGACGGAGGCAACGATTATTTCAGAGGCACTTGTCTTTATACAAAAAGGATAGCAAAGGCTGATTTGCCCGCATCCGACAGGTATTATATCGAGATAAGAGGAGCTAATTCCTCCGCAGACCTTTATATTGACGGCAAGGCACTGGCGCACCACGACGGCGGATACTCAACCTGGAGAGTTGATATAACCGATGCGCTTGAGGGCGAGAGCGAGATAGCGATAGCTGTTGACAACGCTCCCAATGAAACCGTTTATCCTCAGATGGCGGACTTTACCTTCTACGGCGGTCTTTACAGAGACGTAAATATTGTTTGCGTTTCAAACGCTCATTTTGACCTCGATTACTACGGCGGCAGCGGAATTATGGTAACCCCTACTGTTAAGGGTGAGGGCGCAGACGTAGAAATCGAGGTGTTTATCACCAACAAATGCGACAAGGACGAGATAGAATATACAATCTGTGATAAGGACGGAGGCGTCGTTGCACAGGCAAAAACCGCAGATAATAAGGTAACGCTCTCAATTGATAAGGTAACTCTTTGGAACGGACGCAAAAACCCCTATCTTTACACCGCAAAGGCAACTCTTGTTTGCGACGGCAAGGAAATAGACGAGGTCAGCACCCGTTTCGGATGCCGCACCTTTGAAATAGACCCTGAGCGTGGATTTATCCTCAACGGAGAGGAATATCCTCTGCGTGGAGTATCCCGTCATCAGGACCGTCTCGGCATCGGTAATGCTCTTTTACCCGAGCATCACCGTGAGGACATGGACCTGATATGCGAGATGGGCGCAACGACCATAAGGCTTGCACACTATCAACACGACCAGTATTTCTACGACCTGTGCGATGAGAGAGGTCTGGTAATCTGGGCTGAGATTCCCTATATATCAAAGCATCTGCCCACAGCGAGAGAAAATACAATTTCTCAGATGAAGGAGCTTATAGTCCAGAACTATAACCACCCCTCAATCGTGGTATGGGGACTCTCAAACGAGATTACTATGAGCGGCGCGACCCCCGACCTCATTGAAAACCACAATATACTCAACGACCTCTGCCACGAGATGGATAAGACACGTCTTACCACTATGGCGTGCGTTTCTATGTGCAGTATGGATGAGCCGTACGTTCAGATTCCCGACGTTGTATCCTACAACCACTATTTCGGCTGGTACGGCGGCGATACGACAATGAACGGCCCCTGGTTTGATAAATTCCACGCAAAATATCCGAACAAGCCGATTGGCGTCAGCGAATACGGATGCGAGGCTCTCAATTGGCATACCTCGAACCCCGTCCAGGGCGACTATACCGAGGAATATCAGGCGTTCTATCACGAGGAGCTTATAAAGCAGCTGTTCAGCCGTAAATATATATGGGCAACCCACGTATGGAATATGTTTGATTTCGGCGCTGATGCACGTGCAGAGGGCGGTGAAAACGGTCAGAACCATAAGGGACTTATCACCATGGACAGAAAGTATAAGAAGGATTCCTTCTATGCTTATAAGGCATGGCTGTCCGACGAGCCCTTCGTTCACCTGTGCGGAAAGCGCTACGTTGACCGTGTTGAGGACGTAACAAAGGTAACCGTTTACTCAAATCTTCCCGAGGTTGAGCTTTTCGTAAACGGCGAGAGTCTTGGAAAGAAAACGAGTGACGTTCATTTCTTCTACTTTGACGTACCCAACGTTGGCGAGTCAACTCTCGTAGCCGTTGCAGGCGAGTACAAGGATGAGGGAAAAATCCGCAAGGTTGATACAATGAACGAGGATTATATCCTCAAGGAGAAGGGCGCAATCCTTAACTGGTTTGACGTTGAGGCTCCCGAGGGCAGATTCTCGCTCAACGATAAGGTTTCGGATATACTTTCCACCTTCCGAGGCAAGCTCTGGTTTGCAAAAATAGGACTTAAAATGAAAAAGGCACTCAGCCAGAGCGGCGACGGCAAGAAAAATTCTGCCGCAGGCTTTGAAATTGGCGATGGCGTTATGCAGATGCTCGGCGGCTTTACCGTTCTGCGTCTCACCTCTATGATAGGAATGATGAACATTTCCTTTACAAAGGAGGAGCTGCTCAAAATGAATAAGCAGCTTAACCGCATCCGCAAGCCCAAGAACAAGAAAAAGTAAGACAACTGAAAAAGCAGGCGTTTGGCGCATCAACCGTATAGGTTATCGCCGAACGCCTTTTTTCAAAACAGAGAGTCGGGTTGTCGAGTAAGTAATATCTGTTTTTCAAATCTTTAGTTTAGTTTTGTTAATGTCTTTTGCTATTTATGTAAATTTACATTTTAAAAGTGCCATGCTAAAATAAGCATAAGATGTATAAATAAATTATAAATAATTAATTCGGTTAAACTAAGGCACAAAGCACTCGTAAAAAGAAAAGAGGGTTACATTATGAGAGTTGGTATCGTAGGCATAGGTGCAATCTCGCCTATGCACATAAACGGACTTATGAGCTGCGGTCAGGAAATTGTCGCACTGTGCGATGTAGAGCGCTCCAGATGTGAGGCAGCTATAGAAAAATTCGGATTAAGCTCCGAATGCTACACGGATTATACAGAGATGCTTAACAATTCCGCTCTTGATGCAGTACATATCTGCACACCTCATTATCTTCATGCTCCAATGATAATAGAGGCCCTCGGGCGTGGGATAAACGTGCTGTGTGAAAAGCCTCTTTGCATAAATGAGGAGCAGCTGACAGATATAGAAAATGCTGTTAAAGGCTCCAAGGCACAGCTTGCTGTCTGCTTGCAGAGCAGATTCAACGAATCCGCTGTATTTGTGAAGGATTATTTTAATGATAAGCAAATAATAGCCGCCGCCGCAAATCTTACGTGGAGACGCAGTGAGGAATATTATGCAGCCGACGCCTGGCGAGGCACGCTTGATAAAGAGGGCGGCGGAGTAATGATAAATCAGGCGATTCATACCCTGGACCTACTCTCTTGGATTTGCGGTATGCCAAAATCGGTTATAGCGTACGTTTCCAACAACTCACTGAGAGGGAAAATTGAGGTGGAGGATACGGCTCACGGCCTGTTTTTCCTTGAAAACGGGGGTACGTTTGTTATGAATGCAACCAACGCCTCAGCCAAAAATCTGCCTAATTATATGTCCTTTACCGACGGTGAGGACGTTTTGGAGATTAGCTCAAACAATCTTATTGTGAATGGCAAGCAGGTAATGACCGACGGCGGCGCTCCGATTTTCGGAAAGGTTGAGTGGGGAACGGGGCACGCAAAGCTCATAAGAGAATATTACGGCTGTATTGCACGCAATGAAAAATTCCCGATAGACTTCGACGAGGCAAAAAAATCGGTTAAAATGATATTCAAGATGTATCAATCCTTCGGTGAAAGATTAGATATATAAATAATGAGAAAGGAAAGTTAATATGAAAAGAGTTGTAATTTTAGGCTGTGAGAACACTCACGCAGGAGCATTTTTGGGACTGATAAAGGAAAAGGAGAGGTACGCTGACGTAGAGGTAGTAGGTGTTTACAGCCACGAGCCCGATGCAGCAAAGGATCTCTCTGAGCGTTTCGGTGTTCCCGTAATGGAAAATTTTGACGATGCTGTAGGCAAGGTAGACGGAGTCATCATTACCGCAAGGCACGGTGACAATCACTATAAGTATGCAAAGCCGTATATAGCTTCAGGCGTTCCTATGTTTATAGATAAGCCGATTACCGTGAGCGAGGATGAGGCAGTGGAGCTAATGAGAGAATGCCGAGATCACGGAGTCAGAGTCACGGGCGGCTCCTCTGTCATACACAGCGAGGTAGTGAAGATGCTGAGCCGTGAGAGAGAGGAAAACGTAGGCGACGATACTCTCGGCGGATTTGTGAGATGCCCGATAATGATTGACAATCCCAACGGCGGATATTTCTTCTATGCCGAGCATCTTGTCGGTGTAGTGTCACGCATCTTCGGCTTCTATCCCGAGAGCGTAATGGCATATAAAAATGATAATAAGATTACCATCGTTTTCAGATATGAGAATTACGACGTTGTAGGTCTTAACGTTGATAACAATGAGGCACTTAAATATTATGCCATGAGAGTATCCACGCACGGCACCCGTGGCGAGGAGATTTTGGTAACACCCTCCTGTTTTCGTGCTGAATTTGAGGAATTTTACAGACTCTTGTGCGGCGAGGAGCAGGCTATTCGCAGCGAGGACTTTATTGCCCCCGTATTCGTAATGAACGCTATAAACCGTTCGCTCGAAAGCGGAAAGGAAGAAAAGGTAAAGGGCTTTAAAATATGAAGAAAATAGTGCTATCCGCCTTTTCCGACGAGTACGCAGACGGGTTGATAGAACAGTGTAAGGCACTCTCTGAGTTTGGCATCGGCTTTTCCGAGCTCCGAGGAATTGACGGCAAAAACATATCCGAGCTGACAAATGCTCAAATTTGCCGTGTGAAGGAAATACTTAATGAGTATAGGATTAAACCGTCCGCAATCGGCTCCCCCATAGGAAAAATCTCCCTTGACGGAGATTTGAATGCTCATTTGGAAATGGCAAAGAGAGTGTTTGAGAGCGCACAACAGTTGGGCACGAACCGCATCAGAGTGTTTTCGTTCTATATGCCAAACGGCGATACCGCCGAGCATTGCCGAGGACGTGTCCTGGCTGAAATGGAGAAGCTTGTCAAACTGTCCGAGGAGTACGGAGTCACTCTTTGCCACGAAAACGAGGCGTTGATTTACGGTGAGAGCCCCGAAAGATGCCTTGAGCTTGCCGAATATTTCGGCGGAAAGCTCCGGTGCGTATTCGATATGGGAAATTTCGTGCTTGATGGGTATGATCCCAAGAAGGCATACGGGATGTTAAAGAGTTATATAGAATATTTCCACATAAAGGACGCCATGTACGCAGGAGCGATAGTACCTCCCGGCGCAGGCGAGGCAAAAATCAAGGAGATTATCAGCCAACACAGTGAAGAGGGAGAGGGAGAAATGCTCATAACCCTTGAGCCCCATTTGCAAACCTTTTCGGGGCTTAACGCTCTGGTGGGAAAAAGCTTTGACAATCCTTATAAATATGAAAACAGAGAGGTGGCGTTCTGCGATGCGCTCGCACGCCTGAGAGGACTTTTATCCCATTAAAAGGGAAAACCCGCAGTTAAGACTGCGGGCTGAATTCAAACTGCTTTTCTGTGCGCTTTTGTTCCTGCGAGGGCGGGTATCCGAATTCCTTTACATATTGCTTGTAAAAGCCTACGTAGCTTATAAAGCCACATTGGTAGAAGATTTCCGAGGGACGCTTCCCTCGCTGTAACAGTCCCTGAGCATGGAGGAGCCGTTTAATAGTGAGATACTTGTGCGGTGTTATATGAAGCTCGGAGCGAAACAGCCTGAAAATATATTGCTCGCTGACACCCACTGTCTTGCACAGCTGCTTTACGGTGTTTTGGGTGAACAGGTTTTTGTTCAAAAACTCCAACGACCTTGCCAGCAGAGGAGAAATGTATGCGGGTATGTGCGCGGTGTCAATATCAACGAGAGAAAGGTTATACAGTATTTCCTTTATTATTGCAGGAAGCATATCACAGAATGATTTTTCGGACAGTCTGCTCGTATAGTAGTCCATTCTGCCGAAAATCTCGGCAATGATGCTGCCCTCAGGATGATTGGTAACCTCGAGCTGCAGCGGAATGCTGGCGGGGAGCGAGCTGCCGACAGCATCATCCGAAAATGCGATGTTGATTCTGGAATATTCCGTATCCTTGGTAAATTCTATACAGTGATATTTGTAGGGACGGATAAATATAAGGTCGTTTTTGTGCAGCTTGTATTTTTTATCGTCAATTATATAGTTAGCATCGCCCTTTTCAAAAAAGATAAGCTCGTACGTGCTGTGACAGTGCTTTGAAAAGCGCTCGGGATTGTCGAACGGATGCTTTAAGGAAAAGTGGTTGTACAGTAAACTGTCGGTCATCAGAGTCATATCATCACCTCATAAACAGTATATCATAAGCATTAACAAATTTCAACTAAAAGGAGCAACAAAATGGAAAGAAAATTAAATTTGGCAATAATCGGCCAAGGAAGAAGCGGAAAGGATATTCACGGTAACTACTATCGCTCTGAGAGGAATAGCTTTTATAACGTTAAGTACGTCGTGGACAAGGATGAGGCTCGCAGAGTGCAGGCGATAGATCTGTACCCGGGATGCACACCGCTCTCGGACTATAAGGAGCTTTTCAACTTCAAGGACATTGACTTGGTAGTTAACGCATCCTATTCGGAGATGCACTACGCAATAACAAAGGACCTTCTGGAGCACGGATTTAACGTTCTCTCCGAAAAACCGCTCGCAGCTAACGGCTACGAGTGCCGTGTGCTCATTGAAACGGCAAAGAAGAACGGCGTTCTCCTCGCAACCTTCCAGAACACACAGCTGGCCCCCTTCTATCTGCACGCCAAGAGGCTGATTGAGGACAAAACTCTCGGAGACGTCAAGCAGGTGAGCATAAGATACAACGGATTTAGCCGCCGTTGGGACTGGCAGACCCTTCAGAAGAAGCTTGCAGGTAATGCATATAATACCGGCCCTCACCCGATAGCTATGGCGCTTGGCTTCCTCGATTTTGACGATAATACACGGGTTATATATTCGAAGCTCGATACTGCCCTGACGAGCGGAGATGCCGAGGACTACGTTAAAATACTTTTGGGCGCACCCAACAAGCCTCTGGTTGACATTGAAATGAATTCCACTGACGGATTTTCAGACTATATTCTTTTGGTTCAGGGCTCCAAGGGCTGCTTCAAATGCACCATCGGCGAATATAAGCTTAAGTATATCATCGACGGAGAGAATCCGAAGAGAGAGGTTATAGAAGAGTCTCTTAAGGATGAAAACGGTGAGCCCGCATACTGCTCGGAAAACTTTATTGTTCACATGGATGAGGGCAAGTACGACGGCACCGCCTTTGACATTGGCACGGCAGCTATATATGAAAGCGTTTACCGTTCGCTTACAGAGGGCAAGCCACTGTTGGTAACCCCGGAGCAATCGACGAAGGTTATAGAGGTTATCGAGCGTGCGCACGCCGAGAATCCTCTGCCCGTGAAGTTTTTGTAATATTTTCAATTAAAAGAGGCAATTTCTTGCCTCTTTTTTTAATGAAAGCTCTTGAAAAATCAACCTTTGCGATGTATAATAGCATATTGGAAAACAACGAAAAGAAACTTTTGGAGAAGATACGTGGTTACTTTCATTTTTGCGCAGATTTTCGGAATATTCGGTATGCTTGCCAATTGCCTCTCCTTTCAGCAAAAGACCGAGAGGGCTACTATTTTTTATCAGATGCTTGCGGGCGCCATGTTTCTTGTCAATTTTCTTTTACTCGGCGCATTTGTGGGTATGATGCTCAATCTTTTGTCGGTAGTCAGAGCGCTCGTCTTCATATATAGGGATAAAACGAGAGCTAATCACCCGATATGGATGCTGATATTTATTGCATCCTATATTGCTTGCTATGTGCTTTCGTTTGCCGTATTCAAAACACCCGCAACACCGAAAAACCTTATTGTAGAGGCACTCCCTGTTATTGCTATGACCGTCGTCACCGTTAGCTTCCGAATGAGAAGCGCTAAGAAAATTCGGATGTTCGGACTTGTAAATTCCCCACTGTGGCTGACGTACGACGTTTTTAATTTCACAATCGGCGGAATAATCGGAGAAACGATAAATATTATCTCGATAATCATAGGCATCTTCCGCTATGACACAAAAAGCAAAGTAAAATAAAAGGGGCTGCTTCATTTCGACATAACCGTAAACAAAAAAGGTGAGATACAAAAAGTGCCTCACCTTTAATTTTTCTTTCATAGAAGTTTTTGCTAAGCTTTTTTCAAAAAGCGTCTGTTCCTTCAATCTCCCTTGTAGGTAAGAAAATCTGCGATTTTCGTTTTATTTTGAAACTGTGTCGAGGATTTTTCTCGCCAATGCCTGATAGCCTTCCTTTGTGAAATGAACACCGTCATTTGCCAAAAGCTCGGGGGCTGCTGCCGATACCGAGTGCAAATCTATAATTTCGAGCGAGTATTCCCTTGCGATTTTCATAACCTCCTCGTTTCTCTTGCAAACACGTATCTCTCTTGCCTCATCTTTTACAGCGGTGGTAAGGGCTAAAAATATCGGCGTGTCGGGGAATTCTTTAATAAGAAAATCCACCGTTTTCTTATAATAGGCGGGGTATTCCTCGCCGTCATTGAGGTGCCAGCCGTGCAGACCGTTGTTAAAGACAATGGCAGAGCGAGAGCCCTCCTGTGCGGCAAAAAGGCGCAGGGAATCCTGAAAATACGGATTATCCACCGCCTTTGACGTGCCGAAGCCGTCAAAGAGCAGCGTGCTGTCCGAGAGGACAGTTGCCTCTCTGCGTGTTCCGCAGGAAATCGAATCCCCTATGTATAAAACACGCTTTCTGTCGGTAAAATCGGTCCGTTCCAGCCATACGTTATCCCATTCAAACGCCTCAAGGGGCGTTTTTTTATCTTCTTTTTCATATGTAAAGCTCATACTCTATCATCCTTTCAAATTTTGCGGATTTTCATCTCATATATTCTGATTTTATCATACGAAGCAGATTTTTTCAACTGTATTGTTTATTTTTCGGGAAAATGTTGAAAAATTTAACGCAATATGTTAATATAAAGTCAGAAACCTTTATAAAGGAGAAGAACCGTGAATAAAGAATATATCATTGCAAAGGAAAAATACGCCAAAATCGGCATTGATACCGACAGGGTCATAGAGGAGCTTCGCAATGTTCCCATATCCATGCATTGCTGGCAGGGCGACGACGTTAAGGGCTTCGATTTCAAGGGCGAGCTCAGCGGAGGAATACAGACAACGGGCAACTACCCCGGCAGAGCGAGAACACCCGACGAGCTTATGGCGGATATAGATAAGGTAATTTCGCTTGACGGCGGAAAGCACAAGCTCAATCTTCATGCGTGCTACGCAGTATTTGAGAACGGTGATTGGGCGGACCGTGATGCGCTCTTGCCAAAGCATTTTCAAAAATGGCTGGAATTTGCCAAGGAAAGAGGAATGGGCATCGACTTCAACCCGACGTTCTTCTCTCATCCCAAGGCAAACGGACTGACCCTGTCCTCGCCCGACGAGGAGATACGCTCGTTTTGGGTGCGTCACGGACAGGCGTGCATCAGAATTGCAGAGTATTTCGCAGAAAACACAGGTATTCCCTGCGTTATGAACGTATGGATTCCCGACGGATATAAGGATATTCCCGCTGACCGTCTCTCCCCCCGTAAAAGATTTATGCAATCTATGGACGAGATTCTCGGTATAGGCTACGATAAATCCAAGGTGCTCGTTACGCTCGAATCAAAGGTGTTCGGTATAGGGCTCGAATCCTATACCGTAGGCTCTGCCGAGTTTGGTATGGGCTACGTGCTCAGCCGTGGCATAGTACCCCTTATGGATAACGGCCACTATCATCCGACAGAAACGGTATCGGATAAAATATCCTCTATGCTCCTTTTCTCCGAAAAGCTCGCTCTGCACGTAACACGTGCGGTGCGCTGGGACAGCGACCACGTCATAAGGCTTGACGATGAAACGAAGGAAATAGCGAAGGAAATCGTTGCGAGCGGCAGAATTGACGATATATGCATCGCCCTTGACTATTTTGATGCGAGCATCAACAGAATTGCCGCATGGGTTATGGGAATGCGCAATTTCCGAAAGGCTCTGTTAATCGCTATGCTAACACCCAATGCCGAGCTTGCAAGGCTGCAAAGCGAGGACCGCTATACCGAGCTTATGGTACGTCAGGAGGAATTAAAGTCATACCCTTGGGGAGCAGTATGGAATGAGTACTGCGAGAAATGCGGCGTCAAACCCGCCGACGAGTGGTTTTCGGATGTAAGGGAATACGAAAAGTATGAACTTTCAAAAAGAGTATAAATAAAAATTCCGTCGAAAGACGGAATTTTTATTTATAAGTATCTTAATGTGTCAATTAAAAGGAGCAAAGACTAAAACTGCAGTTTTTTCAAATTTTATGCGTTACAAGCCTTGAGAATAAGCTTATATAAACCGAGCTCATAGTCAAGCGTATAAGGATTTCTGCGCTCTTTTCTGATGAATTCAGCAAACGAAGTCATCATATTATCGTATCGCAAATACTCATCCGTAATTCTTTCCTCACCGCTTGCGTTCCAACCGCTCGCAGTTGCTTCTTCAAGAGAAATGCTTCTTGTTTTTGATATCATGGCAGAGCGCTCTGTGTCTGTGTACTGCTCGATCGGTTTTATCTCTATTGTACCTTTTTCTCCGCAAATAACCAACTGACGGCTTATAAAGCCTCCCACTTTAAGAGCGGATGTTTTTGCGAATGAGTATGTGTTGTTATACTTGAAGAGAGCAAAACCGTGGTCTTCCCCTTCGTCAATTCCGTTTTTTGAACAAGTATTAAGCGCAACAACCTCGTCAGGCTCTCCTTGAATAGAATATATAATGTCGACGAGATGACAACCTAGGAAGAACATCATTCCTCCCTTAAAGGTTGAAAGCCACTTGCGGACAGGCGCATTATGATAGCAATCCATTTGCGCCTCCACGCTTATTATATTGCCGAGCTCGCCTGACCTGACCCTTTCAATAGCCTCAATTATCGCAGGATTATATCTGTACATATATCCAATGTGAAATATTTTTTTGCTTTTTCGCATCGCATCTATAACTGCTTCAAAATCCGCAAGGGAGGTGGCGCCGGGCTTTTCCAAGTGAATATGCTTTCCGGCATTTGCCGCCATAAGAGCATATTTTGAAAGATATATCTCTTCCGTCTCAATTGCTACCGCCTCTATCGTTTCGTCGGACAGTATCTCTTCAACCGTCAATTCACGGTAGCCCTCGAAAATCTTTACTTCTTTTGGAAATTTAGTGCGTTCGTTTTCGGGCAGTGCATATCCGACCACCTCAAATATTTCGTTAAATTTGCAAAGAACAGGGAAAATACCGTTTCCGTGACTGTACTTGCTTGTGCCTATCTGTGCTATCCTGATTTTTCTCATACAGAACCTCACATTTTCGACCAGTCAAACTGAACAAAGGGAGGAAAGCCTTTATCGCTTGCAAGCCTTGAGAAGACGTCGGAGCATTGGAGCGGAGACCAAACCTCATCAACCATTGCATCGAGGTCAAGCCTCTTGTATTTTATAAGCTTAACCAACGTTTCCATATCGTCAAGACTTGTGAAATATCCCGGATAAGACTCAAATTGCGGTCTCGCAAGCGTGTGAGCGCCGATAAGTGTTATTCCCGGGCCGTGAACCTTTCTGTAATAATCGATGGAAAAGTCACTGCTTCTGGTACAGCCGAGGAGAGCCACCCTACCAAAAGGAGCCATACAATCAAGAATACCGTCAAGACCGGAGCCGAGTCCTGTAACCTCAATACCTGCATTACATCCCTTGCCACCTGAAAGCTCCTTTGCTGTTTTTGCAAAATTCGGATCAAATGGATCAAGCGCAAAATCTGCGCCGAATTTCAACGCCTTTTCCCGTCTCTCTTGGATGGGGTCCACAGCAATAACGGGAACGGCTCCCGATATGTGCGCAAGCTGTACTGCGAGCAATCCGAGCGGGCCAAGCCCCATAACTATTATCGATTCCCCTGCCTCTATTTTCGTCTTGCGCAACGCCGCCAGAGGGAAGGTAGATATGTATAACATCGATGCCGCCTGAAAGGACACAGAGTCATCAAGCAGGACGGTATTGCTTTCGTCTACAATATTGTATTGAGCGTGCTTGCTTCCACACACCGCAACCCTGTCGCCAACCTTGAATCTTGTAACGGACGAGCCTATCTCAGTGACGGTTCCCGAGCTTGAATAACCTACTGCTCTCGGGAATTTTGCAGGCTGATTAAAGTTACTGTATATGCTGGTATTTGGATCACCCGAATAATTTGCCTTTTCAGTTCCGTTGCTTATAGTGTTAAAGGCATTTTTGATACGCAGCTCGTTGGGAGCAAGCGGTTTTGTGTCAAAATCAACATCTCTCATCTCGGCACAGTACGCCTTTGGAAAATATATCTGCTTACAGCTCATTCTTTTTACTCCTTGAATGTAATGCTTTCATAAATCATTATACTCCATTGACAAAGGAGATTCAATATGCTATACTCTACAAAAACACCACTATTATGCAAAATGGGAATAACAATAATGGAAAGATTGAACATTATCAATTCGCTGTCACTTAAAAAGATATGCTTCCCCACCAAGCACATTACGGGAAATTCAAAATTTAAGATACCGTGCATAGGTTATGTCATACATGGGAGCGGACGTTTTCTTTACAAGGGCGCTGTGCACACGGCGTATGCAGGGGATCTCATATACATAGCCGCAGGTACGAAATATTATTCGGTATGGTCGGGAGATGGCGATGACGGCTCGGGAGAGATTCAATTTTATTCACTTAACTACTCGTTTTCCTCTCCATATGCTTATTCTGAATACAGATTTCAGATAGTCAGGGCATTTCCCGCTGACAAATTTCACAGCCTTTATGCCGCTTGTGAAATGTGCAATCAGCTCAGGGCAATGTCTGTGTTATATTCTCTTCTCGACGATGTTTATCCGAGACTCGTTCCCAATAACGGAAGGGTGTGCCGTACGAGCATATCGGCGGCAATAGAATATATT
This sequence comes from Clostridia bacterium, assembly GCA_017504405.1. Classification (GTDB taxonomy): domain Bacteria; phylum Bacillota; class Clostridia; order Oscillospirales; family CAG-272; genus UBA1740. The sequence goes on along the minus strand of JAFVRG010000006.1, from coordinate 48,364 downwards.
GAGGAGCATTTTAAGGAAAGCATTTCTGTGAGTACTTTGGCAAAACTTTGCTTTTGCAGCGAATCAGCAATCTATAAGTTGTTTTCTGAATCGGTAGGTGTATCGCCTATTAATTATAAACACAATATGATGGTATCGCATGCTCTTTATTTGATATCAAACACTGATGTGAGTATTGAGGAGATAAGCTTACAGTCGGGTTTTTCTTCATCAAACTACTTTCGTCGTGTTTTTCATAAAATTACCGGAAGCAACCCGAACGACCTGAGGAAAAGAAATAAAAAACAAATCGATCAGATATAGCATAACGACTTTAGTCAGTTCTCATTAGCATCAATAGAATTGCCGCATGGGTTATGGGAATGCGCAATTTCCGAAAGGCTCTGTTAATAGCTATGCTAACGCCCAACGCCGAGCTTGCAAGGCTGCAAAGCGGGGACCGCTATACCGAGCTTATGATGCGCCAGGAGGAATTAAAGTCATACCCTTGGGGAGCAGTATGGAATGAGTACTGCGAGAAATGCGGCGTCAAACCCGCCGACGAGTGTTTTTTTGATGTAAAGGAATATGAAAATACAGTTCTCTCCAAAAGAAATTGATAAACTGTCAATTAATTGCTATATAAATCAAATGGGCTGATTCATTTCGGCATAACAGTAAACAAAAAGGTGAGGCACAAAAAGTGCCTCACCTTTAATTTTTATTATGCCTGAATACGCCGCCTCGGTTATTATATCATAGCGGCGAATCTATCCGGCAGCTGTTTTCTTATATCTTCCCAGCGTTTCCTGTGACTCTCGTGACTGTACACAGGGCGGAAGCCAAGCGAAAGATAGGAGCACAGAGCAGGAATACGGAAATCGTCGGTTGAGAGCACAACGCTCTTATATCCGCGCTCGCGCAGGGAATGAAGGGCAATAAGTATTATCTGCTTTCCGAGTCCCTTGCCGCTTTCCTCCTTGCGAACGCCAACCATACGAAGCCACCCCTCTTTTGCATACTTTGGATTTTCAACGGCAGTCGTGGTTGCCACGTCGCGTCCGAGATAGCTTATGTAGAAAACACGCTCGGGAGCGTAGTCCCCCGCCTTGATTAGAAAATCAAAGTCGTAGTGAGTGTCAAAGGCGCTCTCTATTATTTCCTCCCACGCCCCCTCGTTTCCGTCAGTGTGAGTATGCACGGAATAGCCGTCGCCAAGATTTATAGGTGCAAGAGAGGAAAGGTCGGAGTTTCTCATTATAAGCTGAGGCAAATTCTCCATAAATTACGCCTTTCTGTACTCGTCGTAGTTGTTTTCGTTTTCCGGTCTGTCCTCGGAAAGCACCTCGTATTCGCTCGGGGGCGCTCCAAGGTCTAAAACGTCGAGCGTTACTCCGCCCAGCATAGCACTCTTGTGTGCGGTAAGTCCGGGGATGTTGTATCTCGCCGCCTGCCATGCGTTAGTAGGAGAGAGCTTGCCCGTTACGTACGCCTGACAAAAATCGTCTACCATAAACTTGTGCGTTCCCGCGTGTCCCGTCTTGATATCCGCAAATTCGTGGGGCAGACGGTCAACTATCTGTATCGGTGCTTCACCTGCGGTCCATTCGCTGTTAACGACCTTCTGCATGAAGCCTTCTTCGCCCTTGTGCTTGGTCATCTCTATGGGGTTGAGGTAATCGCTTACGTCCTCGTAATCAACGTCAACTCCGCCCTCTCTCATCTTGACGTAGGTGTGCTGAACCATCGAGCATTCATAGGATGCCTTCGTTCCGTTGAATGAGGTAATATAGGTTTCGGGCACGTGCCACGCAATACGTCTGTTTTCGCTGATTCGAACTATCGAATCGTCACTCATTTTCATAAGCATAGAGGTGTTCGAGAAGGGATTATCCCAGTAATTTTGGTCTTTGCCGAAAATGTCGGTATCCATCTTGTCCTCATATCCGAATGCCGCAACCTTGAGCGCGTGCGCCTTGGTAGCCGAAAGCACCATAGAGGTGGAATGTGTCGGATAGAAGAAGGGGGGGAAGCCTGCCATCTTGCGCCACTCGTCGCCCTCGGTGTACTTGAATACGTCGTAAAGGCCTGTCATATCGTGGTTATACTGCGCCTCTGCGTATACGAGGTCGCCTATCTCTCCTGCGGCGTATTTCTGACGGCAGAATATTGATGCGGGACGGTAAATTCCCGTTTCGCCCATAGAGTAGGTGAGTCCGGTTTCCTTAACCAGCCTTACTATCTCCTCGATTTCCTCGATGCTGGTAGCCATAGGAACTGCGCTATATACGTTTTTGCCTGCCTTCAGCGCCTTGATTGCCATTTCACCGTGCTGATTTCTCTGCGAGAATATGGCGATGGTATTGACCTCACCCGACGCAACCATTTCGTCGTAGGTATCGAAGATTTTGTCTGCGCCGAATCTTTCCTTGTAGTCCTTGGAGCGTTCGGGAAACTTGTCGCAGACTGCGATGTATTCAACTGCGGGGTGCGCCTTGAAGAGCGGAACAAAATGTCTGCAAAACTGTCCGCAGCCGACAAAGCCTATTCTGATTTTTTCTTTCATAGTCGTACCTTCCTTGTGTTTTTTACTTTATTTTACACACAAAACGGGGGTAAAGTAAAGGTAAAAAAGTTGCGAATTTATTGTAATTATGTTGTTTTCTACAAAAAACTCTTTCCAAAAGATAAATGTTGTGTTATTCTAAATAAGGAAGGCGGTGATGCTATGAGCTATGAAACCGACAGATATAATCTTGAAAGGATAGCGGGGCACAGCCTCGCAGTGACCGAGTGCGGAATACAAATATGTCATTCAGGTCACGCAACGCCAAAAATAGATTACAGGGATTATTCCGTACATTTTATACTTGAGGGGAAGGGCTGCTTCAGCGTTAACGGAAAAACCTATGACCTTTCTTCGGGGCAAGGCTTTATAATAACGCCGGGGGCAAGCTGTGTATATGCCGCGGATAAGCAGAAGCCGTGGAAATACGTTTACGTATCCTTTCGCGGAGCTGACGGAGAGGCGCTTGTTCACGCCGCAGGTCTTAGCGAGATAGACGTGACCTTTGATTTCCCACTCGACGACGATACGGTCAGGGATATATACGCAATGCACTCTGCGGGCAAGCGTGACGAGGCAAAGGGATACGAGGTCTTAGGATATCTTCTTCTCGTTATGAGCCGTCTTGTGAAGGCAAATACCAAGAGCAAGCCACAGCTTTCCCCACCAGAGCGTTATGTTAAAAAGGTAAAGCAGTATATAGAGGATAACTATTCCCTTTCCATAACGGTGTCCGACGTCGCCTTCAACGCAGGGCTTGACCGCACCTATCTCTACCGACTGTTTATGAAACACGTAGGAATGTCGCCGCAGCACTATCTTTCGGATTACAGGCTGAAAAGGGCGGCACAAATGCTGGAGGACAGGGCGCGCCCGATAGGTGAAATATCTGCCTCGGCTGGCTTTAGGGACACGTCTTATTTCTATAAGGTCTTTACACATAAATTCAAAAAAACACCGAAAAAATACCGCGAGGATCTCGCTAAGAGCGACACCGCGCATAATGGAGAAAAATAATGGAATACCTGCTTATGACAGTTGCGATAGCGTTTGCAACCTTAAACAGCGCAATACTCAAAAAATTCAATAACAGAACTATAAAAAATACAGGCGATTGCTTCTTTTTCAACGGCGGTGTCAGCATAGTCTGGACTGCGGTTATGCTCATATGGTTCTTTGCGGCAGGAGGAAGGAGTATCAGTGGAGGCGCCGTTCTGTTCGGACTTGTATACGGCTTTATACTGTGCGCTTTTTTGTTTCTTAAAATGCAATCTCTTGCAGAGGGACCGGTAACCTTCACCACCCTCATAGGAAGCGCCGCGTTTATTCCCGCAACGGTTTTCGGTATATTTTACGCAAGCGAGAACGTCAGCGCGCTACAAATAGCAGGAATTGCTCTTATGCTTCTGTCAGTTTTTATGTGCGTAAATCCCAAAAAGAGCAATGTTTCGATGACTCTCAAATGGATAATTTACTGCTCAGCTTTCTTTATTGCGGGCGGCGTTATAGGAATGTTCTATAAGGTTTTCGGGCGTTCGGACTTCTCCTCCGAGGTAAACGGTATGATGCTTTGTGCATCCTTCTTTTCCGCAATATTTTTCTTCTGCACGGGAATTATTATCAATAAGGTAAAAAACGAGCCGATGCCCACGCTAAAAAAGGCATCGCTATTATGGCTCGTAACCAGCGCGCTTGCAGGCTGTGTGTACATACGCATAAATCTTTCCCTCTCCGCGGTGATACCCAGCGCGATATTCTTCCCTGTCAGCAACGGGGCGCTCGTTATACTCTCAACTTTTATCGGCTGGCTCGTTTTTGGGGAAAAGCTGAACAGATTGCAGCTCCTCGGAATATTCGTCGGACTTATTTCAATAGTGCTCACAGGCATAGGATAATAAAAAAGAGCGTCTGTGAACCGTTTTGGTTCTCCTTAACGACGCTCTTTTTATTTGATTTTCAGGTCGGAATTTTCATTGATAATCTCCGCGACGGGAATTAGGAAAATGCTTATCAAAATGAACGCCGCCGAAAAAGCAGGGCATATCTGCCCCCATAGATTGTACAATTGATTGCTTTAAACAATTGCATATTTGTTGTCCTTATGTTTGAAAAAGTTTACCTTTTGTTCGTTTTCATTGACTATTGGTATCACATTTGATATTATATACAGGAAACACTATAACTAAAAATAAAAACGGAGAAATATATGCCATTTAGTCTTCCAAAACATCATCTGAATATTAACACACTGCATATTGGATGCGAAAAGCCTCACGCATACTTTATTCCGTACGACAGCCGAAGAAAGGCTCTTTCCCAAAACCGTGCAGACAGCGATTACTTTTACAGTCTGTGCGGAGAATGGAATTTCAAGTTCTTCAAAAATGACAGCGAGCTCGATATGCCTTTGTCTAAGCTTTGCAGAGATAATTTCGACAAAATAGACGTGCCCTCGGTGTGGCAGGCCTACCTTGACAGGGGATATGACGTCCCGAACTACACAAACGTGACCTACCCCTTCCCCTGTGATCCGCCCAACATTCCGTCGGAAAACCCCTGCGGTCTATACGAAAGAGAGTTCAAAATGGAGCTCTGCGATGAGCGTGATATATTTATCTGCTTTGAGGGGGTGTCTTCCTGCTTTTATCTGTTTGTTAACGGAAGCTTCGTGGCATACAGTCAAGTTTCACACTGCACGAGTGAAATAAATATAGGAAAATATCTGCACAACGGAAAAAACACCCTGAGTGTTCTGGTATACAAGTGGTGCGAGGGCTCTTATCTTGAAGATCAGGATATGTGGAGAATGTCCGGAATTTTCCGTGAGGTATACCTGCTTTCACGTGCAAAAAACAGAGTAACCGATTTCTTTGTCCGTGAGGATATTTCGTCTGATTTTTCACACGCAAAGATAACTGTTGAAGTGGACAAAAACGGTGATTTCCCCTTAAAATACTCCCTCCTTTCGCCGGGTGGTAGCATTATTTCGGAGAGCGACGCTCCCGAATTTGAAATAGACTCCCCCATGCTGTGGAGTGACGAAAGGCCCGACCTCTACACACTGATAATGGAATATGATGGAGAGGTCATCGCACAGAAAATAGGTATACGAAAAGCCGAGGTTATCGGCAAATGCATCTACATAAACGGCAAAAAGGTAAAGGCTAAGGGCGTTAACCGCCACGACAGCCACCCCATACTTTCCTACCATACCCCTATGGATGAAATGCTCCTTGACATCAAAATCATGAAGCAAAATAACATAAATATGGTGAGGAGCAGCCACTATCCCAACGACCCTCGGTTTTTGTCGCTTTGCGACGAATACGGTTTGTACGTTTGCGACGAGGCGGATATCGAATGCCACGGATGCAGAAACGACGAAGAGGATTACCGTGAAAGCAACACCCCCTCTAACAAAGAGGAGTGGACTGCGGCATATCTCGACCGAGCCGAGAGAATGGTTGAAAGGGATAAAAACTTGGCATCGGTAATTATGTGGTCTGTCGGAAACGAGAGCGGATGGGGTATAAACAATAAAAAAATACTCGAATATTTCGCCGAGCGTGACGGCTCACGACTTATTCACTGCGAGCCCGAATGTATGACTCTCGGAAATATACTGAAAGACCATGACGGTCAGGGATATGAAAGATTCAACTATCATCAGATAGAAAGCCGCATGTACACCCCTCCCGAAGAAATATACAAGTATTATGTGTGCGACGAAAGAATAACCAGACCCCTTTTCATGTGCGAATATGCGCACGCCATGGGAAACGGTCCCGGAGGATTTGCAGAATATTGGGATTTGTTCTATGCACACGACGAGCTGTTCGGCGGATGCGTATGGGAATTTTGCGATCACGCTGTAGCTACCGGCGATATATACTCAACCCCCCGTTATCTTTACGGCGGAGATTTTGGAGATACGCCCAATGACGGCAACTTCTGCGTTGACGGACTTGTCTATCCCGACAGGACGCCAAGCCCCGCTATGCTTGAATTGAAGCAGGCAATACGCCCCCTGCGCTCCACCTATAAGGACAATGTTCTGACTGTATTCAACACAAGATATTTCACAAACGCATCCGATATTTCCCTTCATTATACGATAGAGCAGGACGGAAAGCAGATAGCGTGCGGGGTTATAGATTCGTTGGATATTGAACCTCAATCGTCAAAATCATACGAGATAATTACGGACAAAGCGGATGCCTTTGTCACCTTGAATATATCGTATAGGCAAAGATATGCTACAAAATGGGCTGATGCCTGCCACGAGGTGGGATTTGAGCAGTTTATAGTATGCGAAAAAACGCCCGACGCAGACGTGCTTCCTGCCGGAAAGCTCACTGTAAGCGAGCAAAACAATAAGGTGTCGGTATCAGACAGAGACTCGGAGTATTCCTTCGATACTCTGACAGGACTTATAGACGGAATTTCTTTCCGAGGTAAGCAGCTGATTACAGCACCCGTTGTGCCTACTGTATGGCGTGCGCCAACCGATAACGATATGTACATAAAAGTCGATTGGAAACGGCTCGGTCTTGACAGAATGAGCACCAGCTGCCAGTCTTGCGAAGTAGTGCACAGCGCAGAGGGTGTCGCAGTTATATCCTCAAGGCTCACTATGTCCGCAAAAGACACCGAGGCAAGGATAAATCTGTCCGTGAATTACAAAATACTGGCTAATAATGGCATAACCCTCACGTGTGATGCAACTGTTGAGGGCATTGATACCTATCTTCCCAGATTCGGTTTTATATTCACAATGCCGAAGGTCAGCGAGAAGATAACCTACTTCGGGCAGGGCCCCACTGCAAGCTATTCAGACATGAAGCTTGCATCACGTCTTGGAGAGTTTTCGATCTTGGCAAAGGATAATTTCGAGCATTTCCTGCGTCCTCAGGAGAGCGGCTCGCATACTGATTGCTATTCTGCGCACGTCGGCGATTTGCGAGGAGTGGGCATAAAGTTCAAGGCTGACAAATTTTCCTTCTCCGCAAATCACTATACCGCAAGTCAGTTAGAGAGCACCCCCCATGATTTTGAGCTGTCTCCACACGACGAAACTACAGTTACCGTTGATTACAAGATGAGCGGTATCGGCTCCAACTCGTGCGGCTCACTCCCAACTGAAAATTATGTGCTTGGCGAGAAGAGCTTTGTTTTCTCACTACGCATAATTCCCGAGCAAAAAAATGACAACTCTCTCATATAAAAGCCAAGGGCGAGCTATAAAGGCTCGCCCTTTTGTATTTATTTGTGTTTTCTTCGATATGCTGATGGGGAAATACCCATAAATTTCGTAAACTGGCGTGAAAAATGGGTATAATTGGAATATCCAAGACTCTCTGCTATATCGCATAGCGATTCATCGGACTCCTTTATACGTTGCATTGCCTTCTTGATTTTCAGGCTGATTACCTCCTCCATAGGAGAAATTCTGAAAAGTCGCTTGTAGCTTGTTTCGAAATAGGACCTGTTAAAGCAGACCTTTTTCAGCATCATATCAATTGTCCACTTTGCATCAATCCTGTCGTGAATTTCATTTCTGAGTTCCAGAAGTATTTTTCGTGTCTTGTTGCTGATATATCGTTCGTCGTCGTCCGCACCTAATAACAGAAATATCTCCTCAATGCATCTCGGAACCATTATTCTGAAGGATGAGCCTTTATGTATATAGAGCTCCTCTATATCCGCAAAAATTTTTGAGATTCGGGCGTGTTGAGACGGATAATAGAAGGTATTTAGCTTGATACCGTATTCACTCAGTATCTTGCTCATATTCTCATCATCCTCAAAGAAGGTCAGCCAATTGTAAGCAAGTGGCTCTCCATTTGACTGAAAATATCCGTGTCTTACTCCCTTTTGCAGAAGGATAACCGAATGAGGCTCTGTATCAACTATTTTCTTCACTCCGATATTATCGTAGAACGTAAATGTCATAGGGTTTATAAAATGCAAAAGGACGTAACAGCCCTCCATCGTGCCCCTGTCGGTTTCAATGTGTGAAAAATCAACCGGACGCACATCTGCATATTTCATATAATGGATTTCCATAACACCCTCCTTATGTTGTAATTTTACCACATTCCCAACAATATGTCAACATTTTCTAACATTTTTGTATTGTTTTTTTTATACATTGATGTAAAATATAGTTATAGCACGAGATTAAAATCTAATACTTTAGGGAGGCCTTGTTTATGAAAAAAACACGCATATTTCCAAATGATAATATCAAAAAAATCCTTGAATCGGCAGGAAACGAAACCATTATCCTGTCAGAGGGCAGATATTTTATAAACGAAACCATAAGTCTTACAGCAAAAAACAACAATACACACATTATCGCTGACGGAGAGGTATATTTCGACGGCGGAGTAATTCTCGACAATTCAAAAATTGAGGATTATAAAGACGGCATCAAGAAAATTGACCTTTCATATCTTGACATAGAGCTTCACGAGCTTGGCAACCGAGGCTTTCGCCGTCCGTACATAAATGCACCAAGCGAGCTTTTTATAAATTCAATGGCTCAGAACCTCGCCCGTTACCCCAAAAAGGGAATTATAAACTACCGCGAAAACGACATAGTCGATTCGGGCAGCATCCCCCGTGATAAGGATTACGGCTGCCGCCCTGCAACCCTTCGCCTCGACCAAGAAAAAATAAAAAAATGGGCAAATGCAAAGCACGCATACCTCGGCGGCTATCCCAATCAATCGTGGGCTGACGAGTGCGTGAAAATTGCAAAAATAGATGCAGAAAACGGAACGGTTACCACCGAGCAGCCCCACCTTTTCGGCTATCAGTTTACGCACCATTCGGGCTATTATGTTGTAAATCTCTTAGAGGAGCTGACCGACGAGGGCGAATACTATATCGACATTGACGAAAAGGTGCTCTACTTCAAGCCCACGGCTGACGTTGACCTCAAAACCGCAACCCTTCAGATTTCCGTAATGGACAAGGTTATGGTGGCAATCGAGGGCGCAAGCAACGTTTCCTTTGAGGGCATAACATTTGAAAACACCCGTAACAGCGGCGTTTATATCGAGGGCGGCGAAGGCTGTGTAATCAAAAACTGTGAATTCAGAAATATGGGTATCCTTGCCGTCCAGATAGGACAGGGCGCAACGCCGCTTGAGCACGGTCTCAACGACTGTCACGGCGCTCATTCGCCGTTGGCGAAGCCGTTCAAGCCTCTGTCCAGAGAAATGGGAAGCTGGCACGAATACATTTACGAATTTGCGGCGTGGGATAACAACGGCGGTATAAATCACTCGGTTGAGGGCTGTAAAATTCACGACTGCGGTGCAGGCGGAGTTTTGCTCGGCGGCGGTAACAGAAAAAATCTCATACCTGCAAACAACAGAGTTCACAACTGCGAATTTTGGTCGGTCAACCGTCTTGACAGAACCTACAAGGGAGCCGTAAACTTGATGGGCGTGGGGAACAAGGTTTCACACTGCTATATGCACGATTTACCCGCCTTTGCTGTATATCTGCACGGAAACGACCACACAATCGAATTTAACGATATAACGAGGGTATGTATCGAGACCTCGGATTCAGGCGCAATTTACATGGGCAGAGATATGAGCGAGGTTGGAAATGTTTTCAGGAACAATTATTTCCACGACCTCAAAAATTCAGTTGAAACAGGGCTTGGCATTTGTGCTATCTACTTTGACGACTGGGATATATTCAACGCTGTTTATGACAACTTTTTCGTCAACATACAAAGCGGCGGATTCGGAATAATTCACCACACCTGCGGCGGTCTTCTCTCCTTTAACAATAACTTCGTCATAGACTGTGTGCCCGGTGTTGAATTTGACTTCGAAACCAACTCGCATTTTTATATGCACAACAACCTCTTGGCACAGACACGTGTCCACACCGTTGATGAGAACGATATGCACGGTGTAGATATAACCAGCCCCGTATATAAGGAGAGATACCCGTATCTCTATGATGTGTATGAAAACGATGCACGCTTTGAGTACACATACTATAACAACACAAACAACAAGAAGAATGTGTTTGTCGATTACGAAAGCCGTGACCTCACACAGAAGGATTGGTTTGGCAAAAAGCTTACCGACCAAAACGGAAATCCCGTCGAGGATTATATGTATTTCAGGAAAACAGACCCTGTCATGGGATACAAGGATGATGAGGTTCTGATTCATGCTGTTGACTTCAAATCAATAGGACTTATCGAGGACAACTAAGGTTCACGTTTCACTTTTTAAGAGGAAAAACTATGAAAAACAACTTTTTCGAAATTCTTTTTGATGAAAAAAGCGGTGGCGTTTGCAAAATCGTGCGCCAGGACGACAAGGATGTCGCCAACTTCGTTCGAGATGACGAGCCACTTGGAGTTTTCTCTGTGGAAAGCGACAGAGAATACCATTTCTATAAATTCATGCAAGAAAAAAGAGTGTTTGAGCTTACGGGCTTTTATGAGAAGGAAAACGGTGCAATCGCAACTTATCTCACAAACGGCATTCAAATTGAAACTCAGTATACTCTTTTAGGCGACAAATTTACGGTTAAAAGCATTATTACTAACAAAAACGCCTGTCCTGTTTATTTTAATGAGGGAAGCATCACTCTTTCCATGCCCATTAACGACAGATACGATTCAAGCGAGATATGCGCTCACGGCAGAATGAATGCCCATATCTTCGCAGGACTTAACTCTGCCTATATAAACGCCGAGAGAATGGCTCTTTCTGATAAGCATTTAGGAGTTGTTTTCACTGAGGGCTCGATTGCATCCTACTCTCAGCTCGGTGTAAAATCAAATGACAGAGGGATTTTGCTCCTCAATTTATCATCATTTCATTTAAACCCCGAGGAAAAATACACCCTGTCCTATGAAATTTTCCCTCATGAAGGCAAGGACAGTTTTAAAAAGCGCCTCAAAGAATACAGCTCCTATCTTTCGGTAGAGGCAAGCTCACTGACCGTTAAAAAAGGGGACACCGTTGATTTTTGCGTAGTTGGCAAAAATAAAGTCGAGAGATTTTCGGCAGAGAGCCTCACCGCAAATGTTGCTGCGAGAGCGGAAGGAAACAGACTTTATTTAAGTTTTACCGCAGAAAATTTCGGGGAAAACAAAATTTTCTTCACTGTAAACGGAGTAAAGAGCTATGCGCTATTTAATGTAACGCTTGACTCTTATTCGCTCGCAGAAAAGCGAATATCTTTTATCGTAAACAATCAGCAGTGCATGGACGAGGCATCGCCCTTATACGGTGCATACCTCGTTTACGATAACGATACAGACGAGCAGTACTTTGATTTCCGTTGGCGTGACCACAATGCTTGCAGGGAACGCATAGGAATGGGTATACTGATTGCAAAATACCTGCAAAAAACCAGCAATCCACGTTTCAAGGAAAGCCTTGATTTGTTTGTTGAATTTATGATTCGCGAATGCGTTGACGAAGAAACCGGATACGTATCCGACGGTATAGGCAAGAGCCATGAGGACTTCCGCCTTTATAATGTCCTGTGGGCAACGCTGTTTTTTAATGAGCTTTATATTCTCACAAAAAACACACGTTATCTTGACTTGGTTGAAAAAACAGCTAATTTCTATTACGAGATGGACGGTGAAAAATTCTACCCTAACGCCGTTCGACCATACGAATTTATTAAGTCGCTCGAAAACGGCGGCAGAGCAGAGGCGGCTAAAAAACTGTCAGAAAAATTTATCCGCCATGTCGAAAACATAATAGAAAAAGGTGTTATTTACCCTGCACATGAGGTAAATTTTGAGCAGTCCATAGTAACACCTGCTGTCTCTCTCATACTTGACTGCTACGCTCTTACAGGCGAAGAAAGATACCTTGACAGCGCTCGTGATCATATTGACACCCTCCTCCGCTTCGAGGGTAGCGCTCCCGACGCCCGTATAGATAAAATTCCTATTCGCTACTGGGACGGATTTTGGTTTGGTAAGTCACGTGCATTCGGAGATATTCTTCCGCACTACTGGTCCTCGCTGTCCGGGTACTGTAACTATCTGTACGGTGTTCTGACAAACGATGAGAAAAGTAAGCTGCACGGACGTGCTACCGTTCAAAATTGCACCTTACTTTTTAACGAGGATGGCAGGGCGAGCTGCGCTCATGTTTATCCCTTCAGTGTTAACGGACTTCGCGGTGATTTTTACGATTCGTATGCTAACGACCAGGACTTCGCCCTTTATTTTCTTCTTAAGATAGAGCAATAAGCGTCTTATACTCAATCCCGGTTGAACACCAAACAATATGTCAACTTTAAGAAACAATTGTCTATTGTTGAACGCACCCCTGAGTGATAAAATAAGAATAGAGAGCCAACGGAGGAATTCTCATGTATTCAATCAAAAACGGAATAATGTACAAAAACGGAAGACCTGTTATCGGTATTGGCGTTGCATACTACGCTTCCTTTAATCCTTACAAATATCCCGTTCCGCCTGAGGGCAACAGGATAGGCGAAATGAAGGAGGATATTCCTCATATAGCAAGCATGGGTTTCAACATGATAAGAACCTGTGCGTTTGGAAAAACCGAAAGAATCAACGGTGAGGTTGCGGGTGCATACCCATTTGCAGAGGCGTTGGTCGGAGAGGCAGAGGAAAATGGGCTCGCGGTCCTTCTAAGGCTTCAAGATTATTCTATGTATATGGGAGATGACCCTGATTCCGTTAAGCAGCGAAACGAGCGAGACGTACCTGTAAACCAGAACCGTACGTTTGTTCCTGACTGCATAAATCACCCCGACGTAATACGTGACAATAACGAGGCTACCGAATATATTTCAAAACACTTTTCCAAATTCAAAAATGTTGTTTTACAGCTGATGTATAACGAGCCTTCGTATTCCTATGACGATTTTCACGATTATCACAAGGAAACAATCAAGGCGTATAAAAAGTGGTTGCTTGACAACGGATATGAAACCGAAAAAGGAATAAAAAACCTTAATCCTCCACGCAGACGCCCCAACCCCGATGAGGATGATACCGATTGGATACTGTGGCGCACCTTCCAGATGAATAAAATGAGCGAATTTCTCTGTGAGCTCGGAAGATACGCAGACAAAGGCAATCCCAACGCAGAATCCCTGACCTGTATGATGCCTGTTATGATGGAGAGCGGTCAGTTCAAGATGGGCGAGGATCTGTTCGCCATGGGTGACGGAATGGATATAATCGGTGTCACCAACTATTTGCCGTGCTACGGTCAGCCCATATATTACGCCCTGCAATATGCAGATCTGCTCGGTTCAATCGCCGCTATGAACGGAAAAAACGTTTGGGCAGTCGAATGTAACGCACACAGCACACTCTCCGAAGAAGAATGGAAAAGAGAAACATACACGCTTCTCGGAGCCGGCTTCAAGGGGCTTGTATATTATCAGTGGCGTGCCGACTACGATAACGGCAAGGGACCCGAAATAGGAATGTTTGGAATTTTGAGAAACGACAAGACACCTACCGAAAAATACGGCGTTATCAAAGAAACAAACGCTATGATTGCAAAAATGTCAGAATCGCTCGCAACATCAAAAAGAGTTGCATCCGATGTAGGAATAATCTTTTCTCACCACGCAAACGCCCTATTTGATGCTCATGAAAACGGCTGGATGACACCTGAGCGTGTGTGGTACGCGTATGACAATTTTGATCCGGGCTCTATGATATATCAGTTTGACAGATATAACATTTATCTTCAAAATGTTTACAGAGAGGTTCGCCAGCACCACGTAATTCCAAATATAGTACGTACCTCTGATCTCAGGGAAAATCGCCTCGGACTTAAAACCGTTATCGTTCCTACGATATCAGGGCTATCCGATGAGGAGGTTTCAGACCTCGAAGAATTTGCCAAAAATGGCGGATATCTGTTCATTTATCAGCCCTCCAAGCGTTCGAACGGCTATACGCTCAATGAGCTTTCCCCGCAGACTATGAAAATACATAGACATGCACGTCAAGAGATGCCACACTCATGCACTATTAGCGATGTTATTTATATGACCGGCACCGCTATTGATTTCGATGTGAGGGACGAAAAAAACACCACAGTTTTCAATGTTCTTGAAAATGATGATGTATATACAGTAACAATAACCAACTTTGATAGCTTCGAGCGTCCCGTAGAGGATGCAAGACTCTATATAAATTCATCTCTGGTAGGAAACAGGGCAGTATTTACAACCTGCAACAGAGAGATTGAAATTTCAGCAGATATAATAGGGGATAGAGCTGTTTTCAAAATCCCCACCGTTAATACCGGTTGCTTCGTCACCGTGTATAAAAGGTAATATCTCATTTTTTAGGTTGACTCGGGCAATGCTCAATACCCGTTTCAATATATTTTTTCATGGTGTTGCGTAAAGCAACAAATTTCTCCTTTTTCCGTGTTAAACACGGATTCTGTATGGGACTTTTCACCCCGTACAGAGGTGCAGGGCCTAACCGCCCTGCATTTTTTATATTGTGTAGAATGCGGTGGCATCCTTGCCGTCGAGCCTTTCAAGCTCTATATGGACGGTTTTCTTAAACGGCAGGTTTGCCGTCATAGAAACCGAAAAGGCGTTTTTCGTGCCCGCCGCCATTGCGTGCTCAAAAAATCCGGGGCCGATTTTTATCGAATGTACGCCTCTGCGGTATGCCATATAGCCCTTTGTCAGCAGTTTTTCGGACTGCTCGTCTACCTTTTCAAACGTGCTCTCGGTCACCGCCGTGCCTCCGAGCTCGAAATCAAATTGAAGTGCAAAGTGCGCACCCTCAACACCGCCCTCCGAGGAAACGGTCAGGTCAAAGCCCCTATCGGTTTTCTCAAGGTCCATTGTGTAGCTGACGCTCGGTCTTTCGAGCCTCTCCCTGTCCTTGAGATTGTTGTAGGGAAGCTCCTTGAAGGTAACCTCTCTGCCAAGCGGCTTCCAATATCCCGGCATATGAATACTCTGCTCATCGGAATAGAAGCAACGGGTTGTCATTTTTGCGCCCTTTTCGGTGGGGGTCAGGTCACAGCCGAGATGCTGCACGTTGCTGAAATAGGGAGCAAATATCTTTATTCCCTTCAAGAACACGTCGCCAAAGCGAATGCAAAGCTGAGTATCTACGCCGCCAAGCATAAATACGTCGAGCTCGTCACGGTTATACGCCCACACACCCGTGTCAGAAAGAAAACGAACCTCGCTTTGCTTAAATTCGGGCGCATCTATCTCGTCATTTATCCACTCGGGATTGCGTGCGAGGATATATATAAACGCCTCGTCATCAACTGTGTTTTTTCTGCATATTGCATCAATTGCTGAGTAAAAGCGGGCATCCCCTGTGCGTTTCGCAGCAAAATAGAAGCTGCTGATAAATTCGGTTGGGAATACCTTTCTGCCGTTATCCTGCCTTATCGAAATTGAGGTAAGTATCGACGTATCGCTGTTCATAAAGTCAAGAATACAACGGCAGTTCTTAACTACACAATCGGCAAGGTACCCGTCTTTTGTGTAGTAATAGGCATCTAACAGCTTATGGTTTATATGTGCGCTGTACAATATGCTTTTCTCGGAATATATACCGTCGCCGTTCAGGTCGATTTTTTCTCCGAGGTATTCTTCTATCGCACCGTTCACCTCAAGCTCGGGGAATACGTCTGCCGCCCCCGCAAGAGCACCCATTATTATCCATCTGTGGTTTGGTGTATGGAATCCGCCGTTTTCGGCAAGTGCCTTTGCGCTCCTCACAACGATAGGCCTGATTTTCTCATAAAGCTCGTTGCCCCTGTCGATTCCCTCTATGTTCTTCGCCAACCAAGCTATCGGATAAAGGCATCCGATAAAAAATGCTGTATCGGGCGGTGAATCGTAGTTTCTGTCACGCAGGTCTATAAATCCCGACTCGTGCACCTTGGAGCTAACAAAATCGAGCGCCGCAAAAATCCTTTCGTACAAGTTCTTGTCATTATAGTAGCGTGAGCCCTTGCTGCAATAGGAATAACCCATCTGGCGTATAAAACCTGCGGTTTCCACGTGGGTGGGACTGCAAAAGCCGATGGATTGAACAAAAAGTCCGCCGAAATCCGCGCTTTCCTTATCTCTTACAAGATACGGAAGCTTTTTTGTCACCTCCGAATCGCAATATGCTATTGCTCTGTTAAGCAGTGCCTGAGTTTTCATGATTTTTTCTCCTTATCAACCTTATTCTTTGCCCGTATTACCACTCTTAGCGGGTGAAATTCCTCTTCAACCGTCAAGGGGAAGGGTGCGCCCGTTGCCAAATGCTCAAAAAGCGTATCGGGATAATCCTTACAGCCCGCCGCTTGGATAGTTCCCTCATCCTTTTCTGTGTATATATGAGAGTAAGTGCCGCCGTCGCTTATTTCCAAAATTCCTTTTTCACCGAATACGGTTACCGCTTCCTTGCCCCATAGGGGGAATCCGTCGGGCTTCAGATAATTTGCGGTTGCCGTGGCAACTGCGCCGTTGTCGAGCCTCATAGAAAACGCCGCCGCCATACGAAGCCCTGCCCTCTCGGGATTTCCGAGCTGTGTTTCAAAGGCGTCT
Source organism: Clostridia bacterium (assembly GCA_017504405.1). Taxonomy (GTDB): domain Bacteria; phylum Bacillota; class Clostridia; order Oscillospirales; family CAG-272; genus UBA1740. The sequence goes on along the minus strand of JAFVRG010000006.1, from coordinate 31,236 downwards.
ATATCGGAAACTTGCCTGCCCGTCACGTGCTCGACAATTGATATTGCGTGAATGCCTACCCAACGGATAAGCCCACCGTCAACGTTTTCGTCCTGAGGGCGGCTCCCACGCAGGGGGGGATAGGTCTTTTGAGCGTGAACCTGTATAACCTCGCCGATTTTTCCCTCCGAGATAAGCCTGCGTGCAGTCCAGAACGGCTCGCAGAATACAGCATCCGTTCTCTCGTGTATTTCAACGCCGTTAGCTCTCGCCTCGCTGAGCAGTAAATCAAGCCCGTCCTCGGAAAAACAAAGAGGCTTCTCCGCGTAAACGTGCTTTTTCGCCCTTATGCAGGCGAGTGCATCAACGTCCTGCGAGCATCTCATAGGCGAGCAAAGAGATACAAGCTCGATCTGCTCATCAGATAACATTTCGTCAAGCGTTTTATATATTTTTGCGCTCGGATATTCCCGTCCTATCCATTCATCGCTCCTGTCGGGAAAGCAAGCGGCAACCGCCTCTGCATACGGACATTTTGCGAAGAAATCCGACGTCAGCTGATGCCCGTTGCCACCGTACAGCGCAACCCTTATCTTCCTCATAGCTTTTCTCCCATATTTATTTTCAGCTGGGGGTCAAGATAGCATTCGACGAGGCGCTCTGTCAGCCCTCTCGCTACCCTGAACGTGTGCCCCTTGCCCCAACCGGGCTGGTCTCTCGTTACCGTATCATAATCATTTAGCGGCGATATTTCAAATTCCCTCTGAACTCTGTTTATAGCAGAGGTATGCACGGCAGCCGACCTGTACGTGCAGGCATATTTTCTCGGTGCCCCCTCAATAGTGCTTTCGATAGCGCATATAAGCTTTTTATTCACATCGTCAAACGGAGTTCCGTAATCTATACGCTCGCCGTCCTCGGTTATCGCCATAACGTTATCGTATAAGTCATACTCGCTCGGCATAAGGCGGGAGGTAATATCGGTTTTGAGCTGAGAATAATAGACCCTCGCCCTCTCGAACACCATTTCAAAAACGGGCTCCTCATCGGTTTCGCAGGCATGAGAGGCAACGAAATGAGCTGTAGCGCCGTTTTCAAATTTCATATCTATCTTCGCCGTATCGAAATTCTCTATGTCGTTTGTTCTGTACAGCTCGGCGGTCAGCTCCGAGGGGGAAAGGCTCTCGCCGTCCCCGCCCAAAAGGAACAAAATATTATGCAGATAATGCGCCGCCGCATTGTTGGCAATGCTGTCGTAGACGAGCGCCCCGTTATCCAGCCTTATTCTGCCGCCCCAGCTGCGTGAAAAATACGCAACAGAGCGTGGCCAGAGCACCAGAGTCTTCGCCGACAGGCATTTTCCGAATCTGTTGTTGATTATATCACGCTTGAGCGAAAGAATAGCATCGGAAAAGGACCATTGGTATCCTATGTAAACAAATCTGTTTGCCCTTCTTGCCGCCGCATCTATCCTGTCCACATCACCTATATCTGCACACAGCGGCTTCTCGCACAGAACGTTTGCGCCGTTTTCGAGCGCTGAAATAATATTATCTGCGTGACAGTGTATGGGGGTGCAGATTACTGCGAGGTCTACCTTTTTTTCCTTGAACAGCTCAGCATCCGAGGTGTATACGGGAATACCCCTGCTCTTAAACTCGTCGAGTCGCTTGCACGACTCGGGTCTTATATCGGCAACGCCGACTATATTCACCCTTTCGTCCAACCTGTCCAAAGCATAATTTACATAAACCGAGGCATATCCGCCAAGTCCTATGAGTGCAAGATTTATCATTTTATAAGCCCTCCCTCTGATAAGCCCTTCTGAACTGCGATGGGGTCATGCCCACGCTCTTTTTGAACGTACGGCTGAAATTGCTGTTGTCGCAAAATCCGCACTCCTCTACTATCTCGTTTATCCTCATTTTTGTCTTCGCAAGCTGCGCCTTTGCAAGCGCAAGGCGGCAGGAGACGAGATATTCAAAAACCGATACACCCGTTATTTTCTTGAATTGATGCGAAAGCGTCGATGAGCTTATATGATATTTCTTTGCAAGAGAGGAAAGAGAATATTGCTGCTTGCAATCATTCTCAAACAGACGCTGTATGCAATAAACGACGTCAAATCTCTCCTCACCGAGGTTGGCAAACGAATCTGGGGATATACGGTACAAATTTATCAGGAGCTGATTGAGCAAAAGCTGATTCATATCCTCGCTCATCGCCTCGCCAGATGCCTTTTCTCTCACTATCGAGGAAAAAATCGAAGCAATTTCCTCAAATCTGTCACGCACGTTGATTACGTTACTGAATCCCACGGGGCGATTGATGAAAAGGGAGTATGCCATATTGTCGCTCTCAAAGTACGGGTTTATCCTGACAACATATCTCTCATAAACGTCGGATAAAACGGTAACCGAGTGTGATTCGTAGCGGCTGACTATTACCAGCTCACCCTCGTTTACTACGCAGGCCTTTCCGCCGACGTCGATTTTCATACTGCCACTGACAACCAATATCAGCTGGTGACAGTCGTGGTGATGGCCCGACTTTTTCTTTATTTCCTTTGAATAATATGCAGAATTGATAATGTTCTTCATAGCCACTCCTTTCCACTTTATATTTTACAGCATAACGTGGGATTTTGCAATACATTTTTTATTTTAGTTGCAACATTTACATATTTTATTACAAAATAATCATAGCAACGTGCGCACAAATGTATTATAATATAATCGGAGGTATTTCCGTTATGATTAGAAAAGTATACTCAAGCTTAGATGAATTTAAGGAACAAAACACCGGTCTTGGCACAAATCTTCCGCACAGCGATGATACGGGCGTTTTGTCACAAGGCATAAAAATAGGAGATAAAGAGGCCAGTAACAGGCTGGTATGCCAGCCCATGGAGGGCTGCGACGGCGAGCGCACGGGAGAGCCGGGCGAGCTCACCCACAGGCGCTATGAGAGATTCGCCCGTGGCGGCGCAGGTCTTATATGGTTTGAGGCTACCGCCGTTTTGGAGGAGGGCAGAGCAAACCCCCGACAGCTATACATAACAAAATCCAACCTTGACGCATTCAAGCGTGAGGTTGAGTTCATAAAAAATACAGGGCTGAAGGAAAACGGATACGAGCCCTTGGTTATAATGCAGGCGACTCACTCGGGAAGGTATAGCAAGCCAAACGGCACGCCTGCCCCGCTGATTGCCTATAACAACCCGATATTTGAGGCTCAAAATCCTATACCAAAAGACAGAATAGTCAGCGATGAATACCTTGACCGTGTAGGCGAGGCGCTGATTGGCGGTGCCGTGTTGGCGGAACAGGCAGGATTTGACGGCGTGGATATAAAATGCTGTCACCGCTATCTCAACTCCGAGCTGCTCTCCGCATTCAACCGTGACGGTAGATACGGAGGCTCGCTTGAAAACAGGACACGCCTTCTCCGTGAAAGTGTAAAGGGAGCAATCGAGAGCTGTAACAGAGGCTTCACGGTCACCTCACGCCTCAACGTGTATGACGGCTTTCCGTATCCGTACGGCTTTGGCGTTGCGAAGGACAGTTCTCTTGACGTGGACCTTACCGAGCCTGTACAGCTGATAAATGAGCTATACGGATACGGCGTGCGCCTGCTCAACGTAACGATGGGCAACCCGTATTTCAATCCGCACGTAAATAGACCTTTTGCTCACGGCGGATACACCCCTGATGAGCACCCCCTGTCGGGAGTTAAGCGTGTTCTCGACACAACGGCAAAGATAAAGGAATCCGTACCCGATATGAATATAATCTGCTCGGCAACATCCTATCTCGGAGCCGCCTCACCAAACGTAGTATCAGCATACATACAGGATAAAAAATTCGATATGGCGGGTTTTGGCAGAATGACGTTTGCCTACCCCGATTTTGCAAACGATATAATCAAAAACGGCTCGCTAGATGCCAAAAAGTGCTGCATCTGCTGTTCAAAATGCACCGAAACGATGCGTGCAGGCGGAACACCGGGCTGCGTGATAAGGGATAGGGAAGTCTACCTTCCCATCTACAAAAAATACTGTACGGAGGAAAAGTGATGAATAAAATTGCATTAGTTACGGGAGTTGCCGGCGGAATAGGCTATGAAACCGCAAAAAAGCTGCTGGATGAGGGATTTTCTGTTGTAGGAATGGATATTGCCCCCGAGGTATCCAAGCCTCTTGACGGTGATTTTACATATTTTAAAGGCAATCTTGCAAGCGCAGAGGACAGACAAAGTTACGTTAAGCTCGCAATAGAGAAATACGGAAGAATAGACGTTTTGGTAAATGTTGCGGGCGTTGCGCCCAAGGTGCGTGCCGACATTCTCGAAATGACTGAGGAAAGCTATGATTTCGTTATGGACATAAACACAAAGGGAACTCTGTTCCTTTCTCAGCTCGTTGCCAACGAAATGATTAAAAACGCCGACGGCTTTAAGGCTATCGTAAACATTTCATCAATGTCCGCATACACCAGCTCAACGAGCAGGGGAGAGTACTGTATATCAAAGGCGGGAGTATCTATGATAACCGCTCTCTTTGCCGACAGGCTCGCCGAATACGGTATCACCGTAAACGAAATCCGCCCCGGAATAATCGCTACGGGAATGACCGCAACAGTCAAGGCAAAATACGACGCTCTGATAGACGGCGGCCTTTTGCCTATAAAGCGTTGGGGACAGCCCAAGGATATCGCCGATGCGGTATTTGCGCTTGCAAACGGCAGTATGCCCTACGTGACAGGGCAGTCGATTGACGTTGACGGCGGATTTCATATAAGGAGGCTTTGATATGAGCCTTCAATATAAAAGGTACGATGCGATAGTAATAGGCTCAGGAGCCGCAGGATACAATGCCGCAATACGGATTTGTATGGGTGGCAAAAGCGTTGCTATCGTAACCGAGGGAATAAATACAGGCACGTCACGAAACACGGGAAGTGACAAGCAGACCTACTACAAGCTGGGGCTGGGCGGAGATGCTCCCGACAGTGTGCGGAAAATGGCAGAAAACCTATTCGCAGGCGGCTCGGTTGACGGCGATAACGCCCTCTGCGAGGCGGCACTGTCTGCCCGTTGCTTCTATAACCTGTGCGAACTGGGTGTTCCGTTCCCTCACAACCGATACGGAGAGTTCGTTGGTTATAAAACAGACCACGACCCATATGCGCGGGCAACCTCGGCAGGGCCACTGACCTCGAAATTTATGACCGAGGCTCTCCAAAAAAGAGCCGAGGAGCTAAAAATACCCGTCTTTGACAGACAGATGGCAGTTGAGGTTCTGAAAAACGGGGACGGCGCATGCGGTCTTTTGTGCATAGACACCGAAAGCGGTGAGTACAGCCTGTTTTGCTCCTCGAATATCGTTATGGCAACGGGCGGCCCTGCGGGAATATACGCCGACAGCGTTTATCCCGAATGTCATACGGGCTCTACAGGCCTTGCCATTATGGCGGGGGCATCGTTGCAGAGCATGACGGAATGGCAATACGGTCTGGCATCCGTATCCCCACGTTGGAACGTTTCGGGAACGTATATGCAGGTTCTGCCCAGATTTGTTTCGGTTGACAGCGAGGGTGTTGAGCGTGAATTCCTTCTCGACTATTTTGAGGATAAGTACGAGGCTCTTTCGCTCGTATTCTTAAAGGGCTATCAGTGGCCTTTTGACAGCAAAAAGGTTATGAGTGGCTCGTCCGTCATAGACCTTTTGGTTTACAGGGAGTGCGTTCTGCTCGGACGCCGTGTATTCCTCGATTTTACCAAAAATCCGTTCGGTATAGAGGAAATAGAATTTGAAAAGCTCTCGCCCGAGGCGCACGAATACCTCGCAAAGGCAAACGCCTGTATGGGCACGCCTATTGACAGGCTGGATTTAATGAACCGCCCTGCAATAGAGCTGTACGCAGGCAAGGGCGTGGATATAACCAAGGAATACCTTGAAATTGCCCTGTGCGCACAGCACAGCAACGGCGGCGTTGCCGTTGATTTATGGTGGCAGAGCGACGTTAAGGGCCTGTTTGCCGCAGGCGAGTGCGCAGGCACTCACGGTGTTACCCGTCCCGGCGGAAGTGCTCTCAACGCAGGACAGGTCGGCTCTCTCCGTGCATCTCAGTATATATGCGAGCGCGGTAATGTCCCTCTTGGCGATGAGGATTTTTTGGCGATTGCCGAAAAGGCGATGGAATACCATAAGGGCTTAACCGCCTGTCTTAACAACGGCAAAACCGCAGACGAGAAGATAAAAGAGGCTCAGAGACGGATGAGCGATGCAGGTGCGGCTATAAGAAGCTCGGAAAAGATGAGCGAGGCACTCTCCGTCACTCTCAGCGAGCTGAAAAGCCTTCGCAGCTCCACCCTTGTTGGGGAGAAATCCGAGCTTTATAAGTTTTATAAGTTAAGGGATATACTCATAACCCAGGCGGTTGTTTTGTATGCAATGATAGATTTCTCCACAGCTGTCGGAGGAACACGTGGCTCTGCGCTTTACACCGACGAAAACGGAGATTTACGGCAGGGGCTCGATTCGGTTTTCCGATTCAAGGGCGCCGACGGCGAGGTAAACCGCAAGGTTCAGAGCGTTTCTATGTCTTGCGGAAAGATAAATGCTATATGGCGCTGTGTCCGTGAAATTCCAAGCGAGGATTCCTTCTTTGAAAACGTTTGGCGCACATACCGTGAAAGCAGGAGCGTTTACTGATTTATCTTTTTTCAAAATTGCTATTGACAATTCGACAAAAAGGTGTATAATCTAATTGTCGCACAAAAAACAGGGGTGCTGTAATGGCTGAGACGGGAAACCGAACCCTATAACCTGATACGGATAATGCCGTCGTAGGAAGTTTTCACATATTTCTTGATTTATGGAAATTGCCGCACGGTTTTTCGTGCGGCAATACATTTTTCAGGAGGTTTTTCATGAAAGGAAAAACACAGGCACTTGCCACATCTGCCGTAATGATTGCGCTCGCTACGGCACTCTCACTCATCTGCGCAGTTATACCGTTTCTAAATCTTCCGTTCGGAGGAGGCTTCACTATCGCCGCCATGCTGCCCATCGTTATTGTTTCGTATATTTACGGAACATGGTGGGGACTGGGCACAGCTCTGGCTTACTCGCTCATACAGTTAGCGCTCGGCGCATTCACGGGCGGTGGATACGTCATCTCGCTTTTCACGGTAGGCGACGATAATTTTATGGGCATCGGAGCAGGCATAGCGATAGTCCTTATTGATTACATTATCGCATATACGCTACTTGGCTTTGGCGGCGTTTTCAGAAATTGCAAAAACAAGACGGTAGGACTCGTCGCAGGCACGGCGTTTGCACTGTCCTTGCGTTACCTTGCGCATATAATCTCAGGCACTGTATTCTTCGGCGTGTGGGCGGAGTGGTTCTTCTCGCAGGAGGGCTTTTACTCAATAGGCGCATCTATTCTCAACACCTTTTCGGGCACAGGACTCTATATCGTCTACTCGATTTTCTATAACGGACTGTATATGATTCCCGAAATAATTATAACCTCATTGGTTGCGGCAATAATTTCACGCATACCGCAAATAAAGACTGTAGATTTAAAATAAGCCTCACACAGGACGCATTAGGCGCACACCCTGCGTGTTTTGGGTTATTTCTTGACACAATGAAAATTTGACGGAGTTTTTATGAGAAGGCTGATTGCACTGTTTCTGCTGGCGTGTATTCTTCTTGTTGCCTGCGATAGCGGACAAAATGAGGATTATACCGAAAAAATATCCTTCCTTGATGCCAAGGATATCGTCTTTGACGACACCGAGGAAACCGCCGAGGGGTGGGTTTTTGCTGACGTTGATTACGAAATAACTCAAAATGAAATTGAGTTGGTAAGCGAAAACAGCGAGGTCGCCACAATAGAGCACGACTATTCTGCGCTCAACGGATACTTTTACTGCAAAATCAGGTCGGTTGGAGAGGGAGAGACGTACGTATACGCAAAGATAAAGGACAGCGATACCGTTTCCGAAAAAATCAAAATAACCGTCAGTATCCCCGATGACGGAATCGAAAACGAGGACGCCAAAAACAAAAACACCAAAATGTCGCTGATATATCTCAAATCCCCTGTGAAAAGAGGGCGTACAGCAACGATAAAGGTTAAAAGCCGCCCGAACATGGAGCATCTCATTCACGTTTACTATTCCTCGGGAGTGAGCAATGCCGCAGGGCTTCTGCCTAAATCTTCCGACTCCGACGGATTTGTGGAATGGTCATGGACGGTTGGCGCAGGGGTTGCACCCGGCGTATACAAAATAGCCGTATCCGCAGTTGACGAAACCGCCTATTACTATTTCGCCGTCAGGTAATTTAATTTGCAGAAAAAAAGAGAGAACTTTACGGAAAAACCGTTCGTTCTCTCTTTTTATTTGTATGCGTTAAACCTATTCGCCTTTAATGCCTATCGGTCATTAAAGCGCGGCGTCGTCAACGTATATTGTGCGGACCTCGTCCTCTACGGGAGCGGCGTCACGCTGATTTATAAATTTCTCTGCAACCTGAGGGAAGAGTGCAAGGCTGAGCACATCCTCGTCGCTCTTAGCAATATCCTTGTACTGCTCACGGTACTTGTCGAGCTCAGGCTCGATAAGGTCTGCGGGACGGCAGGTGATAACCTCGTCGTCACCGATAGCCTTCTTCCTTACCTCCTCGTTTACGGGAGCAGGAAGCTTACCGTACTCGCCACGCAGAAGCGCCTTAGACTCCTTAGTTACCATCTTGTATCTCTCGCCCATAAGAATGTTGAACACAGCCTGTGTTCCGACAATCTGGCTGGTAGGAGTTACGAGGGGGGGATAACCGAAGTCCTTTCTTACTCTGGGGACCTCAGCCAAAACGTCAAAGTATTTATCCTCTGCGTTTGCCTGCTTGAGCTGCGAGAGCAGATTGGAGAGCATTCCGCCGGGTACCTGATAAAGCAGGGTTTTGGGGTCTACGTTAAGCACCTTGGGGTCGAGAATCTTCTCAGCCTTCAGCTTATCAGCAATCTTCTTGAAGTGGTTAGCCGCCTCTGCAAGAACCTCAAGGTTGAGGCCTGTATCACGCTCGGTGCCCTGAAGGGTTGCGACGATAGACTCGGTAGCGGGCTGAGCCGTTCCGTTTGCGAGAGGAGAAAGTGCGGTGTCGATAATATCAACGCCTGCCTCTGCCGCTTTAAGATATACCATATCGCCCGTACCCGTTGTGTTGTGGGTGTGCAGGTGAATGGGAACGTTTACTGCCTGCTTCATCTTCTTGACAAGCTCGTATGCATTGTAGGGAAGAAGAAGGTTAGCCATATCCTTGATACAAATTACGTCAGCGCCCATTTTTTCGAGCTGAACAGCCAAATCAACGAAATACTCGTCGTTATGAACGGGGCTGGTGGTAAAGCTGATTGCAGGCTCGCAGATTGCACCGTACTTATCCTGATACTTCTTTGTAGCCTTGATAGCCTGCTCGAGGTTTCTCGGGTCGTTGAGCGCATCAAAAATTCTGATTACCTGAATGCCGTTTTCGATGCTCTTCTTTACAAACGCCTCAACAACGTCGTCAGCATAGTGCTTATATCCGAGAATGTTCTGACCGCGGAAAAGCATCTGAAGCTTTGTGTTGGGCATTGCCTCTTTAAGAGCACGCAGTCTTACCCACGGGTCCTCGCCGAGAAATCTCATGCAGGAATCGAAGGTTGCGCCGCCCCAGCATTCGAGCGACCAATATCCCGCCTTATCGAGAGCCTCGCAGGCAGGGAGCATATCCTCAAGACGCATACGTGTCGCAGCCTGCGACTGATGTGCGTCACGGAGAATTGTGTCAGTTATAAAAAGCTTGTTTGCCATTTTAATCTCCTTACATTAACCGAACATTGCGATAAGAACGCCTGCCGCTATTGCAGAGCCGATAACTCCTGCAACATTGGGGCCCATCGCATGCATAAGAAGGAAGTTCGAGGGATTTTCCTTCTGTCCCTCAACCTGCGACACACGTGCCGCCATAGGAACGGCGGAAACACCCGCAGAACCGATGAGGGGGTTGATTTTATTCTTAAGAAATACGTTCATGAGCTTAGCTATGAGAACTCCGCTGGCAGTAGCGACTGAGAACGCAACTACACCCATAACGATTATCAAAAGCGTCTTTGTGCTGAGGAAGGTAGCCGCAGTAGCCGTAGCTCCGACGGATACGCCGAGAAGGATAGTTACTATATTGATAAGCTCGTTCTGCGCCGTCTTGCTGAGTCTGTCAACAACGCCGGTCTCACGGAAGAGGTTACCGAGCATAAGGCAGCCTACAAGAGCCGCAGCACTGGGTACGAGCAGAGCAACGAAGGCGGTTACGATAATGGGGAATATTATCTTCTCCGTCTTTGAAACAGGGCGAAGCTCCTTCATTACTATCTGACGCTCAGCCTTGGTTGTGAGCAGTCGCATAATCGGGGGCTGTATAACAGGCACGAGTGCCATATATGAGTACGCCGCAACTGCGATAGGACCGAGAAGCTGAGGCGCCAGCTTTGTCGTTACGTAAATAGCCGTAGGTCCGTCAGCTCCGCCGATGATACCGATTGATGCCGCCTCCTCGAGAGAGAACATGGGAAGAGCGCCCGCAGCAGCAAAGGTTGCGAAAATTCCTACCTGAGCCGCCGCACCGAGCAAAAGGCTCTTGGGGTTAGCAATCAGCGGACCGAAGTCGGTCATTGCGCCGACACCGAGGAAGATAAGACAGGGATAAATTCCGAGCTTAACTCCAAGATACAGATAGTCGACAAGACCTGCATTGTAAACACCGTTCTCTGCGTGTCCGAGAGATGCCCAGTCTATCTTTCCGCCTGCGAAAATTTCCTCGTGGAACATTTCCGCACCGGGAAGGTTGGTTAAAAGCATACCGAAGGCTATCGGCAAAAGGAGCATAGGCTCAAACTTCTTCACTATCGCCAGATAGCAAAGAACGAACGCAATGCCTATCATAATAAGGCATTTCCAGTTCCCTTGGCTGAACAGATAAAATCCGGTCTGCTTCAGAAAGTCAATAAGCGCTTGCATATTGCACCTCCAAATTATGCGATAGAGCAGAGAGCCTCGCCCGTAGATACGGTTGCACCCTTGGTTGCCGCAACGCCCTGAACAGTGCCGTCGCAGGGAGCGAGAATTTCATTTTCCATCTTCATAGCCTCAAGCACGAAGAGAAGATCGCCCTTCTTTACAGCCTGACCGTTAGAAACCTTAACGTCAAGAATGGTTCCGGGCATAGGAGCAGTGATTGCCTGTCCGCCTGCGGGAGCTGCAACAGGAGCAGCTGCGGGGGCTGCAGCAGGAGCGGGAGCCGCTGTGGGCTTATTCATAACAACGTCCTTCTCATCGATGAGCTCGATGGATACCTCGTACATAGTTCCGTTTACGTTTACCTTGTAATTTTTCATAGTGATATACCTCATTTAATTATTTTCAATTTTATATTTTCTTTATTGACGTTATACGAATAGCCTTAACGTCTTTACCAAGCTTCTCTGCTATTGCCGAGGATATTGCCGCTATGACCTCGCCTCTGTTAGCGATGACCGCTGTCTGCGGTGCAACAGCAACAGGTGCTACGGTTGCGGACGGGTTAGCCGAGTGCGAGCTATCAGCCGCCTTCGCTACCACACGGTGCATAATCTCAACGAGCAGTATTATACAGATAAGTCCTACAAATACGGTTCCTACGCCGAGCGCACAGGTTAAAAGAATCTCCATTTTTGCTTCCCCCATTCTTGATTTTTGCGGTGTTAAATTGTTAAATATTTATCATTCAAATTTAATCCATCTTATTATAATATGTATTTAAAATCTTTACAATATTAAAAATATTTTGTTTACAATATTTTAACAATTCAAAAAAATAGTACCAAAATCTAAGTAAAATGTATTGACAGCAGTGTGCAAAAGTTCTATAATAACAAGTATTCTAAGCACGGAGGCTAACAAAATGAAAGGAAATACGACCACAAAAATTGCCCTCTCGGCAATGCTCGCATCGCTGACCTGCGTTGCCACAATGATAATCCAGATACCCTCACCCGCCACAAGCGGCTACGTAAATCTCGGAGATTCGTTCGTCATTGCATCCGCCTATCTTCTCGGGGGCATATGGGGCGCAGGAGCGGCGGGGCTCGGCTCGGCGTTGGCTGATATTCTGTCGGGATACACGGCATACGCACCTGCAACCTTTGTGATAAAGGCGCTGATGGCAATTGCCTTCATTGTGATTTTCAAAGCCTTGAGCAAGCTTAATTTAATAGATGCGCTATCCTCAGCGCTGGCAGCAATATGCTCCGAGCTCATTATGATTTTCGGATATTTTGCCTACGAGGCACTGATTCTCGGATATGGGGCGGCGGCTCTCGGAGCTGTGCCCGCAAATCTCATACAGGGAGCGGTGGGAGCCTTTGTCGGGGTTTTGCTCGTTCTTCTTTTTTCCAAGAACAAGGCGCTTTCTCACGTTTTTTCGGTTTTTCGCAAAAATCACAACGACTCCCAAAAGCAATAAACTCTTGCGTCCGTTGTTGACATATTATTAAAAAAGTGTTACAATATATCAATAGAATATCTAAAAAGGCAGGTAAGCAGTAAGTGAAAATTCTGGTTGCAGGAAACGGAAAGGTTGGCGAAACTCTTGTAAAGCAGCTCTCCTCTGAGGGCTATGATATAACGCTCATAGACTCGGACACCCGTGTTCTGGAATACGAGCTGGATAAATACGACGTTATGGCTGTAGAGGGAAACTGCGCCTCTATGGACACGCTCAGGAGCGCCGACGTGCAAAGCGCCGATTTGCTGATAGCCACAACGGGAATGGACGAGCTCAATCTTTTGTGCTGTGTGACGGCGCACGGAATGAATCCGAAGCTCCATACCATTGCAAGAATAAGGACGCCTGAATATTTAGAGCAGGCATACTCCATGCGTGATACCTTCGGTCTTTCCATGAGCTTCAACCCCGAGAGGCAGGCGGCAAGGGAAATAGAGCGACTGATAAAATATCCGGGATTTCTGAAGCGTGATTCATTTGCAAGAGGTCAGGTCGAAATTGTAGAGCTTCGTGTAGATGCCGACAGCAAATTAAAGGATATTGCCCTCAACTCCATACATTCAATAGTTAAGTGTCAGGTGCTGGTATGCTCGGTTCTGCGCAACGGAGAAGCAATAACTCCTGACGGTAATTTCGTTCTCCGTGAGGGAGATCGAATATTCGTAACAGCTCCGTCTAAAAACCTATCGACTCTTTTGAAAAATCTGGGGGTGGTTACAAAGCGTGCAAAAAAGGCTACCCTTATCGGCGGAGGAGCGGTGAGCTACTATCTCGCTCAGTACCTTATCGACAGCAGAATTGACGTTACCATAATCGAGGAAAACAAGGACAGGTGCATTCAGCTCGCCTCTCTGTTGCCAAAGGCATCGGTTATTCACGGCGATGCAAGGGATCAGCACATCCTCGATCAGGAGAATTTTGACAACAGCGACGCCGTAGTTGCCCTGACGGAAATGGACGAGCTCAACATTATAGTTTCTCTCTATGCAAGGGACAGGGGCGTTTCGCAGATAATAACGAAGCTTGACAAGGACAGTGAAAACAGAATTATAGACAATTTGCCGTTAGGCAGTGTCATCTGCCCGAGAAAGCTCTGCTGTAACACTATTGTGAGATACGTGCGTGCAATGAAAAACCAGACAGGCGCCGCAACGGCTATACACTCTATTGCCGACGGCTCTGCCGAGGCTATGGAATTTCGAGTTGACGCATCAACCCTCAATTGCAAGACCCCTCTCAAAAGCATTAAATTAAAGAAAAACATTCTAGTCGCCTGCATAAGCCGAGGTCACGAAACTCATATACCAAACGGCGACAGCTCCTTTGAGGTTGGCGACACCCTGCTCGTCATCAGCACGGCAAATGAAGTTATAACACAGTTAAACGATATTTTTGAATAACAGAGGCTTTAACAAATGAATTATAAGATGATAGGGAAATTTACGTCCCTTATCCTTATGGCGGAGGCTCTTTTTATGATACCTGCCCTCATTATAGGGCTGTGTCTTGGCGAAAAGTCCGCAATATCCTTTCTTATAAGCATAGGAATAATATTTGCCGTTGCCGTTCCCCTATGGCTCATCGGCAGAAAAACCGACAGGCGTTTTTCCGCCCGTGACGGCTTCATCTGCGTGGGACTTGGCTGGTTTATGATGAGTCTTGGCGGAGCGCTTCCTTTCTTCATATCGGAAGAGATACCCCACTTCGTTGATGCTCTTTTCGAAACGGTTTCGGGCTTTACAACCACGGGCTCATCAATACTCCCAAACCCCGAGCTCTTATCAAGAAGCATCTTGTATTGGAGGAGCTTCACGCATTGGATAGGCGGAATGGGCGTTCTGGTGTTTTTGCTGGCGATTGTGCCGCTTGGAGGGGGAAATCAAGGCTTTACAATGCACCTTCTCCGTGCGGAGAGCCCGGGACCCGAGGTTGGTAAGCTGATGCCTAAAATGAGGCAAACTGCAGCCGTTCTTTATTCGGTATACATCACCATCACCATCCTTGACATTGTATTTCTCCTTTTCGGCAAAATGCCGCTTTTTGATGCAGTATGCACCGCCTTCGGAACTGTCGGAACCGGCGGCTTCGGAGTTAAAATTGACAGCTTGGCGAGCTACAGCCCGTATATACAGACCGTCACAACGGTATTTATGACGCTGTGCGGTGTAAACTTCAGCTGTTATTATCTTTTGCTTCTCAGAAACTTCACGTCGGTCCTCAAGGACGAGGAGCTAAGGCTCTATCTCGGACTTATCATAGGAAGCACTGCTCTTATAGCAATTAACATAAGGCACCTTTTCCCGTGGAACGAGGCAATACGCCATGCGGCATTCCAGGTTTCGAGCATAATAACCACTACAGGCTTCGCCACGACGGATTTTGATTTGTGGCCCAGCCTTTCAAAGGCGATACTGTTCGCCCTCATGATTGTGGGCGCCTGCGCAGGAAGCACGGGCGGCGGTCTCAAATGCGCCCGTGCGCTTCTGCTGTTCAAGGGGCTGAAGCGAAACGTATCTCAGATGCTAAGGCCCAACAAAATCAAGACGGTAAGAGTAAACGAGCGCACCGTTGACGAAAAGATACTTGCAAATACCAATGCATACTTTGCGACCTATATTCTGATTCTTATTATCAGCTTTGTTTTAGTGTCGATTGGAAATGATTTTTCTACGGGAACGAATTTTTCTGCGGTAGTATCCTGCTTCAACAACATAGGTCCTGGCTTTGAGGCGGTGGGACCTACGTGTAACTTTGCGAGCTACGGCGTATTCTCAAAATGCGTGCTCATATTCGATATGCTCGCAGGCAGACTTGAAATCTTCCCGTTAATCATTTTGTTCAGCCCGAAGGCGTGGACAAGCAAATAACAAGGGGGCTGCCGTATTTCGGCACAACCGTAAACAAAAAGAGGGTTCTTCTTAAAGAGCCCTCTTGCTTATTTTCATCTGATATTAACGGATAATAAGGATGAAATTCTTGCGAATTTCTTTGACTTTTCTGTCTTTTTGTTTACCATCGCCGTTTTCTCCCTCTCAACGTACCCTCGTACGTCTTTGGGACGAAGAACGGCGATTTCTGCTCAAAATCCGTTTGTCCCGGTTCTGTCCTCATGCCTTAAACAACGGACGCTGCTGCTTGCCCTCAAGAGCGAGAGCAAGATAGGAGGGTATTGCCTCAAAATCGCAAACGAGAGAGTGAGGCTTTTTCTCGGGATCGTCCTGAATCAGCGGAGTAAAGTAAACCTGCTTTCTCATCAGCATTGTGGATATGTTTTTCATATTTGCGGACATTGAATCGTTCGAGGCGAGAGAAATCAGGAGCGGTCTGTCTGTGCGCAGATGCGCCTTTGCCGCCATGGTAACCGCAGTGTCGGTTATACCAAGCGCCATTTTGGCGAGCGTGTTTCCCGTGCAGGGGGCAATAACCAGCGCATCGAGCGATACCTTCGGTCCGAGCGGCTCTGCCTCTACAATGGTATGGATTATATCCTTCCCCGTCAGGCGCTCAACCTCCCGGCGAAAATCATCCGCTATCCAGAAGCGAGTATCGAGCGTGTAGACGTTTTCACTCATTATAGGCAATATCTCATACCCCTGCCCGATAAGAGCCTTCATAGCGGATAGCGAGCGGGTAAGCGTGCAGAACGAGCCGCAGAATGCGTAGCCTATCATATTTTTACCTCTTACAGTTTATCTTTTATACTGTTAAACAGAGCCTGCGCCGCACCGAGCGGCGAGTATTTTGCAGGCAGGGCGAGCGCCATAACCACCTCTCCGTCATACTGTGACATAGCTCCACCGCCCGCAAGGTCGAATGCAACAGCCCCCGAAAAAAGCCAACTCGCCTCCCTGTCAATTAAAAGGGCGGGTGCGGTGTTAAATACTGCGTCGGGCTTATGAGGGAGTGGCGAGGAAAATCCGTCAGCTATGCTGTAAGCCTCGTATCCCTCTGCGCTTGCATATCCGAGATCGGACGGTTTTCTGGCGCAGACTGTTACCTTTGCCCCCAATGCCTTCAAGTATTTTGAAAGTATTTTTGCAATCCTGCCAAACCCTATCACAACAGCGTTCATTCCGAAAATCTGGATAGGCAACGTATCAATGGCGAGCGCCAATGCAGCCTCTGCCGTTATTCTTGCATTTTCCCACAGAAAGCTGTCTATTTCGTTATAATCGCAGCAAAGCTCTGCCACCCTCTCGGTTTCCTTCACAAAATCGGCGGGCGCTTTGCCGAAGAATATACGCCTTCCGCACGATGCTGCGGTGATTTCGCTCAGCGTCAGCTCAGGCACGGTATTTACCGTCACGCCGTCACGGGAAAGGGGCAACGGCAAAATCACCGTTTCCCCGAATGAAAGGTCGCCGTCATACGCCCGTGCGTCATACCCCTCATGCAAAAGAAGCTCACAGAGCCGCCTCTGCCTGTCGTCGTTTCCTATAACCAGAATACTCATACTCTACCTCTATATAACAGTATATTAGTATTATATTCCCGCAAAAAAACGTGGCAACCGCCCACAGCCCTACCCCCTTTCGATTTTTTCAAGGCAACGCCCGCAAAAACAAAAAAACGGCAGAAAACCTGCCGTTTTTTAATTGAAATTCATATTTTCTGTATTCTTATATCCTCGCCGTCAAATGAAAACGGAGTGTAGCAGCCGAATAAACGGCTGGTTATGCGGGAATCATAAGCATTTTGAAGCTCGTCCTCATTAAGGTTTGTGCTGATAATAGTGGGTTTTCCTCGGTTAAGCCTTGTGTTTATCACATTGTATATGTACATCTGCGTGAGCTGTGTCGATTTCTCAGCACCGAGGTCATCTATTATGAGCAAATCGCAATCAAAATATTTATCGGTTCGCAAGCCTGTGGTTTCCCTGCCAAAATGCTCCACGTCAAAATCGACTATAAGGTTGAGTGCGCTCTCGTAAAACACGTCGTTTCCGTTTTCTATAACAACCTTCGCTATTGCGCTGGCGACATGAGTTTTTCCGAGTCCTGTACTGCCGAGGAGCAGAAGATTTTCCGATTTATCCGAAAAGTCGCTTGCATACTTCTTAAAGTAGCTTATATTGTTTCTCATAGTCGCCTCGCTTTTCCCGTAATACGAGGTTTTTATGTTGTCGAAATTCTGCTTTTCTATGAGAAAACCGAGTCCTGAGGTCATAAATCCTCTCTTGATGAGCCTTCTTCGCATACAGTCGCACATTTTCGTGTCAACGTAGCCTGTATCCTTGCATTCATCGCACTCGTAATGAATATCGGTATAATCCGCAGGGTATCCGAGCATATTGAGAATTTCACGCCTATCCTCAAGCATTGCCTCGCTCTCACGGCGCAGATTTTCAACACGGTCCTCAACGTCGGCGCCCGTGCAGGCAATACCGAATATTTTCAGCCCTGTTTTGGAGAGGGCGGCATCTATCTGCTTTATTTCGGGGGATATTGCCCATATCTCACGCTTGCGCCTGTCGGCATCCGCCATGGCGCTGTTGCGCTTGAGATTGTACTCTTCCTTTACCTTTCGGTAATTTTCTGCATTATACATTCTTGTCTTCCTCGTCGTTTCCTACCAATTTGGCGCTTCTTTTGAGCGCCTTTTGAAAAGCGCTCTTGGGGTCAAAGCTCTTGTTTTCAAAATTGGATTTCACCGCACGTGCAAGCACTGGACGGTGAGCCGTCCTCTCCTTATTCTCCTTTTCAACAAACGCTTTTACGTCGTCAAGTGTTTTACAGCCGTTCTCATACCACTTGCTGATTATCTTATCTACGTAGTTGAACGAGCGGCGTGTTGCGGTTTCCGCCATCATATCGTAGGCGAGCCCGAATATATCCTTACCGTATCCGAATTTTGCTGTCCATTTGTCGATAAGCTTCTTCTGATTTTCGGAAAAGGCGGACGAGCCTATACCGAACAGTCTGCGTGCCTCGCCCGAAACGCTTTCCTTATCCTCTACGTAGCGGGCAAAGTCCTCTGCGCCGCTTATGCCCTTCTTATACAAATCCGCCGCAACGGTTTTTATGTATGAAAACGAAAACGTCTTATCTTTCACGTCAGCGTAGTATTTTACGAGTGCAGCGATATAATCAACCTCGTATTTTTCGATCATACTGCGCAAATCGTTTAACTGATGATCGTTGAAGTTAACGTCGGCTTTGCCAACCGTTTCCGCATAAATTGTAGCTATTTCCGCTATGCGGGGGTCTGCGTTCGGCATTTTTATATCCGTCTCTGCCGCATTGCTTTCACCGTTATCGCAAACGCACCTGACAATTCCGTGTCTTTCCCAGAATTTAACGGCAGACAAAACGTCCGCTTCGGTGCAGTCAGAGTCAACAGCTATTCTATCGGCATCGAAGCCCCCGTTCTCTGCCAGGCATATAAGCACACGCAGCTCCACAGCACTCGCTCTGCAAAGGGCAAGAGTGCCTCCGAGCCGAGGCAGAGCCGCTCCGAATCCGTCTGCGAGTACGTATCTCATACCCCTTTATCTTCCTTTTTCTTTATTTCATAGCACAGGGTCATGAGGAAATCCCCCATGTGCATATTGAGTATGGTCCTGTCCTTATCCTCTGTTTTCAGCTCGGTGTTGGAGAAATTCCACACTCCCTTGACTCCGCAGGCAAACAGCCGATCAAGCACCTCTGCCGCGCATTCCTTCGGCGTAGTGAGAACGGCTATATCCACCGTATGAAGATTACAAAAATCCTCGAGCTCGTCCATCGACAAAACCTTAATTCCCGAAACCGTCGTACCGATAACATTCTCGTTTACGTCAAACATTGCGAGGCGTGTGACGCCACGGCGCTCAAACATATGGCTCGAAACCAATGCCTTACCGAGATTGCCTGCGCCGACAATAATGGCGTTATAGCTCTCCTCTACACCGAGTAGCTCGCTGATTTTGCCGTAAAGATACTTTACGTTATAACCGTATCCCTGCTGACCGAAGCCACCGAAGCAGTTGAGATCCTGACGGATCTGCGAGGCGGTTACCGCCATCAGCTTTGACAGCTCAGACGAGCTTATCCTGAGTATATTCTGATTTAACAGCTCGCCAAGGTATCTGTGATAGCGGGGCAGCCTGTTTATTACCGCCCAGGATACCTTTTCGGGCGAGGGCTTTGTGCCCCTTCTTTTTGATGTCTTGTTTTCCATTTTTTTGCTCTCTTTTTAAAAATTATCCGTTTTTATATTCCGTCAGATGCGCTGGCATTGAGCGATATGTCGGCAAAAGCTCCACGCTCGTATGCATAGTAGCCTGCAACGGCAATCATAGCCGCATTGTCGCCGCACAGCGAGGGTGACGGCACAAAAAGGTCTATTTTGTGCTTATCCGCAACGTCCTTTACCATACTCCTCAAATGCGAGTTGGCGGCAACACCGCCCGACAGCACAAGACACTTAGCCTCGGTGCCCGCCAAAGCCAAATCGAGCTTACCCGCTATCGCAGATACAGCCTCATAGGTGTACGCTGCGGCAAATTCCTCGTTGGGGAATGGCTCGCCCCTCTGCTCGTATTTATGGAGCAGATTTATCGCCGCCGTTTTCAAGCCCGAGAAGGAGAAATCAAGGCTATCTCCTGCAATTGCGGGGCTCGGGAGCTTTAGCTCCGACAGCTTACTTTTCTTGATTTTATCAAATCCTTTGTAGAAATCCTCGGTTTTACCCGTCAGCTTCTCAAATCCACGCCGTGCCATACTGTCAAAGCCTGAGCCTGCGGGGTAGGGAATACCGAGAATACGCCCAACCTTATCAAACGCCTCGCCTGCCGCATCGTCACGTGTTGTGCCGATAAGCTCGTAGTCATAATGATTTTTCACGTGATAAATTGCGGTATGTCCGCCCGAAACGACGAGCGACACAAAGGGCGGCTCGGGTATTGTCTGAGCATCAAGATATACGGCGCCCACGTGTCCCTTTATATGGTCAACCGCCACCAACGGTATGTTGTTTGCATACGCCAGCGATTTTGCAAAATTCACGCCGACGAGCAGAGCACCGATGAGCCCCGGGTTAGCCGTTACGGCAACGAGGTCTATGTCCGAAAGGCTCACACCCGCCGTGTCAAGCGCCTCATAGGTTATGCGTGATATTGCCTCGGTATGCGCTCGGCTGGCAATCTCGGGAACAACTCCGCCGTACAGGCGGTGGGTATCTACCTGAGATGCGATTATATTCGATTTTATTTCAAACCTGTTGCCGTTTGCAAAAACAACGGCGGCCGACGTTTCGTCACAGGAGCTCTCAAAAGCAAGAATCAACATATATCCCTCGGGGCTTTTTTCAAAATTATTGCGTTTTCGCACGGATTTTTGTAATAATTCTTCCTGACGGCTATTTCCTCGTACCCGCACTTTCGATACAGTGAGCGTGCGGCGGTATTTGCCTCTCGCACCTCGATAAAGAAGGTGTTTTTCGCCACCCCGTCAGCCGTATTTTCAAAATACGTGAGCATCGCCTCGGCAATACCCTTGCGCCGAAACGCAGAGAGCGTGGCAACACGGAAAACCTCGCATTCGGGAGGTATCAGCTGTCCGCTAACGTACCCCACAACCTCACCGTCACATTCGGCAACGACTGTCAGGTGCATCTTTCCGTCTATCTGCTCCGCCAAGGATTTTTCGCTCCATGCGTCGGAAAAGCACTCCGCCTCGATTTTTGCAACAGAGGGGGCGTCATTTTGCTGTGCAATTCTCAAAATTATACCGTTTTGCATGAGAAAATCCTCGCATACGCATATTATCACATCATAATTATACACCACCGCGCACGTTTAGTCAAGAAAATAATTTTTCCGAGTTTTCAAAATCGGCTTGCAAGCTAAGGGGTTTTGTGATAAACTAAGGTTGTTAAAAGTTTTTTTGGAGTGTTTTATGAATCTGAAAGCGCAAATTGCGGTAGTCGGGGCAGGGCACGCAGGCATTGAGGCGGCTCTCGCCTGTGCACGCCTCGGTCTTGATACCGTTCTGTTTACCATAAATCTCGATTCGGTGGGAAATATGCCGTGCAACCCCTCTATCGGCGGAAGCGGTAAGGGACACCTCGTTTTTGAAATAGATGCCCTCGGCGGTGAAATGGGCGTGGCGGCGGATGCCGTAACCCTGCAATCACGCACGCTCAACCTCGGAAAGGGTGCAGCTGTGCATTCAAAGAGAGTTCAGGCAGACAGAATGCTCTACCGTGCGAAAATGAAGGAAACTGTCGAGAGAACAGAAAACCTGCGCCTTATCCAGTCGGAAATAGTAAAAATAATTACAAAAACCGATGAAAACGGCAGAAAGCGTGTAACGGGCCTGGTCACCCACCTCGACGAAGAATGGCAGGTAAACAGAGTGATAATATGCTCAGGCACCTACTTAAACGGTGAAATATTCATAGGGGATAAGGTGTTTTCGAGCGGCCCCGATGGGCTGATGCCCGCAAAGGGGCTCTCAGAATCCCTGCTCGATGAGGGCGTGCGCCTTATGCGATTTAAGACAGGCACGCCCGCCAGAGTTGCAAAGCGCTCGATTGACCTCTCCCGCCTTGAAATACAAAACGGCGAGGAATATATCACCCCCTATTCGACACAAACGGATAGCGAGGCTCTGGGCTCGGTTGAGCAGATTCCCTGCCATATCGTTTATACCAACGAGCGCACGCACAAAATCATCCTTGACAACATTGACAGAAGCGCAATGTATTCGGGCAACATTCAAGGCACGGGTCCTCGCTATTGCCCGTCAATAGAAACAAAGCTCGTCAGATTTGCCGACAAGGAGCGGCATCAGCTGTTTATCGAGCCGACAGGCAGGGACAGCGAGGAAATGTATATTCAGGGCTTTAGCACCTCTATGCCCACCGACGTTCAGTACGATATGCTCCGTTCCCTTGACGGATTTGAAAATGCAGAGATTATGCGCTACGCCTATGCGATAGAGTACGACTGTATAGACCCCACCCAGCTTTTACCCACGCTTGAATTTAAGAGCATAGAGGGCCTTTACGGAGCAGGGCAGTTCAACGGCACGTCGGGCTACGAGGAGGCGGCGGCGCAGGGCTTGGTTGCGGGAATAAACGCCGCCCTTGCGGAAAAGGGCGAGCCCCCTATGGTTTTGACGAGAAATTCCTCGTATACGGGCACGCTGATTGACGACCTCGTGACCAAGGGCACCGAGGAGCCGTACAGAATAATGACCTCACGCTCGGAATACCGACTGCTTTTGCGCCAGGATAACTGCGATTTGCGTCTGTCGGATATTGGATACCGTGTCGGGCTTTTGAGTGAGGAGAGGTACGCTCGCTTCTGCGAAAAGCGGGATATGATAAATAAGGAAATTGAGAGAATTAAGGCGACGAATATCGCTCCAACCGATAGGGTTAACGCACTTCTCGTATCCTATAATTCCTCACCAATAAGCAGCGGAATAAAGCTGTCGGAGCTTATGAAGCGCCCCGAGCTCGATTATGAATCGCTCGCACCTATTGACGAAAAGAGAGAGCCCCTGCCGAAGGCTGTTACCGACACCGCATACATAGAGATAAAGTATGAGGGCTATATCAAAAGGCAGCTTCAGGACGTCGAGCGCCTTGAAAAATTGGAAAGCAGAGCATTGCCGCCCGACCTTGACTATACTTCTATAACAGGGCTTCGCATTGAGGCGGCTGAGAAGCTCAACGCCGTCCGTCCGCTCAATATCGGACAGGCATCGAGAATCAGCGGCGTCAGCCCCGCCGACATCAGCGTCCTGCTCATTTATTTTTCAAAGAGATAGCATAGGTCTATCACCCAAAAGCTCATCAAAAAGCTTCATATAAAACGAGAAACGAGCAGCAAAGAGGTATGTAGAAAAAGGTATTGCAGATGCTGAAGTGAACCACAAACAGTTCACTTCACTCTGCGCTCTTTTTATTTTGCTTTCAAATCATAGCTTTCGTTAATTGCCTCTGCTACAGGAATGAGGAGAAGGCTTATCCCTACCCACAGCGCAGAATAAGCGGGGCAAATCTGCCCCCATAGGTTGAACGGCTGACGGCTGTAATCCCATACACTCATGCCGAGGTGCAGATTGAAAAGTGCACCGAACCCAAGCTCAACAGCGGTAATTCCAATCCCGCAAGCAATAGCCTTAACGGCAATCGGCGCTTTTGCAAACCATTTGCATATCAGCGAAATCAGCGCAAAGCATACGCCGCCCGCCAGCATCATGCTCCAATGAGTGTACGCTCGCCATAAAAGCTCGAGTGCGGCATATCCCAAAGCCCCCGTCGTAAATAAAACAAAATATT
The DNA here is from genome assembly GCA_017504405.1 of Clostridia bacterium. Classification (GTDB taxonomy): domain Bacteria; phylum Bacillota; class Clostridia; order Oscillospirales; family CAG-272; genus UBA1740. The sequence goes on along the minus strand of JAFVRG010000006.1, from coordinate 7,391 downwards.
TCTTCAATTTAACCACCAACCCAACGGGTAAAACCCATAAACTTGGTGATATTCTGCGCTTGCGCTCTGACAGTTATTCACTATAAAGCAAAAAGACACCCAACGGGTGTCTTTTTATTTACTTCATTGCAGACTTTAAAAGGACTTCCTGTGAAAATGACGGAATTCGTCCCAATGCGTCAGGCCCTACGTTGAGCAGATAATTTATTCCGAGGTCATTGAGCTTTTTGCGTCGGGCAATAATCTCGTCAGGGGTTATCCAATTCTGATCGTAATATTTAAATCCCCATGAGGTGTTAAGCGTGCCTGCCGTTTCATAAAGACCGTAAGGCGAATATTTAAAGCCGTCAAGGGCATTGGGGTCTGTATTGCCGTTTGTGCAACAGTCATCGGGCGGCGCACTCGGATACTCATTGTCGCCCAGGGAAACGTAATCGTAGGCGCCGTTGCCTATACGTGAATTTATGAGGCAGCTTGGCTGTATGCTCTTCACGAGGTTGTTAAGCTCCAGACTCTCCTCCTTTGTAATAGTATGAGGAACGTCAAACCACATAAGGCATAAATCGCCGTAATTTTTGAGCAGTTCTTCAACCTGAGGCTTGATTTTTTCGTTAAAGCAAATGGAGAAATTCTTGCGCTCTCTGTCGGGAAAGTCCCAACAATTATCCCAGGAGCTGCCCGAGCATTCTTCGAAGCGATTATATCCTCCGCCGTGAGGGTGATGCCAATCAAGCTCTTGCGAATAGTAAAGACCGAATTTAAGTCCGTATTTATAGCATGCCTCTGCGAGCTCTGCCACTACGTCACGGCCAAAGGGAGTAGCATCCACAACGTTATATTTATCTACCTTTGAATGATACATAGCAAAGCCGTCGTGATGCTTGGAGGTAAATACAAAATATTGCATACCGCAGTCCTTAGCCAGCTTTATCCATTCGTCCGCATTAAAATAAATGGGGTTGAAGCTCTTGGCGAGCTGTCCGTATTCTTCATTCGGAATAGCAAAATAGCTCTGAGCCCACGATGCATAGTCGAGGACACGCTTCCCTCGGTATTCGCCTGCGAGCAGCGCATAAAGCCCCCAATGTGCCATCATTCCGTATTTTGCTTCCTTAAACCATTTTATATTATCCATCTCTGCAACCCCTCTGTCGTATTTCATATAAACAAGCCTTATGGCAATAATATCACTGTCAGAGGCAAATGTCAATATTTTTGCGCAAAATCCCAAACACCGTGCAATTAGATCCCCAAAATACAAAGCAAAAAAGCAGTCCGTTGGACTGCTTTCGTTTTTGAGCTTTAAGCTGTGAAAGGATATGAGCGAGGTCGGGACAGGTCGGCTTTACTTCTCCGACATCCGAATTATTGTTGTAGCCGGTAATAAGTGCCTTTATTATCTCATCACGGGAGCAATCGTTGCCGTGTTGCTTCAGGATGTCATAGGTTATCTCTCCCAATTTCTCATATGTACCCTTGCACAAAACACCGTCGATATCGGTAATGCCGTCATGCACACCGAATGCCTCAAGTATCTCGCAAACAGGGGTGTCATTGTTATCGAAGGTCGCAAGTACCTCTTCGATAGCTTATATGGAAACAGTGACCCAAAATGCGTCAAAATCAATAGTAGCTTGCTTTTGTGATTTGTAAATATGAGGTATGGCGGAACTGCGGTTGTACCTTCGCTTTGAGACTTTATTGTTTTAATGTTACTCAAAGAAGCGCTTCCTTCTTTTCTCTTAAAAAGTGGATAGCTAATTGGCTTAATTGTTTTTCATCGATATCAAAATATGCTTTGCGCGCATTTAAATAAACGGTCTTCTATCAAGCACAAGCTTCAGCGGTCTTGAAGTAAGTATCTTGCCCGGAAGTGCGCTTTGAAGCTCCGCAAGACAGCATACCGCTCCGAAGAGCGAATGGAGGTCATTGAATGTTTCGTGTGTCTTGTACTCAATGTCATACATCATTGCCAGATATTGCTCCGCAAATATCTCAAGTGCCTTCTTCGCTTCGTGGAAGCGGTATGGTGTCTGGCGCATAGCTCTTGTGAGACAGTAGACAACGTCGATCTCGATAAATCCGCAGAAGGAGATAAGGATGTCACACATCGGATTTTTAGGACCTCCCTCCATTATCTTAAGACAGGAGTCGATGACCCTTTCGGGATATCTCATGGGTCTGTGCTCCGCCTCGTGATCAAAGAAATAGTGAAAGCCTCCCGCCATGTATTCAAACAGAGGTGCTTTTTTCTTTTGCCCGTTTTTCGAAAAATAGATGAAGCCTGTTTCGGAGTCGCTGTGCTCCCACATCCAGTCGAAGTACCAATTCTTCCATTCAAGCCCTACCATATCTGTGTTGGTAAGAGCGGGAAGTATACCCGCCCCCTTATGGGACTGTGGCCAGGGGTTCTGCCAATCGATCTCTTGCTCAAGCAGCTCATAAAGTCCTTCCTTTTGGGTGTATTTTTCAAGTGCGTGGCATTTGTAGAGAGGCTTCGCATCGAAAAGCTCGATAGATGCTGAGCAATGGGCGGTCGTATGTATAGGATGGTGTGTAGGCTCGGAGAAAAGACCGCTAACGGGATCCTGAAACGACTGCAATACAGAGAGCTGAGCCGCTCTTTCTTCCGGGTCCTTGGGGAAATAACCTATGGTGTATAGGATATTCGCTGCGTCGGCACATCCGTATTCATTTATACCGAGATTTCTGTCGTTACCCCAAAGCCATCTGGCGTATGCACCTCGGGTGTTGAGCTTGTGCCGCTCAACACAGGCGAGTATTTCGGAAACAAGATCGTCTATTACATAGGTATTCATATTTTTAACCAACCTTTCAGTGTCCTTGCCGCCTCGGGCAGAGACTCTATTTTATTATCATGCATAAACTCAAGCATATAGTTTATTTCCCTCGAGGATAGTATATTTATGTATTCGCTCCAAGCATCTTTACCTTTTGCGAGGGGATAGTGAGCGTCCCGTTCCCATGAGAAAACGTGAGCACTGTAAATAAACGGAAGGAGGGCGTGAAGCGAGTCAAAATTGTAGGACAGAGGCTTGAACTGATTGGGCTGCCAGAACATAAGGAGGTTTTCACGGTCTATGTCCTTTATGAGTTGAATGGCGGTGTGGTATTCGTCGGTAAGACTATTGGGGTGGCATTCAAGGCATATCTTATGCTCCTTTCCCTCGTCGCATATCCTTCGGGCGTCCTCTACGAAGGCGCGGTATTGCTCGTTAGTTATCGAGTCGCTTGGGCAATTCATCCCAGGCCATACACGTATAGCCTCACAGCCGAGGGTGTCGGCAGAGAGAAGAACATCTGAAAAGGATACCTTTTCGGGCGCCCCGATAATATAGTAAGAGCCGTATTCGGGCATGGCGAGTCCCGCCGACTCGGTGAGGTCTCTTACTCTTTTAGCGGTTTCCTTGTTCCCGTGAGGAACGTGTACGTCGCCACCCCATTCCACCGAGTCAAGTCCTGAAGCGATTGCAGCGCATATGATCTCCTCGGGGGTCTTATCACGGAAGGATATAGATACGATACCTGTTCTGTTCATAGCTTTGCCCTCCTTACGCCATGGTTTCAAGCATTTTGAGGCTTACCTCATACTGACAAGGCACACCCGATTTGTATTTTCTGTATTCATTGACCATATACTGTCCCATTCTCGCAAGTTCGTCTCCAAAAGAGCCTGCAATATGTGGGGTGAGATAAACGTTCTTTAGGGTATAGAGCTTGCTTCCCTCAATGGGAGGCTCGGGAAGGGTAACGTCAAGGATGGCTGTAACAAAGGGCTTTTCCTCCAGCATCCTTATCATATCCTCCTCGACCACCTGTGCGCCACGTCCCGTATTTATGAAGGTGGCGTTGTCCTTCATGAGTGAGAAGTGAGAGTAGTTGATAAGTCCTACAGTTTCGGGAAGGTGTGCCACGTGGTTGGAAATAACGCTTGAGACTAAGAAAAGCTCCTCAAGCGATACCTTTTTCACGCCAAGCTCTGCTGCTTTTTCGTCGGACAGGAAGGGATCGTATACCACTACCTTCAAATTATACGGCTTCAGCATATTGATGACCAGCTTTCCGATCATTCCCGCACCGATGATGCCCACGGTCGCTCCGTAGTTTCCGTGCATAGTATCGATATATTTTCTTGCCGCAGCTCTTCCCTCGGGAGATGTGGTCATACGTGCTGAGGTGAAAAAGCCTTTATTGGCAAGTATGATCTGTGCCACGGTGTATTCAGCAACAGGGACGGCATTTGCTCCCCAAGCAGAGAATACCTTTATACCCGACTCAATGAATGGACGGGCAAAGTGCTGTACCGTTCCCGCTCCGTAGAAGATAGCCTTCAGAGAGGGAAGGTATTTCTTGATCTCCTCGGAAGTGAAGGAGGGCATACCCCAGGTTGAGAAAATGCATTCGGTATCGGTAAAATCGGCGGGTGAGGCTATTATATCGTTTTTGGAGAGAAGCTTTTCAAATATTCCCGCCTCTTTAACGAGTGCCCCCCTTGCTTCTTTATCGAAAACGTTGAACATCTGACTGCCACCTAAAAATATGCTTTTCATTGTTCGTTCTTTTCCTTTCTTCTGTACTTGATGGGAGAGAGTCCCGTTTCTCTTTTAAAAAGTCTTGAAAAATTACTTGTGTCTGAAAAACCTGCTGCGTAAACTATTTCGGTTATTGACAGCTCGGTGTCGGCAAGGAGCTGTCGCGCTAATGAGAGTCTGCACATATTCAGATATTGGATCACCGAATATCCTGTTATTTTCTTGAAAAGGTGAGAAAGATAACAAACGCTCATATGGTACTCCTCGGCAAGCTGGGAAAGAGATATTTGTTCACGGCAGTTTCCCTCGATACGTGAGCGTATCTTCCATATGATCGATATGCTTTTTTCGTTTTCGTTAGAAAAAAGCTGAGGGGCGTGACGATAGACAAGCACGAGAAGCTCACTTATGGCGGCTGCCTGACGCTGAGTGTAAAAGGCACCCTTTTCCTCTTGCTCGGAGACTGCCACGGAAAAGATCCTGTCTACCTCCTTTTCAAATTGTGAAGCGTCGAGGACATGGCAGAAATCCACAGGACGATTTGTAAGTATCGAGAGAGTTGAATGGTTTCCGATAAGGGTGCTGACCATATTGGAATCAATACACAGAAAATATCTGTGATATTTTTGGCTCAACACATTAATATGGTGCATCTCAAGTTTGCTGATAAAAATAAGCGAGGGAGCTTCCACTATATAGCTTTTGGAGTCGATCTTAAGCTCAAGCTTTCCCTCTTTTACGAAAAGTATCTCATAACAGTTATGAGAATGTGATCCGATAGATCCTATGGACTCAGAGTATTTTGCTTCCTCAAATAAATCCAATGGCATTGACTCATCTCCTTGCCTATTATTTTAAGTGTAACTATTTGTTTTTGCAATGTAAATCTTGCTTAAAAACAAGGTCGGGTGAGCAATTATTACCAAACCTTAACTCATTATAGCACTTTTAAATAAAAAAGCAATATTTACATAATAAAGCAAAAATACGGTTGCATTAACCAATCAAATAATGTATGATTATATCATATGTCAAGAGAAAAAATATAATCATCGGTGATGTCAATATTTCATACAATATGGCTCCCATTTCTTTACAGAAAAATCAAAAGCATTGAAATCGTGATAGGTATCACATTCTGCTTTTTGTATATGGATTCTGTTTCTCAAATCTTTTAGGCGTTTGAGTGCAGGGTATACTAAATGGTCAACTTTCAACGCTTCGTGATGCCTACTCAATATTTTAATTAACTCATCCAGATTCATTTGAACGGGGTAAGGTTCAACTTTGCGCAACAATTCTGTTTGCACTATTATTTTATTACCGTCAAAAGTTGTTTCATTAGCTCGGGTGGTACCTAAACTTTCCAAATCGGACATCTTCCACCACCCCCTTGACTTGATTACATTGCTGAACAATCCCTCTAATATCGACATACCAGTGATTACGTAGCTTTTGACAATCATGGTATATATGACAGAGTTAACTGCTAGTTCAGCAATTTCTTTTTCTAAGAATTCTAAATATTGCATACTGTAAGCTAAATTGCTACGCAATGCACGACTATTTTCAATGCTCGTGTCGATATTAAATGAAATTTTATATTTATCAACCGAACAAGGATACCACCTTTCGGAAGCTCATACCCGTTTTTCTTTAATTAAGGTTTCAAATGGAATATCACTCATATTTCTACCTCCCATAAGACTTTTATATTATACCATATTTCGACATCTTTTTCAATGCCTATTCTGTGAACGATTGAACCCTTGAACGATACAAAATCCGCCACGTCTGTCTTTGTGGGGCAGAGGATGGCGGATTTGTTGTTTATGAAAGAAAAAACGCCCTTAAAACCGCCGAAATGAGCGGTAAAAGGGCGAAAATGAGGCATTTTCCGTATAGAAAGCAAAATTCCATAGCCGAAATTGTATCGACTATGGAATCTTTTTTGCGAAAGAGCAGTAAAAAGGTGTGTAAATGTAGGTAAGAACAGTAAAAAGTACACCAGAAAGCTGCTCGATCAATTGGAATTTGACTATCTTTTCTTATATATGACCAATTCGGGATTTTCGCCGTTTTCCTCATACGAGCATATAAGAAGAAAGTCCATATTTGCAACTATACCAAAGCATATGCCGAAATCGCTTTCAAGCTGACTGCCGAGATATGTCTGCTTATCGTCAAGGAATTTTACTTTTTCCCCATTCGGAAGGGTGTATTCCATATTGACAAACTCTCCCGGCAGCACGTTTAACTTTTCTACCTTGGGCAAACCTTCGATATTCAAAAGTGTGTTGAGTTCATCGATTAATTGGCGCTTGAATTCTTCAAGCTTTTCTTTTCCGCCTATTTCAGCATATCGTCTCCAAACATCAAGGGTGTATTCGCCGTCAGCATAACACCATTGACAATATTCCTCATTGAAATTGCCGTCAGCTTCACGGCTAATATTACAATCCTCAATAGGCATTCCGCAACACTGGCATACAAGCTCTCTTGGAGAGCCGAGGAGAGTGTTGATCGACACGTCAAACAATTTTGAAAGGAGTTTTAGAGTATCTATGTTCGGTATCGTTTCGCCTGTTTCCCATCGAGAAACCGCCTGACGAGTAACAAACACCTTTTCTGCAAGTTCTTCTTGCGAAAGTCCTTTTTTTGTTCTTAATTCGTAAATTATATCTTTCGTTTCCATAAAATAACCACCTCCAACAGTTGTGATTATATTATATCACGGGTTGCCGGCGTTGACAAGCAACTTGCTGTTGCTATCTTCTCGACAAATTCTTGGTTATCGATGAGTTTATTATATCGCGCTTTCAGAGACAAATCAAGGCG
>JAFVRG010000005.1 GCA_017504405.1 Clostridia bacterium | reverse complement strand
TAACTATCTGTCTACAAAGAAAGCGGTAGATACGCATAAACACGGTATCTACCTGCTTCATAGCGTTGATGCAATTAAATCCGCTATTAGTATGCAGACGGCAAAAGTCAAGACGATTTTGGAACGCCTTTTCCGTAAGGGCGGTAATATGTCCAAAAATCTTGTTGCTCTCGATACAAGAGAGTTTTACGCTTTCGTTATCAATAACGAGCATAAGCTGAAACAAGATTTCCGTGCTGTTACCACAGGTATGGCAGAACAAATGAGCTTTGTTTTAAAGCCCAAGACTACCGTATTTCATATTCCCGAACAAGACTTTTTCAAATATGATCCGAACGTGAAAAATGAGGTTGAATATCTTTCAAATGCTTATCACGACTATACCTCGGGCTTCGCTACCAGCGTTGTTCGCAGCACGTCGGAAATGCTCTTTGAACAGCATTGTGAAAAGCGTGATGATATTGAATGGGTTTATAAAAACGGCGATTCCGGTCAGCAGTATTTTTCCATTGTCTACATAGACGGACTTCGTCATCAATGGCTGTTCTATGCCGATTATATTGTGAAAAAGAAGGACGGCACGATTTGGATTATCGAAACCAAAGGCGGAGAAAGCAAAGGCAAGAATAAAAATATTGACGACCAGATTGAAAACAAATTTAACGCTTTCAAGGACTATGCTGCACAGCAAGGCATTCAATGGGGATTCGTGCGTGATAAGGACAACCAATTGTATATCAATAACACGGTATTTTCTATTGATATGGCTGACGATACTTGGCAACCGCTTGAAGAAGTGTTTTAATACTTTACAACAATTGAGGTGACTATTATAAAAACGAAAACTAAACGTGAAATTGCGTTAGAATTAAAGCCAATACAATCAATGCTCAATTCATTAGGCAAGTTATTGTTGCCTGTTGTATGGGAAGCCAAAGATGTTTTTTCTTCTCTATATTCAGCACAAAAAGAAATTGATTTTCAAGATTTTATAGAAGGTATTGCTATTGATTTCAGCTATAATAACTTAAATGAAAAGGATGTTAAACGTCTAACTAAAAGAGTTTCCAATAGTAAAAACCATCAATATATGTCTAACATTTTAGATTCGGTATTCTTTTCTAAAAGTAAACTTTCACGTACAATTTTAGGATTGATAACGGGGAAATTCCTTCGGGACGACTCTTTGGATTACGAGGATTTGGTTTTATGTTGTGCATTGAAAGATACTTTTGATGAAGACTTAAATGCTTTTTGGCGTTTTTATGGCGTTCCTACATTAAAAACAAATGTTGGTGATAAAACTACCTTTTTAGATGAATATACGGAAAAAGATAGGCTTATTATCGAGAAGCTTCAAAACAACGGTATCTTAGGTCGCGATTTGGTTGAGGGAAGACTTGCAGGTGCTACAATTCCTTTAAGATATGAAATAACCAGCGTATCTATAAGACTGAAAGACTATATGAATTCTATTCAACCTCTATTTGCAAAAGTAAAAAGTTGAGGCGTTTTATGAAACAAAAACCAGATGATTATTATTTTGATGGAATAGTTGAAATGGCTCGCTTTGGAACGAATACACTTATGAAAAACCATATGACTAAAGAGCAACACCAACAGTATACGGATTTTTTAAAGTCACAGTATGAGCCAAAGAAAAAAGAAATAGATATCCTAATTACTACCATAAAAGAAAAAGTTGTAAAATGCAATCCGATACAGCTTCTTTCTTTTTCTTCCGATATGTTCTTGTTGAACGATATTGGAATCAGTTCGGAGATACAAGCATCGTATGATTCAATTCTAATATCTCATATGACCGAGTATATTCAAAGCATCTTGGTTTCCACGGAAAATAAATATGCTTTTAGTGATGAGGATCAAAGCGATCTTTTTTTCGAGATTCAAGCGGATATTGAAAAACTGTACCAGCTTATCAATGAGTTCTATTTTTCTTGGGGGACTTGTCTTTACGATAGCCATCCCGAATATGATGATTCAACCGTCAAAACAATTGTGGAATCGCAATTTTTATATCTCGTGCGTGGTCAAAGATATCAAGTGTATGAGTTTGAATATTTTGAAAAATTACTCACAGCACATAACGATATATTTTTATCATTGTATGGGATAACTGCAAATGATGTTGTCGCAGGTATGAAAAAATTACAATTTGCATTATCGCAAGGGAAATTTGAAGTTTTAAATGATTTAGGGCGATTATTTGATTCCATTGACGAGGAAAATATGGATTTTACAAGTCCTTCTTTTGTTGAAATCGGACATAATTTTGCCGAAAAGGTCATAGGTACAAAACTGCGCGATGTTATAGAAGTAACTGGTTGGTCGGAATCGTTTGTTGATTCGCTATCATACGGCTTTAATGAAGATACTTTCTTTTTTGCTCATCCCGAATTTTCGGGTTGGCCTATAATTGATTTGCCTATACAAAAAAGACCGTTTATAAAAATTGACAATAAATATTACTGCTTTGATTATTATACATTCGTTGATAATTTCTATAGGGTTATACAAAAAAATATTCAAAGATTAAATCCGGAATACAAATGGGCAGACAAGCAAAAAGAAGCAAGCGAAAAAATGGTTGCCGACATATTTGCACAAATGCTGCCAGGTTGTACAATTTATACTGACAACTATTATCCACAAAACGGTTCTTTGAAAAATCTTGCGGAAAATGATATTATTATTGTTTACAATGATGTAATGCTGATAGTTGAGGTCAAGGCTGGTTCATTTGTATATACGCCGCCTTTTACCGATTTTGAAAATCATATTAAATCATATAAAAATCTTATTGAAAAGGCAGATCATCAATGTAAGCGCACCTTTGATTATTTGATTTCTGTAAACAATCCGTCCCTGTATAACGAAGATAAATCGTATAAAGCAAGCATTGATATGAGCAAAATCAGAGATACTTATATGCTATCCGTAACCATAGATAACATTAACGATTTTGCGGCTCGTGCAGAAAAACTGAGCTTCTTAAAATTAAAATGCAATGCAATAAGTATTTCCGTAGATGATCTGATGGTATATCGAGATTATTTCAATTCGCCATTATTGTTTTTACACTTTCTAAAACAAAGAAGGCAAGCTACACAAGTTCCCAAATTAGCCCCCAACGATGAATTGGATCATTTAGGCTTATATATCAAGCATAACTGCTATTATATGCAGTTCGATGACACGCCAGAAAATACCTCTTTGCACTTGGTTGGCTTTCGTGAAGATCTTGATAAATATTTTTCCGCATTATATCATCCAAGATTGAAACCCGAAAAACCGCAATTAAAACTTCCCGATTTTTATAAAACAATACTTGAATATCTTACACATAGTTCTATTGATAACAAAGTGGAAATATCCAATTACTTATTAGATTTTGACACATCTGCAAAAGAAGATTTATGCGAGAAGTTAAAAACTACATTTTACCGCCAAAGAGATATAAGAGGAATGTCCGTTATAAATACTTCTGGGACAGGAGAGTGTTTACGGTATACTTGCTTTGTAAATCAACCATCTATAGAATTGATGTCAGATGATGAAAAACGAGAGTATGTCCTTTCGGCTATGTTATGGAATCAAGAAAACGAACGAGTTATGCTCGAATTCACGTTCGATGAGGCTTGTAAATTTCAAGGCATGAAATTTCATCGTTATCAGTTAACCGATATAAAAGATGATGAGAAGGATTGCTTGTATGAAAAAGGAAAACAAAGAGCCGAACGTCTTTTAGAAAGACATAGAACCTTAATAAGCAAAAAAATAGGACGAAACGAGCCTTGTCCTTGCGGTAGTGGTAAAAAGTATAAAAAATGTTGTGGAAGCAATAAAAATTAAATGAAAACGTCACAGTTTCGTTCAGAAACTGTGACGTTTTTTAGTCCTACTCGGTTAGTGTGATTTCTTCGTTAAGAACATCACGCTTTCGGATTGGGTGGTTTTTCTTTTGGCGTCCCGTACGCTCATCGCCCCAGCGCCGAGCCTTGCGAGGCGCATGGGTTCGCATTTGCGAGCAAGCCGATGGGAGCTCGCTCACGTGAGGCGCGAGCAAAAATTCTCACCACCGGTGAGATTCCCGTACACTTTTCTCGTTGTAGCACTCCTCGTGAGTGCCTATCCTTTTTGTTTCCCTCGTCCGTTAATCGCCCCAGCGCCGAGCCTTGCGAGGCGCATGGGTTCGCATTTGCGAGCAAGCCGATGGGAGCTCGCTCACGTGAGGCGCGAGCAAAAATTCTCACCACCGGTGAGATTCCCGTGTGGGTCACTCAAAACGCAAGCGTTTTGAGCATTGACTTGGGATATGTCGTCCTCCTAAAAAGCTTCAAAAAACGGCGCACGCTCCGAGGAGTGTGCGCCGCCTTTTGTTATATGACTATTAAATTTTTTATTATTTTTTATTCAGTTGTCTGTTTCTTGATTTTTGCAATGGAGGAAAAAATCCTCTATGTTTTTATAGCTTATCTTATGCTCACGCATCAGCTTTGCGCTGAGCTCTCTGTTTCCGCAAAGGGACATATGGTATTCCCATTTCGGCGGCAGATTTTCAGGACAGTCGGTAAATAACCAGAAGAACTCGCTCATGACATTCTCATCAGGGTCCTTTCCGTATACCTTGCGGTATTCAGAAACCGTTTCCTCAGCTTCCTTTTGCTGCGCCGCCTTGCGTTTTTCGTGATAATCGTCCAATGACATAATTACCTTGGCAGGGTTGCCTGCAACGACGCAGTTGTCGGGAACGTCCTTGTTTACAAGGCTTCCGGCTCCTATAATTACGTTGTTGCCGACGGTAACACCCTTCAGGATAATAGAATTCATTCCGATAAACACGTTGTTTCCTACGGTGACCTTGCCCGAGGAGCCCAGAACGTCTCCGTATGCGCCCTTGAGCACCGACCAATCAAAGCCGTGAGTCAATATAATAACACCGTGTGTGATTTTAACGTCATCACCCATCTCAATCATCCACGGACGGGTTACGTCGATAACGACACTTCTTGGCTCGTAAACGACTGTGCGTTCTCCGATTCTCATTCCTTTTTTACGTAGGTATTTGATATAAGCATCGGAGTCAGCCTTCTCTCGCAAGATAAGGCTCCGAATCATCCTTTTAAGCATGAGCTTTCTTCCTGTCCAACGTATTATTGATAATGTATATTACTTGAAGTATCTCTTGAGCATTCCCTCGAAGCCCTTGCCGTGGCGAGCCTCGTCCTTTGCCATCTCGTGAACTGTGTCATGGATAGCGTCGTAGCCGAGCTCCTTTGCTCTCTTTGCAAGCCCGAACTTGCCTGCGGTTGCTCCGCACTCAGCCTCAGCTCTCATTTGCAAATTCTTCTTGGTATCTGCATAAACCACTTCTCCGAGAAGCTCTGCGAACTTAGCCGCATGCTCAGCCTCCTCGAGCGCTGCCTGGAGGTAGAATGCTCCAACCTCGGGATAGCCCTCACGGATAGCCTGACGGCTCATCGCTATGTACATACCAACCTCGGTGCACTCGCCCTCAAAGTTAGCCTTAAGACCCATGTAAACCTCGTCGTCAATAGTGCCCTTTGCGCCAACGCCGATAACGTGCTCGCATACGAAGTTGAGGGTGTCGTCCTTCATCTCATTGAACTTTGATGCGGGAACGTTGCACTGGGGGCATCTGTCGGGTGCGCTGTCACCCTCGTGGATATAACCGCATACGGAACATACAAACTTGTGGGTATCGTCCTTCATCTCATTGAACTTTGATGCGGGAACGTTGCACTGGGGGCATCTGTCGGGTGCGCTGTCGCCCTCGTGGATATAACCGCATACAGAACATACAAACTTTTTCATAATAAAAACTCCTTTTAATATATAAATTTATTTTTTACATTCATTACATTTGCCGAAGAAGACTATCGAATGTCTCTCGACGCTGACGCCGTGATTTTTTTCAATCTCAGAGTTGATATGTGAAATCTCATCCTCGCTGACGTCAATTACCCGCCTGCATTTACTGCATAAAAAGTGGTAGTGATTTTTTACGTATCCGTCGTATCTAACCGTACCGTCACCTACGTCGATGCGTACAGCCTCGCCTGTATCGCACAGTAGATTTAAGTTCCTGTATACGGTTGCCAGACTGATTTTCGGAAAATCCTTCTTCACGTTTTCGTAAATCCATTCGGCGCTGGGGTGGCAGGCAACGTCTTTCAGCAGATTTTTAATTGCATCTCTCTGTCGGGAGTGTTTTAATACCGCTTCCATCTGTTACCTCCTTGAAAATCAATAATGATAATCATTATTGTTTTGCAAGACTATTATAACAAATGAAAAAACGTTTGTCAATAGTTTTTTCAAAAAAATCAAAAAAATTTTTGCAAGGCAAAAAATACGTCATTTTACATAACGTTTAGCCGTAAAAACAGGTTGGCGTGAGAATAAAACTGCCGTCACCTATGATATACCGAATCCGTATAAGAGGTAGTGTGTCTGATATATAATTGATTTTTAAAATTATATAAATACTTGATTTATTAACAATTATATGTTAAAATGTATAATGTCTATGTATATACCCTGCGTATATGCGTGATAGAAATTAAGGAAGGAGATGGTCAGAGAACATGGATCCCTTGCCCCGAAGTTGCACTGTAACCGTAAACGCCGTGATAACGGTTAGAACCGTTTCGGTTGCAGGAAAAATTGAAAACCGTAAATGTGAGTTTCCTTTTTTTGAGGCTGAACGGCCCTTTATGCGTTGTTAAAGGTTTTTAAAAAATAAAAGGAAAAACAAAATTTTAGATTAAGAGGTTTTCAATGATAAAACAACTGTTACTGCAATTAGTGCTTATTTTACTTAACGCTTTCTTTGCCGCAACCGAGATAGCGGTGATTTCCCTCAATGAAAAGAAGGTCAGAGCGATGGCCGAGGAGGGGGATAAGAAGGCTCGTAAAATGCTTAAAATTATAGAGGAGCCGACGAGGTTTCTCTCAACAATACAGGTAGGAATTACCCTTGCGGGATTTTTGGGCTCCGCATTTGCGGCTGACAATTTCGCAACACGTCTTTCCGCTTTTCTCGTGGGGAAATTTGAAATACAGTCCCAAGGACTTATCTCTACAATAGAAAACGTATCCGTTATTCTCATAACGCTGATACTTTCCTATTTCACGCTCGTTTTCGGCGAGCTGGTGCCGAAGCGTCTGGCTATGAAATATAAGGAGAAGCTGGCTAACGGTGTTTGCGGAATCATATCCGGCATCACCACTGTATTAAGACCTGTTATATGGTTTTTGTCCGCATCTACCAACCTCGTTCTCCGTATTTTCAGAATAGACCCAAACGAAAAGGAGGAAACGGTGTCCGAGGAGGATATCGTTATAATGCTCGATGCAGGTGCTGATGAGGGAACTCTCAACCAGGACGACATTGAGTATATCAAAAACGTATTCAAGCTTGACAAGATGGCGGCGCAGGACATAATGACGAGCAGAGGCTCGCTCGTCGCTATCCCCGAGGATATAGAGGAGTCGGAGCTGCTCGAGCTGATTAAAAACGAGCGTTATTCCCGTCTTCCCGTATACTCCGAGAGCATTGATAAAATAGTGGGAATTATACACATACGTGACTATCTTCTTAACCGTACAGAGGGCGAGTTCAACCTTGCGGATATGATGTATAAGCCTGTGTACGTGCCCGAAACCGCACGTCTTGACTCCCTCTTGAAGGAAATGCAGGATGAACATAACCATATGGTCGTTGTTATCGACGAATACGGCTCAACTGCGGGTATCGTTACTATGGAGGATATTCTTGAGGAGCTTGTCGGCGAGATATGGGATGAGCAGGACGAGGAGGTTCACAATATTGTGGAGCTCTCCGAGAACACCTACCGAGTCCTTTCGGGTATGTCGATAGAGGAATTTTTTGAATTCTTCTCGCTCGAATGGGATGAGGATATAGAATCAACCACCGTTAACGGCTGGCTCACAGAGCTGTGCGGAATTATTCCGCCAGAGGGACACGCCGTTGAATACAAAAATTTGTCGGTTACCGTGGCGAAGGCAGATGACCTCATGACTCACGAGCTGACCGTAATCTATACTCCCGTTTCGGAGGATGAGGACGGCGAGGAAGCAGAGGGGGAGGAATAATTCCCCCCGAAAGGAGGATGAATGAATTATTCCGAGATAACCCCCTATATAAAGGAGCTATCTGAGTTATCGGCTAAAAACAACAATATAGTTCCCCCTATGTACGAGCAGAACAACGTAAAGAGGGGACTTAGGGATTTGGACGGAAGCGGCGTTGTCGCAGGGCTTACCGAAATATCCAATATAAAGTCAAAGGAAAGGGATAAGGACGGAAACGTTGTCCAATGTCACGGCGAGCTGTCATACAGGGGTGTAAACATACGTGACCTTGTAGACGGATTTGTGAGGGACAACCGCTTCGGCTTTGAGGAGACAGTTTATCTTTTGCTGTTCTCCGAGCTCCCCGACAGGGAAAGACTGGATAGGTTCAAGGCACAGCTGTCCGACTATCGCTCCCTGCCCCCGTCATTTGTCCGTGATATGATTCTCAAAGCGCCCGGAAAGGATATGATGAATATTCTTTCACGCAGCGTTTTGGCTCTCTATGCCTACGACGACAACCCCGACGATATATCGACGGCAAACGTTTTGCGCCAATGCTTACAGCTGATAGCAGAGTTTCCCCTGCTCGCTGTATACGGGTACCAATCCTACCAGCACTATCATAATTCAAACAGCCTTTTTATACATTTTCCAAAGCCAGAGCTTTGCACGGCGGAGAATCTTTTATATATACTTCGTGAAAACGGAGAATATTCGCCCCTGGAGGCAAAAATTCTCGACTTAGCCCTTGTGCTTCACGCAGAGCACGGAGGCGGAAACAACTCGACGTTTACAACTCACGTTGTAACCTCATCTGGCACCGATACATATTCTGCGGTGTCTGCCGCACTCGGTTCGCTGAAGGGCCCCCGTCACGGCGGAGCAAACATTAAGGTTATGCGTATGTTCGACGATATGAAGGCGAGCATTAACGTAAAGGATGAGGGTGCTGTGAAGGATTATCTTGTCCGTCTGCTCGACAAAAAGGCGTTTGACAACGCAGGCCTGATTTACGGAATGGGCCATGCGGTATACTCGCTCTCTGACCCGAGGGCAGACATTCTTCGCTCCTATGCGAAAAAGCTGTCGGAGGAGAAGAGAATGGAGGAGGAATACAGCCTTTACGAGGCTGTTGAGCGCTTAGCTCCCGAAATCATTGCCGACAGGCGTAAAATGTATAAGGGTGTCAGCGCAAACGTTGATTTCTATTCGGGTCTGGTTTACAGTATGCTCGGGCTGCCCTATGAGCTTTTCACCCCGATTTTCGCAATATCGAGAATTGCGGGCTGGAGCGCTCACCGTATAGAGGAAATACAGAATGCAGGCAAAATCATTCGCCCTGCTTATATTAACGTCAAGGAAAAGGTTGACTATATACCGCTTGATAAGCGATAATTTTATTTTTCCGACATCCAGCAATAAAAAAACCAAGGTTTTTGACCTTGGTTTTTTCATTAGAAATTATCTTTTTATTTCAATAATAACCTTGCCGTCGACTCCGCTCGCATCAACATGGGAGAGGATGCCGTCGCTTATAACGCTAACACTCTCACCGTTTACAAATACCTTTACGGGTATATCGGAGGCGAAGGTGAATTTCACACCCTCATACAGCGTGTATATGTCAGAGGCCTCGGTATGTATTTCGTTCTCTATTACCGCATACGGCACGTACTTATCCGTGCATCCGACAACGGCAATGCCGTTTTTGTACGGTGATACAGAATAGAGCTTTGCATCGTATTCGGGTATTTTGACGTCGATGCTCTCGTCACGGGACAGAACGCAGGCGTCCTTTCCAAAATACTCGTATAGAAGGAACCTGTCCCCCTTGATATATTCAACGTCTGACGGCTTTATGCTGTCAGATACGGGCTTCGGATTTTTCTGGATATTGAACACTGCCAGCATACCGCTTTCCTTGCAGGCGCTCCATGCCTTCATGGCAATATCCTCAACCCTCGCATCACGGTACAGCCTGTCCTTTGTAGGCATAGCGAATCGGTCGCATTTGAGCATATATCCGTCTGAGAGACAGAACGGAAGCACACTCTCCCTCTTACTCATTCCGTGAGGGTCGGAGAGGTATACGCAGGAGCCGCTTATTGCGTGCATTACTACGTTGAGCTTTGTCGTTTCGCTGTCGCTCCACATCATATCCCAGTCGGGCGTGCAGAAATTGCTGTGCCAAAGTGAGTTGTAGATATTGCAGCTGATAAAATTGCTCATTGTGGAAACCCTCGTAGGCTCAAAGTCCTCTGAGTTTCTGTTCACCATACCGACAGGCCTGTTCCACAGCTCCTCGGCGCCCATGCCGGTACAGTTGATGCACGCACCGTCAAAGTATATACCTGCCGAGCCGTCGAGTCCTCTGTGCATACCCATAGCCGACTTGCCTATCGGAGCAAGTCCGTGTGTGGAGGTCTCGGTGTTACATTCAACGTCAACCTTAACGAAGTCAAAGCCGCAGTCGGAGAGATACGAGTGGCGCATATTCCAGTATGCAAAGCTGCCTGCCTCGTCCGTTCTCGGGAAATAGTAGCCGTTAGGGAGCTTAATGAGAAGGTCGGGGTGCTCCCGAACTATCTCGGAGTCGGGAGCTATACCGCCCCAGCCGCCGCCAAGACATTCCCAGATACCGACGTATTTCATACTGTTTTCTTTTTTCAGTCTGTCAACACAGGCCTTGAGTCCGTTTGGAAATTTAGCCTTGTCCTCGTAAAATGAGGTTGCCGCTCTTCTTTCGGTTTCGCCGTACCAGCCGTCGTCAATGAGCAGCCAACGCACGGGAATACCTTTGTCATTAAACTCTTTCGCTTTTTTGAGAATACCTTCCTCGGTTACGTCAAGATGCATGGAATCCCACGTGCACCAGCCGAGGTAATTGAAAACGTCGGAAACCCTCGTGTTTTCAGCAGTCACTCTCTTGCGTCCGAGGAAATCGTATCCGCTGTCAACAGCGGATTTTGCAACGGCGAACTGGTCATCGCCGTATGCGATTGTTACGCAGTAATTGTTAATAGCGGCAACACCGCTGCAATACGGAGAGGTTATAAGTGAGAATGCGCCGTCAACAACCTTCATGTCGGTTTTACATTCACCGTGACACATTGAGAGCATATGATATTCAACTCCCTCACTCTGCCATGCAACAGAGATAGCTCGGTTGGGAATGTCGGAAAAGGCGTTCACAAATGCGGGAGTAGTCCAGCAATCGCTCTTTTCGCCTATATGATAGACAGAGGCGAGTATATTTTCGGGCTCTTTTTTCGGCACAAGCCTTATTGTTGCGGTATTGTATGCCGCAAGATGGTAGCGCATATCGTAGCCGCCCCTCGGATTTACGTCGCACGAGAGGTGTATAGCGTCTGCGCCCTCACGGCTCTCAACCGAAACGGTTGCTATGAGATCGCAGCCATGCTCCTTTGATCTGAATACGAAGCGGTTTTTCCCCGATTCCTCCTCGCAGAGGGTGAGCTGAAAGGGCTCGAAGTACATATTTCTGATTTCAAGCTCAAAATCAAACTCAAATTGCTTACCGATAATAATAGTCTTATTCATCATTTTTGTCCTCACTGTTCTTTTCATTTTCAAAGTCGGAAATGAGGTCGGGGATTTTCACCCTTTCGTTTATAGCACGCACACGCTCAATATCAAATTTGAACATCTCACGGTCGTAGGTGATAAATCCGTTGACCTCCTCCTCTACGTCGGAGAGCTGTGTGTAAACAGCCGCACTGAGTCCCTTTGAAATGTTGGGTATTATGCTTTTCTCGTATAGCTTTTCAAAAGCCTTTTGCAGGGATTTTGTATCCTCAAACACCTTGTAGCCAAAGGTCTTATCCTTTCGGTATACGTGTCCCTTGCATACGTAGCTGTACCCGCCAAATTCCGAGAGAAGAAAGCATCTTTTATCTCTCGGACAGCGTATTTTTGTGAAATATATATGCTTGCTTATGAAATCTCCCGATTTCTGATCGTGCCAGCCGCTGGTGCGGTCAATCGTTCTCGTGCTGTCAAGGAACTCTACGAGCTCTGCAATCCTGTCGGAATCAAACTGTCCCCAGCCCTCGTTGAATATAACCCACATAGAGAGGGAAACTGAGTTTTTGAGCAGCTGTACCGTTTCTTTAACCTCGTTTATGAATTCATCACGGTATTTTGAGTCCTCACGGGCAAAGAGCTTATATTTGTCGTCCTTAAGCTGTATTCCCGTGAAAGGGATAGCCGCCGTAACGGCAAAGCTGTACGGGCCGCCGCCGTTAACCATATCCTGCCAGACGAGCATTCCCTCTCTGTCGCAGTGGTAATACCAGCGCAAGGGCTCTATTTTTATATGCTTTCGTAGCATGTTGTAGCCCATCGCCTTGGCAAGGCGTATATCGTCGAGCATCGCCTCGTCGGAGGGGGGTGTCAGCATACCGTCCGACCAATACCCTTGGTCGAGTATTCCGTTATGGAAATAAGGGCGGTTGTTGAGCATGAGCCTTGATATTCCTCGCTCGTCCTTTCCGACAGAGAATTTTCTCATACCGAAATATGAGCGAACCGTGTCACCCTCGGTCTTTATTACAATATCGTACAGCTTGGGATTTTCGGGTGACCACAGCTGATAGTCCTTTAGCGGTATTGAGCAGTCCTTACCCGTATCGCTCGCTATCAGAGCGCCGTCATCGTATATTTCAATACTGACGGCTTCTGCATCGGTATCGGTTTTGATATTGACACAGCCGTTGTCTATGTCGGGGACTACCGTTATATCCTTAACGTAATCCTTGCTGACGCTTTCAAGCCATACGCTACCCCATATTCCCGATTGAGGGGTATACCATATCTGACCGTGCTCGGTTTTCTGCTTTCCACGTGCCTGTGCGCATTTGTCGGTCGGGTCCTTAACGGTTACCTCTATCTTATTCTCTCCCGCCTTTACAACCGAGGATATATCAACGGAAAAGGGCAGATAACCTCCCCTGTGACGGAAAAGGAGCCTTCCGTTAACGTAAACCGAGCTGCTGTAATCAACAGCGCCGAAGTGGAGAATGGTTTTATCCTTTATGAAATCCTTTTCGAGTGTAAAGGTTCTTTTGTAAAACAGCTTGGTATTATAATCGTTTGGCGCATCGCCCCCTCCTATGAGAGATTCGGGGGAGAAGGGTACCTTGATTTTCCTTTGATATTCCGTCAGCTTTTCACCGATTTTTGCGGTAGCGTAATCCCACTCGCCGTTAAGGCAGAGATAGCTATCCCTCTGTAATTGAGGTCTTGGGTATTCGGACAGCGGAATTTCGGGTATCGAGTCGAAATACTTTGATTTCAGTATTTTAATTTTCGGAGCAGCCATCGTTTTTTTGCCTCCTTTAAAGCTTTCAATTTATTCTAACATATATAAATTAAAAAATCAATAAATACTTTTATCATAAATTGTTGAAAAGCAAATTTTTTTGTTGTATAATGTACAGGTAAGCCTTTTTGGCATTTTAAATACCCTTAATTAAGGACAAAGCTATGAAAAAATCAGACCTTCGGGGCAGTCTTCTGCTCTTAATTACCGCCGTTATATGGGGGCTTGCCTTTGTTGTGCAGGACTCGGTTGGCGGCAGAGTCGGCGAATATACACTCAACGCATCACGCTTTATTGTTGCGGCTGTATTTTTGATTCCGTGCATAATTCTTTTTGACTTGAAGACAGACCGCCGTCTTTTCGATTTCAAAAACAGGCGTATAGATATAACGAAAAAGGAATGGCTTGGCGGAGCGCTGTGCGGAATAGCGCTTGCGGTTGCATCGGTGCTCCAGCAAATCGGAATTTCAAGAGGCGCAGGCGCAGGTGTTGCAGGATTTCTCACCTCACTTTACGTAGTTATAGTTCCCTTTTTCGGCATAGCGCTCGGCAGGAAAACCTCGGCAAAAAACTGGATATGCACTCTCGTTGCCATATTCGGAGTTTTTCTGATTTCCTATTCGGGCGGCGGCTTTTCCTTGGCGGACATATTTGTCCTTATGTGTGCGGTGGCGTTTGCCGTACATATAACGGTTATTGACGTCGTGTCACCCGGATGCGACGGGGTGAGGCTCTCGCTCGTGCAGTTTATCACGGGTGCGGCAGTTACGCTTCCGTTTGCAATTTTTATCGAGCATCCGTCTGCATCGGCTATCGGCTCCTGCCTTTTCCCCATAATATATCTTGGCGTAATGTCGAGCGGCATCGCATACACGTTGCAGATAATAGGGCAGAAAAAGACATCGCCCGCAGTCGCCTCGATAATTATGAGCCTTGAATCGGTATTCGCCGCAATCGGCGGCGTGCTAATCGCAGGGGAGGATTTCGGCTGGCGCAAATTCTTCGGCTGCCTTACCGTCTTTATTTCGGTAATCCTGACACAAATAGACCTCGGAGCAATCTTTGGCAAAATCAAATCTAAAAACGAAAAAACAGAATAAAAAACGCCCAAACGGGCGTTTTTTGTTTCGGTTTTATTATTCTATTCCCGTGACCTTGTAGCCAATAGAGGTTATCAGGTTGATTATAGCCTCGTCGGAAATATCGTGCGACAGCTCAATTATCGCATCGCCTCTCTCGTGGCTGACGTCTGCTGCCGCCACTCCTTTAAGAGCAATGAGCGAATCCCTAACCCTGCCCGAGCAGTGCGGGCACATCATACCCTCGATTTTTACTGTCTTCTTTACCGTATTCATTTTACTGTTTTCCTCGCTTGATGTATTAATGTTTTGGTGTGACTTGAATTTGAAAAGGTTGAGCCTTAATGCGTTAAGCACAACGCACACGCTCGATAGACTCATTGCCAGAGCGCCGAACATAGGTGTCAGCTGCCAGCCCGTCAGCGGTATCCATAAGCCTGCTGCCAGAGGTATTCCAACCGTGTTGTAGATAAACGCCCAGAACAAATTTTCCTTGATATTGCATAGGGTTGCACGTGATAGGCGTACCGTGTTCGGTATATCCGACGGAGCGCTCCTCATGAGAACAATGTCGGCGGAGTCTATCGCTATATCCGAGCCTGCTCCGACGGCAATTCCGACGTCTGCCGCCGTGAGTGCGGGAGAATCGTTAATTCCGTCACCAACCATCGCTACCTTCGAGTCACGCATAATCTCATAAATGTATTTCTGCTTTTCCTCGGGGAGCACCTCAGCGATAACCTTATCTATACCCAGCTTGCCCGCAATTGCATTTGCGGTTTTTTTATTATCTCCCGACAGCATAACGGTTGATATTCCCATCCGTGAAAGCTCCTTTACCGCATATGCACTGTCGGGCTTTACCGTGTCGGCTACCGCAATTATTCCTATTATTTTTCCGCCTTTTGCAAAGAACAGCGGAGTTTTTCCCTGCTCGGACAGGCTGTCGGCTATTGCAATTTCACGCTCCGTTACGTTGGCGCCTTCGGCGACAAAGCGCAGGTTGCCGCCAATAACGCTTTCTCCCCCGTGTTCTGCAACAACACCAAGACCGCTGACAGCACGGAAACCGTCTGTTTTCGCAGGGGGTATCCCCTTTCCCCTTGCGTATTCATTGACGGCAATAGCGAGGGGGTGCTCGCTCTTTTCCTCGAGCGAGTGAGCGAGCGAGAGAAATTCATATTCATCGCCGTCACATATCACGTCGGTAACCGAGGGCTTGCCCTCAGTCAGCGTGCCCGTCTTATCCATAACAACTGTTTTTACCCTGCCGCATTCCTCAATAGCCTCTGCGGTTTTGAAGAGTATGCCGTGCCTCGCTCCGACACCGTTTCCGACCATTATCGCAACGGGTGTGGCGAGTCCCAGGGCGCATGGGCAACTGATAACCAGCACGGTTATCGCCCTTTCGAGTGCGAAGGAAATGCCAAAGCCGCATAACAGCCAAACGGTAAGTGAAATCAATGCTATTGCCATTACGGCGGGCACGAAAATTGCCGATATTTTATCCGCAATCCTTGCTATGGGCGCTTTGCTTTCGGAGGCATCTCTAACCGTCTTTATGATTTTTGATAGGGTCGTGTCCTCGCCGACATCGGTTGCAATACACCTTAAATATCCGTATGTGTTGGTTGTTCCCGCCCTTACGGTGTCCCCCGTTTTTTTGTCTATCGGAATGCTCTCTCCGCTCAGAGCGGATTCATCAACCGAGCTCTCTCCGTATTCGACAATTCCGTCGCACGGTATTCGCTCTCCGGGGCGTACTGCAAATACATCTCCCTTTCTAAGCTCTCCGACGGCAACGGTTATTTCCTCGCCGTTGCGTATTACAGAGGCGGTGTCGGGAGCAAGGCTTATGAGGGCGTCGAGCGCACTTGTCGTCCGTCCCTTCGATATAGCCTCCAATAGCTTTCCGAGAGTTACTAAGGTGAGCACCATAGCCGCACTCTCAAAATAAAGCCCGTGATAGAGGGTGTGAGAGGGCTCTATAATAATTTCGACAAACAGCCACAGGCTGTAAATGTACGCCGAGCCTGAGCCGATTGCAACGAGAGCATCCATATTCGGGGATAGCGAAATTATGCTTTTCGTTCCGTTTATGAAAAATTTGCGGTTTATTATTAAAATTGCGCCCGATAGGAGCAGTTGAATTACCGTGAGTGCTATATAACTCTCATTGAGAAAGGCGGGCAGATAAAAGCCCCACATTGCGTGTCCCATCGAAAAGTACATAAGAATGAGAAGAAAAACGGCGGAGAAAATCAGCCGTTTTCTGAGAATTGAGAGTTCTCTGTCTCTTTCCGCCTTTTCGGTTGCCCTGTCGGAATTTTTGTCAATTACGTCGGCAGTATAACCTGCGCGCAAAACCGCATCTAAAATCAAATGCTCGTCAGCATCGCCCGAAACGGTCATAGAGTTTGTGAGCAGAGATACCGTACAGCTCTCAACTCCGTCAACCGCTGACACGGCACGCTCGACACGTGCGCTGCATGCGGCGCAGCTCATTCCAAAAACTCTGTATTTTCTCATCTGACCTCCGAGATCGCTGTGCGTATGGCATGCCGCACAAGCTCAAAGGTATGCGGCTCATTTTTTGCCTCTTTACTGTCTATCATTGTTACCGTGCCGAAAAGAATTGCCTTCAGAGAAAATTCGAGCAGTTCCCGACTCTCGGGCGTGTATCCGCGCTCTGATGAAAAGCGTGAAAGAATCTCCTCTATACCGAGAGCCCTCAGCTCTAAGGCGTCACCCGATTCCGACAAAACGGAATGAAAGGACGGATTTGCAACGCAAAAGCGTATGTAGGATACCGATATTTCAAGCAACTGCTTTTCGGTGCTGTCACTGTACAGTGAAATTATACTGTCACGCAGCAGAGCCCATTTGCTGTTTATATATTCGATTATCGCACCGACGAGCTCGTCCTTATTTTTAAAATGCTTATACGGTGCGGCGCAAGAGGTGTTGCAGACGGCGGCGACACGGCGGAGTGAAAAATTCTTAATCCCGTGTGTGGATATTTCGTCAATTCCCGCAACTATGAGTCTGTCACGCAGTGTTTCTGTCGGCATAAAATCCCTCCTTTTTAATATATTATGCCATATTTTTTTCCGAAAATCAACTTAAAAAAGTAATATTATTGGACAAAAAACAAAAAAATGAGATTTTATTTAATTTTTTATTGACATTTTAGGGTCAAAGTAGTATAATAGTACAAAACAAACAAGTTAACACTGTTAACTTAAAAGGAAAAGAGTATGGAAAACAAAAGCAAGCTGGATATTGCAAGAGAAAAAATAAACGAAATAGACAAGCGGATGTGCGAGCTGTTTCTTGAAAGAATGGATGCTGTGCGAATGGTTGCGGAGCATAAGATAGAGCACGCATTGCCTATTTTCGATGCCAAGCGAGAGAGTGATATAATAGCCAAAAACTCGCAGGCAGTTGAAGATGCAGAGCTGCGTGAATACTACGTCAGGTTCATTCAGAACAATATGAGTATTTCCCGTGCATATCAGGAGCGCCTTATTTCAGGAATGAAAATTGCGTATTCTGGAATAACGGGAGCGTATGCGAATATAGCGGCACGCAAAATATTCAAGGATGCGACGTACGTATCCTGCACGGATTTCAAGAGTGCGTATGACAGCGTCGTTAACGGAGAGTGCGACTGCGCCGTTCTGCCGATAGAGAACAGCACGGCAGGCGAGGTTGGAGCGGTGCTCGATATGATGTTTTCGGGCTCTCTGTGCGTTTCGGGAGTGTACGATCTCTTTATAACGCATAATCTTGTTGCTAAAAAGGGAACGAAGATATCCGATATAAAGGAGGTTGTCAGCCATCCTCAGGCGTTGGCACAGTGCTCTCCTTATATAAGAAAAATGGGATTTAGCACGCACGAGGCTGAAAATACAGCCAGAGCCGCACGCTTTGTTGCCGAAAATGACAGCTTTGAGGTTGCCGCAATTGCCAGCGAGGAAACGGCGGAGCTCTACGGACTTGAGGTGCTGGCAAGAAGTGTCAATGAGAAAAACATAAACACAACACGCTTTGCAACCTTTGTACGTGCACGTGAGAGCGCTGTGGGTGATGAGAGCAAGCATTCGATACTTATGTTCACGGCGAAAAACGTTGCAGGCTCACTCGCCGAGGCAATAAACGTAATAGGCAAGAACGGATATAATATGAGATGCCTGCGAAGCCGTCCTATGAAGGAGCTTTTGTGGCAGTATTATTTCTACGTTGAAACTGAGGGAAATCTCGATACAAAGAGGGGCAGAAAAATGATAGAGGAGCTGTCCTCGATGTGCGATATGGTGAAGGTAATCGGTAGCTTTGACTACCCGAGTGAGCTTCGGTGAGGTACTTATGGTAATAGAGGTAAAGCTTAGAGAAAAATATGATATAGTTATTGAGCGCTCGGCGCTCTCTCGCATAGGCGAGATTGTAAATCTTGACCGTAAGGTACTGGTTGTTACGGACAGCGGCGTGCCGAAGGAATATGCGGCGGCAGTTGTTTCTGCGTGCAAAACGCCTGTGTTGGTTACGGTTGAGATGGGCGAGGGAAGCAAGAGCATAGAAACCTACACCCACCTTTTGTCGCTGATGCTCGAAAACGGATTTACACGCGGGGATGCGGTTGTTGCGGTAGGCGGCGGCGTTGTCGGCGACCTCTCGGGATTTGTAGCGGCGAGCTATATGAGGGGTGTTGATTTCTATAACGTACCGACTACACTTCTCTCACAGGTTGATTCCTCGGTTGGCGGAAAAACCGCAGTAAACCTTTCGGGTATAAAGAATTGCGTAGGCGCATTCTGGCAGCCCAAGGGAGTAGTTATCGACCCCACAGTTCTGAAAACACTCAGCCCCCGTCAGTTCAACTCGGGAATGGCAGAGGTTATAAAAATGGCGGCAACCCTTGATAAAGAGCTTTTCGAGATGCTTGAGGGTGGAAATTTTTATGAGAATATAGATGAAATAATTGCACGTGCCGTTGATATAAAGCGAAGGGTAGTAGAGGCAGACGAGAGAGAGGGCGGACTTCGCCGTGTGCTGAATTTCGGACATACGGTAGGTCATGCAATAGAGAGTGAAAAAAATATGACTCTCTATCACGGCGAATGCGTTGCGCTCGGAATGCTCCCTATGTGCTCGGATGAGGTGAGGGGCAGGCTTGCTTCGCTGTTGGAGCTTGCAAATCTCCCCACAAAAACCGACTGCGACCCCGACAAAATAGTTTTCGGTATAGCACACGACAAGAAGCTTTATGATGATAAGATAAAAACAGTATATGTAAACGAGATAGGAACCTTTGAAATCAGAGAGGAAAAGCTTTCGGATTTCTCAAATAAGGTAAGAGAGGTTTTGTCATAATGAAAAATACTTTCGGAAGCTCGGTTTCGATAACCCTTTTCGGCGAGAGCCACGGCGAGGCGGTTGGAGCAGTGCTCGACGGACTTGCCCCCGGCATAACCGTCGATGAGGAATTTATTCGGGCGCAGATGGAGAAAAGACGCTCGCTTAGCGAAATATCCACACCGAGAAAAGAGAGCGATGAGGTCAGAATAATCAGCGGTGTCTTTAACGGTAAAACAACGGGAACGCCGATAACAGTGCTGATTGAAAATCAGAACACAAAATCCGCAGATTACAGTCAGCTCAGAACCGTGGTAAGACCCGGTCACGCAGATTATACCGCCTATGAAAAATATCACGGATATTCCGACCCGAGAGGGGGCGGCCATTTTTCGGGCAGAATAACGGCGGGCCTGGTTGCAACAGGGGCGATAGCGTTAGACGCCCTGAGAAAAAAGGGTATATACGTTGCAACACATATTAAAAGGCTTGCAAAAATATCCGACAGAGATTTCAATTTTGAGAGAATAGACGAAGATATTTGCGAGCTTGACCAAAAGAGCTTCGGTGTCCTCGATGATACAGCGGCGGAGCAAATGATTTCTGAGGTTAAAAATACCCAGAGGGACGGCGACAGCGTTGGCGGAATACTTGAAAGCTGTATTGTAGGACTTCCGTCGGGAGTGGGCGAGCCTTGGTTTGACACGCTTGAGGGCGTTTTGTCACATATTCTCTTCTCGATACCCGCAATAAAGGGAGTTGAGTTCGGCGACGGCTTTGCCCTTGCTGATATGAGAGGAAGCGAGTCAAATGACGAATTTTGTGTATCCGACGGTGAGGTAATCACAAAAACCAACCGTATGGGCGGAATACTCGGCGGAATATCGAATGCCATGCCGATTACGGTGAGGTGTGCGGTAAAGCCGACGCCGTCTATATTCAAGGAGCAGAACACGGTTGATATTGACCGTATGGAGAATACGCCGCTTTCGATAAAGGGCAGACACGACCCCGCCGTTGTACACCGTGCGCGGGTGGTTGTTGACAGCGCAATAGCTCTCGCTCTTGCCGATATGCTTGCTCTGCGTTTCGGTACAGATTGGCTTTCTGAGGTAGAGAAATGAAATACGGACTTATAGGCGAGCGACTTTCGCATAGCTTTTCAAAGGAAATTCACGAAAAAATAGGGCTTTACGACTATGAGCTGTGCGAAATTCCCCACGAGGGACTTGCCGACTTTATGCAAAAGAGAGGTTTTCTCGGAATAAACGTTACAATACCTTACAAAAGGGACGTTATGGATTATCTCGATTTCATTGACGAGAGGGCAAAGCGGATAGGAGCCGTAAACACCGTTGTAAACAAGGACGGAAAGCTTTATGGCTACAACACCGATTATTTCGGTATGCGCTCACTTATTGAAAAGCACACCGATACCCTCTCGGGTAAAACGGTTTTAATTCTCGGCGGCGGCGGAACGTCCAATACCGCATACGCAGTTGCCACCGATATGGACAGTGCGCAGGTATTGCGTGTAAGTAGAAATAAAAAAGAAGGCTTTATCACCTACGGCGAGGCATACGAAAATTATTCTTATGCAGACGTGATAATCAACACTACCCCGGTGGGAATGTACCCACACCCCTGCGCTTCTCCGATAGAATTATCCCGTTTCAAGCAATTATCGCTCGTTATAGACGCGGTTTACAACCCGATGAGAACCGATTTAATTCTCTCGGCCCGCGATATGGGAATATCCGCCGAGGGCGGGCTGTATATGCTCGTTTCGCAGGCAGTTGCGGCGGCAGAGCTGTTTGTGGATAAATCAATTGGCGCATCCCTTTGCAAAACAATATACAATGAGCTTAAAAGTGAGAAGGAAAATATAGTCCTCATAGGTATGCCGGGTTGCGGCAAAACCACCGTCGGGAAAATGCTTGCACGAGAGCTTAACCGTAGCCTTTTTGACACCGATGCAATAATTGTTAACCGTGAGAAAAGGGAGATAACCGAGATTTTTTCCGAGAACGGCGAGCAGCATTTCAGAGATGCTGAAGCATTAGCGGTAGGCGAAACCGCAAATGAGGCGAGAGGTGCTGTCATTTCGGTTGGCGGCGGCGCGGTGCTCAGGGAAGAAAACGTCAGAGCGCTGAGGCGTACGGGGCGGCTGTACTTTATAAACAGGCAAATTGAAAATATAAGGCCCACGCCCGACCGTCCTCTCGCCTATGACAGAGAGATGCTTAAAAAGCGTTATAACGAGAGACTTGGTATATATAAATCGTCAGCAGACCTTGAAATAATCAGTGACGAAATAATCGAGCACACGTTGGCTTATATAAGAAAGGATTTCTTCAATGAAAATAATGGTAATTAACGGCCCTAACCTCAATATGCTGGGAGTGCGTGAGCCCAATATATACGGAAAAGAGACCTACCACGACCTTGTTGCGAAAATCAAGGCTTACGCAAAGGACAAAGGGGTAAAGGCAGCTTTCAGACAGTCAAATCACGAGGGCGATCTTGTTGACTTTGTGCAGAGCACGCACAAAACCTACGACGGCATAATCATAAACCCGGGAGCATACACGCATACGAGCATAGCGCTTTTAGATGCGGTGAAATCTGCGGGAACCCCCACGGTTGAGGTGCATATATCCGACCCCGATGAGAGAGAGGATTTTCGGCATATAAGTTATATAAGAGGTGCGTGCCTTACCACCGTAAAGGGAAAGGGCACGGACGGATATCTTGAAGCTATGGATATCATTTTAGAGTATTTGAAAAAAGATAGGTGAATGAGCTTGAATATAAAAATAAAAAAGAGCGCTCTTGCGGGCAGGATAGCTGCTCCCCCGTCAAAGAGTATGGCTCACCGTATGCTCATATGTGCAGGCCTTGCCAACGGCAGAAGTGTGATACACGGAATATCCGATTCCGAGGATATGAGCGCAACGCTTAACTGCCTCAGAGCTTTGGGTGTGTCGTGCGAGAAAAAGGGCGATACGGTTACAGTAGACGGAATAGATATTAAAAAAGTCTCGGCAAACGCTCCGCTTAATTGCAATGAGAGCGCAAGCACTTTACGTTTCTTCATTCCGCTATGCCTTATGAGCGGTGCTGATTTTGAGCTTGTCGGCAGTAAATCTTTGTTTACACGGCCTCTTAGCGTATATGAGAAGATATGCAAGGAGCAGTCCTTTAAGTTTGAAAGAAACAGCGAAAGCGGCATAAGGGTGAGCGGAGAGCTTTACGGCAGGGAATATAAGGTTGACGGAAATATAAGCAGTCAGTTTATCAGCGGCCTTTTGTTTGCTCTGCCATTATGCGAGGGGGATAGCACTGTTTCGATAGCTCCCCCCATAGAGAGTCGCTCGTATCTGGACCTGACGATTCAGGCGCTTGAGCTGTTCGGTATAAAAATAGAATGGTCGGACGAGAGGACTCTGTATATAAAGGGCGGACAGCGATATTCTCCCAGAGAGGCAAAGGTTGAGGGGGACTATTCGAATGCAGCGTTCTTCGCTGCGATGAATTTGTTTGACGGAAATAACGTAGAAATAGACGGACTTCTCGATACAAGCCTTCAGGGCGATAGAGCATATATAAAGTTTTTTGATATGCTATGCCGTGGAACTCCCACCATACACATAGGAAACTGTCCCGATTTGGGCCCTGTGCTTATGGCGGTTGCGGCGGCAAAAAACGGAGCGGTCCTCTGCGGAACGCACCGTTTGAAAATAAAGGAGAGTGACAGAGGCGCTGCAATGGCAGAGGAGCTTTCAAAATTCGGTGTTTCGGTTGCAGTCCACGACGATTCAATAGTTGTGTACCCTACCGATTTTCATGCGCCAAGTACGGTGCTGTCGGGGCACAATGACCACCGTGTTGTAATGTCGCTGTCGATGCTTCTTGCCTTAACCGGCGGAGAAATCGAGGGAGCAGAGGCTGTAAATAAGAGTTTACCTACCTTCTTCGATATGATGACATCCCTCGGATGTGAGGTGGAAAAAGTATGAAGCTGACAACAGATAAAAAAATACTTATAGTAGGTCTCGGTCTTATAGGCGGTAGCTATGCTAAAGCCTTAACTAAAAAAGGATATACGGTTAGTGCGATAACGAAGGAGCAACAATCTATCGACTACGCCCTGTCAGAGGGGATAATATCCAAGGGAGCGTCCTACCCCTCGCCCGAGCTTATAGCCGAGGCGGACGTTGCGGTTATCTGCCTGTATCCAACTGTATTTATCGAGTGGATAGAAGAAAATCAGAAGTATTTTAAGAGCGGCACTATAATCACCGACGTTACAGGAGTTAAGGGCGCTGTGGTTGATAAAGTACAGTCGCTCCTTCGCCACGATTTGGAATTTATATCGGCACACCCCATGGCAGGACGTGAGGTCAGCGGGGTTGTTAACAGCGACGATTCAATATTTGCAGGCGCTAACTACGTCGTTACCCCGACAGATAAAAATACCGACACAGCAATAGAGCTGTGCTCGAACCTCGGAGAGGTTTTGGGATTTGCGAGAATATCAACTCTCTCACCAAAGGACCACGATGAGATAATAGGCTTCGTTTCACAGCTGACACACTGCATCGCCGTGTGCCTAATGACCTGTCAGAAAACCGAGCACCTTGAGGATTATACGGGAGACTCCTTCCGTGATTTAACGAGAATTGCGAGGCTCAACGATGAAATGTGGAGTGAGCTGTTCCTTTTAAACAAGGATGCTCTTATAGAGCAAATGGATTTATTTACGAGTGAGCTGTCAAGGCTCAGAGAGCTTTTGGACAACAACGACAGAGAGGGGCTTCGTGAAATGATGCGCTATTCCACCGCTCGCCGTGCTTTATTTGATAAAAAGAAAATGGAGGAAAATTAATCATGAATATGGAATTCAGACGCAAGCTACCTATTCCTCAGGAGGTAAAGAAAATGTACCCTGTGGACGACAGGCTTGCAAAAATAAAGGCAGACAGAGATGAGGAGTTAAAGAGAATATTCAGAGGCGAGAGCGATAAGCTTATACTTATAATAGGCCCTTGCTCTGC
This sequence comes from Clostridia bacterium, assembly GCA_017504405.1. Lineage (GTDB taxonomy): Bacteria > Bacillota > Clostridia > Oscillospirales > CAG-272 > UBA1740. The sequence goes on along the minus strand of JAFVRG010000005.1, from coordinate 58,552 downwards.
GGATAATGAGGAATCTGTGCTCGATTACATCTCACGCCTGCGTACCGTTCAGGATGAGGTTGACGAAAAAATCTTCATCGTTCCGAGAATTTATACAGGTAAGCCGAGGACTACGGGTGACGGATATAAGGGTATGGTGCATCAGCCGAGCCCCAGTGAGCAGCCCGATGCTTTGAAGGGTATCATTGCAATCCGTGAGCTTCATATGAGGGCGCTTAAGGACTATGGCTTTAGCTGTGCTGACGAAATGCTGTATGCGGAAAACCACCGTTACCTCAACGACCTTCTGGCATACGTTGCTATCGGCGCACGCTCGGTAGAGGACCAGCATCACAGAATGACTGCCAGCGGCTTCAACATTCCCGTAGGTATGAAAAATCCAACCAGCGGAGATATATCGGTTATGATGAATTCGATAACTGCGGCTCAGCACCCGCACGATTTCATTTATAGAGGCTGGGAGGTTCACACCACGGGCAATCCGTATGCTCACGCAATTTTGCGTGGATATGTGGACGATAGGGGCAACTCCTTCCCTAACTACCACTATGAGGACTTAGCTCACCTCGCTGAAAATTATGCAAAGAGAGATTTGGCAAACAAGGCTGTAATCATAGATACAAACCACGCAAATTCGGGCAAAAAGTATCTTGAGCAGCCCAGAATAGCCAAAGAGGTTTTGCATTCGTGCAGGCACAATTCCGATATAAAGCAGCTTGTCAAGGGACTTATGATAGAGAGCTATATAGAGGACGGAGCGCAGAAAATCGGTGACTGTGTATACGGAAGGTCGATAACCGACCCCTGCCTTGGCTGGGAGAAAACCGAAAAGCTCATACTCGAGCTTGCCGATCAGCTATGATAAGAGCGCTTGTTTTCGACCTTGACGGAACGCTGCTCAACACGCTTGACGACCTTGCCGCCTCGGTTAACTTTGCCCTTGGAGAAATGAATTATCCAAAAAGGAGCATTGACGAGGTGCGCTGCTTTGTCGGTAACGGTATAAAAAAGCTGATTGAGAGGGCTGTTCCGAGTGATACCTCATATGTAGATACCTCAAAAGCCCTTGAGATTTTCAAGACGCATTACAAGGAGCATTCCCTCGACAAAACAGCGCCCTATGACGGTATAATGGAAATGCTGGCAGAGGCAAAGCACCGTGGCTATAAGGTGGCTATCGTGTCTAACAAGGCGGATTTTGCCGTACAGGGAATAGCAGAGCATTTTTTCAGGGGGTATGCCGATATAGCCCTTGGAGAACGTGCCGAAATGGCAAAAAAGCCCGCCCCCGATATGGTATATTCGGTTATGAATACTTTGGGTGTGTCGGCTGACGAGTGCGTTTTTATAGGCGATTCCGAGGTAGACGTGGAAACGGCTAAAAACGCAAATCTTACTTGCGTGTGCGTATTGTGGGGCTTTCGGGATGAAAGCACCCTGCGTGCATCAGGTGGAGAATGCTTTATAACCGAGCCTATGCAAATTTTTGATTTTCTTTAACAACGCAAAAAGACGAGGAACTTTTGTTCCTCGTCTTTTTTGATGCTTTTAGAAATTTTCCTTGAATAAGAAGGATTTAAGCTTTTCGCTCTTGGGATTTCCGAATATTTCCTCGGGAGTGCCCTCCTCCTCGATAACGCCCTCCGACATAAATATTATCTTGTCGGATACGTTTTTCGCAAATTCCATTTCGTGGGTGACGATTATCATCGTATGCTCACCCGATTTGAGGGACTTTATAACCTTCAAAACCTCGCCTGTCAATTCAGGGTCGAGCGCCGACGTAGGCTCGTCAAAGCAGAGAATTTCGGGCTCGAGCATCAATGCTCTCGCAATAGCAACTCTCTGGCACTGACCGCCCGAAAGCTCGCAGGGGTAGCTCTCTGCCTTCTCGGTAAGACCTACCTTTTCAAGCAGGGCATCCGCCTTATCGGATATTTCCGAGTAACGCTCGGCGAGCTCTTCCTTGCTCGCCTTTTTGCCGAGTGCCTCCTTGGCACGCAGCTCCGCCGCAAGAGTCAGATTTTTCTTTACGTTATACTGAGGGAATAAGTTGAAGGATTGGAAAACAAGACCGAATTTCAGTCTCATTTCACGTAGCTCCTTTTCGCTGAGCTTTTTAACCGATGCGTCGAGGACTATGTCCTTACCAACGGTAGCGAAGCCCTCGTCAGCTGTTTCTAAATGGTTGATAACACGCAAAAGCGTGGTCTTTCCGCTTCCCGACGAGCCGATTATAGACAAAACCTGTCCGCGCTCGAGAGAGAAATCTATCCCTTTAAGCACCTCGGTATTGCCGAAGCTCTTTTTTACATTTTTAACTTCCAGAAATGCCATAGCCGTTACACCTTAAAATAATCGAGCCTTTTTTCCACACGGCTCAGAATTACAGTCAACAGACCGTTAAATACGAGGTAGAAAAGTCCTGCATAGAACAAAGGCCAGATATCAACAGTTTTGTTTACTATCATCTTTGCTACCGTAAAGAGGTCAACCATTATAACAGTGCTTGCCAGCGCCGTATCCTTGACGAGTGTGATAATCTCGTTTGACATAGGGGGCACTATGCGCTTAACCACCTGGAGCAAAACAACGCGGAAGAATATCTGCCTTTTCGTCATGCCGAGCACCATACCTGCCTCGTACTGTCCGTAGGGGATACTCTGAATGCCGCCCCTGAAGATTTCCGAGAAATAGCAGGCATAGTTAATCGAAAACGCCACGCAAACCATAATGAGCGTTGCCTCTGTTCCTCTGATGGGCAAATCAACGTTTGAGCGGAATACGAAATTTATCAACGGAGTAAGCCACAAATTAGGCATAGAGAAGAAAATTATCTGCAGCATAAGGGGGGTGCCTCTTATTACCCATACAAAGCCTCTGGACACGAGGTTCAGAGGCTTGAATTTAGACATAGTGCCAAATGCGATGAGAAGTCCCAATGGGAGTGCACACGCAAGTGTGGCACCGAATATTGTAAGGGTATACGCAAAGCCCTCCAGAAGCTGTGTCGTTATCTGAAGGAAGGTCATAATTATTCTTCTTCGCTCTTAACAACGCAGCTCTCGCCTGCGGATCCGCTCTCAGCGCCGATTATAGCGTCAGCCATATCTGCGGTGGACTTGTACTTTTCCTTGTCCTCAACACGGATAACAGCAACCTGCTTGTTGTTGAGGTAGGGGATAGAAACCTCCATTGCATTCTGTCTTTCCTCGGTAATGGTCATACCGTTCCAGATGCAGTCGATTGCCTTGGAATCAAGCTTTGCCTCCTTAGCACTCCATTCGATGAGCTCGAATTTAGCGGTAAGACCGAGCTTAGCGCATACTGCCTTAGCAAGCTCAACGTCAAAGCCAACGAGCTCGTTCTGCTCGTTCTTCCAGGAGATGGGTGCAAAATCGGTGTAACCGATAACAACCTCTCCCTTATTTGTTATGTAATCCCAGTCTGCCTTCTCAGCTGCGGAGAGATCGCCGAAGGTGAGAGTCTTATCAATGCAAACCTCGGATTTAAGACCGTACTTGTCTGCGATCTCGTCAACCTTGCCCTCTATTGCAAGCTCAACGAGAGTCTTGTTAATCATCTTGGTAAGGCCGCTGCCCTTTCTTGCTGCGATACCGTACTGCTCGGTAGCAAGGGTAAGACCCTCAACTATCATAAGAGAGTTGGTGGTGTCGGTTTCAAGGCTCATATAGTAGCCCGCCATTATACTGTCCATAACGCCGACGTCAATGCTCTTTGCCTTGAGCTGGGTGAGAAGGTCCTTTTGCGACTGAACATCCTTATATTCATCGCCGAAGTAAAGCTCCTGCGATGAGCAGGATGCAAATGAGAACACGCAACCGAAAATCATAATAGCTGCGAGTGCGAGAGTAAGTAGCTTTTTCATTTTATATTCCTCTTTCCGGTCCCGACAGGGACACTTTATTTTGATAAAGTCATTATACACCAAAAACAAAAATTTGTCAATACCTTTAATTTAAATATAGCGCATGTATTAAAAGGCGTCAGCTGTCGGCTTTTTGTAAAAGCAAAGGCGAGGCACCTTTTGTACCTCGCCTTTTGGTTATTGTTATGCCGATATGAAGCGTTCTATACTTTGTCAGTTTCCCGTCATTTTCTCCTGCTTTACCTTATGGTCTATGACGTGGCGGGAACCGAGCTCACGGCGCACGTCCTCAAGGGAAATACCCATCTCAACCATCATAACCATAACGTGATATGCCAAATCGGCTATCTCGTAAACGGTTTCTTTTTTATCGTCAGCCTTGCCTGCTATGATAACCTCGGTTGACTCCTCGCCGATTTTTTTAAGAATTTTGTCAATTCCCTTCTGGAAAAGGTAGGTGGTATACGAGCCCTCGGGCAAATCTTTCTTTCTACCTACCAGAAGCTCATAGAGCGAGTCCATCGAAAACTCGGATAACTCCTCACTCTCGTATATTCTTGAATTGAAGCAGGACTCCGTGCCTGTATGGCACGCAGGACCGTCCTTTTCCACCATAACCGTCAGGGCATCGCCGTCACAGTCGGCGGTAATTGACACTATGTGTTGATAGTTTCCGCTCGTTTCGCCCTTGAGCCACAGCTCCTGACGTGAGCGGCTGTAAAAGCAGGTCAGTCCCTTTTCCATGGAAATTTTAAGGCTTTCTCTATTCATATATGCAAGAGTCAACACCTTTTTTGAAATAGCGTCAACCACTATTGCGGGAATGAGTCCCTTTTCGTCAAATTTAAGCTCGTCAATGTTAATCATAAAAACTCCTTGGTTATATTCTTACAGTTATTCCGTTTTCGGCAAGCTCACGTTTTAGTGCGTTTATCTCAACCTCGCCAAAGTGGAATATTGATGCGGCAAGTCCTGCGGAAATCTTCGGCACGGTCTTAAACAGCTTGGTAAAATCAGCAGATGAGCCTGCGCCGCCCGAGGCAATCACGGGGACGTTTACCGCCTCGCATACCGCACTCAGCATTTCAAGGTCAAATCCGCGCTTTACGCCGTCGGTGTCAATAGAATTGACGACTACCTCACCAGCTCCGCTATCAACGCACCTCTTTATCCAGGATATCGCCTCGATACCCGTGTCCTCACGTCCGCCCTTGGCGAATACGTGAAATTTTCCGCCAACCCTTTTTACGTCAGCAGAGAGAACAACGCATTGGTCGCCGTATTTTTTCGCCGCCTCGCCAACCAGCGAGGGGTTGCGGATAGCGCCTGAATTTACACTCACCTTATCTGCGCCCGAGGTAAGCACCCGCTCAAAATCGTCGAGGGTGTTTATTCCGCCGCCAACCGTCAGGGGAATAAATATTTTAGACGCCACCTCACGCAAAATGTCGGTAAACAGACGCCTTTCTTCAAAGGAAGCGGTTATATCGTAGAAAACCAGCTCGTCAGCTCCGTTGTCGCTGTAATACTTTGCAAGCTCAACGGGCGAGGATACGTCGTTTAGATTTTTAAAATTAACACCCTTTACAACCCGTCCGTCCTTGACGTCGAGGCAGGGAATTATACGTTTTGTTATCATTTTGCAACCTCCAACGCCTCGCAAAGGTCAATAGCGCCCGTGTAATACGCCTTTCCGATTATAGCGCCGTAGAGCCCCATAGAGGCGAGAGCTCTCACATCATCAATCGTTGAAACACCGCCCGATGCGGTTATGTTCAGCCCAAGCGTCTCGGACAGCTCACGGTACAGCTCTCTGTTAGTACCCCTCATGGCACCGTCCCTTGAAATGTCGGTGCAAATTATAGTTGACACTCCGATGCCTTGCATTTTCTTGCAGAATTCAATTCCGTCAAATTCGGATTTCTCGGTCCAGCCCTTTATGGCTACCATTTTGTCCTTGATATCCACGCCAACAGCTATTTTGTCGCCGTATTTTTCTATTGCGGCACGCAAAAACGCCTCGTCCTTAACCGCCGCAGTACCGAGAATAACTCTGTCAATTCCAACTGAAAAATAGGCGTCAACGGTATCCATATCACGTACACCGCCGCCAATTTCTATGAACATAGAGGTGTTGGCTCTTATTTTCTTTACGGCATCTATGTTGGGAGTGCCGCCGTCCCTTGCGCCCTCAAGGTCTACAAGGTGCAGGTATTTTGCGCCCTTGCATTCAAAATCACGTGCCACGTCCTCGGGCCTTTCGCTGTAAACGGTCATCTGACTGTAATCGCCCTTGAAAAGGCGTACGGCGCAGCCCTTTACCAAGTCTATTGCGGGAAAAATGTTCATTCTGTATCTCCTAACTCGCAGAAGGCACGCAGAATTGACAGTCCGACCTCGCCGCTCTTTTCGGGGTGAAACTGACAGCCGTATACGTTTTTATTCTGCACACAGGCGGTAACGTCCACTCCGTATTCTGCGCTTGCCGTTGTGTAGTCTTGGCTCACACGGGCAAAAAACGAGTGCACGAAATATACGTGCTCGCCCCCTTTTACATATTTAAGTATGGGGCTTTCCTTTTTTACAGAGAGGGCATTCCAGCCCATGTGCGGAACGTCAAGCTCGCTCGGGATTTCCTTTTTCAAAGAGATAATATCCCCGTGAATAAGTCCAAGACCCATGTGCTCTCCGTACTCGTAGCTTTTGTCAAAAAGCAGCTGCATACCAAGGCAAATACCCATAAGTGGTGTGCCGTTTTCCACCTTTTTGTATATTATTTCATCAAGCCCGCTTTTGCGCAGCTTATCTATCGCATCGCCAAATGCTCCGACACCCGGCAAAATCAGCTTGTCTGCGCTCTCTATAACCCTTGCATCACCTGTAACAACGGCGTCAGCGCCGACGGCGGACAGTGAGCTTTTCAGGGAAAAAAGATTACCTACTCCGTAATCTATTATTGCAATCATTAAAGAACTCCTTTTGTTGAGGGGATAGCTCCGCCCAGCGCCTCGTCAATTGCAACTGCCGCCTTGAGCGAGCGTGCAACCGATTTGAATGCGCCCTCTATTATGTGGTGTGCGTTTTTGCCGTCGAGCTGCTTTATGTGGAGCGTTATCTCAGCGTTTCTGACGAATGCGAGGAAAAACTCCTCGACAAGCTCAGTGTCAAAGTCGCCTACCTTCTCGGTAGGGATATTTAACGAATATGCTAGAAAATCTCTTCCCGACAGGTCAACTGCGCTCATTATGAGAGCCTCGTCCATAGGGAGAATGAAGCTGCCGTAACGGGTAATTCCCCTCTTTTCTCCAATTGCCTGACAAAACGCCTTGCCAAGGCAGATGCCTATATCCTCTGCCGTGTGGTGGTAATCTACCTGTGTATCGCCCTTGCAGGTGATTTCGAGGTCAAAGCCTGCATGACGGGCAAGGAGAGTGAGCATGTGGTCGAGAAAACCGCACCCCGTGTCTATTTTTGCGTTTCCGCAGCCGTCGATGTTAAGCGAGAGCTTTATGTCGGTCTCTGCGGTTTTTCTGACTATTTCAGCGTTTCTCATATCATTCCTCCAAAAGCTTTTTTACGGTATCCACGAGGATTCTCATATCCTCCTTCGTTCCAACCGTAATTCTATTGTAATCCTTGATTTTTTCATCCTTGAAATGACGCACGAGTATTCCGTTTTCCTTGAGTTTAAGGTACAGCTCCTCACCGCCTATGCGATTACTCTTGGCAAACAGAAAATTTGCCTTTGAGTCCAGAACTAAGAAGCCGAGGGCTTCAAGCTCTGCCTTCGCATAAGCCCTTGCGTCCATAACCTTTTTGCAGTTTTCAAGGTAGTATCCGTTTTCCTTTATTGCCGCCTCGCCTGCAACAAGGGTTAAGCGGTTTACGTTGTAGGGGTTAGTCGAATACTTTATTCTGTTAAGGTCATCTATGAGTCCCTTGTCCGCAATGGCAAAGCCGAGGCGGGCGCCCGCCATCGAGCGGGATTTTGAAAAGGTCTGAACGACCAAGAGATTTTTGTACTTCTTCGTCAGTGCCACAGCCGACTCTGCCCCGAAATCAACGTACGCCTCGTCTATAAGCACCACGTTTTCGGGGTTGCTTGCAACTATGCTCTCAACCTCGGAGAGTGTCAGGGCAAGCCCTGTCGGCGCATTGGGGTTTGCAATAACGACAAGTCCGTTTGCGTTGTAATAGTCCGAGGGGCTTATCGAAAAATCCTCGCACAGCGGTATTCTTTTGTAAGGAATACCGTGCAGCTCTGCGAACACCTTGTAAAATCCGTAACTTATCTCGGGGAAAACCGCAGGGGAGTTATCCGATGCAAATGCCATAAAGGCGAAATTTAAAATGTCATCCGAGCCGTTTGAGAGGTATACGTTTTCTGCCTCAACACCGTACAGCTCGGCTATCGCACCCCTGAGCCTTTTACACTCGGGGTCGGAGTACAAACGCAGATTCTCGATTTCCGCAACGCTTACTGCCTCAACCACCTTTTTTGATGGGGGGTAGGGGGATTCGTTGGTATTGAGCTTTATGTATTTCTTATCCTGCGGCTGCTCTCCCGGGGTGTAAACCTCAAGGCTTTTGTATTTTGAATTGAGAAATTTACTCATAAATACCGTCTTTCCTTAATTCTTTGGACTTTAATCCTCTTTGCGGACTGTTGCACTCCTTGCGTGAGCGCCCAGCCCCTCCTTCTCAGCGAAGAAGGCTACGCTGTCAGCAACTCTCATAAGCGCATCCTTTGTGTAGTAGGTGTACTGCGTTTTCTTGACAAAATCGTCAACCGAGAGAGGACTCGAAAATCTCGCCGTGCCTGTGGTTGGCAGGGTGTGGTTAGGACCTGCGAAATAATCGCCAAGCGCCTCGGGACAGTATCTTCCCATAAACACGGAGCCTGCGTGCTTGATTTTGTCAAGATAGTCGAACGGATTGTCAACGCACAGCTCAAGGTGCTCGGGGGCAATCTCGTTGGCTATATCTATTGCCAGAGAAAGATTTTGAGCAACGATTATTTTGCCGTTGTTGTCAATTGATACACGTGCTATTTCCTTACGGGGAAGCAGCTCGAGCTGACTCTCTATCTCATCACGGACAGCCATAGCAAACGGCATACTGTCTGTTACGAGAACTGCGCTCGCCATTTTGTCATGCTCAGCCTGAGAGAGAAGGTCCGCCGCAACGAATTTCGGATTGCTCTTGCCGTCTGCGACAACGAGAATTTCACTCGGTCCCGCTATCATATCTATCGAAACCTGACCGTAAACCTGCCTTTTCGCCTCAGCAACGTATGCGTTACCGGGGCCTACTATCTTATCAACCCTGGGAACACTCTCTGTTCCGTATGCGAGAGCCGCTATCGCCTGAGCGCCGCCAACCTTGAATATACGGTCAACGCCTGCGATTTTTGCCGCCGCAAGAATTACGGGGTTAACCTTGCCCTCGCTATTAGGGGGCGTGGTTATACATATCTCTTTGCACCCTGCGATTTTTGCAGGGATGGAATCCATAAGAACCGTGGAAGGGTACGCCGCCGTTCCACCTGGAACGTACAGACCGACACGCTCAACAGGTATCACCTTTTGTCCGATAACAACTCCGTCACAGTCGTTGATTATGAAGCTGTTTCTCACCTGCTTCTCGTGGAAGGCACGGATATTCTTTGCCGCCTCTTTAATTATTTCAATGAATTTCGGCTCGACTGAGGCAAACGCCTCGTCGATTTCGCTCTCGCTGACCTCAAGTGAGGTGAGCGCAGCCCTATCGAACTTTTTGCAGTATTCAAACAGAGCAGAATCACCGTTTTTCCTTACGTTTTCAATTATATCACGCACAGTACCCGATACGTCAGCAACCGCCGTGCCACGGGCGAAGATTTCCTCGTTTGAAACCTCACCGTAGGAATATATCTTTATCATCCTTTTATCCTTTACCTTTTTACCTGTAATGAAAGAGCATCCTTGATTTTTTCAATGAGTGCGTTTTTGAACTGATAGCTCGCCCTGTTAGCGATAAGACGTGCGCTTATTTCCACTATTGTTTCTTTCGGCTCGAGATTGTTCTCGTACAGAGTTTTTCCCGTTTCCACAATATCGACTATTACGTCGGAAAGACCGAGTATCGGGGCGAGCTCTATTGAGCCGTTTAAGTGTATGATGTCTATATCACGGCACTTTTCCGCATAGTATCGCTCGGCTATCCTGTAAAATTTTGTAGCTACACGCAGGGTGGAGTTAGTGTTATCGCAAAAATCCTTTTTTGCCGCAACTGCCATTCTGCATTTGCCAAGACACAGGTCGAGCAGCTCGTATACATCGGGCTCGTATTCGAGCAAAATATCCTTGCCCGCAACTCCGATGTCGGCTGCGCCTCGCTCTACGTATATTGCTACGTCGGAGGGCTTTACCCAGAAATAGCGGATGCCCACCTCTGCATTTTCAAAAATCAGCTTGCGGTTTTCCTCGTGAATGGAGGGACAGGTGTAGCCTGCCTTTTCAAACATAGAAAGAACCTTCTCGCCCAGCCTTCCCTTCGGGAGAGCAACGTTTATAAATTCCATATCTTAATCCTCCCCCGTCAAATCAATGAGCTCACGGTAGCGCAAATTGCAGGGGATTTGTCCAACAACACGCACAGTTTTTCCGTCTTTTGACAGCTCGTCTGCCTTTGCAATTGCACGGGCAATGTCTTTTCCGTGAATGAGCAAAACGTCAACGTCAAACTCCTGCCCCGCCATATCGAGTCGCTCGAGCAGGTCAAGATAAACGGCAAAGCCGATAGCTCCTGAAGCCCTGCCCATTTTCCTCATCAGCTTATCGTATCTTCCGCCCGAGAGGACTGCTGTGGGAATTCCCTTTATGTAGCCCTTGAAGGCAACGCCGCTGTAATAGTTTTTCTCTCCTGTAATGGAGAAATCTATTTTCACATTGTCACAAAGACCGATTTGCTTTAAAAATGAAATGATTTCCGTAAGTTCGGAAAGGCTCGCATCCGCCACCCCTGCCGTGCATATTCCACTGACAGCCGCCAACGCCTCGTCAACACTGTTATAGTTGCTTATAAACACGTTCAGCGTGTCTGCAACCTCTTTTGGAACGGAATTGATAGCGCATATACCGTAGAGTCCGTCGGAATTTTTCTGATTGATGCAGAGGAGTGCCTGTTTCTTAACATCCTCGCCGAGTGAAAGGGAGTCGAGCACCGACTCCATAAGTCCAACGTGAGAAATCTCAAATATGTAGTCCTCCGAAATAGAAGAAAGGCTGCGAATTGCAAGCGAGAGAACTTCGCATACCTCAAAAATACCTATATCGCCGATACATTCAAGGCCTATCTGCTTTATTTCCTTGAATGAGCGAGAGCCCTTAGGTATCCTGTATACGTTTTCGTCATAATAGAGCTTTTGTACCGTCCCGGCCTCGTCCTTGGAGTTGTTTATTATTGAGAGTGTAACGTCAGGCTTGAGTGCGAGCAGTCTGCCGCTTGTATCTGTGAAGGATATAATGCTGTCGGAAATAAGAAAATCCTTATTTCTTGCGTAGAGGGCATATTCCTCAAACTTGCTCATCTTGTACTGACAGTAGCCGAATCGGCTGTATAATGAACGCAGAGTGTATGCTACACGCTCGTCCGTTTTGAGTATTCCGTTATCTATTTGCATGGAAAATCTCCTGTTTTGTGCGATATTTGCTGGGAAAAATCGCACTTTACTTTACTAAACTTTACTTTGATAAAGTCATTATACAACAATCGCTTGACTTTGTCAACGGTTTTTTGAAAAAAATTGATCTTTTTTTAAAAATAAGCGAAAAGGATAAATCCCGTATCGGAATTTATCCTTTTAATTCGAGAAACAGTGCCGCTTACGCCAGAGGAACGTATTTAACGTAACCCGACATATCCGAGTCAACGGTTTTGAACGCCGTGGTTATGTAACCCGTAACAGCAACGCCCTCCTTGACGTACACGCTGGTAGCGTATGCAAGAACACAGCCGCAATCGGTTTTCTTCTCGCCGTCCAAAAAAGCGGGGGTGTCGATGATAACCTTAGAGAGCTTAAGACAGCCCTGGAAGGTATAATCGTATGCATTCTCGACTGATGCGGGAATTTTTATTGAGGTCAGGCTTCCGCAGGCATCGAATGCGTTTGCACCGAGCTTAGTAACTGTTTCGGGGATAGTCACAGCAGTCAGCTTGCCACAGTTGTAGAACGCAGCCTTCTCGATAGTGAGAAGACCCTCGGAAAGAACCACCTCAGCGAGCTCTGTGCAGTTGTAGAATGCGTTGTATTTAATGCTCTTAACAGATGCGGGGAGAGTTACCTTTGTAACCTTGGTATCACGGAACGCCTCGCCTGCAATGACGGTAACGGCCTTACCCTCATACTCTGCGGGCACGGAAACTACCGTTTCTTCGCCGGTGTAGGAGGTGACAGCATAGGTTCCGTCCTCGAGGAGCGCATACGTAATTCCCTTCTCGCCGCCATCGTCGGAGCAGGATGCGAACGACATTACCGAAAGTGCTATCATCGCAGCAATAAGCATAATAGAAACTATTTTTTTCATATCTTTACCTCTGAAGATTTTTAACTACATATATTATATAATGCGTTTTTTATTTTGTCAAGCCAAAAAATCAATTGTACGGCTCATAGCTCACCGTAGCGGAGAGCAATTTGGCGTTTGAGCCTGTTCCGTCATAGAGCTGTATCAGCTGATACTGTTGCTTCGAGCCGTAGAAAACAACGTTTGATAGCTTTTCACAGTCCTTGAAGGTGTTTTCATATATGATAGATACCGAATTGTAGAAGGTAACCTTGGTGAGATTTTTGCAGCCCTCAAAGCAGCCGTCGAGCTCGATTACCGTATTGGGAATAACAACCTCCTTAACGGATTCGTTGTTGCGGAAGGCATCCCATACGTATTTCACCTCAACGCCGTCAATTTCCGAGGGGATGACCACTCGCTCGGCATTTCCCTTGTACGAGAGAATACCGATGCCCTCCTCCTTGTTCTTGTAGTAGGTGAAATCGCCGTGTGTCAGCGTTTCGCCTGCCGTGACGCTCGTTGTGGTGGTGTCGCCGTCGTCGGTGTCCCAATCCACGTTTCTGACAATTATGAGGACCACGAGCAGAAGAATCAGAGCTATACATATACCCAGCGTTGTAAATACCGCAATGTTTTCCCTGCGTTTTTTCAGATCTGCTTTCTTTTGCTTTTGTACACGCTTGTCGTTTGTGCTGTTTTTCTTGCTCATATTAGCTCACTTTCCGCTGACCGTGACGTTGCCGACAGCCATATACGGCATGCTTGTGCTTCCGTCAAACACGGTCTCGCTCGAAATATTAATTACACTGTTGAAAATTTGAGACAAATTTCCGCTTATCATCGTTTCTGTCAGGGGGGCTGTTATTTTTCCGTTTTCAATGAGAAAGCTGTTTTTTGCAACTCCCGCAAAATCGCCGTTAGCCGAGGTTTCGCCACCCGAAAAACGCCCCACTACTATTCCCTTATCAATTTTAGATATTATATCCGCAAGCGGAGTATCGCCGTTTGAGAGGGATATTGAGGAAAATGACGATTTTGCCCTCTCATATCCGCATTTTCTCGCCACGTAGTCGGAAACGGCGAGAGTTTTCAGTATTCCGTTTTCAATAAAGGCGCAGTTCTCGTTGAGATAGCCGTCCATAGAATAAGGTGATGGCGTTATCGCCCGTCCGTCTGGGAGAGCGGACAGGGTTATCCGCTCGTCAACGACCCTTTCGCCTGTGCTGTTAAGCCATGGGGTGCTCTTTGACATTACCGAACTGCCTGACAGAAATCTTGAATACAAATCGTAAATAAATCCGCCGAGCGCAGGGGGGGTTAGCACTGCCACACCCGTAAACTTGCCGTCAAAGGGCGTAGCCCCAAGCTGATTTTCAACGTCGGAGAGGTTTTTGTCCACCTCGCACATTTCAATAAATCTTGTGTCAAGTGTGTCCGTGATAAATCCGTCCGAGAAAAACGAGGTTGCCTCCTCTCCCTTGTGGGCGGAATACATAAGGTCAAGCTCATACGAGCCTCTGTCGCAAACGAATTGCGAGCCGCTTGAATTCACGTATGCGGACAGGCGCTTGCGATGCCTGCCTATCATTTGCTCGACAATTATAAGGGGGTGTCGCTCCTTTATATCGGCGCATAGCTCGTTTATTCTGTCAAAGAACAAATCCTTATCGCACTCGGTACAGCCGTTTTCAAAGATACGTGAGCCCATATCCGGGGCTATTCTGCGGTGCCCATCCTCATCTGCCGCTTCTGCGGAGAGCAGACATTCACGCACAGCCGCCTCTACCGAGTCATCGTCAATTTTGTTGAGAGATACCGTTGCGTACCTCTTGCCCTTAATCACGTCAAGCTCAATGCTCTGCGATATTACAGTGCGGAGCAGGCTGAATTCTCCTCCGTCAACGTTGAATTCCTCGGTTTCGGTATAGGATGCACGGGCGCATGCGCCCTCACTCCCGTGAGAAACGAGCATATCGGTCGCCTTTTTTGCTACTGACAGGAGCTTTTCTCTGATTTCCATATCATTTACCTCCCATCGTAACCTTGCATCTTATCGCAGGACCGCCGAGTCCTACGGGCATAGGCTGCTTTTTGCCGCACATTCCCGAGGACAGCCATTCCATTTTATCACCGACCATATCGACGGTTTTCAGCATGTCGAATGCGACGCCCGAAATAGTCGTATCGAGTATAGGACGTCCGAGCCGTCCGTTTTTAATTTCATAACCCATACACACGCCGAACATAAATTCGCCGCTTGTATCTGCCTGACCGTTGTTCGTGTCGGTGAGGTAGTATCCGTCCTTAACCGACTCTATCATCTCCTCGAGCTTGCTATCCCCTGCGAGAACAGCGGTGTTTCTCATTCGTATCAGAGGCTCGTCGGAGTAGGAGAAGGCTCTGGCGTTGCCGGTTGCCCTCATATTGAAATGCTCGGCGCTCTCGAGGTTATTCATATAGCCCGTGAGTATGCCGTTTTCTATTATTTTCGTATCCTGACAGAGCACGCCCTCATCGTCTACGTAAACGGGCAGAGGTGTTCTCTCGCCGTATGCGGTATGAGCAAAATCGGCGAGATTTACCAGCTCTGACGCTACACGGCGTCCGAGGTTATGCGCGGCAACCGAGCCTCCGAGCACGAGGTCTGCCTCGACGGTATGACCTACCGCCTCGTGTGCGAGCATACCTGTGAGCGCACCGCCGAGTATGCAGGTTTTCAGCCCCGCCTCGGCATACACACCCTCACGCTTCTGCATTACTCGTTCGTAGAAAGCATCTATTTCCTCATAAAGACTGTCGGGCGTAGTGAAATTGTCATCAAATCCTCCAAAGCCGCCCAAAACCTTCATAAGGTTTACAGGCCCCTTGTCCTTTGTCTGTACTTCAAACAAAAGGTATACGTAGCTTCGTGGCAGAGTAGTGTGTGCATTGTATGCGTCGCTCGTTATGAGAAGCTTTTCCATAGAATCGCACTTTACAACAACTCTTCGTGATGCAAGCTGTGGGTATTTGTCGCTTATATATGAGTCAAGCTCACGTGAAAAATCAACGTACCGTTTTTGCTCTGCGAGTGAGAAATCAACCCTGTCGGAAAATTCGCCTCTCTCGGAAACCGACGGCAACGGCTTCTTTTTGCTTATCCGACGGTCAAGAAAGCTCGCATTTTCATCGGCGGCTCTCAGAACACGGGCAACTGCGCTTTCACTGTATTCCGCATCGGAGGCAAAGCCGCATACACCGTTTTTAAGAACTCTTGCCGATACGCCCGATATAACCTCACGCTGGTTTGTCACCGTATTGCCGTTATTTATAACCACCGAAACGGCAGTATTTTCCTGAGCACGGAGCTCTGTATGAGCGCCCTGCCCGAATAAAGATGTTTTATCGGAGATTATATCTCTTATCATAATTTCACCCGAACGTTTTTGTGTTATTATTTGCCTGTAACGGTGTGAAAATTCCCGTTACTCCTCAATTTTGCAAATTCCGTTTTTTGTGACCTTGATTATTTTGCGAGGACATTTTTCGGCGCACCTTTTGCAACCGATACACAGTGATTGGTCTATTACCGCCAATGCTCCGTCGGCCTTAATTGCGCCAACCTCACAGACCTTCTCACACATTTTACAGCCGATACATCCCGCCTTGCAGTAGGAACGCACGGCAGAGCCCTTGTCGGCGGAATTGCAGCCGACGTAGCACACAGTGCTCTCGGGCAACAGCTTAATCAGGTTTTTGGGGCATATGTTGACGCATTTTCCGCATCCGATACATTTTTCGGGCAGAATATGAGCAACGCCACCCTTTATTTCAATCGCATCGCAATCACAAACCGAGGCGCAGCTGCCAAGACCGATACAGCCGTACTGGCACTGACGGCTGCCGCCGCCGAGCCTTGCCGCACTGACACAGTCGGGCGCTCCCTCGTATATGTATTTCATAGTGCCGCCCTCGCCGTGACAGAGCACAAATGCACGCTTCTCCACGACGTTTTCGGCGACCTCGCCCATAATTTCAGCCATTTTCTGTGCTACTGCGTTTCCGCCTGCGTTACAAGCGCCGATAGGCGCCTCGCCCCTGACAACAGCCTCTGCGTAGGCAGAGCAGCCTGCATATCCGCAGCCGCCGCAGTTTGCGCCGGGCAGGATTTCGTTTATTGAAGAAACTCTCTCATCGACCTTGACGGCAAAAACCTTTGACGCTATTGCGAGGATTATGCCGAAAACGCCGCCGAGCAGAGCAAACCAGAGCGCAGGTATAAGTATTTCCATAAATCACACCCCCTCACGATATGCTCAGCCCCGCAAAGCCTGCGAACGCCATAGCGGCAAGACCTGCGGCGATGAGAATTAAGGGAAATCCGGAAAAGCTCTTCGGCGGATTTGCCAGTACGAGTCTCTGACGGATTCCTGCGAAAATAACTATTGCAAGAGTGAAGCCGAGCGCTGCTGAGAAGCCGTAAACAACACTCTCAATAAAGCTGTATTCGTTCTGTATATTGAGCAGAGCGGCGCCCAGCACGGCGCAGTTAGTGGTTATAAGCGGCAGAAAAATTCCGAGTGCGCTATATAGTGCAGGAACAAACCTTTTAAGGAACATTTCAATGAATTGAACCAGAGCCGCAATTACGAGAATAAAAGCAATTGTTTTGAGATATTCGAGCCCGAAGGGCACAAGTATGTATCTGTAAACACCCCACGTGACTGCGCTCGCTAGCGTCATTACAAAGGTAACGGCACAACCCATACCGAGAGCGGTATCGGGCTTTTCTGATACTCCGAGGAAGGGACAGCAGCCCATGAATTTTGAGAATATGAAGTTCTCGATAAGTATTGCCGAAAGCATCAGCATAAATATATCAAACATCAGCGCCGTCCTCCTTTTTCTCTGCGAATTTGCTCATGAGCTTATTCATTCCCGCAACGAGAAAGCCGAGAGCAATAAATGCACCCGCAGGTAACACCAGCATCGACACATGCATAATCTCAGGCAGGAATGTAAATCCGAAAATAGAGCCTGCACCGAGTATCTCTCTTATTGCGCCCAAAAGAGTGAGCGCAACGGTAAATCCGAGTCCCATGCAGATTCCGTCCCAAAGGGAGGGGATAGGCGGATTTTTAGAGGCAAACGCCTCCGCCCTTGCGAGTATAAGACAGTTAACGACTATCAGAGGTATGAAAACGCCGAGTGCGCTGTACAGCGAAACGAAATAGGCGTGCATAACCATTTCCACAACCGTCACGAATGCGGATATTATCACTATGTAGCCGGCAATTCTGACCTCTGACGGTATGAATTTGCGGAGCAGCGATATGAAAAGGTTTGAAAATGCCAGAACAACAGTAACGGCAATTCCCATAGCAAGCGCATTCGTTGCGCTCGTGGTGGTCGCCAGCGTCGGGCACATTCCTATAAACTGTACGAGAATCGGGTTTTTGTAGAGGATTCCGTCCTTGAGGTGATTTGCAAAAAATCCTTTTTTCATGATGCACCTCCAAGCGACAGTACCGCATTTTCGGCGAGCGACATTGCGAGCCTTATGGCATCAAATGAGTAGGTTGCTCCCGAAATGCAGTCAATTTTAGTGTATTTACCGGTTTCATCGGTATACTTTGACATAAAGGTCTCGGAGTGGCTGATTATTTGAACGTCAAGAGCCACACCGTCCTTGTCAACCGAAACCATAGCGTTCACTGCGCCGCCGTATTTACTGCTCGATACGACGTCGGCACAGTATGCAGTGTCACCGCCCGACAGCGTGACCTCGTAGAGTCCGTTGATTCCCTCAGCGGAGCAGTCGAGCGTTTTGTAGGTTAGTCCCGTGTCACCGAAGAGATTTATTATAGCCTCGTGCTTCTCCTTGGCAGAGTTTTCGGTAATAACAGGCTCCGTCAGCGCATTTGCGCCTGCGAGCAGAGCTGCACACAAGGTGCATATAACCAACAGGGGGAGTGCTATTTTAGCAACGTATAGTATGTTTTTCATCGCTCTGCCTCCTTGCGCTTTCTCTTTGCGCCGAAGACTCTCGGGCGAGTGAATTTATCAATGTAGTAAACGAGCAGGTTAGCAATCAGTATTGCAAATGACGCACCCTCGTTATACGCTCCGAAATAACGGATAAATACGGTTACAAGACCGCATATTATACCGAATATTATCCGTCCGAGCTTGGTTACGGGGGAGGTAGCGTAATCCGTCGCCATGAAAAATGCGGCGAGTACGAGTCCTCCTGCACACAGC
Source organism: Clostridia bacterium (assembly GCA_017504405.1). Taxonomy (GTDB): domain Bacteria; phylum Bacillota; class Clostridia; order Oscillospirales; family CAG-272; genus UBA1740. The sequence continues at coordinate 39,874 of JAFVRG010000005.1, read as the reverse complement.
TCTGCGAGCATGAATAAGAAATTGTCAGCTCCGTTTCTCGGGAAAATTAAAGTAATAACTGCAACGGTTGCAAGGTAGGATACAGGTATATGCCAGGTTATAACCCTTCTTACCAAGAGGTATATACCGCCCGCAAGAAGCAGCATTACGGATATTTCTCCGATAACTCCGCTCTTCTCAACACCCAAAAACATTCTCACGGCGTCCCCGAAGTCAATTGCGGATAAATCACCCGATTTCAAGGACGCAAGGGGCGTTGCAGACGCCACGCCGTCGAGCGCAGGATATCCCGCCATCTCGGAGGGCCAGGACAAAAACATAAATACTCTTGCCGCCAGAGCGGGATTGACTATGTTTTTTCCTATTCCGCCGAATATCTGCTTTACAACGATAATGGCGAAAAATGCTCCGACAACGATTAAACCTATCGGCAGAGTGGACGGCATATTAAGAGCGAGCAAAACGCCTGTTACGGCGGCGCTCAGGTCGGTTACGGTAACGGGGCGCTTGGTTATCCGTTGAAAGCCCCATTCAAAAAATACGCAGGACGCTACCGAAACCAGCGTCAGTATGAGCGCTCGGTAACCGAATACGAATATTCCGTATATGAGGGCGGGCATAAGCGCTATGATAACGTCGAGCATTATACCCCTTGTGTTTTCTCCGTGCCTTACGTGGGGTGAGGGGGCAACCGTCAGAGCCTCGGGAAATTCAACGGGGCAGACACTTTTGTTTTCTTCCATCAACGTTTCACTCCCTTCGCATTCAGAGCCGCCTTCGCAACCCTTATGTACTGTACTATCGGTATGTATGCAGGGCACATATACGAGCAGGCGCCGCATTCCACACAGCTGCGGACGTTCAGCTCGTCCGTCGTATCGTATAATCCACGCCTCGCATAAGCGGCGAGGTAGTTAGGGGTGAGGTGCATAGGACAAGCCGATACGCATCTGCCGCACCTGATACATTCGTGCGGCTGGTCATAGGTCGGTGTGAACTGCTCCGACAGAGCGAGGATTGCCGACGTACCCTTGGTAACTCCGTTTTCAAAATCCCACATAGCGTGTCCCATCATTGGTCCGCCGTTTATGAGGTACTTAGGTGTCTTTGTCAGTCCGCCGCATTCCTCTATCAGCGCTTTAAGGCTTGTGCCTATTGGAACGAGAAGGTTTTTCGGCTCTTTTATACAATCTCCGTCAACCGTGACTATTCTCTCGATAAGAGGCAGTCCAAGGTAGAATGCCCGGTAAATAGATGCGACGGTTTCTACGTTAAACACGACACAGCCTACGTCTGCGGGTAGCTTGCCCGTAGGTAGCTGTCGCCCTGTCAGCGCATATATCAGCTGCCTTTCATCCCCCTGAGGATATTTTGTCTTAACGGGGCGCACGGTGATTGATGCCTCGTCCTTTGACATTTCAGTCATAATCTGAATGGAATGAGGCTTGTTATCCTCAATTGCGATAAGCGCCTCGTCAAGACCGAATACGTGCAGAAGGATGCGTGTGCCCTCGAGCACCTGCTCGGGACGCTCGTTTATCAGTCGGTTATTTGCGGTTATAAACGGCTCGCATTCAGCGCCGTTTATTATCAGCGTGTCTACCTTTCCGATAGCGCTTTTTATCTTTGCGTAGGTTGGGAACGTAGCTCCGCCCATTCCCGAAATTCCGGCTTCCCTTACAATATCAATTATTTCGTCAGCCGTCGTAGACGAAAGCTCACGCTTAGATGGAGCGAGCGAGGGATGGAGCTCATTTTGAAAGTCATTTTCTATAACGACATCCTCAATCCTTGCACCGCTTGGAGCTATATGATAGGTTATTTCCTTTACAGTTCCCGATATACTGCTGTGAACAGGGCAGCCGAGTCCCGAGGAAACGTCGCCGATTTTCTGTCCCCTGAGAACTCTCTCGCCAACCTTGACACACGGTGTACACGGTGCGCCTATATGCTGTGAGAGCGGTATTTTTACCGTTTTCGGGGGAGTTATTGCGGTTATGTGAGTATGGGCGGTGTTTTTATGTTCCTTTACGTGAATTCCGCCTTTAAAGGTTGCAGCCAATTTTTATCCTCCGTTTCTTTTTACGGCTTATATAGCTTGCCGTTTGAAGCAGATGCTTTTTTAATTATACTATAGATAATATAAAAAGTCAAATGTCAATTCAATATTTAAAAATAACTTTACAATTCTTGCTTTTTTAACGAGGTTAAGGGATATGCCAAAACAAGATAAATTGCGGCGCAAATGAATATGTGCAGAGCGATTGACACAGGCGTTTCTCTGTTGTTTACGAAAAGCAGGTTGGAGCATAGCCTGCACACTCCTACCGAAAGCAAGAGGGGAAGAAAAACCGACCTCATAAGACTGACCTTGAACTTCACACGTGTGTGCAGACGGGTGATGCTCATTGATAAATTATATATCTCAGCAATAATTATGACGAGGGCGTAGCCCGATGCGCCGTATACAGGCAGAATAATCCATACAAGAGCAATGCTCAGCGCAGAATCGCTGATGTTTACCCCCATAGAATACACCTGCTCGCCTATGCCCTTCAGAACACTGTCAACAACTCCGTCAAGGTACATTATAGGTATAGCAGGTGCTATCAGAGCAATATATCTGCCCGCCTCGCTTGACGAATATATACTGTTTCCGAGTGCGGTGGAAAAAACCGACATTATCCCCGCACACCCTATGGAAAAAATGAGCGTTGCACGAATTGCCTTTTCGGTTATGCGCCTCACCCTTGCGCTGTCTGCCGAAGCCATGCTCTCGCTTATTTCGGGGACGAGCAGCGAGGAAAAAGAGCCGATAAAGGATATAGGGTACAAAATTATCGGCAGTGCCATACCGTGCAGAGCGCCGTAGGATGCCATTGCCTCGGACTGAGTTTTTCCGTTATGTCGCATGAGCCTTTTCGGTATCAGCATATGCTCAACCGTAAGCAAAAACGAGCGCACGTATGAGGATATGGCGACAGGCAGGCTTATATGTAGCATCTCCTTGGTGGTTGCCCTCATTTTCGGTGTCCTTCCTCTGCCAATGAGCTTTCTGTCCAAAAGGTACATAACCCCCGCCATTGCGCAGGAGGCGAACTCCGCAATAGCGCCGCCTGCCACAAGCGCAACGCACGCCCACTCAATTCCCGACGGCATAAGAAGCAAAAGAAGATAAGTCATGAGTATTATTCTCACCGTCTGCTCAAAAATCTGGCAGACGGCGTTTTTCGATGCGTGGCGTATAGCGGTGAAATAACCGTTAACACAGGAGGATACGGCTATAGGGAGCATACTCACCGACATAATTTTGAGAGCGAACACGGTGCGCCTGTCACCGAGGAGAACACAGCCGATAGGCTCTGCGAGGGTAAAAAGAAGAATGGAGGACAGAGAGCCGAAGAAAACTGCGTAGGATATGCATTTCATCATCGACTCACGGGCCCTTGTCGGATTACTGCAGCCGAGATATTTCGATACCATTCTCGTCGATGCCAAATTTATACCCGAGGTTGCGAGTGTGACCGAAAATCCGTAAACGCTCATTATGAGCGAATAGAGACCGACACATTCAGCACCAACCTTGTTTGTTATATAGGCGTTGAAGGAAAGAGCCACGGTTCGCATAATGAGTGCGGTTACCGTGAGTACAATTCCGTTTATAATGAATTTTTTGAGCCTTGACATATTACCCCTCCGAGATTTATATAGAATTTTATTCTCGGTCGCATTAAAATATCACGCATTTTTGTCCTGTTCATGCCATATTATGATAGAAAAAGGACAGGGGGTATACTGTGAAAGAGGCTGTAAGACCAATACTTTCCTCGGTGGCGCTCTTCGCCGTCGGTTATTTCTTTTGCTCGGTCTGTATCGTGGGCGGATACAGCGGATTTGAATACGCAATGACGGGGGTGTCGTATGTTTTTCTGCTTATTTCCCCTCTTTCGGTTTTCGGCGCAGGCACGGGGGGCGGATATCTTCGTAAGCTTTTAAGAGCAATGCTCGTGTTTTTTCCCGCTACCCTTTTATCCCTTGTCTGTCCGCTGATTATGTCCGACTTGTGTGATGTGAGCCTTGCTGCGGCTTATACGGCAATTCTCGGTACTCTTTTGCACACGCTCGCTCTGGTGTCCGTTCTCCTGCTTGCGAGTCTTTTGGTCGGCGACGGAGCAGGACTTGCCGTCGGATATGCGTTAATCATCTTTATATATCTTCAGGAGAGCGTTGCACAGATGATAGGCGCAGATGCTATTCTGCGATACGTTATAGTTTCCTTTTTGACACTTTCGGTTTGTATAACCGCTTTTGTAAAAGGGGCACGCCGTGCAGGAGTAGCACTCGCCGTCGGCTCACAGGCTGTTTTGTGCTTTTCGCTTTTCTTCGATATGCCAATCGGACGTCTTTATCCTTCCCTGACGCCTATGCTGAATTCAATTTTTGACGGCGGCTCGGTTATATTCTTCTTGACGGTTTCGCTTGCTTCATATATGGTATATTGCGTTTTCTGCGGAATAAAAAACGGCAGGGAGGCCCGAGCCTGTGTCACAGCACTTGTAGCTCTGTCTGTATTCATTTTTGGAAATGTTTTCATCGACAGCTACGGCGAGCATATCGCTCTGGATGCGAGCGGTAAACAGTTGTTTACATTCAGCGATGAGGGCAGAGAGTACCTGTCTGACCTTGATATGGAGATAAAGGTATACGAGCTTTATGAGGGGGAGGAAAATGCTATAATTGATGGCTTGCTGAGAGAGCTGTCGGGCTGCTCGCAAAAAATCTCGGTTGAGAGAATAAACATCTTGGAAAGACCTATGTTTGCAGAGCAGTATACAGATATTGAATTGTCCCCACATTCATTGATAATATCAAACGGAGAACGCCATACAGCGGTAAAGTTTGAGGACATAGTAAGCGGTGATACAGAGAAAATATACAACGGCGAGAGCCTTGTCCTTTCTGCAATATTTTCACTGAAAAACGAGGGGGTCAGCGTGCTTGTGTACGGCGAGGAGCTTGACGGTGAATACACGCTTTGGCTATCCGAGCTCGGTTTTTCGGTAACAAGGTTAAAGGAAGATTTTATTCCAGCCGACACCTCAACCGTTATTATTAACGCCAAAGAGGATATAAGTGACACACTTTTGTCAAATCTTGTGAATTTCTGGCAGAATGGCGGTGATATAATCCTGATAAGCGAGGCATACAACGGGGAGGACCCGTATCCCAACATAAGCCGTCTGTCCGAAGGCCTTGGCATATCGGCGAGCGAGGGCTGTGTCCTTGACGACTGCGATTCTCTGATATATCCCTCATATTTGTTACCGATAGCATCAAGTCACAAAATAGCAACCAATATCACGTCGGGCGACGTCGTGATGCCAACAGGGCAGAGCCTATCATCTAACCAATCAAGCGCTTCATTCACCCCCATTTTAACCACAGGGGATTGCGGATACCTCTATTTCGAGGATAATAGCGATGCGGGCTTTCGCACCGAAGGGTACGGTGTACATACAGTTGCGGCAATAGCCGAAAAGGATGGGGGGTGCTTTGTCCGTTTCTCCTCTCCGTATCTTTTTTCGGGGGATTTTGATATGACGGGAGAAAATTTCAGATTGCTTTTATCCACTCTATGCTACACATCAGGTATTTCGATGCCGCCAAACACATACGCAGTGTCTCTGTCCCTTGAAGCGGTTACGGTGAGCACCTCTGCCTCTCGGGCTTTTTGCATAGTGTTTTTATGTATTCTTCCGCCCTTGCCGCTTGCCGTTATTCCCATAATGCGCAAAAAAGCACGCAAATTGAACAAAGTTGTTTGATTTTCCTTGACTTTTATATAATTTTATAGTAAAATTTTATTGTAATAAATACGACTTTTTTGCAAAAACGGAGGAATTATGGAACAGTCTAAGCGACAGATGCTTGAAAAAATTGCAAACGATATCCGTATCGGCATTATCGAGAGCGTATATTCCGCAGGTTGCGGTCATCCGGGAGGCTCTCTTTCTATTGCCGATATTATGACGTACTTGTATTTTGAGGAAATGAGGGTGGACCCCCAAAACCCCAAATGGGAGAAAAGAGACAGATTCGTTCTCTCGAAGGGTCATACGGCACCTGCGCTGTACGCAACTCTCGCCGAGAGGGGCTTCATTCCCAAAGAGGACCTCAAAACTCTGCGTAAAATAGACAGTTACCTTCAGGGTCACCCCGATATGAAGCATACCCCCGGTGTTGATATGTCGTCAGGCTCGCTCGGACTCGGTATTTCCAGCGCGTGTGGAATGGCACTTTCGGCTAAAATTTCGGGCGAGGACTTCCGTGTTTATACGATTATCGGTGACGGAGAGAGCGAGGAGGGACAGGTATGGGAGGCGGCAATGTTCGCATCTCACTACAAGCTTGATAACCTCGTCGTAATTCTTGACTTAAACGGACTTCAAATTGACGGAACGATATACGACGTTATGAATCCTACACCTCACGACAAGAAGTTTGAGGCGTTTGGATTTAACGTAATAACGATAGACGCCCACAATTTTGATGAGATAGAGGGTGCATTGAAGGCAGCCCGTGAGTGTAAGGGTAAGCCTACTGCCATAATCGCAAAATCGGTTAAGGGCAAGGGTGTTTCCTATATGGAAAATAAGGTTGAGTGGCACGGTGCGGCTCCCAAGGAAGAGCAGTATAAGATAGCGATTGCCGAGCTCACGGCAAACAAATAAGGAGGCGGCGTTATGATTAAGGAAAAAATGGCTACCAGAGAGGGCTACGGACAGGCTCTTGCCGCTCTCGGAGAAAAATACGATTTTGTTGTTCTTGATGCCGACCTTGCGGCGGCAACCAAGACAGGTGTGTTCAAAAAGAAGTTCCCCGACAGATTTTTCGACTGCGGAATTGCAGAGGGAAATATGATGAGCGTTGCAGCAGGAATTGCCGCTACGGGCAAAATCCCCTTTGTTTCCAGCTTTGCAATGTTTGCGGCAGGCAGAGCGTTTGAGCAGGTAAGAAATTCGGTAGGTTACCCCCACCTCAACGTTAAAATCGGAGCAACTCACGCAGGTATAACCGTCGGAGAGGACGGAGCTACCCACCAGTGCAACGAGGATATTGCGCTTATGCGTACAATCCCGGGTATGGTAATACTCAACCCCGCCGATGCAAACGAGGCGTATATGGCAGTTGAGGCGGCAATCAAGCACGACGGCCCTGTTTATATGCGCTTTGGAAGATACGCAGTCCCCTGTGTTACCGATATTGAGGGCTATCAGCTCGAAATCGGTAAGGGCATAGTTCTTGCAGACGGCACAGACGTTACGTTGATTGCATCGGGATTTACCGTTCACCTCGCACTTGAGGCTCGCAATATTCTTGCTGAGCAGGGCGTGTCCGCACGTGTGGTTAACATACATACAGTTAAGCCGCTCGACACGGAGCTTGTAATCAAATGCGCAAAGGAAACGGGCGCAATTGTTACGGCGGAGGAGCATAGCATTATAGGCGGTCTTGGCTCGGCTGTTGCTGAGGCGCTCACAGAGAACTGTCCTGTACCTATGAAGCGTGTCGGTGTTGAGGACACCTACGGACGCTCGGGAACGGTTCCCGCCCTTCTTGAGGCCTACGGACTGACGGCGAAGAATATCGCCGACAAGGCTCTTTCTGCAATAAAAATGAAGTAACATCATAAAACCAATAACCCCCCAGTATGACTGGGGGGTTCCATTTTCGGGCTTTCCGCTACATTTTGACGGCGACAGAGCCTTCGTCCGCCGCCAGACCGTCAGCAAAGCAATTGAGATGTTGATAGCCGAGGCGAAAAAGGAATAAAGGCGCATTAAGGACGCATTAAGGACGCATTAAGGACGCTTTTTGAAAAAAGCTTAGCAAAAACTTCACATAAAAAAGGGACTCTGTATTGGAGTCCCGTTTTCAATTGCTCAAACAGCCTTTTATTCGTTGAAATCTGCAAGATTTATAATCTCCTTGCCCTTGCGCTTTGCGTGCTTATAAGAGGCGTATGCACCGCCGTATTTTCTATTCACGTATGCAATAACGAGGTCTGCCCTCTCCATCATCCATCTGTTTCTGTACGTTATTGCAAATTTCGGAATTGCATTCTCAATTTCGGGATATATTGTAAAGTCAAAATCCTGATTTATATATTCCATACGCTCCTTTGAATAGCCCGAAAGATAAGGCATCACAAAAACAAGGCTTGCGCTCGGATGCTTTTTCTTGTACTCTTTGGCACATACACGGGCAAATCTGTCAAAAGCCCCATATTCACCGAGATAAAATTCCACCTGCCTGTCGCCTATTTTCTGCTCAAAAATATCAAGCACTTTTCGTGTGTACAAATCCCCATTGAAAAAACTCGAATGACCGCAAAAGGAAACAATCATAATCACAAACCTCACCTTTTTGATTACCAACATCTTATCAAAAAGCATCAGCGTTGCCAAGTGTAAATTGCACTTATATATTATAGTGCAAAAATGGAGTGTATATTTTCAAGAAAACATAGTGTAAAATATAGGTGTAGGGAGTGATGTAAAATGTTTAAAGTAAAGAAATCGGAGCATAAAAATAAAACGTTCAGAATGCCTGTTGACCTGCTGGAAAAACTCGAAACCATAGCACAAGAGCAAGGAATATCGCTTAACAATCTTGTAGTTCAGTGCTGTGAATATGCTGTTCTGCATCTGGATAAGCAAGACAAAAAATGAGAAAAGGTCGCTTTTCCCAAAAAGCTTGGCAAAAGCTTTCATAGAAAAAGTGAGGTACGAAAAAGTACCTCACTTTTGGTTTTATACGCAAAGGTTTAATGTGGGCGCACGGATTTTGAGGCAGATTGCGTCATCACGCCCCGACGGTGTATAGAATACTCCTAGGGAAGTGAGGGCGTGATATGCCCAAAATACGAAGCCCTATATCAGTTTTTCTTAACGGATATAACAACCTTTTCGCCGTTGATATCCCACTCCTTTGCATTTTCAAGGACGGTTTCGTATGCGATTTCGGTGGCGAGAACGTCAGAGGAAATTTCTTCTGCATTCTTTTTAACGATGCCTGCAATCCTTTCGTTTCCGCTGACAGCGAGGGTTATGTTATCCATAACCTCAAAGCCGCTGTCCTTACGCATCGTCTGCACCTTGCTGATTATCTCACGGACAAAACCCTCCTCCAAAAGCTCGTCGGAGAGGTTGGTATCAAGGACAACAGCAATGCCTCTGTCCTCAACGGTTGCATAACCGTCAACCTTTGCTATATCTATGAGTAAATCCTCACGGGTGAGGGCTATTTCGTTGCCGTCAATATCGAGCGTGAGCTTCTCGGTTTCGTTAAGCTCGCTCATCGCCTTGTTTCCGTCAATCGACGAGAGAGCGGCACGGATACCGCCGAGGAATTTTCCGTATTTCGGTCCTACGGTGCGCAGCTGCGGCTTGAACGAATAGGTCGCAAACTTTTCAAGCGAATCGACAAACTCAACGTTTTTGACATTAAGCTCGCCCTTGATTATATCGCAGAAAAATTCGGGAAGCGTGTTTTCAGCCTTAACGTACATATTGCCGAGGGGCTGACGGTTCTTAATAGATGCGAGGTTACGGCAGGAGCGTCCGAGGACAACGATTTTGAGCACCTCGTCCATTCTTTCTTCAAGCTCCTTATCAATAAGAGCCTCATCAACTGCGGGGAAGTCGCACAAATGAACGCTTATCGGCGCATCCTTGTAATTCGAGAGCACGAGATTTCTGTATATGTCCTCGCTCATAAAGGGAACGATGGGCGCAGAGATCTTCGCCATTGTTACAAGGGCGGTGTAGAGAGTGTAGTATGCGTTAACCTTATCGGTAGGCATACCCTTCTCCCAGAAGCGCTCACGGCTGCAACGCACGTACCAGTTACTTAACTCGTCAACAAAGGATTCAAGCGCACGGGTTGCCTCGGGTATTCTGAAGCCTGCAAGGCACTCGTCAACCTCTTTGACGGTGGAATTGAGCCTTGACAGGAGCCACTTGTCCATAACAGAGAGGGTGTCGGGGTTAACCGTGTAATCCAGAGGATTGAAATTGTCTATATTTGCATAAAGCACGAAGAATGCGTAGGTGTTCCAGAGCGTTCCCATAAACTTACGCTGTCCCTCAACTACCGCTTCCTTATAGAAACGGTTGGGGAGCCAGGGGGCGCTGTTCGAGCAGAAATACCAACGGATAGCGTCTGCGCCGTAGGTGTCGAGCGCCTCAAACGGGTCAACGGCGTTGCCCTTGGACTTGGACATCTTCTGTCCTTCCTTATCAAGGACGTGGCCGAGAACCAAAACGCTCTTGTAAGGTGCTTTATCAAAAATGAGGGTGGATATTGCCATAAGCGAGTAGAACCAGCCACGTGTCTGGTCAACACCCTCGGAAATGAAGTCAGCGGGGAAGTGCGACTCAAACAGCTCCTTATTTTCAAAGGGATAGTGCCACTGTGCGAACGGCATAGCGCCCGAATCGAACCAGCAGTCGATAACCTCGGGCACACGCTTCATCTGTGCTCCGCACTCGGGGCATTTTATAGTTACCTCGTCAATATAGGGGCGGTGAAGCTCGATATTTTCGGGGCAGTTGTCCGACATTGACTTCAGTTCCTCAATAGAGCCGACAGAGTGGCGGTGTCCGCACTCACATTCCCAGATATTAAGGGGGGTACCCCAATAACGGTTACGGCTGATGCCCCAGTCCTGAACGTTTTCGAGCCAATCGCCGAAGCGTCCCTTACCTATATTTTCGGGTATCCAGTTAACTGTGTTATTGTTCTTTATCAGGTTTTCACGCACGTCGGTCATCTTGATAAACCAGGAATCACGTGCATAATAAATGAGGGGTGTGTTGCATCTCCAGCAATGAGGGTAATCGTGCTCGAAGTTGGGGGCATCAAACAGCTTGCCCTCCTTTTCGAGGTCGACAAGAACCATAGGGTCTGCCTTCTTCACGAAAACGCCTGCATAGGGAGTTTCCTTTGTCATATCACCCTTGCCGTCTACAAACTGAACGAAGGGCAAATCGTATTTTCTGCCCACACGGGAGTCGTCCTCACCGAATGCGGGAGCTATATGAACTATACCCGTACCGTCGCCTGTGGTTACGTAGCTGTCGGCTGTGACAAAATGCGCCTTCTTGCGCTGTCTTGCCGCTGCCTCGCCTGCACAGGCGAAGAGAGGCTCGTACGCCATACCCTCAAGGTCTGCGCCCTTGCAGGTAGAGAGAACCTCGTATGCGGGGCTATCCTCGGTTGCGAGCCTGCCGAGCACGGTGTCGAGAAGTGCGCTCGCCATGTAGTAGGTATAGCCGTCAGCTGCCTTAACCTTGGAATATTCAACCTCGGGGTTTACGCAGAGCGCAACGTTAGAGGGGAGTGTCCAAGGGGTAGTTGTCCATGCGAGGAAATATGCGTCCTCACCTATAACCTTAAATCTTACGACTGCGGAGCGTTCCTTTACCGTCTTGTAGCCCTGTGCAACCTCATGGCTCGACAGGGGAGTACCGCAACGGGGGCAGTAGGGAACAATCTTGAAGCCCTTGTAGAGCAGTCCCTTGTCCCAAATCTTTTTGAGCGCCCACCATTCACTCTCGATAAACTCGTTATGGTAGGTAACGTAGGGGTTATCCATATCAGCCCAGAAGCCGACTGTGGACGAAAAATCCTCCCACATACCCTTATATTTCCACACGCTCTCCTTGCACTTGCCGATGAACGGATCAAGGCCGTACTCCTCAATCTGTTCCTTGCCGTCAAGGCCGAGCTGCTTCTCAACCTCAAGCTCGACGGGCAGTCCGTGGGTGTCCCAGCCTGCCTTACGGTCTACGTTGTAGCCCTTCATCGTGCGGTAGCGGGGAATCATATCCTTAATAACTCTTGTCAGAACGTGACCTATGTGCGGCTTTCCGTTTGCAGTAGGGGGGCCGTCATAGAAGGTGTAATTCTCGCCGTTTTTGCGTGAGTCTACACTCTTCTCAAAAATTTTGTTCTCCTTCCAGAACTTTTCAACAGCCTTCTCTCTTTCAACAAAATTAAGACTGCTCGATACCTTCTCGTACATAAATACCTCCGAAAATAAAAAATCTTGTCCTGCTAAAAACAGGACAAGAATAAATCTTGCAACCACCTGATATTTAGCATACAGCCATATGCCTCCCACTCACGCAGGGAATGCGTCGCTCTTTACTGAGGTTCGAGAGCGCAACTCGGAAGTGATATTCATTTATACGTACTGACCGTCGGCTCACACCGTACCCGACTCGCTGAGGCTTTTCGCACAAACTACTGTCTTCGTCACAGTTTTTACGCAAATATTATAAATCATTACATATAAATTGTCAAGCCTTTTGCGCCATTATTTTTTCAAATCGCCAATCATATCTATTCCAAAGCCCAAAAGCAGGACGTTTCTGACGGCAAAAACAGCCAGAATTGATACCGCCAAAAGTATTGCGGGGTATACCTTGGATTTTCTGAAAACGCCGAAGTCGGCACGCAAGGCAGAGAGGAAAAACCGCCATTCATAATACAAAATCACAAGGACGGCAACCAAAACCGATGCGTTGTATCTGAGCGATGATATTATATCAAGTCGCAGAAGTGCCCTAACCGCCCTTGTAAAGCCGCACCCGGGGCAGTAGATATGCAGATTTTGGAGAACCGAGCAGGCAAATAGCTCGCCGTCTGTTTTACGGTCAAGCACAAAAAACAGCACCGCCGCCAGCACGAGCGCTACGTTTATTCCGATAAATGAAAGCACAAGCTTTTTTCTCACACTCATAACGCCCTCCTGTTTTTTACAGTATATCATCTTTGCGCACAAAAAGCAAGTGTCTTTGATTGACAAGTGTTCGCAATTATGATATCATTTAACCGTGAGGTTACCAAAGGTAGCCCTTTTAGAAAAGGAGCAATATGTCACTTAATATTTACAAGGCGGCGTTTGAGGAAATACTGCACGCATTTCACACACTGACAATGCTGAAAATCGTTGTCCTCGACGCAAACGCAAACGAAATAATGGAATATCCGAAGGAAAACGGAGCTATCTGCACCGAGCTGCGCAAAACCGAGAGGGGGTGCTCGGTATGTGCAAGGAGCGAGCGTGATTTCTGCAAAAAATGCGCTGATTTGCGTGGGCTGTACGTTTCAAAATGCCCCGCAGGTCTTACCGAGGCGGCAATCCCGATAATGAAGGACGGAATAATCATAGGCTACATTATGTTCGGGCAGACCTGCGACAAAAATCTGCGCCATACGCTCAAGGGCTCGCTTGAAAAGGTGCTTTCGGAATGCGGACGGGAGCCCGACGGGGAGCTCATAAACCGCTTGCTCTCCAAGGTAAAATACAAAACCGCCGACGAAATACATGCGGCAGCGGTTCTTTTGAAGGCGTTTTCTAGATATGTGCAAATGAACAATCTCGCCGTAATCGACGACTCGGACATGATATCGGAAATCGTTTCATACATATCCGAAAACCTCGACAGGGATTTGTCGGCAAAGGCACTTTGCGCCCGTTTTTTCGTGAGCAGGAGCAAGCTTTACGCTATGACTGAGGCTTATATGAAGGGCGGAATTTCTGCTTATGTCAAAAACGCAAGGCTCACCGAGGCGTCACGCCTTTTATCGAAAACCGAGCTCCCCGTCAGAAAGGTCAGCGCGGCTGTCGGATTTTCCGACTATGCGTATTTCAACAGATGCTTTAAGGAAAAATTCGGCATCTGCGCCTCCGAATACCGAAAGGCATCAAAGCTCAATTCCCAACAGGCAGACTGACACTATTCCCACAATAATTCCGAGCTTCTGTTTAAGGCTCAGCTTCTCACCGAATACCGCAACGGCTATCGCAGAGGAGAGAATAATGACTCCTCCGTTAACTATCGGGAAAAATATTATTGAGGGCATCTGACCGCTCAGGTACAGATTTATTTTATTGATTATCGCAACGAACAGTCCGCACACAACGGCAAGCACAGTTGCTCGGCTCTTAATGCCGAAGCCAAGCCGTGCCTTTTCTTTCTGTTTAACAACAACGCAGGCAAGAATGCAGATAACGAGCATAAACACAAAGGAATAGCCGAGGAAATCGTTTATCTCCCCCGCATACACGGAATTTTGGTGTATCAGCTGAATTACGCCTACTGCTCCCCACAAAACGAAGTTCCCTATTCCGAAGAACAACCACTTACCCGTAATCTTTGATTCGCTTTTTGGGTCCGTTGAGAGATAGAATGTTACCAGCATCAAAACAAGCCCTATGATTTTAAGAGCGCCTACGGGCTGGCTGTACCGTATAATTCCGAAAACGGTAGGTATGAGCATTCCGCAATAAGAGAATAACACGGTGTAGGTCATAGAGCCGAGCGACATCCCCATCACGGTGAAATACTGTGCGAGCAAGGTCACTGCGGCAAAAATCAACGCCAAAACCAGAGAAAACCAGGACGTTTTGATATTCCAACCCGATATGAGAAAGAAAACAGCCCCTCCGACAAATCCGATGCAATTGAAAACGAGGGCGTCGTAATTGCCCTTCATTGTGTCCTTGCCAAAGCTGTTCATAAAGGAATTTTTCAAGGTATCCGCCACAACAGACACCGCCAAAAGCAGATACAGTATGAGCATCTTATACCTCCGAGCCTTATCGTCAAGGTAGATTATAGCACACGAAAACGGAGGCGGGAATAACAAAACTGTTTTTTTAATGTAAAAATGTCCATTTATAAACAAATTCCTATTTACAAGGCGTCCGGCGCCGTGCTATAATTATAACAATGAAAAACATTAAAGGAGCTTTTTATGTCATTTTACGAAAAGAGAAAAAACCTTTACGAGAATATAGAAAAGAACGTCACGGTTTCGGGCACAGAGGGCTGTGATTTCATTGACGTGAGAAAATACGCACACCTCGCAGACGGCGACGTATGGACGGCAGCAATTCAGACGGCTGTTGACGAAAACGACTACGTTTTCATTCCCGATATGGGCAAAACAATATATCTTGACAATCCGATTTGTCTCGGATCGAACAAGCATATAAAAGTTGAGGGAATGCAGAAAATTGCGCTCGTTGCGGGCACTAACACCTGCATGCTCAGAAATAAAAATATCATAAGCGGAAAGGATAGGGCTGTCACCCTCTCCAACCCCGACACCGACATTTCGGTTGAGGGCGGATTCTGGACGGTTACGGGTAACCATATGCTCCGTGCGGATAAAGAAGACAGCATTTTCGGTGCGTGGTCGGTATTTATCTTCTCAAACGTTGAGAGAATAACAATCAAAAACCTCAAAATCCACGATTCTCACTCCTACTCGGTGCAAATCTGCAACTGCCGTGATTTCTACATATCCGACATTGAATTTGTTGAGGCTCACCGTGACGGAATACACCTCAACGGCCCTGCAAGATACGGAATAATTCAGAACTTAAAGGGCAGAGATATGGGTGACGATATGGTAGCGTTCAACGCCTGGGACTGGAACACCTCGGCGCTTTGCTTCGGCGAGCTTGCCTATATCATCACACGCAATCTGGACAGCGAGGACAACGAGTTCAGAATCCTGCCCGGCGAGAAGCTCTACGAAGAGAGCGAAAACCTCGATTGCGATATATACAACTGCTGCTTTGAAAATATCAGAGGAGTTTATACCTTCAAGCTATACGGACAGCCCAATATCTCAAATGCAATAAGCAAGACAAATGACGTTACGGGCAAGCTCGGCGATATATACAACCTCTATTTTGACAATATCGTATTCCCGAAAATCAGGACGAGCGGCCTTAACGCCCTGCCCGTTGACGGAATGTTTGAAATCTGCGCCAACTGCAAGGATATTTACATAAACGGCGTTACTATGGAAACCGAGCCCGAGAGCATGACGGGTGACGGAATAAAGCTCATAAAGGTCGGTCCCCTCTCGGCTACCTGGACGAACGGCTCGGACAATCCCGAAGACTGGGGCGAGGTTTTCTATCCCGATGCAATATGCGAGGCTGACGGAATATACCTCTCCGACGTTGCGTTCGTAAAGGACGGAAAGAGAGTTAAAACAACAGATTTGTCCCTGCTCACAAAAACAGTAGCCCTCAAAATGAACGAGGACTACCCCAACACAAGGCCAAAGGGCGGCACAGGCTACGGAACACTCAAAAATTGCACGGTGGAGTAAAGAACAAGTGCTTTTTGAAAAAAGCTTGGCAAAAACTTTGCAAAAGGAAAAGTGAGGTACAACAAGTACCTCACTTTTTATTGTCACAGTGGATTTTGGATGAATTTCGTCGTTATTCACTCCGAAGCCGTATAGAACACGGCGAGCCCGAGAGAAAACGCCGGAAGGTGCCAAATGCACAAATCACGAGATTGGCGCAGTGGATTTTGAGTCAGATTGCGTCATCACGCACGAAGGTGTATAGAATACTCCGAGGGGAGTGAGGGCGTGATATGACCAAAAGACACAAGCCAGGATTAGTTGGTGTAATTGTCGAAGTATCCCTGAACGAGAACTACGGGAGTGCCCTTGTCGCCCGAGCCGCTGGTCAAATCACACAGCGAGCCGATAAGGTCGGTGAGCTGACGGGGTGTCGTACCCTGCGATGCCATATTGCCGACGAGGTTAGCATCCTTTGCCTTGATGCTCTCGGAAATCGCACGCTTGAGCTCCTCGCCCGAAAGATTTGCAAAATCGTTGTCGGCAAGATACTTGAGCTTCAGCTCATTAGGCGTACCGATAAGTCCGTCGGTGTGAGCTGGGGAAACAACGGGGTCTGCAAGCTCCCAGATTTTACCCTTGGGGTCCTTGAAGGCGCCGTCGCCGTATACCATAACCTCAACGTGCTTGCCCGTTCTTTCAAGAACACGCTTCTGAATATCGAGCACGAGGTCACGGCACTCACGGGGGAACAGCTTTATCTTGTCCTCGGTCGATTTGTTAGAGCCGAGAAGTCCGTACTTTTCGTTACAGCCGCTGCCGTTTACAGGCGCATTCATTATATCGTCAAGTCCGAGCACAACCTTTGCTCCCGCATTCTTCAAAATGCGCTTTGTGCGTGCTCTGGTGTGAATATCACAATTGATTATATGGTCTGCGTAGTCGAGAACGAATTTCGCCTGATTTGCGAAGATTATCTCAACCTCAGCGCCCATTTCCTTTATGAGATTGCCGTAATACTCAACGTAGTCAACACCCGTAAACTCGTGCTTATTCTCACCGAAAAGCTCACGGTAGCGAGCGAGTGAGAGAACATCGCTGTACGGATTTACGCCTGCGGCGTCAATCTTATCAAGGCTTACAAGCTCGTTTCCAACCTCGTCCGAGGGATAGCTGAGCATAAGAACTATCTTCTTTGCCGCCTTTGCAATGCCACGCAGGCAGATTGCGAAACGGTTGCGTGAAAGTATGGGGAAAATAACTCCGATAGTGTCGGAGCCGATTTTTGCTCTGATGTCGTTTGCAATATCGTCAACGGATGCGTAGTTTCCCTGCGCTCTCGCAACGATTGACTCGGTTATGGATATAACGTCCCTGTCACGAAGCTCAAAGCCCTCGCACTCTGCCGCCTCTATAACACTGTCGGTTACAATAGCGGCGAGGTCATCTCCCTCTCTTATAATAGGGCAACGAATTCCTCTGGAAACCGTACCTACTCTACGTTCGTTTTTCATAAATAATCCCCCCCTGCGCCTTTAGCGCAATTTTATAACTATAATTTATACTCAGCGACGGCATTATAAAAATCCGTCATACAAAATACATTTTATTATACAACATAACTTGCGTTTTTTCAAGTGGTATTATCAAAATTTTTAATTTTTTCATATCATATACGGAGGTGAGCTTATGTTAGTTATAAAAGAGTATGACAGAGAGCGTGCGTATGAGTACGCAAAAAGGTGGGCGTTTTCGAGAAATCCCCTGTTTAGAAATTACTCGGGCTTTGGCGGAAATTGCACGAATTTTGTGTCGCAGGCGGTTTATGCGGGCAGCTGTGTTATGAATTTCACTCCAGTTTTGGGGTGGTACTACATATCAGACGCAGACCGCACCGCATCTTGGACAGGGGTTGAATTTTTCTATAATTTTATTACATCAAACAAAGGACTCGGCCCTTTTGGCAGAGAGGTAGGCGAGGGGGAGCTGGACGTCGGCGACGTAATACAGCTATCAAACGCAGGTGATTATTATCACACCCTGCTCGTGGTAGGCGCCGCCGAGGGCTCGTACCTTGTGTCAGCGCAGTCGGACGATGCGTTTGAAAGACCGCTGTCAACCTATACGTATGAGCGGGCACGGTTTATACATATAGACGGCGTGCGGTTGGAGGTGCCCGATTTTACCGATTGCTTTGATGCGCTGTATAACGGCACGGAAATTATACTGAATGATTACTCAGAAATGCAAATGACACCGCCGCAAAATGAATAACGCAAGATAAATTTCTTTTTCCTCTTTTCATTCTCCCCAAAAGGTGATATACTTTATGTAAAGCAAGCTTTAAAAAAGCAAAAACCGCAAGGGATAAGGGGAGCATTATGAATAAAAATCTTATTGAAAAGGAAATAAGCTCAAACGAGGTCTTCTCGGGCAGGGTTATCCGTGCCTGCGTTGACGAGGTTGAGCTGCCAAACGGAAATACCGCCACCCGTGAGTACGTAAAGCATAACGGAGCTGTTGCAATTATGGCAGTCACACGTGAGGGCAAAATTCTCATAGAGGAGCAGTTCAGGTATGCGCACCGCAGGGTTTTTTTCGAAATTCCCGCAGGCAAGCTGGATAGCCCCGAGGAAAAGCCGCTCGATGCGGCAATCCGTGAGCTGCGTGAGGAAACGGGCGCTGTCGCAGAGAATATGACCTATCTTGGCGTATATATCCCCTCACCTGCGATTTTGGGCGAGAGAATATATATGTACCTTGCCGAGGGGCTGTCCTTTGGCGAAAGAGAGCTTGACGAGGATGAATTTCTGACTGTGTCGGAGTACGACCTTGACACCCTTCTCTCTATGGTAATGCGTGGCGAAATCGAGGACGGCAAAACCCAAATCGCAGTCCTCAAATACAAAGAAATTTTAAGGCAAAGAGCCAACGGCAAATAAAAACAAGGGCAGAAATTTCTGCCCTTTATTCTTTTTCCTTTTTATGAAAGTTTTTGCTAAGCTTTTTACAAAAAGCGTTCCAATATCAAATACCTAACAGCTTGTCAATGGCAGGCTGCAAATCTGTGTTTTCGGAATAAGCGGAAATCAGCTTTTGTAATTTTTGCGGAATTTCCCTGTTGTAAAGCTCTGTGGGTATATCTGTAAGCCCTGTCATATAATCAAGAGAAATATTAAAGTGCTTTGCGAGCTTCATATATTTATCCACACCCATAATTTGAAGTCCGTTTTCATATTTGCTGACCTGCTGTTGCGTAGTAGATAGAATTGCTGCTATATCAGCTTGTTGAAGGTCGTTGTCCTCCCGTATATCCTTTAATCTTTGACACATCTTCATAAGCATACGCTCCTTTCGTAAATATTTTACCATACATCTTAAAAAATGTATTGACAAAACACTCAAAAAGGCTTATAATTATTATAAACACCTATAAAGGCGTGCCAAATGACTAAAAAGCCACGACAAAATTCACAACAGAAGCTTAGCTCAATAGCTGATTGGCATTATATATTCTCTTTGAGAGGGGGTGAAATAATGATTTATGCTGCTTATGGTTAGATGGCGTTTACATTGAGCAAACCCCGATTGCTGCTACACAAAGCTCTCGTGCGCCATGCGTAATAGTTGTCACACTGATATAAAAAACGGGTGAGGTACTTTTCGTACCTCACTTTTTTGTATGAAAGTTTTTGCTAAGCTTTTTACAAAAAGCGTCCTTTGTGCGCCTTTTGTGCGCCCTTTATTTGCTCCTTGCTCATTCTTACCTCTCGTAGAGGTAGGTCATTTTTTTGATTTTTTCGGCGAGGGTGTCGGTAAATTCGTCCTTCAACATACGGAAGCGCCAGTTGCCCTCACTCCTTGACGGTACGTTCATTCTGTGCTCCGAGCCAAGGCAAAGGTAGTCCTGCATCTGCGCCATAAAGAGGTCGGCAACGCTCTGCATACCTGTGCGGATAACGCCGAATTCATAGCCCTCGGTGTCGGACAGTCCCATATAATCACGGGCATATTCTTTGTCGGCTTCGCTCATTTCGTCAAACCAGCCGCGAAGGGTATTGTTATCATGTGTGCCTGTGTAGCAAACGCAGTTTTTCTCATACACGTGGGGCTGATAGGTGCTGTGCGAGCCTGCGGAAAATGCAAATTGCAGAACACGCATACCGGGAAAACCCGAATCGGAGAGCAATTTTCTCACCTCATCGGTTAAAATGCCGAGGTCCTCGGCTATTATATCGAGCTTTGGGAAATTCCTTTTCAGCGCACGGATAAAGCTCATACCGGGGCCCTTTTCCCAATGACCGCCACGGGCGTTTTTATCTCCAAAGGGTATGGCAAAATAGCTTTCAAGCCCTCTGAAATGGTCGATTCTCACCGCATCGAAAAGGCGGTCTGCCACCTTAATTCTCTCTATCCACCACTTGTACGAGGTCTTTTTCAGCTTCTCCCAATCATAGAGGGGGTTGCCCCATAGCTGCCCGTCCTCGCTGAAATAGTCGGGCGGAACGCCCGCAACCCAGACGGGGCGGTTTTCGCTGTCGAGCAGGAAAAGCTCCCTGTGCGCCCATACGTCAACCGAATCGTACGCACAGTATATCGGCAAATCGCCGAGCATTGACACGCCTACCGACTCGGTATAATTCTTAAAATCACGGTACTGCTCAAAAAACAGGTACTGTATGTAGGTATAAAAGCACACATCGTTATACAAAAGCTCGGAATATTTCTCTATTCCCGTCTTTGTATGATTTCTTATGCTTTCATCGTCCCACTCATACCAGGGCTTCTGTCCGAAATGCTTTTTACACGCCATAAAGAGCGCATAATCGTGTATCCAATACTCATTTTCCTGCTCAAATATTTTAACACGCACAGAGTCGGTGTTGTAGCCTGCGGTATAGGCGATTTTGAGTATCTCATACCGTGTTTTGTATAGCGCACCGTAATCGACGTATCGCTCGTCCGAGGGCATCTCACGCAGGGCGTCAAGCACACGGCGGGGCAAAAGTCCCTTTTCTCCGAGGCGAGCGAGGTCGATAAAATACGGATTGCCCGCAAATGCCGACACACTCTGGTACGGAGAATCGCCGTAGCCTGTCTGGTTAAGGGGCAGAACCTGCCACACCCTCTGTCCTGCCATAGCGAGGCGGTCCGCAAACTTGCACGCCTCGTCACCGAGCGTGCCTATGCCAAACTCCGAGGGGAGGGAGGATATATGCATTATAATTCCTGAGCTTCTTTTCATAAACATCTCCAAAAAATAGGGGGTATACATACATTATATAACAGAAAAGAATTAAAATCAATGCTTTTTAACTTGACTTAATCGAGTTTATGATATAAAATAAAGGAAGAAAGGGAAAAAGGAGGGGTAATATGCGTTATCTGTTGCCGAACAAAAAACAATATAAGGTCAATCTGCACGCTCACACGAATATTTCCGACGGCGAGCTGTCGCCCCTCGAAATCAAGGAGCTATATAAGAAAAACGGATATAGCGCCGTAGCCTTCACCGACCACGACGTGCTTATGACGCACAACGACCTTTCCGACGATAGCTTCATTGCGCTCAACGGATACGAGCTGAAAATCAACGAGGGCGGAGTTGAGCACGCAGGCTATAAGTACAAGTCCTATCACCTCAACCTCATAGCAAAGGATGAGAGCATTGACACACAGGTTTGCTTCAACCCCGACAGAATAACCGATGAGGCGAGGCGTTTTATTCCATTTGTCAAGCACGACGGAGAAATATACCGCGAGGAATATTCCGCTGACGGCGTAAACGATATAATCAACCGCGCGCACGCCGCAGGCTTTCTCATTCATTACAACCACCCCGTATGGTGCAAAAACAATTACTCCGACCTCGACGGTATTCACGGAATGGACGGAGTTGAGCTGATAAACACAAATTCCCTTGTGATAAAGCATATACCCGAGGACACCGATGCTATCTACGCAGGCTTTCTCGAAAGAGGGGAGTACCCCTACCCTCTCGCCTGTGACGACAATCACAACCAGCACGGCACGAGTGATAGCTTTGGTGCATTCAATATGGTTTTCTGCGACAGCCTCAGCTATCATTCTATTATTGACGCCCTGCAGGAGCAGAGCACCTACGCCAGTGCAGGCCCGATAATCAAGGCACTGTGGGCGGAAAACGGTATCGTTCATATCGAAACCGAAAACACCGTCTGCGTGCATTTTCTCACCGCAACGAGGAAGGCAAAGAGGGTGTATGACGAAACAGGGCTTGATATGGCATCGTTTCGGGTTGACGGTGACTACGGATACGTCCGTATAGTGCTAACCGACAAGGACGGAAATCACGCATACACACGTGCGTACGGAGTTGACGAGATACTATGACGGGCTTTGAGATAGAGCGCAAATTCTTAATAGAGATGCCGACAGATGCCGAAAAGCACGCCTGTTCCGTATCGGAGATAGAGCAGACCTACCTTTTGGGCGAAGGCAGCGAGCGTGTGCGTGCACGCACAGAAAACGGCGTAACCGTATATACTCATACCAAAAAAATCACGCTCACCCCGATTAAACGGATAGAGAGCGAGAGAGAAATAGACAGAGCGGAATACGAAGCCCTGCTATTATCCCGTGACACGGAGAGGCAAACGGTCAGAAAACGCCGTCTGTGCATTGAAAACGGCACGAAGATAT
This sequence comes from Clostridia bacterium, assembly GCA_017504405.1. GTDB lineage: Bacteria > Bacillota > Clostridia > Oscillospirales > CAG-272 > UBA1740. The sequence goes on along the minus strand of JAFVRG010000005.1, from coordinate 17,011 downwards.
TTGAAATAGATATATACCCATTCTGGGACAGCGTTGCCATTATGGAAGTTGAGCTGTCGCACGAGGGGGAGCAATTCACGCCTCCGCCTTTTATAAAAATCATTCGTGAGATAACCGACGACTACCGATTTACCAACAGCGCAATTGCCAAAGAGATACCACAAATATAAGGGGCTGCCGCATTTCGGCATAACCGTAAACAAAAAGAGGGGTCTTATTAAAGAGCCCTCTTGACTTGTTTTTATTTGTTCTTAACGGATAATAAAGGTGAAATTCTCACGAATTTCTTTGATTATATCGGTCTTTTTGTTTACTATCGCCGTTTTCGCCCTCTCGACGTACCCTCGTACGCCTTCGGGACGAAGAACGGCGATTTCTGCTCAAAATCCGTTTGCCCTGACTGCCGCCCTTTGGCACAACCGCAAACAAAAAGTGAGGTACAAAAAGTGCCTCACCTTTTTATTTTTAAAAATAATTTCTCGGCGGGGGTGGGGATTTGCGTGTTACCCTTATGATATGAAGAATTGCGGGGATTGTAAACGCAAGAGCGAGGAGCAGTACCGTAGAATACGCCGATTGGAATCGGTTGAAAATCATCTGGGAGTACGAACCAAAAAGATTGAATACGATATGGAGCATTATACACGGAATTACCGAGCCGAAGCGATAGTAAATCCACACAAGGAGCATTCCGAGCGAAAATGCGTATATTCCCTGAATGATATTTCCGTGAGCAGCTCCGAAAATAAAGGAGCTGAGCAGCATTGCCACCCACGGGGGCATAGCCCGTGAGAGAGCGCCGTACATCATAGCACGGAAGGTGATTTCCTCAACTATCGGCGCAACGACCACTGTTGCCACGAACATAAGCGAGCTCTCGGCATCGAGCATACTCGTCATCTGCTCGTTGTAGCCCGTGAGCCAACGCTCGGGGATAAACGAGAATATCAGGCTTATTACGTAAACCGCCGCAATCGCTATTGCAGACACCGAGCAGAGCGAGGTAAAGGACACCTTGTAAAGCCCGAGCTCCTGCTCTAACGGGCGCTTGCGGAAAAAGGCAATAAACCAGAAAATTACAACCGTTATTACCGCCGACACAACGCTTATTGTGTCAAGATGGGATAAAAGCTCCGTCTCTGCAAGTCTCATAAGCTCCGCATCGCCAAGCAGGGGGTTTTTAGCAATCACTCTTATCGGCACTATCAGAGAAAACACCAGCGAGGTTGCCAACTGACAGCCCATAAATATTGCAAAGTATAAAAGCGACCACAAAATTGCGATAACGGGATTTTGGGATAGCGGTTTTCTGTTCATAGATTAAAATCCAAAATATTCCTTAGCATTATAATAGCATATTCCCTCAACAATTCCCGAGAGAAGCTCATCGTCATCGGGGAATTCGCCTGCATCAACCCAGCCGCCTATGAGGTTGCACATAATGCGTCTGAAATATTCGTGCCTTGTATAGGAAACGAAGCTGCGGCTGTCGGTGAGCATTCCAACGAAGTTGGCGAGCATTCCGAGGTTTGCAAGCGCCTTCATCTGCTCCTGCATACCGTCACGCTGGTCGTTGAACCACCAGCCTGAGCCGAACTGTATCTTTCCTCGAGCCTCTGTGCCCTGAAAATTGCCGAGCATAGTTCCCAAAACGTAGTTGTCCTTGGGATTTAGTGTGTAGAGAACGGTTCTCGGCAGCTTGTTTTCATAATCGAGCGCCGACATAAACGCCGAAAGCTTCTCAGCTATCGGATAATCGCCGATAGAATCAAAGCCCGTATCGGCGCCAAGCCTTTCAAACATACGGCGGCTGTTGTTGCGGATTGCGCCCATATGGAGCTGCATAGCGACGCCGAGGCGTGCGTACTCACGTCCGCAGTGGAGCATAACCGCAGTTCTAAAAATATCTCTCTCCCTCTCGGTTATATCCTCGCCGTTAAGCTTCTTTGCAAATACAGCCTCGGCGTCGCCCTCCTCGTAGGGAACGTAGTCTACGCCGTGGTCTGATACCTTACAGCCAACCGACACGAAATACTCAATTTTTTCGGTTATGAACGAGAGAAGCTCGCAAAAGCTCTTAGCTCCCGTTTTTTCGATATATTCACGCCAGCCGTCCTTATTTATTTCAACGAGCCTGTCGGGGCGGAAGGTGGGGAGCACCTTGATCGAGAAGTCGGCAAGTGCCTTATGATATTCAAGAGTATCGAGGGGGTCGTCGGTTGTGCAAATAACCTTGACGTTTGAGCGGATTATGAGTTTTTTTGCGCTGAAATCAGCCTGCGCCAGCTTTTCGTTACATATATCCCATATCTCTTTTGCGTTTTTCTCGCAAAGAATATCGTCTATATCAAAGTATCTTTTCAGCTCGAGCTGTGTCCAATGAAATAGCGGATTGCCGATAAGGCGGCAGTGCGTTTTTGCAAATGCCACGAATTTCTCAAATTCATCAGCATCCCCGGTTATATATTTTTCATCAATTCCGTTGGAGCGCATCTGACGCCATTTGTAGTGGTCGCCCGACAAAAAGAGGTCGTATGCGTTTTTGAATTTGTAATCCTCTGCTATCTGCTTTGGCGAGAGATGGCAGTGATAATCTATTATGGGAAGATTTTTAGCATATTTGTCGTAAAGACGTCTGCCCGTCTTGGAAACAAGCATAAAATTATCGTTTATAAGATTCATTTGATAAACCTCCAAAAATTCAAGTTATACATATTATACATTGAACAGTAAGATTTTTCAAGTAAAACATAATATTTTTGTTTACTTTTAGAAAAAAATCTGCTATAATAGTGTCAAAGAAATATTTTCCGCAAGAGAAAGGATAATTTATTATGGCAAAGGTTGTTACTTTTGGCGAGCTTATGCTCAGACTCGCCCCTGAGGGTTATTACAGATTTGCTCAGGCAGACAGATTTCAGGCTACGTTCGGCGGCGGCGAGGCTAACGTTGCAGTTTCACTCGCAAACTACGGAGTTGATGCCTCCTTCGTTACCAAGCTCCCCAAGCACGAGATAGGACAGATGGCAGTGAACTCCCTGCGTAAGTACGGCGTTGACACCTCCGATATCGTAAGAGGCGGCGAGCGTGTAGGTATTTACTATCTTGAAAAGGGTGCTTCTCAGCGTCCCTCCAAGGTTATTTATGACCGTGCTTACTCCGCTATATACGAGGCGAAGGCTGAGGATTTCGACTGGGATAAAATTTTTGACGGAGCAGACTGGTTTCATTTCACAGGAATTACTCCCGCTCTCAATCCCAGTGTTGCCGCTATATGCCTCGACGCCTGCAAGGCAGCAAAGGCACGTGGCGTTAAGGTCAGCTGCGACCTCAATTACAGAAAGAAGCTCTGGACTCGTGATGAGGCGCGTGAAACGATGACAAAGCTCATGCCCTACGTAAACGTTTGCATCTCCAACGAGGAGGATGCTCACGACGTATTCGGCATTGCTCCCGAAAACAACGACGTTGATTCGGGCAAGCTCAACCACGAGGGCTACAAGAGCGTTGCAAGACAGCTCAAGGATAAATTCGGCTTCGATAAGGTTGCAATAACCCTGCGTACCTCTATCAGCGCAAACGACAACAAGTGGGCAGCTATGCTCTTTGACGGCGAAAACTACTGCTTCAGCCGTTCCTACGACGTTCATATCGTTGACCGTGTCGGCGGCGGCGACAGCTTTGGCGGCGGACTTATCTATGCGCTGCTCAACGAAATGTCCACTCAGGATGCAATCGAGTTTGCCGTTTCGGCAAGCTGTCTTAAGCACTCAATCGAGGGTGACTACAACCTCGTTTCCGTTGATGAGGTAAAGGCTCTGGCAAAGGGCAATGCCTCGGGACGAGTACAGAGATAAGGAGGGCATTATGTTAAAAGGTATACCGAAGCTCCTTTCTCCCGAGCTGCTCAAGGTGCTCTGCGAGATGGGACACAGCGACAGAATAGTTATAGGCGACGGAAATTTCCCCGCTGAAACAATGGGCAAGAATGCTAAGGTTATCCGCTACGACGGACAGGACATTCCCGCTCTGCTCGATGCAATACTCACAGTATTTCCCCTTGACACCTACGTTGACCACCCTGTAAATCTCATGGAGCTCATGGATTGCGATAAGGGCAAGGTTGCTACTCCCATCTGGGATGAGTACAAGGCAATTGTTACAAAGCATGATGAGCGTGGCGCAGATGCGGTTGGAAACATAGAGAGATTTGCATTCTATGAGGAGGCTAAAAAGTGCTACGCCGTTATCGCTACGGGCGAGGGTGCAATTTACGCAAACGTAATCCTCCAAAAGGGCGTTGTTAAATAATTCCCTTTTATATTCAGAAAAAGGCTCTTTTCAGGGCCTTTTTTCTTTATCTTAGCGCAATATACCGAAAATTTTTGTGGTACGCAAATGGCAAATCAGTATCACTGTGCCGCAAAATAATTGACTTTTGAGGATAAAAATGGTAAAATTTATTGGTATTCTATAAAAAGGAAGGCAAATTTATGTCATACAAAAACCGTAAATCAAATTATCCGCTGTATGAAACCACCTGTTTTTCCGACTTTCGAGAAATGACGGAAAACGTTGCCGCAAAATATCCCGATGCGCCTGCGTTTTCATATAAGAAAAATCCAAGCGATAAGGAAATGTTGACCGTTACGTTCAGGGAGAGCCGTGACTATATCCGTGACCTCGCCACAGAGCTGGCAAGCATGGAACTTACGGGCAAGACCGTTGCCGTCATAGGCGCTGCATCGGTTGAATGGTTCTTCTCCTACACGGCGCTAATGTCGGTTGGAGCTATCACCGTTCCTATTGATAAGGAGCTGCCCGTTGAAGATATGGCATCAATACTCAACACTGCAAGATGCGAGTTGGTATTCTTCTCGCCTGTGGCTGAGGAAAAAATCAGGGCGGCGCAGAAAACATGTCCTGCTCTCAAAAACCTCGTTGTTATGGGTGACGCAGTCGATGGCGCAACCGCACTCAGCGCACTGCGTGAAAGCGGAGCTAAGCGCTATGCTGACGGTGATAACTCCTACTACGATTTCGAGATAGACCGTGAGGGGCTCGCAACCATCGTATTTACATCGGGCACTACGGGTAAGGGTAAGGGCGTTATGCTCTCGCTCAAAAACATCTGCTCGGATATGGAGCAGGGAATGTACAATATGAACATAACGAAGAAAACTATGTTCGTGCTTCCCCCTCATCACACCTTCGGCTCAACCGTAAACTTTATCGGTCACTTTGCACAGGGCTGTCACATATATATCTCGTCGGGTATCAAGTACATACTCAACGAGCTCAAGGAATTCAAGCCCACGCACCTCATTTTAGTTCCGCTTTTCGTTGAAACGTTTTACAAGAGAATTATGGCTACCGCCGAGAAGACGGGTCAGCTTCCCAAGCTCAGAAAGGGCATTAAGATTTCAAACCTTCTTCGCAAGGTTGGAATTGACCTTCGTGCAAAGCTTTTCGGTACCGTGCTTGAAAACTTCGGCGGCGAGCTGAAAATGATAATATGCGGCGGTGCGGCTCTCAACCAGAGTATCATTGATTTCTTCGAGAGCATCGGCGTTGTTATACTCAACGGCTACGGCATAACCGAATGTGCACCCCTCATTTCCTGTAACAGAAACGAGATGCGCAAAAACGGCTCTGTCGGACTGCCCATTATCGGCGGTCACGTAAAAATCGACAGCCCCAACGAGAACGGCGAGGGCGAGATTTGCTACAAGGGTCCTAACGTAATGCTCGGTTATTTTGAAAACGAGAAGGCAACTGCCGAGGTTATCGACAGCGACGGATATTTCCATACGGGCGACCTTGGCCGTGTTGAAATGGACGGAAAGGACCAGTGGATTTACATCACGGGCAGAAGCAAAAACCTCATAATCTTCTCAAACGGCAAAAACGTATACCCCGAGGAAATTGAGAATGATATTCAGGGCGTTTACGGCGTAAACGAGGTTGTCGTCTACGCAGGAGAGAGCAAGAGCGACCCCACAAAGGAGGTTATCGTTGCCGAGATATTCCCCGACTACGATGCCCTGAAGCTCCATAACATTGATGATGCTCAAAAATATTTTGAGGAGCAGGTAAAGCTGATTAACCAGAAAAACGTGTCCTACAAGACGGTTGGAAAGGTTAAAATCAGAACCGAGGAATTCCCCAAAAACACATCAAGGAAAATCACAAGGTTCAAGCTCGATAAATCAATTGACTAACACAAAAAGAGGACTTGCAAAAGTCCTCTTTTTGTATTCTTTTTACTTGTATTTTCCGCAATCCTTGCAAAACATTGAGCTTTTGTTATTTCTCGTACCGCAAGAGGGACAAATCCACCCTCCCTCAGTAGACGGCGCAATAACTATTTTCCTTGGTTCTTCCTCGTTTTTCTTGTAAACCAAGGCACTATCTCCCGCAACAACATCTCTAACGGCACGCATATCATAACTGTTACCGTGAATAAGTTCGCTTGTTTCCAATAGTAATGCAATGGAGAATAATACAAGAAATGCCACATACGAGCAAACAGGCCCTAAAACAAGGATCATTATACCCCTCGTCATTTCATTTTCGTTTGAAGACTCAATTGATGATTTTATATTCTCAGCAATTTTTTTATAAGGTTTTGGCATTGAGGATATATCAATTGATTGTGATGATGCATTATCAATCGTATCTATTCCCAACCATATGGTTCCAACAACGCCTAAAATAAGCAAAATGATAGCAAAAACTTTGAGCTGCTTGGCTAAACTTGAATGTGACATATTTCCCCCCTAAGATTAAAAAGTGTGCGCAACAGAAGCCACGCACACCGAAAAACGCAAGACCTCTATTTGCTACCACACAAAATCTATCAACCGCCTTGAATAAGAAAGTCGAAAGGAAGTCTGCGTTTTTACCGAAATAAAAAAGAGACTTCTTACCCAAAGCAAAATATTCGATTTTGTGTGGTGCTTAGATTATACCACGCTTGTATCAAAATGTCAATATATAGCTTTTGTTTTCGATTATAATAAATTGGAGAGCACTTCGGCATACGGAGATTTTTGAGGAAAGTTTACCTATTTTCGGGCAGACGGGGGGCTTTTTGCGGGGACGGGTATGCTTTTTAGGGGGACGGGGGGTCTTTTTCTACACAAAATATTCATATATTTGTGTAAAATGCGCTATACAAAAGCACCGAAAACGCATACCCGTGTGCCTTTTTTATTTATTTTTCACAAAATTTTTTATTTTTTAATTTTTCGCTTGAATTGTTATTTTATGCGTGTTATAATTTAATTGGGATATAATTTTTATACTATAATTATCTTTTTGGAGGTTTATCATGGAAAGAACAAAATCAAGACTCACAAAAGTGTTGATAGCGGTTGCCATGACTGTCGTTTTCCTGTTGGTTATGACAGCTATGCTCCCTATTAACGCCAATGCAGCCGAAACACACGTACACCACACCTGTGGCGACACAGCGTGCACCGACGACACGCACACCAACGTGGAGTACACGGCGTGGGAATCGAGCAACTCGCTGCCTACTGTGGAAGGTAATTACTACCTCACGGAAAACGTGTTTTTTTATTCAACAGGCACTCAGACCATAGACAAACACGTAAACATCTGCCTTAACGGTCATTCAATCACCTATTATGAAAACGACATACATAATGAGAATGACACAGTAGCAATACTTATTGAGGACGGTGTTATGGCAAGCATAACCGATTGCTCTGCAACTCCCGGTACGGTTTCTGCCAGCTCGTGGAACCATTCCGTAACCACCATTCAAAACCACGGTTATCTCTCGGTTTCGGGCGGAGTAACAGTGAGCGCAATCAAGGAACGCACAGACGACACTGAAAACGTTTATGCTATCGACAGCTCAAACGATTGGGGGAGCGCATCCGTTACTATAAGCGGAAAAGCAGTTGTTTCTGCCCAAACAGCATCCGGAAACACTAAGGACACCGTCGCCGCCATCAAAAACGGAAGCAGAAGCACTCTCACCGTCAACGGTAACGTGAGCATATCCGCAACCGCGGGAGATTACGCCTGCGGTATATCAAACAACCAAGGAACCGCAACCGTCGAGGGATCAGTAACGGTCAGTGCAACCGGTGCCACAACCTGCTATGCCGCTTCAACCAGCGGAACCTTTAACGTAAAAGGCGGAACTTTTACCTCGGATAAGATTGCTATAGCAAACAACTCAGGCTTGTGCATCGAGGGCTCTCCCGTGATTAGCGGCGCAAAATACGATATAAGAATGGGCAGATATCTGACCGTAAGCGGTCCCTTGTCCGATAGCTTCAAGAGCGACAAGCTTTCTCTTGAAATAGCTAACTCCTCCATTCAATACATTGTTGTCGGTTGGGGCAATACGACGGCAGGCGAAAAGGTTGCCGATTACTTTGCCGTTCCTTCGAGCTACAGAATCACCTCTGATGATGGAGCGATTGCTGCTATTCGCAAGGTAACGCTTGATGCTAACGGCGGTACAGGAACCGTAGAACCTGTTGAGGTTATCAGCGGTCAGCGCTACACGTTCATAGATAATCCCTTCACCCCGCCCGAAAATATGAAATTCAAGGGCTGGGCACAGACGCCTGACGGAGATGTTATTAACGGCTCATCTATGGTTATAACAGTCAACAAAACGTTTTACGCTGTCTGGGAGCCGCTCAACCTCATGGGAACGGTTACAATTGAGGGTGAAGCAAAATACGGCGAGACCCTCACCGCAACCGTTACGGGCGCAAATAGCTCATCTCTCAAATATCAGTGGTACCGTGGGGATGCAGCAATCACAGGCGCTGTTAACACAACATACGCTCTGGGCGCATCCGACATCGGAAAGACAATAACCTGTAAGGTTACGTGCGATGACCTTGACGGAATGATAGCAAGCGCACCTACCGCATCTGTAAAGAGATTGCAGCTCCAAAAGCCCACGGCTAATACTACTGCATTTACATACACAGGAAAATCTATAACCTATACACTCGCCGCAAACAATAACTACACTATCAGCGGAAACGTTCAGACAAATGCAGGCACTCACGTTGTAACGGTTGCTATAACCAACAAGACGATTTACGAGTGGGCAGACGGAACTCAGAACAACCTGACCTATGAGTTCGTTATTGCAAAGGCAAGCTTTGACGTATCAAGTCTTACCTTCGCTAACAAGACCGTTATTGAAAACGGTGACGTTCATAATATAAGGATAGAAGGCAACATCCCGTCAGACATTACGGTAAATTACACAGAGGGCAGCTCGGAGCCCGGTGTTTACAAGATAACCGCAACGTTTGTAACAGGCGGAAACTATAACGAAATAGCACCCATGACCGCAACCCTTACAATCAAAAAGGCTATGCTGGTCTCCGAGGGCTCAAGCGCTATAATCTCCAACAGTAACGGCTTCTCGAGCTCTGTAAATCTGAGTGCCGAGCCCGTTGAGGACAAAACTGCTGAGGATTATCAATTGCGCGGATACCAAAAGATAGCGGCTGCCTACAGTCTCAGAATGACCGACGGCAAAAAGATAGTTCATAATCCCGACTCGGATACGGTTATCAAGCTCATGATACCCGAATCTCTGCGTGATAAGGAATTCAAGCTCATAAACATATACGGAAGCTCCCAGACCGAAATCGAGTACACGGTTGAAGGCGGCTATGCTGTATTTACTCCTACCAGATTCGGCGATTTCCTGTTCGTATATGAGCAGACCTCCTCGCTGGCATGGGTAGCGCTTGCTCTTGTCGTTATAATTATCATTGAATTCATAGTTCTTGACGCTGTAGTTGTTATGAAGAAGCTGAAGAACAAAAAGATGTATGCTATGGCTGCTCCCTCACTGTTTATGCTCATCCCTGTCGGAGAGCTGGTGCTCGTCGCTGTTCTCGCAATAGGAGCTATCGCTCTCTTGATAGCAAACATAAAGCTGATGAGAAAGCCCAAGGCTGAAAAGGCTTCTGAGCCTGCGGTTGAACCTGCTATCGAGCCCGTAGCCGAGGAAGCACCTGTTGCTGAGCCTGTCGCTGAGCCTGTCGCTGAGCCTGTCGCTGAGCCTGTCGCTGAGCCTGTCGCTGAGCCCGTCGCTGAGCCTGTGGTTGAGCCTGTCGCTGAGCCCGCTGCTGAGCCCGAAAAAGAGGATGCAGTTGTATTCAAGGGAATTGACGTGGAAACTGGCCTCGCAATAATAGCGAGATACGACAAGTCCTTCACGGCAAGACTCATTCAGGCATCCGATGAAACAAAATCCTACTATTCTAATATAAAGAACGCAATCCTTTCCTACAAGAAGACCTCATCCCGTGTTTCCTGGAACTATGACAGCATAAACTCGGGAAGAACGAAGCTTCTCAAATTTACTGTAAGAGGAAAGACGCTTAACCTCTATCTCGCTCTGAACGCAGATGACTACAACGGCACTAAGTACAGACTTGAAAAGGTTGAAAGCAACAAATACGCAGACACTCCCGCAAGATACAGAATAACGGGAGAGCGCCGTGCAAAATATGCGCTGGAGCTCATTGCCGCTATTGCAGAGAAATTCGGCCTCGTTAAAGCTGATGACGCAAACGTAGATTACAGGCTCCCCTATGAGAGCACCGACGCACTGGTTGCCAAGGGTCTTATCAAGGAGCTTATCTCCGAGGAGAGCTACGAGGAATTCATGCTCCGTCAAAGCCTTATGGAGATAGACAAAAAGCACGTTGACGTAGCTTCTGCCGAGGAGGTTGATTCAATAATCTCCGATAAGGTTGCTAAGGCAGCCATTGAGGACCACCGTACAGGCAAGGAATACAAGGGTAAGAAGGATATTATAAACATTGATACAATATCCAAGCACTTCAATGCAGGTGACGTTGTAACGCTTGATGCGCTTAAAGCAAAGCGCCTTATCAAGAAAAACGTCGGCTATGTAAAGGTTCTTGCTCACGGTGTTCTGGATAAGCCTCTCACAGTTGAACTTCAGAGCTATTCTATCGAGGCCGTTAAGATGATTCTTCTTACCGGCGGACGTGTAGAAAGAGTATAACGGGACTGCCGCATTTCGGCATAACCGCAAACAAAAAAGGTGAGGCACAAAAAAGTGCCTCACCTTCATTTTTATCTTTACAAAAGTTTTTGCTAAGCTTTTTTCAAAAAGCGTATTGTATCATTTAAAGTTACCGATGTCAAGAATAAAAAACTACCGCCTCTTACGAAGCGGTAGCCCTGACTAATATACCACTAAAAATTAGAAAATGTATTTTTCTACGCATTTTAACGTTATATAAAAATTCCATCAAATTTTACATCGGAAACATAAGTTTTTTCCAAATGGCTTAAATTACCGTCAATATCTAAATTTTTTTTTAATATGTCAGCGAAACCAAGCATTTGATTTTCAAAAGATTGGCCGTTTATGTTATTATATTTCAAATGCTTTTTTATGTCCTTTTTAAATCTTTTTGATTTGGTTAAAAATGTAGTATGTTGTAAAAAATTATTGTGCATATTATCAATTTTTATTCTATAGAAATTATCCATTACGTCATATGATATTTCTAAAAAGTAATCCTTTATTTTAATAGTATATTTCCAAAAACCGTCTTGAGAATAGAGATTAACATCACTTTCATTTATATAGCCATATAAATTTGACAATATGATTTGCTTTACCCTATTCATTCGCTAGCAATCCTCCTCAAAGAATTGAACAACCACCATGATTTATGAAGTTTATTTCCAAGCTTCAATCTGTACAAGACTTTCAACTCCATGCCGTAAGCTGATTTCATCATTTTGAAAAATCCTCTGCCATCGCTACCAATATGAATAAATTTGTATCCGTCATTGAATTTATCAATTATAAACCTTGTGTTATCCAATTTCGCCGCATATTTCATAATGCTAGTGGCTTCGTCCATCTTTCCTAAAACAGACAATGTATTTAACGGTCCATAACCTCCATAGAATGTTGCTCCTATATCCAAGGCAACATTGGTTACCCTTTCCATATTGTTCCCAAGGACAACCATGTCATAAACATTATCAAATTTATTTATCCCTTTACCAACATACGCAACATTATCTAACTTCAATGCCCCTTTTATTAAAGAGCCACCAGTTAAAAAAGGTACTACAGCAAAAGCTACATCCAAAACCAGCCAACCAAAATTTTTCCAAGAAGGATTTTTGATAAAGTCATATAAACTCCAACCTATAGAAAAAACATCAAGGATAATATCCCAAAAACATCCATTAGGATCGACATTCATTACAGGATTATTGCCGCAATATGCGTAGAGATTTACTCCATTTATGGTATCGGGATCGAGGTATGAGTGATCGTCGATGGTTATGAATCTACCAATCTTAGGGTCATAGTATCTTGACTGCAAGAAATAGAGTCCTGTTTCAGTATCAAAGTAGTAACTACGGTATCTGAACGGATTAAGAATTCCAATATGGGATGTGGTTATAACCTCTCTACCGTCACCGTCATATATCTTGTGGTTACCCCAAGCATCGTATGCATACTTGGCAACGGTGTTTCCGTTGCTATCGAGTATCTCAATGATGTTACCGAGTGCATCCTTCTTGTATACATAGAAGCTTTCGTTGTAGATAAAGCCTGCAACAGACGAGCCGAAGTAGAAGAATTCAAGGCCGTTGTTCTGCTTGATTAGATTACCCTCGGGGTCATAAGTAAACATGATGTCACCCTTGGAAATTCTCTGGCCTCTGCCGTTGTAGGTAAAGGTGGTACCGTCGAACGAGGTCATCTGCCTGCCCTTTGCCCACGTTGCGGTTTTGCCCCTGTACGTAGTCGGGTTACCTATATCGTCATATACGAAGGTTTCGTCGTTATAGCTAAGGAGCTTATCGCTCTTAGTATCGTAGAGATATTCTTTCTCCTCGATGAAGATAAGCTCGTCAAAATCCTTAAGACTGTATTCGCATTTTCTCGTCGAAAGAATATTTCCGTTATTATCGTATGCAAATACTCTTGTAAAATTGAGGACTTTGTTATCCTCTCTTACAATTCTTCCGAGGAAATCGTAGCCATACGATGCGGTAAGTATGCCGTTTTCATAGATACGGTCAATGTTACCCATACAGTCATAGTGATACTTGATACCGTCACCTATACAAGGATTACCGTTCTTCATGCCGCCGTAACGGATAGTCGAAATCATATCCGAGGTGCGGTCGCCGTGCTTTCTGAAATAGTAATACTCGCCAAGCACCGCGGTACCATTGATCTCTATTTCCTTTGCCGTTGTTCTTCCAAGCGCATCATAAGTAGGTTTCATCTCTATTGTATCATTTAAAATTACCGATGTCAAGGGCGAATTATAGAGATTTTCGTCGTAATTATAAGTGTACAGATGACAGAACGACTGATTGTCCGCAATTCGTTTCATGCAAACATTCCCTCTCGAATTATAAATCCAATTTTCAGTTAAAATCATATCAAGGTTATTTTCAACGATAACGCCTGAAAGTTTGTGGCTTTCATAATTATGAAAGAGAATATCATTAGTGACATTATCCGTTACGGTACTGATAGAATTGTCCGAATTGTACGTAGCGAGCATTTGAATTGAGTTGCCGAAATCCGTTCTTGCAACATTTCCAAACTTATCGGTGTAGGTGGTAAAGCTCTCACCATTAGCGTTGGTTACGACAACCTTATCTACGGTTTTTCCCTCAAACGTGGCATCGTCCTCACTGTAATCGTAGGTTACATAATCCTCGCCGTTAAGGGAAACGGTATCGAGCCTGTCCTTCTCGTCATAGGTGTACCTGATTTCATTATTGCCGCTGACAACACGAGTCAGAAGTCCGTCGGTGTAGGATTTAGACGTAGAGTTGCCCTCATCGAATTCATCAGACGAGGTTATAGCCCCTGCAATTGTATCAGCGGTTTCCACGTTAGTAAACACAGAGCCGTCGGGATATTTATATTCAACGGTGTCGCCGTTCTCCGAATATTTAAGAGTTATTTTGTGCTTTCCAAGAGCGTCAAGCTCTGCTACAACCTTGTTTCCCTCATATTCACTCTCGCTCCACTTTTTGCACGATACGTCGAGGCTGTTATAATAGCAGGTTTTTGTTATATTGCCGATACTGTCGTACAAATATTCCTCTACGTTAATACCGCTCTTGGTTTCCTCACCCTCTACATAGCTTTCACATTTTGTCAGCAACTGATTTTCATTATAATGATATTTTTTTACAACATAATAGGTTGTACTGTCACCGCTGATATCTACCTTCGCACGTTCCTTGATGCAATTATTATTTACATCATAGGTATAGGTTGTTTCGGTTGTGACGCTAATATCTCCGTCAAGCTTATAAAGCGAATTTCTTTTTGCCACCCTGACGAAGTGGTCAAGCGTGATTTTCGAATAATCACCCTCTTCAAAAACGAAGCTTTCATAGGGAGCAATGCCAAGAGTGTACTTATCGGCATTTGCGGTACGAACTCTGTACTGCTCGACATATTCGTGCTTTTGTGCCGAGGTTACTACACCGTGCTCCTCAATGTAATGCTCGATGTTTCTTCCGTCGCCATCAAAAACATAATACTCCGTGATGCCGTCAGTATCGGATATGGTTGTAGCAAGTCCGTCAGAGGAATAGGTGATATTTGTAGTCAAAAGCGTTTTATATATGTTTTTCTTCGTAATGCTACCAAACGTTTTAGCGGTTGCTTTTGTAGAGCTTTCAACCTTAGTTAACTTGCCGTCCGTGTAGGAGAACGACGCCTTTCGAATATCGCTGTCATATATATTGGACAGCCGAGAATCAGACGTATATCCAAAGGTAAGGCTGGTATTATCTTCAAACGTTACTGTGCTCAACATTCCTGCATTATTGTATCTATACTTAGCTTTTCTTCCGTATATATCGGTAACGCAGTCGACCCGCTTTTTGGGATCATAATGGAACAGTACCTGTTTTCCGTCCTTGTCGTACAACCTGTTTATAAAGCCGTCTGCGTTAAACTCTATTTTTGCTTCGTTGCCGCTTGAATTGTATATTGATACCAATGCCCCCGCCTTATTATATCCCTTTATAACGCCGCCGTCCTTTAAGAAGCTTACAGGCTCATATGTGTTAAGCTTATCAAGCTTATGCAGAAGCTTAAAATATTTCCTGCAATAGCTTTCAAAGTCCTCAACTGAACATTTTTTTCTTAAATAATAAAGCTGGTTGACGATATTGCTTTTTTGAGAGCTACAATTGCTATTTGCATTATTGTTATTAGTCCTCTGTGTGGTCAAATCTCCTCTAAGCAAACTAATATTGCTATTAAGATTTCCATAATGTGATACCCATGTATCCTTTTCCGCATCACTTGCCGTGCTATTTGATTTTTCTAGGCTGCTTAAATTGTTTCCAACCTGCTGCAAACGGTAGCTCTCATCTTGGTGTTGAGAGGCTGTGTTTTGATGAGAAAAACTCGTTATCTGTAGTTCTAAAGCATTTTCCTGAAGCTTTAAGGACTTATAACTGAGCGCTTCAGATTTTGTAACGATGGAATAACCGTTATTCTTTACCTTTGAAATGAAAGAGTTCATAGTTGCTTTTGAGGGATTCAAAAATTCGGCTTGCTGATTCCCGTCACTGTCGATAGCAACGTATTCCTCAAGGGCATTTTTGTATGACTCTACCTCATCCTCAAGCTTTACCCTTTCATCAGAGCGAGACTCATAGTCCTCAATAAAGTTAATGTTTTCCGGCTGTGTAACTATCACAAGTCCTGTGTCACTTATATACTCACGGTATGCTCTATAGCTTCCAGACAGATAACTAAGGTTTCCGTCCTCGTCAATGAACACCTGCTCTTTGTCAAGATAAATCTTGTCATTGTCAGAATTAATGTAATAGAAATATTCCTCAAAGGTGTGAACGTTTCCCTCACCGTCAGTATAGATATAGTTATTTGAATCTGCTGACTTTACCAGCTTCTCATTGAGGTTCCAACGCATACTTCTACCAACGCCAAAGCTATCAGTTCCATTTTTGTAGGTATTATGTATTTCTATACCCATAACGGAGTTTTCGGGAGCAACAGAACAGAAAGAAACAGTTGATGATCCGTTTGCTACATTAATTCCTACGTTTGTTTTTGGAACAGAAGGAATGCTTTTTGTTGTCGGAATAGATTTTACGTTTCCTAAATATACAATTTCAATACACGGAGCATAAAGCGCACTTGTGCTTCCGTAGAAAGTAGTATGTCCTACAGTTTCATCGTCAGTAAGCACGATATTAAATGAATCGGTGGTATCCAAATATCTTTCCGTTATATCTATAGGCGTATAATTATCCTCGATTGAAAAGCTTACCGCTTCACCGTCAACAAAAAAATTAGTGTCGCCGCTTGGCTTTTCCTTAACTGCGAGCATCAGTTTTACCGTGTTGATTCTTTTTAATTCAACAATATTAGATCTTCTCACAGTGATTTGCGTTTCATATGAATACGTATCATCGTGTCCGGAATGAATATAGCCGTCGTTCAACAAAGCGTAATTACCGCCTGAGTCCTTTGTGTAAGAGGTGTGAGAAAGAACGATAGAGTTATAGCACGAAATGATATGAGGGTCGAGTGTAACGGGCAGGGCGGTGGCGTCCCTGTTAATCCAGTCGGCATC
Organism: Clostridia bacterium; assembly: GCA_017504405.1. Classification (GTDB taxonomy): domain Bacteria; phylum Bacillota; class Clostridia; order Oscillospirales; family CAG-272; genus UBA1740. The sequence continues at coordinate 341 of JAFVRG010000005.1, read as the reverse complement.
GGCTATTACCTTAAAGGTATATTCGCCCTTGCCATTGTCCTTTAGCTCGTAATGAACGTCGGTGCTGGTATCACCCTTTGCGTCGAACATAAAGGGGGCGGGGATTTTGAATTTTACGTCCTCGGGACTTTCGTCGGCATAGAAGCCTATTTCCTTTTTATCCTCGGACAGTTTTGCGGTGAGGCCATGAGAATTTACCCTAAAGGTGTATTCGTATTCATCACACTTTTCCTTTATTATAATATTCTCCTTGACACTCTCGCCTACAAAGCCGTACTCAATATCGGTTGCTTCGTCAACATCTCTGCACACAGCCTTAGCTCCTATTGCCAGACCCTCGC
>JAFVRG010000004.1 GCA_017504405.1 Clostridia bacterium | reverse complement strand
CCTTTATTGCTTTCGTGTTCTTCCCCACGGTATCAACGTAATATCCCTTACACCAAAACTCGCGGTTTCGGTAGGCAAATTTCATATTGCCCCACTTTTGAAAAATCAAAAGTGCGCTTTTGCCTTTGAGATAACCCATAAAGCCCGAAACGCTCATTTTGGACGGGATGCTTACCAGCATATGTATATGATCCGGACATACCTCGCCCTCTATAATTTCTACACCTTTCCATTGGCATAACTTTCTGAATATTTCTCTTATCTCCAATCGTTTTTCTTCGAAAAACACCTTACGCCTGTATTTTGGCGCAAAGACAATGTGGTACTTGCAATTCCATTTCGTATGTGCTAAAATATTGTTGTCTATGGCTTCTTTTTTCATAGATAATCCTCCGTATTATTCTTAGTTCGACTGGCAGGTCCTTCTAATTATATCACATACGGAGGATTTTTTCATCGGTTAACCTTTTTTGAACCACGCGACTATCGCGTGGTTTTCATTGTTATACAAAAAGCGCACCTGCCGAAAGGTAGGTGCGCTTTGTTTTTTAGTTGTACTTCTTGCGAGCTACATAGCTTGTATGCAGGTCGTGGTGTGCCTTGTGACCGCCGAAGCCGTCGGTGTAGTACTCCTCGTAAATCTTCTTTACTGCGGGGTTCTCATGCGACTTTCTGAGGACAGTAGCCTCGTCCTGTGCATAGAGAGCCTTTGCTCTCTCAGCCTTGAGGTCTACGGTATCACGAACGTACTGAGGCTGGATAGGCTGTCCGCCGCCGTTTACACAGCCGCCGGGGCATCCCATTATCTCAACGAAGGTCCAATCTGCCTTACCGCTCTTGATTCTGTCCATAACGGTCTTTGCCGCAGCAGCGCCGCTGGCAACAGCAACCTTAACCTTAAGTCCCGCGAGATCGTAGCTTGCCTCCTTGAGGCCCATAGTGCCACGAACCTCCTCGAATACGATGTTATCGTTCGATTTGCCTGTGAGCCAATCGTTAGCGGTTCTGAGAGCTGCCTCCATAACTCCGCCCGTTGCGCCGAAGATTACGGCTGCGCCTGTTCCCTCACCGAGAGGTGAATCGAACTGCTCGTCGGGAAGATTTGCAAACTTAATGCCTGCTCTGTCAATCATTCTGCCGAGCTCACGGGTGGTTATAGCTACGTCAACGTCGGGAACGCCTGCTGCGCTCTCGTCTGCTCTGCCAATCTCAAATTTCTTCGCCGTACAGGGCATTACAGATACTACTACGATATCCTTGGGGTCGATACCCATCTTCTCTGCATAGTAGGTCTTTATAACCGCACCTGTCATCTGCTGAGGTGACTTGCAGGAGGAGAGGTGACCGAGCATCTCGGGATAGTAATACTCAGCAAACTTAATCCAACCGGGTGAGCAGGATGTAATCATAGGCAGAGTGCCGTTGTTCTTCACACGCTCAACCAGCTCGTTTGCCTCCTCAACGATTGTGAGGTCAGCGCCGAAATCGGTATCGAATACCTTGTCAAAGCCGAGGCGGCGGAGAGCCGCAACCATCTTGCCCTCTACGTTAGTTCCGATAGGCATATCGAAGCACTCGCCAAGAGTTGCTCTGATAGCGGGAGCGGTCTGCACTACAACGTGCTTTGTGGGGTCAGCGAGAGCTGCCCAAACCTTATCGGTATCGTCCTTCTCAACAAGTGCGCCCGTAGGACATACAACGGTACACTGACCGCAAGAGATACAGGGAACGTCGTTGAGCTTTGCATTGAACGGAGAGCCGATATTGGTATCAATTCCTCTGTCGTTTGCGCCGATGACGGAAACGTACTGCTCCTGACATACTGCTACGCAGCGGCGGCAGAGGATACATTTGTTGTTATCACGTACGAGGTGAGGAGCGGAGTCGTCAATCTCGTACTTGGGCTTGAAGCCCTCGAATGCGTTTTCGTCAACACCGTAGTCACGGCAGAGCTTCTGAAGCTCGCAGTTGGTTGAGCGTGAGCAGGAAAGACACTTTTTGTCGTGAGTTGAGAGTATCAGCTCAAGAGTGGTCTTTCTCGCCTCTCTTACCTTAGCGGTGTTGGTGCTAATCTCCATACCCTCGGTTACGGGATATACGCAGGCGGTAACAAGACCTCTTGCACCCGTAGCCTCAACTACGCAGATACGGCAAGCGCCGATTTCGTTTTTCTCTTTCATATAGCAGAGAGTGGGGATTTCCACGCCTGCAACACGGGCAGCCTCCAAAATGGTCGAGCCCTTGGGCACGCTGACAGCGATGCCGTTTACTTTTACGTTAAGCATTTCCATTATGACAGCCCTCCTTTAACCTTTGCTTACTGCATTGAACTTACAGTTACTCATACATACGCCGCACTTCACGCACTTAGCCGTATCAATCTCATACGAGGGAAGCTTGTGTCCGGGTGCAACGTAGTCGGTCTTGCTGATAGCCTCAACAGGACAGTTCTTAGCGCACTTGCCGCAGCCGATACACTTATCCTTGTCGATAGTGAAGCTGAGCAGATCCTTACATACGCCTGCGGGACACTTCTTGTCCACAACGTGAGCTACGTACTCGTCACGGAAGAATTTAAGAGTTGAGAGAACGGGGTTAGGAGCAGTCTGTCCGAGTCCGCAGAGGGAGTTCGCCTTGATATAGTTGCAGAGCTCCTCCATTCTGTCGATGTCCTCGAGAGTACCCTCGCCCTTCGTAATCTTGTCGAGCATTTCAAGCAGACGCTTGGTTCCTACACGGCAGGGTGTGCACTTACCGCAGGATTCGTCAACGGTAAATTCAAGGAAGAATTTAGCCATATCAACCATACAGGTGTCCTCATCCATAACGATAAGTCCGCCTGAGCCCATCATACAGCCGATGGAAACGAGGTTGTCGTAATCTACCTCGGTATCGATAAGGCGTGCGGGAATACATCCGCCTGAGGGACCGCCCGTCTGTGCGGCCTTAAACTGCTTGCCGTTCGGAACGCCTCCGCCTATCTCATATATAATGTCACGCAGGGTGGTACCCATAGGTATCTCTACAAGACCTGTGTGCTTAATCTTTCCTCCGAGAGCAAATACCTTCGTACCCTTGGATTTCTCAGTACCCATAGATGCAAACCACTCTGCACCCTTGAGGATTATCTGAGGAATGTTTGAGAAGGTTTCAACGTTGTTCTCAACTGTGGGGCAACCGTAAAGACCCTTGACAGCAGGATACGGGGGACGGGGACGGGGCTCGCCTCTGTTACCCTCGATAGAGGTCATAAGTGCGGTTTCCTCGCCGCAAACGAATGCGCCTGCGCCAAGACGGATTTCCATATCGAAATCAAAGCCGGTGCCAAATATGTTCTTGCCGAGCAATCCTGTCTCACGTGCAGCCTTGATTGCGTTGTCAAGGCGGTTAACCGCGATAGGATACTCTGCCCTTACGTAAACGTAACCCATAGATGCGCCGATAGCGTAGCCTGCGATAGCCATAGCCTCGATAAGGCAGTGGGGGTCACCCTCGAGAACCGAACGGTCCATGAATGCGCCGGGGTCGCCCTCATCTGCGTTACAAACTACGTACTTCTGAGGTGCCTTGTTGGGGGCAGTCAGAGCCCACTTGCGTCCTGTGGGGAAGCCTCCGCCTCCTCTGCCACGAAGACCTGAATCGGTCACAACCTTGATCACGTCATCGGGGGTGTACTCGGTCAGGCACTTAGCGAGAGCCTGATAACCGTCACGTGCTATGTATTCATTGATGTTCATCGGGTCGATGACTCCGCAGTTACGGAGCGATACACGAACCTGCTTCTTGTAGAAGTCGGTTTCGTCAAGCGACTTGATGCTGCCGTCGTCAGCGACGGTTTCGTCGTAAAGAAGCTCGGTTACGGGGTTACCCTCAACGAAATGCTCCTTAACGATACGAGCGATATTCTTCTCCTCAACCATTGAGTAGAAGCATCCCTCGGGATATACTATCATAATAGGTCCGAGAGCGCAAAGACCGAAGCAGCCCGTCATTATAACCTGAACGTCCTTTTCGAGTCCGTTTGCCTTGATTTCCTCATTGAGCTTGTCAACGAGTCTGTCGCTGTGAGAGGAGGTACAGCCCGTACCGCCGCAAACTAGAACGTTGCGCTTGTAGTCGGACTTAACGGTCTTATCAAGGACCTCCTCAGCCTTACGCAGAACGACGGTTTTGAGTGCCTTCGCACGAGCCGCGTTCAATTCTGCTACTGTTTTCATCAGTGTTCCTCCAAATTTATTCTGAGCCTTTTTGGCAATTATTTTTCAAATCCGTGCTGTGCGAGAACTGCGGGAACATCGTTTGCGGTAAGACGTCCGTAAACCTCGCCGTTTACGGTGAGAACGGGAGCAAGTCCGCATGCGCCGATGCAACGGCAGGCGGTGAGCGAGAACTTACCGTCGGGAGTGCATTCCTCTGCGCCTATTCCAAGAATCTCGGAAAGCTTATCGAATATATCACCCGAGCCCTTAACGTAGCAAGCAGTTCCGAGGCAAACCGATATGTCGGTATCACCCTTCGGTGAGAGTGAAAACTGTGCGTAGAAGGTTGCAACTCCGTACACCTTCTCCATGGGCACGTCCATACCCTCAGCTATCATTTCCTGAACCTCGACCGGCAGATAACCGTAGATGTCCTGAGCCTGTTGCATAACCGCCATAAGACGGCTCTTATCATGCTTGTTCTCAGCGATTACGGCGTCGAGCCTGTTTTTCTGCTCCTCGGTTCCCTTGAACGGGAGCTTGCCGATTTTTTTCTGCATAGAAAAAACCTCCTTGAAATAATCAAAAATGCAAAATGTTTTATTTATATACACATTCTCGTATATTATAGCACGCATATTTACATTTTTCAAGTGTTTTCGCAGAAATTGTTAAAATTAAATCAATCTTTTTTCTGCATGCTTCTGCATTTTTTGGTTTTTTAGTATTTTTTTGAAAGTTGGTATTGCTTTTTTCGCTTTTTGCGGTATAATATTAGGTGAAGATTAAATTGAAAGGAATTAAATAAATGTTAGTTTCAGCAAAAGAAATGCTAAACAAGGCAAAGGCAGGCCACTATGCAGTCGGTCAGTTCAACATCAACAACCTCGAGTGGACGAAGGCTATTCTGCAAACTGCGCAGGAGATGAACTCCCCCGTAATTCTCGGCGTATCCGAGGGCGCAGGCAAGTACATGTGCGGATATAAGACCATCGTTGGAATGGTTGAGGGTATGATTGAGGGTCTCGGCATCACGGTTCCCGTTGCTCTGCACCTTGACCACGGCTCATACGAGGGCGCTATGCAGTGCATCGAGGCTGGATTTTCCTCTGTAATGTTTGATGGCTCACACTACCCCATCGACGAAAACATCGCAAAGACGAAGGAGCTCGTTGCTATTTGCGAGGAAAAGGGTCTTTCTCTTGAGGCAGAGGTAGGCGCTATCGGTGGCGAAGAGGACGGAGTTATCGGAGAGGGCGAGTGCGCTGATCCCGACGAGTGCAAGATGATTGCAGACCTCGGCGTTACCATGCTTGCGGCAGGTATCGGTAATATTCACGGAAAATACCCCGCAAACTGGAAGGGACTTTCCTTTGAAACCCTTGATAACATACAGAAGCTCACAGGCGCTATGCCCCTCGTTCTTCACGGCGGCACGGGCATTCCCGCAGATATGATAAAGAAGGCTATAGACCTCGGCGTTTCCAAGATAAATGTTAACACCGAGTGCCAGCTCGCATTTGCGGCAGCAGTTCGCAAGTACGTTGAGGACGGCAAGGACCTTCAGGGCAAGGGCTTTGACCCCAGAAAGCTTCTCGCTCCCGGCGTTGAGGCAATCAAGGCTACTGTCCGTGAAAAAATCGAGCTCTTCGGCTCCAAGGATAAGGCATAAAACACAAACCAAATTAAAAGGTGTTGCGACCGCAACACCTTTTCTTTTTGTATAAAATTGCACTTCAAAAAGCCATCAAAAAAACTACCGCCTCTTACGAAGCGGTATCCCCTTGTTTCAACCATTATGCATGATGAACAACATGATATTAAGTTTTTTGGAGAAGCCAAGAATTACTGATTCTACCAACTCTGAAAACAATATCATATTTCTTGCAAACTAATATTCAAAATTTTCGCCACTTTCTTAATCTTTCTATACGAGATAATTTCTACATATTCCGTGCTGTCTGATATTGAACTATCATTTAAAGGTAGCCTTTTAAACTCGCCATAATTGTAATCTGTCAGAACCTCATATTTTTTAAATATTAAGGATGCCGAAGTTATGTTTTTGGTTGACAAATTATAATGAGAGATTAAAGAAAAAACAAACTTGAAGTAATCAATCACTGTTGCCTTTCTAACAATTATTGATTTCAAATCATCCACTTCGATTTTAAGCAATACCTTTTCTCTTTTGTATTTTGTAATATTCCCATCACAAATTTCATATCTGTATGGATAAAATATTCTAACCAAAAGCAGTACAAGAAGCGGGATTAATGTAAAAACAATGCTGACAATAAAATATTGGATGTTAAAATTCTTCAAGCAAACCAACAGACATCCTATATCCAAAGGTAAAATTATAAAAATGTAAAATATACAAACGAAATTCAACTGTAAATTGTCCAGTGGCTTAAATTTGTATTTCATTATGCTTTTGTTTTTTGAAATTTTGATTTTCACAAGCACTTTCTCCTTTTTTAATCACTTCAATCAATGCAACTAAAATCTTGCTTGACTATATAATCATTATACTTCAACGATGTTGTGAATACTGTTTTTCAATTTCAGGTAGTCCTTGTATAATATCTTAAAGCGTATGCTTTCGCCGGTGTTCAGTTTAATATCAATCAATCCAGCCGCTTGCTGCTTGTAAACAAATGCAATCGGCATTGCATACCACTTGCATACATAATACTTGCAAGAGATTACTTGCTCTATTGAATATTCCCGTTTAAGAAATTTGAGCCTTTCCCCACACAAAACCAACTCCCTCTTGCTTTTTTTGCTAATAAATATGCAAAAAGCAATAGCGAGTACCAGCAAAACAAAGCATACAACATACGAAATTGAAATTCCCTTGTACACAATCGGGTCCTGTTTTACTATCAGGGATACAATTAATAGAAAGGTTGTAGCAACAAACCCCATATTAGGCAACATTATTGCAACAACAATGGATTCGAATAAATTTAGCTTAATTCTTACCATTTATTTTTCCTTTCTTATACAAATAGTTTATACCAACTCGTTTTATTGCCTTGCAAATATCCCAAGCATTAATACTGTTATCTTTGAAATTTCCTTGTTAAAAAGCATTTGATGACTACGCAAGTAATAATTGTATCAGTGTAAATATACCTATCACAATTATTGTATCATTACCCGCTTATTTTGTCAAGAAAAACGGGCTCGGCGAAAACCGAGCCCGTTGTTTTTTGTGATTCTTGTCAGCCTTCCTTGGTGGATTCCAGTTCTGCCTTGAGTTCCTTTGAGACCTCACGGGCGAGGGCTGAGGCGTCGGAGAGGATTTCGTTCACCGCCTCGATAACTATCGTGCTGTGAGTTCCGTTGAACTGTGAGGTTATATGCTCAAGCGCCTGCCTGATTTCACCCTTATCCTCGCTGTCAAGGACAGTATTGAATGCCTCCTCGCAGGTGTCGCAGATAAGGCACGGCATACCCGAGCCGCTCACGCAAAGCATTGCAGGATCTTCGTTTTCAATAACCTTTTTACAAAGTACACACTTACTCATAACAGTTTTCGGGGATAACCCGTCCTTTCTTAATTTTCCTTATGCAAAGGCATAGGGGATTATTTTTTCGGAATGAGCTTCTCTTTTCCGCCCATATAAGGACGAAGCGCAACAGGGATATTTACGGAGCCGTCGGCATTTAGATTGTTCTCCAAAAATGCTATCAGCATTCTGGGGGGAGCGACAACCGTGTTGTTGAGCGTATGGGCAAGATATTTGCCGTTTTCGCCGTTTACACGTATTTTCAGACGGCGTGCCTGAGCATCGCCGAGGTTGGAGCAGCTACCGACCTCAAAATATTTCTTCTGACGGGGTGACCAAGCCTCAACGTCAACCGACTTAACCTTCAAATCCGCAAGGTCGCCCGAGCAACACTCGAGAGTTCTGACGGGAATATCGAGCGAACGGAACAAATCAACCGTGTTCTGCCAGAGCTTATCAAACCACATCGGGCTCTCCTCGGGCTTACATACTACAATCATTTCCTGCTTTTCAAACTGATGTATTCTGTAAACTCCACGCTCCTCAAGACCGTGTGCGCCCTTTTCCTTACGGAAGCAGGGGGAATAGCTCGTCAGCGTATAGGGCAGCTCTGCCTCGGGGATAATCTGGTCGATAAACTTACCTATCATAGAGTGCTCGCTCGTACCGATGAGATAGAGGTCCTCGCCCTCAATTTTATACATCATAGCGTCCATTTCGGCAAAGCTCATAACGCCTGTAACGACGTTTGACCTTATCATAAAGGGAGGTATGCAGTAGGTAAATCCTCTGTCAATCATAAAGTCACGTGCATAGGAAATAACAGCGGAATGAACACGAGCGATATCACCCATAAGATAGTAAAAGCCGTTGCCCGCTACTCTGCCCGCACTCTCGAGGTCAATACCTGCGAAGCGCTCCATAATTTCGGTATGGTAGGGGATATCAAAGTCGGGAACGAGAGGCTCGCCGAATTTTTCAACCTCGACGTTTTCGCTATCATCCTTGCCGATAGGAACGGAAGGGTCGATTATGTTGGGCAGGGTCATCATTATAGTTTTTATTCTCTCCTCGAGCTCTGCCTCCTTTGCCTCACACTCTGCGAGGCGTTCTGCCTGCTCGGATACCTGCTTTTTCGCTACTTCTGCCTCGTCACGCTTGCCCTGAGCCATCAGCATGCCGATAGATTTCGATATTTTGTTTCTGTTAGCACGAAGGCTGTCCGCCTCCTGCTTCAGCGCACGGCTCTCGGCATCGAGGGCTATAACCTCGTCAACCATCGGGAGCTTCGCGTCCTGAAACTTGTTTTTAATGTTCTGCTTAACGATTTCGGGATTTTCTCTGACAAATTTAATGTCCAGCATTTTATATCTCCTTAAAATAATTTTTCAAAATAAAAAAGTCCTCTCCCCCGAAAATGGGACGAAAGAACTCCGTGTTGCCACCCAAATTGAAACGTAAAAACGTTTCCGCTCGTTTATGCTGTAAGGGGCATTCCCCGTGGCTCTCGCCACGCACTCCGAGAGTGGATGAGTGGATTTCCCCAACGGCTCGCACCGAACGCCGTCTCTCTGGAAGGGATAGTCGCACCTATTCTCTCATCAATATGCATATCTTTATTATACACATTTTTTTGCTTTTTTCAAGTATATTTTGAAATTTTTAGCATCATTTGAGTGAAAAAAGGTCAAAGGGAGCAAAATCGGGTGTTGCGGTTGCCTCAATTTCGTTTCCCCTCGGATATTCGAGGCGGATTTTATGCGAAAAGAGGGCTATATTCCCCTTCACCCGTGAGCCGTATTTTCCGTCGCCGCAAATCGGCATTTTTCTCGATGCGAGCTGAACACGTATCTGGTGCGTTCTGCCTGTTTCGGGTGTTACCGACAAAAGCGACAGCCCCTCGGTGCTCGCAAGCCTTTTGTATGAAAGGCGGGCAAATTTTGCGCCCTTTCGCTCGCTTTTTACAACGAAAACCTTGTTTTTCGCGCTATCCTTAAAAAGATAATCCTCAAGCACGGCGCTATCGCTCGGCTCTCCCGAAACTACCGCAAGATAGGTTTTCTCAAAGCCCCTGTGCTCTGCTATCATTTTCGATACGTCTGCCACCGCACGCTGATTTTTCGCAAAGGCGAGCGCACCGCTAACTCCACGGTCGAGGCGATGAAGGATATACACGGGGCTTTTCGTATAATCGGACACAAGGCTCTCGGCGCTCGGCTCACTGTCGCTTTTCTGCGACAAAATCCCCGCTTCCTTATTTATTATAATGATATTTTCATCCTCGTAAAGAATGTTCAAGGTGTGCCCTCCATTCCTTTATTATTTCCTTAAATATTATAACAAACTCTCCCCTCAATGTCAACACGGCTTTGCGCTGTTAAAGGACTGTTGCATTTTGAGCAGAAATCGCCGTTTTTCGATCCGAAGGCGTACGAGGGTACGTCGAGAGGTCGAAAACGACGATAGTAAACAAAAAAAGAGGGTCGAGCCCTCTTTTTTTGTTTGCGGTTATGCCAAAATGCGGCAGACCTGATTAGTTGTTTACCATCTTTGCGATTTCATCTGCGAAGTTTTCTTCCTTCTTCTCGATGCCCTCGCCCTTATCATAGCGGTAGAAGCCAGTAACTGTGATGTTACCGCCCATAGCCTTAGCTGCGCCTGCAACGTACTTTGCAACACTCATAGAGTCGTCCTTAACGTACGCCTGCTCCATAAGGCAGTTGGTCTCGTAGAACTTGCCGAGCTTACCCGTTACGATGCCCTCGAGAACCTTCTCGGGCTTGTTTGCCATCTTAGGATCGTTTGCCATCTGCGCCTTGAGCACAGCCTTCTCCTCCTCAACAACGGACGCGGGAACAGAAGCCTTATCAAGGTACATACAGGGCATTGCAGCAGCCTGGAGCGCAACGTTCTTCGTTACCTCAGCGAAATCTGCATTAGCTACAACAGCATCGTCAGCGGTGAAGCTGATTACAACGCCGGTTGCGCCTGCGCCGTGAATGTAGGTGCTGACTATACCGTCAACAACAACGAAACGGCGAACGCTTATCTTCTCACGGATAACTGCGCCCGAAAGCTCGGTGAGCGCAAGCTCAACGGTCTTGTCACCGTCATAGCTCTTGGTCATGAGGTCGGCGATATCAGAGGGCTTCTCATTGATGATAACCTCAAGAATCTTCTTGGTAAATTCCTTGAACGCATCGCTCTTAGCTGCGAAGTCGGTCTCGGAGTTAATCTCAACCATAGCGGTAGTATTACCGATAGTCATTATGTCAACAACACCGTCAGCTGCAACACGGCTCTGCTTCTTAGCGGCGGTAGCCATACCCTTCTCACGAAGAATCTTGGTAGCCTCCTCAAAGTTTCCGTTAGCCTCTACAAGTGCGTTTTTGCAATCCATCATTCCGCAGCCGGTCTGCTTTCTGAGCTCGGCTACGTCCTTTGCGCTGATATTAGCCATTTTTATTCTCCTTAATTTTAATTACTCAGCAGCTTCCTCTGCTACCTCAGCAGCCTCCTCGGCTGCGGGTGCCTCTGCTGCATCCTCGGTAGCAGCCTCTACGTCGGTGAGCTGCTCGCCGCCCTTGCCCTCGATAACTGCATCTGCAAGTGCGCCGCCAATAAGCTTAACCGCACGGATAGCGTCATCGTTACCGGGGATGATGTAATCTGCATCATCGGGGTCACAGTTGGTATCTACTATTGCAACAACGGGAATACCGAGCTTCTTTGCCTCGAGTATTGCGATGTGCTCCTTACGTGTGTCAACAACGAAAAGTGCTGCGGGAAGGGTATCCATAGTCTTGATACCGCCATAGTTCTTCTCGAGATCGTCGATTTCCTTCTGAAGTGCTGCAACCTCCTTCTTGGGAAGAAGTGCGAAGGTTCCGTCCTCCTTCATCTTCTCGAGCTCGTTGAGTCTTGCAATGCTCTTTCTGATTGTTTTGAAGTTGGTGAGCATTCCGCCGGGCCAGCGTACGTTAACGTAGTACTGTCCGCACTTGATTGCCTCCTCCTTGATAGAGTCAGCCGCCTGCTTCTTCGTTCCAACGAAAAGAATGTTTCCACCCTCCTCGGATACCTGGCGAACAAAGTTGTAAGCCTCCTCAAATTTCTTAACGGTCTTCTGAAGGTCCATGATGTGAATACCGTTTCTCATGGTGAAGATATACTCCGCCATCTTCGGATTCCATTTTTTGGTGGGGTGACCGAAGTGAACACCCGCTTCAAGCAGCTGCTTGATCGAAACTACGAACATTTTTATGTTCCTCCTTTTGGTTTTTCCGCCACAGCGCCGTATAGCTCCGACTCATTGAGCACCGGGAAGCCGAAACGCTGTGTGAGATTTATTTTTACCGCGCATATTTTTGCACAGCATTTGATATTATATAGGATACCGACTTCAATTGCAAGAGAATTTTGTCATGTTTACAAAATGTTTACAATTTATTTTCCGCAAAAGCGCCGTTTCCCCGAAAACTGAGCCGATACAGTTACGGATATGAGCTTATCTGCGCTTTTTCTTCGGGGGCTCGGGTGGCGGGAGAAGCCCCTCGCCGTTTACTAAAATGACGTCCTCGCCTATCTTCTCTATTCTGCACCAGGGGATTGTTATTTCCCCTCGGCTCTTGCCGAAAAGGCCGCATTCATCGGCAACGACAATTGCCGTCAGGCGTCCTTCGTTCATATCGAATTCTATCTCTACAACCGTGCCGAGCCGTCTGCCGTCACAGACGTTGACGACCTCCTTTTCTCTGAAATCCTCAGTACTGCAATTCAACATAAGCACCTCTCAAAATTTTATTGCATAAAAGTTTCTCTCTCCTTTGATTTTATTCGAAAAGGCTCTCCCTTATGATTTTTTTACGAAAGGTCTTGTTTTTGGATGCTTGTTGTGGTAAGATATTACCATTGATAAATTAAGGAGGATACGGTATGAGAGATTTTTGCACACGGCGCCCGCTAACCGCATACACCCTGCTCTTTTTGTGCATAAACGTAGTTAGCGCACTTTTGTTTCTCGTATACTATCCGCTGACGGCAAACCTCTCCGAGTTTGCTAAGGTTCTCTATTATTTCACACAGCTTTTCTCTGCCGCTACCACCTGCGTTGCGGTTGCGTGTGTGTACACCGCACTCAAGCTGAGGGGCTGGAAAAAAGCGATAGCATATGCCGTTATTGCCGCTGCTATGCTCATGATACCGAGCGTTTTATCAACCGTCCTCAACTACTGGGGCGATATACTGGCAATAACCGCAGGCATCATTCAGGCAATCGTGATATTTTTGCAGTACACGGCAATTTATTTGGTTTTCGCAATTCTCATGTGGGGAATTGAGGACAGGCGCAGCGCTCCGTTTGCCGCACCGAGTCTTTTTGCGCTCAAAAATCCTCACGCCGCAGGAATATGGGTAACCACCGCACTGCTTGCGCTTTTGCGAATAGTTCCCGAAACAATTGACGTTGTAACCTACATTGACGACAGAGCGGGAATTATGTTTTTTGAGGATTGGCTCGACATTATATGGGTTTACGCCTTTATTTTGATAACCGTTTTCCTTTCGTACGTGTGCATCGTTCTTGTCAGACGGTTGCTCTATTCTATGTTTTCACAGCCTTCTGCTGATAGCGATTTGACCCGTTAAAAAATTTTGGAAAGTTTTTTTGAAAAAGTATTGCATTTTCGATTTTTGTGTGTTATAATACACCTTGTCGATTTATGATATTGAAAAAAATAATGGATATTGATGCAAATTAGGAGGTATCACCAAATGGCAAAGTGTAGCGTTTGCGGTAAGGGTGTTGTGTTCGGTCACAACGTTTCCCACTCCAACCGTAAGACAAACAGAACTTGGAAGCCCAACATCCGTAAGGTTAAGGCTGTAGTCGGAGGCTCAAACAAGACAGTATATGTATGTTCCCGTTGCCTGCGTTCGGGCAAGGTAGAGCGTGCATAATTAAATAACTCCGCCGACGGCGGAGTTTTTAATTTATCGGGGGTTTTATGGCTTTTGCTATCGTTGACTTTCGCATGCCTGACAATATAAAAAACGCCCTTGAAAACGAGGGCTTTTCGGTTTTGTCAATGCCGCCCTTTCACAGGCTCTCAGAGCCTGTATCGTCACACCCCGATATGCTGATGCTTCTGCACGGAAGCACAGTGTATACGTATAAGGGATACAGGCAGATAGCAAAACGGGAATTTGATATTCTCGAAGAAAACGGCATACAGATTATATGCGAGGACATGACGCCCTCGCCCGATTATCCGAAGGACATAGCATTCAACTGTTTTTTTCTCAGAGATAAAGCCTTTGGCAGAGCCGACAGCCTCGCTCCCTGCGTGCACAAGCTTGCCCACAGGCTTATAAACGTAAGGCAGGGATACGCCGCCTGCTCTACCGTTGTGCTTGACAGCTCACACATAATAACCGAGGATAAGTCGATTGCAGATACGGCAGAACGTGAGGGCGTGAGCGTTTGCCTTATTGATAGGGGCGGCGTTGCGCTGTCGCCGTACGAATACGGCTTTATCGGCGGCGCATCCGGCGTTTTCGGTAAAACGGTTTATTTTACGGGTAGTATTGAGGCGCACCCGTCCTACGAAAAGATAAAGAATTTTATAACCGAGGCGGGCATGAGAGCATTTTCACTCTCAAATGCTCTACTCTACGATTTCGGTAAGATTTTGTTCGTGTAGACCGTGGGCGGAGATTTTTCGCTCGGCTTTTTCAGAACACCCTTCAAAAAAACCACCCCGACAGGTCCTAAAATCATACCGATAAATCCAAACAACTGCACCCCTGCGTACATTGCGACGAGGGTGAGAAGCGGATGAATACCGAAATGCTTACCGATAACTCTCGGCTCGGCGTACTGGCGCACGACGGTAACAACCGCATAAAGAACCAAAAGACCAATGCCGAGCGGTATTTTACCCGTAATGAGGCAGAAAATCGCCCAAGGAATTATTAAAATTCCCACGCCAAGCACGGGCAGAACGTCCACGAGGGCGAATATTACCGCCAAAAGCAAGGAATATTCAACTCCGAGGATAAGAAAGCCGATAAGTAGCATAGCAAATATTATCAACATCAGAGTGAGGTACGCCCTGATATAGCGGAGCGCAGTTTTGAACACTCCACGCTTGAACGATGAAACAGCCACCCTGATTTTCTGCGGAAATACGGACAGAACACTGTTGTTTATCGCTGTCAAATCGAGGCAAAAATAGAATGCGGATATTGTCGTTACGAGTATAAAGAATATAATTGAAGGAAGCCCTATCGCTATCGAGCCGATAAGACGGGGAAGATATGCGACGAGCGCAGAAACGCTCTCGGACATAAAGCTCTCAAGATATTCCTCAACTCTCAAAAACACGCTGTCCGAGTCGGTATCAAACGGCAGCAGCTCGACAATTGAGCAAAGAAAGCCCTTCACGTCACTCATCATATCCGACAGCATATCGGGATTCTGAGTAAGGTAGGCGAAAAGTCCTCCAAGCTCGCTTACAAGCTGCCTGACAAGCAAAAAGAGCAAGAGAAATATTCCGACAATAAAGAGCGCTGTCAGAATAAGGCTCGCCACCCTCGTTGGAATTTTCGTTTTTCTATGAAGAAAATGCGCAGCCTGCCTGACAGGAAAGGCTATCGCCCAAGAAATGAGGAAGGGCAATGCTATCGGTATCAGAAATTTGAAAAATATAAAGGCAAACGCAAGAGCGCCGAAGATGCAGACGGTTATATACGCCCATTTTCTGTAATCTATTTGCGACAGCCTCATATTTTTCACCCCACACTTTTCTTACTGTTAATTATACACAAAAGAACAAAAAAATATTAAGACAAATGAAAGGAATAAAAAAATGATTACTATTGAAATGGAAAACGGCGGAAAAATCAAGCTGGAGCTTTACCCCGAGTATGCCCCCATCACCGTTGCCAACTTTGAAAAGCTGGCGAGAGAGGGCTTCTACAACGGTCTTATTTTCCACCGTGTTATCAAGGGCTTTATGATTCAGGGCGGCGACCCTCTCGGCACAGGCTTTGGCGGCTCCGAGGAAAACATCAAGGGCGAGTTTGCCGCTAACGGTGTAAACAACCCGATAAAGCACACACGTGGCGTCATATCAATGGCACGCTCTATGAATCCCAACTCCGCATCCTCTCAGTTCTTTATAATGCACAAGGACGCTCCGCACCTCGACGGCTCTTACGCCGCTTTCGGACGTGTTGTTGAGGGTATTGAGGTAGTTGACGAGATAGCAGAAATTCCTACCGACTACTCTGACCGTCCCCGTGTTGATATGAAAATCAAGAGCATAACCGTTGACTGATATGGATAACAGCTTATCGTTCAAGCGTGGGCTTCACGACGGAATACCGATAGCGCTCGGATATTTTGCCGTGTCGCTCGCATTCGGCGTTACCGCTGTCGGACGGGGTATGCCTTGGTTTATTGCTACGCTTATGTCAACAACCAATCTCACCTCGGCAGGTCAGCTCGCAGGACTTGGAATTATAATGGCTATGGGTACCGTTGCCGAGATAATTCTCACGCAACTGATAATCAATTCACGCTACTGCCTTATGAGCCTTACGCTGTCGCAAAGGCTGGACGGAAAATTCCGTCTCACCGACCGACTGCTCTGCTCCTTTGGCATCACCGACGAGATTTTTGCGGTAGCCTCTGCGCAGAAAACGCCCGTGACGAGAAAATATATGTACGGGCTCATTCTCTTGCCGTGGGTGTCGTGGACCTCGGGCACACTTATCGGCGGTCTTATCGGTAACGTTCTGCCCGAAATCGTTATGTCGGCGCTCGGAATTGCGCTCTACGCTATGTTTATCGCAATAATAATCCCTGCGGCAATGAGCGACTCACACGTAATACCCGTAATGCTGATTAGCGTCGGCATCAGCTGTGCTTTGACCTTCATTCCCTATCTTAACAGGATAGGCGAGGGCTTTGTTTACATAATTGCGGCGCTCGTTTCTGCGGCAATCGGCGCATATTTCTTCCCCGTGAGCGAGAACGAGGATAAGGGGGAGAGTGCCGATGAATAAGTATCTTTATATGGCGCTTATGGCGTTGACTATGGCGCTGGTTACCTACCTCGTGCGAATGATACCTATGGTGTTTTTCAGGCGTAAAATCACCTCGCGCTACATAAACAGTCTGCTTTATTACATACCCTATGCGGTTTTGTCGGCAATGACCTTTCCGTTCATTTTCTATTCCACGGGAAATTATATTTCCGCATCGGTAGGAACGGCGGTTGCCCTATTCGCCGCATACAAAAGGCGCTCGCTCGTCACAGTAGCAATTCTCGCCTGCACGGCAGTCCTTTGCGCCGAGGGAATACTCCTTTTGTTTTAAAAGCGACCTCGTTAAGAGAACTTGCGCTTTTTTGAAAAAAAGCTTAGCAAAAAATTCATAAAACAAAAAGCTCCGATTGGAGCTTTTTTGTTTGTAATTTAATTAAAAACCTAAATTCGTACCAACGATTATTACCTTTATTCTCCCTGCAGGCTTGGAAAGGCGGTGGGTGACGATAGTTGCGCAGATGCTGTCGGGGGATTTGCAATCGGCACATTTGCCACTACCCTTACAGGGGGTATTTACCTCAAAGCGCTGTGCGTTTATCGGAGCGGCGGTATTGCGTGCTCTCGAAACTGCATCCTCGTGAGCTTTCACAATTTTGTTCACGCCCGCTACCACAATGACGCTCTTCGGGCCGTATATCATTGCACTGACTCGGTTGCCGTTGCCGTCAACGTTTACTATCTGTCCGTCCTCGGTTATTGCGTTTGCGCTGGCAAGAAAGGTATCGCAGAATGCAACCCTCCTTGCAAATTCCTCAAGCTCCTCCGGGCTTACCTTTGAGCGGTCAAGAATTTCATATTCGCCGCTCTCGTATATAGCGTCGATAAGACCTGCTTCGGCAATGCTGGCTGAGCCGCCCCAGCCTACACTCGTGCCCTTGGGCATAAGCGAGAGGGCAAGAGCCACTGCCTCTTCACAGCTTTCGCAGTAGTAGGCATCAAAGTGCCTCTGCTTCATAGAATTTACAACCGACTCGCCGAGCTTTCTGTTTCTGTCAACAACAGCCTTATTCATAAAACACCTCGTCAGAATACAAAATCAAATTCAAAATCATAGATATTGACGGTATCGCCGTCGGAAATTCCGCTCTCACGCAGCTTATCTATCACACCGTTTTTAATCAGCGCGCGCTGGAAGAAATCGAGCGACTCGTAATCGTCAAAATTCACCTGTCCCAAAAGATTAAGAAGCCACTCGCCCTCAACGTAGTAAACGCCGTCCTCCACTCTCACGGTAGTGTCGGTAGTGCCAACGCTCTTTGCAAGCATATTGTCAACCTCGCCGATTTCAGGCTCGTAAACCGTCGTGTCGGGCATTTCGGCAAGTCGCTCGCTCACCTTATTAACAAGCTCACGGAGTCCCTCACCCGTTGCGGCGGACACGTACATAAGCTCACGTCCGCTCTCACGTACAAATGCCTCAAATTCCTTTACGTAATCATCGTCACGGTCTGTTATATCTGCCTTATTCGCTACGACAATCTGGGGGCGTGAGGATAGGGACTTGCTGTATTTTTCAAGCTCGAAGTCAATCTTCTCTATATCCTCTATCGGACTTCTGCCCTCAGAGGCGGATATATCAACCACGTGTAAGAGAAGTCGGCAACGGTCAACGTGGCGCAGAAATTCGTGTCCGAGACCGAGTCCGTCTGCCGCTCCCTCGATAAGACCGGGGATATCTGCCATAACAAAGCCCTTGCCCTCCGAAACCGAAACGACTCCGAGGTTGGGGGAGAGGGTTGTGAAATGATAATCGGCAATTTTCGGTTTTGCCGCCGAAACACGGGAAAGGATTGACGATTTTCCTACGTTGGGGAAGCCAACAAGTCCTACGTCGGCTATCATTTTTAGTTCGAGCTGGATATTGCGCTCCTCGCCCGCTGTACCCTTCTTTGCAAATCGGGGGATCTGGCGTGTGGGGGTTGCGAAATGACGGTTTCCCCAACCGCCTCTGCCGCCCTTGCAGGCTACAAAGTCCTCGCCGTTTGCCATATCGTGAATTATTTTTCCGCTGTCGGCATCACGCAGAAGCGTGCCCGGCGGAACGAGAATGACGAGGTCCTCGCCGCCCTTGCCCCACATTTTACACGCCTTGCCGTTTTCGCCGCGCTCTGCTATAAATTTTCTCTTATATCTGAAAGCAAGCAGGGTATTAGTGCCTGTGTCAACACGGAAGATAATACTTCCGCCGTTGCCGCCGTCGCCTCCGTCAGGGCCGCCTGCCGCCACGTATTTCTCACGGCGGAAGGAAACTGCGCCATCACCGCCGTCGCCTGCCTTCACGTAAATTTTCACATTATCTACAAACATTATTTCTTATCCTCGCCACGCTCTCTCACTATTATCCTTATCGGCGTACCGACAAAGCCAAAGGTCTCACGTATGCAGTTTTCTATATATCTTTGATATGAGAAGTGGAACAGCTCCTCGCTGTTGCAGAATATAACGAAGCTAGGCGGTGCAACCGTCGGCTGTGTCATATAGTAGATTTTCAGTCGCTTACCCTTATCCGAGGGGGGCTGATGCTTGACCTGCGCATCGCTCAGAAGGTCGTTGAGCATACCCGTAGAAATCCTCGTCTTTGCCTGATTGTTTACGTAGCAAATCTCCTCAAAGAGCTTTGTCACCCTCTGTCCTGTCATAGCCGACACGAATATTATCGGTGCATACGGCATATAGGAGAGCGCAGTTCTGATTTTATCGGTAAACTGCTTTACGGTATTATTGTCCTTTTCTACCAGGTCCCATTTGTTTACGACAATTATTGATGCCTTACCAGCCTCGTGGGCAATTCCTGCAATCTTCTCGTCCTGCTCGGTTATACCCTCGGCTGCATCTATCATTATAAGGCATACGTCCGCACGCTCAACCGCCATATGTGTGCGAAGCACCGAGAACTTCTCTATTCTGTCCTCGATTTTGCTCTGACGGCGTATTCCTGCGGTATCTATGAAGTTGAATTTTCCGTACTCGTTTTCAAATTCGGTATCAACGGCATCACGGGTAGTGCCCGCTATATCCGAAACAATCAGGCGCTCCGAGCCGAGTATTTTGTTGATTATTGAGGATTTGCCCGCATTCGGCTTGCCGATTACAGCGACGTTTATTTTATCGTCGTCCTCGCTCTCGTCCTCACGGACGGGAATTGCTCTCAGAACCTCGTCGAGCAAATCTCCGCTGCCGCTGCCGTGCAGAGAGGATATAGCTATCGGGTCGGAGTCAAAGCCCAGCTCGTAAAACTCGTAAAACTCCATAGGGGGTGCGCCGACACGGTCAACCTTGTTTACGCATACGAACACAGGCTTTCCGCTCTTTTTGAGCATAACGGCAATATCCCTGTCGTCAGCAAGCAGGCCTGCGTGAACGTCACACATAAATATTATAGCATCGGCAGTATCTATCGCTATTTCTGCCTGAAGCTTCATTTTTTTGAGAATTACACTGTCGGTTTTCGGCTCTATTCCACCCGTATCAATGAGAATGAAGCGTCTGCCGCACCATTCGCCCTCGCCGTAAATTCTGTCACGGGTAACACCCGGGGTGTCCTCGACTATCGAACGGCGCTGACCGATAATTTTATTAAAAAAAGTGCTCTTGCCAACGTTAGGTCTGCCGACAATTGCAATTATGGGCTTTGACATATCTTACCTCCTTCTTTTTCCGAGCACAGCTGACACAAAGCTGTCAGCATCATCGCCCGCCATACGTACCTTGATACTCAAATTCTTTTCCAATTCCGAAACAGTCATACCGCAAAGGAACACATCCTCTCCGTCACGCAGGCAGTTGTCGGGGAGAAGAAGCTCCCGTCCAAGCTCCTTGCCTGCTAACTGATTGCATATATCCCTACCAGTCATAAGTCCCGAAACGGTTATGCTGTGACCGAAGAAATCGTTGACTATTTTATGTACGCTCACGGTGAGGCGTGGGTATATTTTCTCAAGCTGTGCACACATTTCGGATATAAACGGATAGGACGCCTCGCCTGTCGCAACCGAAACGTGACGTCGGCGCATCAGCCTGCGTGCGGTGAGTGTATCGAGGGAAACTCCAAACCCGTCAATAAAGGAGCGCAGCATACCTACTCCGTTCTCTATCTGAGGATACCCCTCGTAATAATCGGCATCGGGCAGAGGACGCTCTGCCGTCAGGTAAAGCTCGTCCCCTACGAAAAACAGGCGTGTGCCGTGCTTTTCTAGCAGCTTATCGCCAAAATTGGTTACCGTGTCTATAACTGCCGCCGCCTCATCCCTTGTGAACTGCTCCAAGGGATATAGCCCTTCACGGTGAGCCGTCAGCCCCGCAGGAACTATCGAAACGCTGTCGAGCTCGGGCAGATATTCGGTGAGCCTTTGCATTGAATACAGAAGCTCGTCGCCGTCGTTAACCCCCTTGCAAAGGACTATCTGCGCCCTCATGGTAAGTCCCGCCTCCTTGATTTTATCAAGGTAGGACAGCACCTTGCCTGCGTTTTTGTTCTTCATCATAGAAACACGCAGGTCGGGATTCATAGTATGGACCGATATGTTTATAGGAGAAATGTGCATCTTTACAATCCTGTCAATATCCGCCTCGGTGAGGTTAGTCAGGGTTATATAGTTACCGTGCAAAAAGGACAGACGGGAATCGTCATCCTTAAAATACAAACTCTCCCTCATTCCGTCGGGCAGCTGGTCGATAAAGCAGAATATGCACTTGTTTTTACAGGAATGCTTTTTATCCATAAGAGGTGTTTCAAACGAAAGTCCTATATCGTCATAGGTATCCTTGAAAATCTGCGTTTCAAAGGAAACGCCATCCCTCTCCAAACAAAGGGTGATATCCTCGTCGGCAAGGTAAAAGCGATAATCCAGAACATCGTTAATCTCATTTCCGTTCACAGAAATCAGTACATCGCCCGCCAATATTCCTGCCTTTGCCGCACGTGAGCGGCGAGAAACCTCGGTGATTTTAACCATTTAATATCCCCCTTTCGTTTTTTTGCATTCTAACTCAGTATATATGTTACCACAAAATAAGTAAAAAAGCAACATATTTATAAAATAAAAAAGGGTGCCGAAAAGCACCCTTAAATTCTATTCCTCGGCAACCGTGATAGGAATTGCTCCCAAGAGCAACTCCTCGGTTTTTGCCATTATTTTGGAAGCATTGAGCTTTTTATCCTTAACCGCATGGGCAAACGCATCATAGCCGTCAACTCCGTGCAAATCGCTACCCAGCGCAACTGCCCCGTCGAGGGAGAGATAATGCCTGTTGCGTCTGCGTGAGCCAAAGGCATACAGCGAGCCTGCGTTTATCTGATAGGAAAATCCGGCGTCAAGCAGACGTGCCGACAGCTCCTTCTTATACCTGTCAAGATGCGCTATAACCACATTGTATCCGAGGGCTTTTATGCGGTGGAGAGTTTCAATCAGCTCCAGCGTCCAGCTGTGCGTAGGCATCTCAATAAGCAAGGTTTTCGTGCCGACAACGCACAAATCAGACAGCTCCTCAAAATGGTCAAGCCCCGGACAAAGCAGAACCTCGGCGCCGACGTAGACGCTCAGCCCCTTAGGTATATGCTTCGCAACCGTAGAGATTGCACGCTCCCTCTTTTCAAGAAAAGCTCTCAGCTTATCCGAATACGGGGAAAAATGAGAGGTAGCAACCACTGCATCGGTGCCCGATGCCGAAATGCGCTCCAATTGTGCGATAGATTCGGATAAAACACGGGAACCGTGATCAACACCTGCGAGAATGTGAGAATGAAAATCTATTATTCTCATAGAAGTTATCTCGTAGCGGCGTCGTACTTATCTCCGTAAAAGGCGTACGAGCCATACTTGCTATACGAACCGTACTTATATTTCTTATATTCTTTTTTGTATGCACGTCCTGCGCTCTTCGGGTTAGCGCAGTTGAACACGAATCCAACAACCTTAGCATTGATTTTGTTCATGGTATTGAGGGCGTCGGAAATGAATCTGGCATCAGATATACCCGCTCTTACAACCATAATATATCCGTCTATCTCCTCAACGAGAGCCGTAGCATCCGAAACAACTATAATCGGCGGGAAATCGAGGAATACGTAATCGTATTCTTCACGTGCGTGAGCGATGAGCTCCTTCATTCTCTGATTGTTGAGAAGCTCGGAGGGGTTAGGCGGAACCTTGCCTGCGGTGATGAG
This sequence comes from Clostridia bacterium, assembly GCA_017504405.1. Taxonomy (GTDB): domain Bacteria; phylum Bacillota; class Clostridia; order Oscillospirales; family CAG-272; genus UBA1740. Next base: position 50,868 of record JAFVRG010000004.1, on the reverse strand, counting down.
GAAAAGATTATCGTGCTTTGTCTTCTGAACAACGAGATCGTTTCTTATTCCCGCAAGGTATTCGGAAAGACCCGCCTTAACCTTAGCTGCAAAGGTTGCGCTCTGAACTGCAAGACGCATGTCGCAGTCAACGAGAAGAACCTTCTTACCCATCTTTGCAAAGGATATTGCAATATTAGCCGCCGTCAGCGACTTGCCCTCATGGGGAACTGCGCTCGTAATACCGTAAACAGGACACTTGGCATCATTGTTGAGATACATTATGTTCGTACGAGCCATGTTGTAGGCTTCTTTTATACCGAAAAGGGTATCATCTGTAAGAATCTTGTTACTGTTAGCCATTCGAAACGTCCTCCTTTACTGTCTTTTTCTTTGCACCTGACGCACTCTTCACATATTCATCGGAATGCTTATCATCACTCTCTATATCGGGAATGATAGCGAGAATGGGTATGTCTGAAAATCTTCTCGACAAATCCTCAGCGGTATTTACAACGTTGTCGGTTATATACCTGATGAACACGAGGATATAAGACACAACAGCGCCTATAAGAAATCCTATTACCAGATTTTTAGGCATAGAGGGGGACACCTGCGTACCAATCTTCGCATTATCGTTTGTCTTCACATCAAATCCGTTGAAGGCGTGGAGAGCCTCGTCGGGCGGAAGGGGGTCTGCTATTGTCGAATGATAATCGAACATTTCCTTGTAGGATTCAAGAATATCCTTACACAGAGTGGGGTTTTCCGCAGTAGCCTCAATGTAGAACTGACGGGACCCGTCATCGTGGGAAACAACACCTGTGCTTATGCAGGACATCAAAGCTCCAGTAGTCATGGTGTAATTCTTCTTCGACAGATATTCTCTGTACATATAGTTAACAACCTTCTCCTTACCTACCGAGTCAGCGATAAAGGGAATGTTGTTGCCGATAATTGAAATATCGGAGCCCGAGGTAGTAACGTCACGGTGGGTAACGTAAAACTCAAGGCGCTGTGAATACATAGGAGTCTGCTTCTTAGTAAAGAAGTATGCCGCAGTGGTGAACAGAAGTGCGACAATGATAACTATGTACCAAAATCTTTTTAGCGCCGAGAACAAGTCAATGAGCGCTATTTCTTTTCTTTCTTCCATACTGGTTTCCTCGCAAATAAAAGTGATGAATTTTTATACCTATAAGATTATAACACCTGCGCATACAATTGTCAATACGTAAAAGTGTGTTTTTTTACACAAAAAACGGCTTTCCTCATATTTTATCGGGTAAAATAATTTTAAAAATTTGCAAATTACTCAAAAATGTAAACAACTGTTTACCTTTGTATTTAAACAAAAAACGGCTTTTCGCCGTTTTTTGTTCTCATTTCTTTCCCGTTGAGCCGAAGCCACCTGCTCCTCTATCGGTGTCGGACAGCTCCTCAACCTCGTTGTAATCAGCGGTTATAAACGGAGCAATTACCATCTGCGCTATTCTCTCGCCGTTCTCAATCGAAGCTATCTTATCGCTGTGATTGTGGAGAGCTACCATTATTTCTCCCCTGTAATCGGCATCTATTACTCCAACCTTGTTGGCGGGGGCAAGCCCGCGCTTGCAGGCAAGTCCGCTTCTCGCATAAACAAGACCGACGTAGCCCTTCGGTATTTCCATCGCTATTCCTGTCTTAATTAGCTTAGTTTCATTGGGTGTGAGCTCAACCGTGCCCTCCGTGAGAGCATACAGGTCGGCTCCTGCCGCAAATTCCGTTCCGTACGTGGGAATGATTGCATTGGGGTCTAATTTTTTAACGTTTACCTTCATTGCTTAACTCCTTAACATATTATAATGTAGTCTTTTAAATTGCCGTTCTTTCTTACGAGAACCCCGTTTCGCAGTTTTCTGCGAATGGCGGAGAAACCGATTTCAACCGCACTCACTGTCAGGCGAGCACGGATTTGAAGATTTAACTTTTCTCCTTCAGCTTTTCCCTCAAATACATACCCGTATACGAGCCCTCGGTGGCTGCAACCTCCTCGGGCGTACCCTCGGCAATTATCCGTCCGCCCTTATCTCCTCCCTCGGGTCCGAGGTCGATTATATGGTCGGCGGTTTTAATCAGGTCGAGGTTGTGCTCTATTACGATTACCGTATTGCCCGCATCGGATAGCCTTGCGAGAATATCTATCAGGCGTGATACGTCTGCCGTATGAAGTCCCGTTGTAGGCTCATCGAGGATATACACAGTCTTTCCCGTAGAGCGCTTTGACAGCTCGGTTGCGAGCTTCACCCTCTGCGCTTCGCCGCCCGAAAGGGTGGTAGAGGACTGTCCTATTTTTATATATCCGAGTCCTACGTCGTAGAGTGTTCTCAGCTTACGCTCCAGCTGAGGGACGGAATCAAAGAAGGAGAGTCCCTCCTCCACCGTCATTTCGAGCACCTCGTAAATGTTTTTGCCCTTATATCTTACGTCAAGGGTATCACGGTTGTACCTTTTGCCGTGACATACGTCGCATTTTACGTACACGTCGGGCAAAAAGTGCATCTCTATGAGCTTCACACCGTCACCCTCACACGCCTCACAGCGTCCGCCACGCACATTGAATGAAAATCTGCCTGCACTGTATCCCTTTGCCCTTGCGTCCTGCGTCTTAGCAAAAAGGTTACGTATATCGGTAAAAATTCCCGTATATGTTGCGGGATTGGAACGAGGCGTTCTGCCGATAGGGCTCTGGTCGATTGTAATTACCTTATCAACGTGCTCCTTACCCAAAATCTCCTTGTGTCTTCCCGGGTACGTGCGTGCTCGGTTGAGGTCACGTGCGAGTGCACGGTTTAATATAACGTTTACGAGCGAGGATTTTCCCGAGCCCGAAACACCCGTCACGGCAATCAGCTTGCCGAGCGGAAATTTCACGTCCACGTTTTTGAGGTTGTTTTCACAAGCGCCAATAACCTCTAAAAACTCTCCGTTTCCCTCACGCCGTTTGTTTGGAACGGCTATTTTCTGTCTGCCCGAAAGATACGCACCCGTGATAGATTTTTCGCATTTTGCAACCTCGTCGGGAGTACCGCAAACCACGACCTCACCACCGTGAATACCTGCACCCGGACCGATATCAACGATATAGTCCGCATTCTGCATGGTTTCCTCGTCGTGCTCGACAACCAGGACCGTGTTTCCCACGTCACGCAGATTTTTGAGGGCGGAAATCAGCTTGCCGTTATCACGCTGATGCAGTCCTATGCTCGGCTCGTCGAGGACGTACAAAACTCCTACAAGGGCTGAGCCTATCTGTGTTGCGAGGCGTATCCTCTGAGCCTCACCGCCCGATAGCGTGCCTGCCTTTCTCGCAAGGTTAAGATATTCAAGCCCGACGTTACAAAGGAACGAAAGCCTCGCTCTTATCTCCTTCATAATCTCCTTGGCTATGACTTCCTCACTTGGAGTGAATTTTATCTCATTTACAAAATCCAGCATTTTCTTTATTGAGAGTCGGCATATTTCGTCAATATTAAGACCGCCCACGGTTACCGCCAAAACCTCGTCGGAGAGACGTCTGCCATGGCATCTCGGACAGGGTGCATAGTCAATAAGCTCGTCGTAGCCCTCGTCGCCAAACATGGAAATACGGCGCTCTATTGTTGGGATAACGCCTGCCCACTCGGTTATCTGATGCTTCGCACTCTTGCCAAAGTAGCGCACGACGTCATACTGCACTCCCGGGCGTCCGTACATAAGCGCACGGTATGCGTCCTCAGAATATTCGGAAATTTTGCTGTCAAGAGTGAGTCCGAAATCCTCGAGCATCCTCGCAACGAGAGGCCCGGACCAGCTATCCTCATCCATTGACTTAAATCCGTTGCAGGCGATTGCGCCCTGCCTCAGCGACAGCTCCTTATCGGGTATTACCTTATCTGAGCTGATAACACGCATCTCGCCTATTCCCGCACACTCGGGGCACGCCCCTGCGGGATTATTGAAGGAAAACATATTTGGCTCAAGCTCGCCGAAGCTGATTTTATGCTCCTCACAGGCGTATTTCTGCGAGAATTTATACTCTTCGCCTTCACCGCCGTCACGGTCTATGACGGCAATGTTAACCCTGCCGTCCGTGAGGGAAAGAGCGCTCTCTACCGAGTCGCCGAGCCTCGCTCTCACGCCCTCTCTTATAACCAATCGGTCTATCACGACGTCTATGTCGTGGCGCAGATTTTTATCGAGCTTAATTTCCTCGGACAGCTCGTACATACTGCCGTCTACTCTGACACGGACGTATCCGCTCTTTTTCGCAGAGGCGAGCACCTTCTCGTGCATTCCCTTCTCCGCTCTTACGATAGGAGCGAGCACCAAAAAGCGTGTACCCTCGGGTAGCGAGAGAATTTTATCCACGATGCTGTCGAGCGACTGCTGCTTGATTTCCTTGCCGCACACAGGACAGTGAGGTATTCCCACCCTTGCATACAAAAGACGCAGATAGTCGTATATCTCCGCAACCGTACCAACCGTTGACCTCGGATTCTTCGAGGTGGTTTTCTGGTCGATTGCAATTGCAGGGGAGAGTCCCTCTATTATATCCACGTCGGGCTTGTCCACCTGACCTAAAAACTGACGCGCGTAGGAGGACAGCGACTCGACAAAACGCCTGTGCCCCTCCGCATAAACGGTATCAAAGGCGAGAGAGGATTTGCCCGAGCCGGAAAGCCCCGTCAGCACAACGAGCTTATCTCTCGGGATATCGACGGATATGTTTTTGAGGTTGTTCTCTCTTGCTCCCCTTATTACAATTTTTCTTTGCTTATCACTCATTTTTCTACCCTTGCGGCTATTTCTGCCGCCGTTTATTTTGTGGTTCTCAAATCCTTGATTCTGTCACGCAGATATGCAGCCCTCTCGAATTCGAGATGCTTCGATGCGTCTATCATCTGCGCTGTGAGGGATGCTATCAGCATCTCCCTCGACTTCTTGTCCATCTTCTTGGAGGTGAGCGTGCGCTCCTCCTTCTTGTTTGCTATATCTATAACGTCACGCACGGATTTCTTAACACTCTTTGCAACTATTCCGTTATCCTCGTTATATTTCTTCTGTATTTTGCGGCGGCGCTCGGTTTCATCAATTGCCGCACGCATTGAGCGAGTCACTGTATCGGCATACATGATTACTCTGCCGTTCACGTTTCTCGCCGCACGTCCCGCCGTCTGTATCAGGGAGGTTTCGTTACGTAAAAAGCCCTCCTTATCCGCATCAAGTATAGCGACGAGCGACACCTCGGGAATATCGAGACCCTCACGTAAGAGGTTTATTCCCACAAGTACGTCAAATTCACCCATACGCAAATCACGTATTATTTCCATACGTTCCATTGTTTCCACGTTGTGATGCAGATATTTTACCTTAATACCGTGTCCCGAAAGATAGTCGGTCAGATCCTCCGCCATTTTGGTTGTAAGGGTTGTTACGAGTATCTTCTCTCCCCCGACTGCGGTTTTCCTTATCTCTCCGATGAGGTCGTCAATCTGTCCCGCTACGGGACGAACGGTTATTTCGGGATCGACAAGTCCTGTCGGACGGATAATCTGCTCTGCTATAACCGAGGAATTTCTGCGCTCGTACTCGGCAGGGGTTGCACTGACGAACACCACCTGCGACAGCTTTTTCTCAAATTCCTCGAAAAACAGCGGTCTGTTATCGTACGCCGAGGGCAGACGGAAGCCGTATTCAATAAGGTTCGTTTTCCTTGAACGGTCTCCGCCGCTCATTCCGCGAACCTGCGGAACCGTGACGTGCGATTCGTCTATGAACATTAAATAATCCTTTGGAAAATAATCGAGAAGGCAATAAGGGGTTGAGCCCTCGGGTCTGCCCGACATTACTCTCGAATAATTCTCAACGCCCGAGCAAAATCCTACCTCACGCAGCATCTCAAGGTCGTATTTCGTCCTCTCCTCAATGCGCTGCGCCTCAATCAGCTTACCCTGCGATTTGAAGAACTCCACACGCTCACGCATCTCCTCTTCTATTTCAAGGAGAGCCGCCTCTCTGCGGTCATCCGACACGGCGTAGTGCGTTGCAGGGTATATCGCAACGTATGCGAGCGATTTTTTAATCTCACCCGTCAAAACGTTTATCTCGGTTATTCTGTCAACCTCGTCGCCGAAAAACTCTACACGGATTGCCGTATCGGTTGACGAGGCGGGAAATACCTCTACAACGTCACCGCGTATTCTGAATTTATCTCTGACGAAATTGAGGTCGTTTCTCTCGTAGCTGATTGACACGAGCTTACGCACGAAGCTATCACGTGACAGCTCCTGCCCTACACGTGCAGAGGCAATCAGCGTACTGTATTCATAAGGGTCACCAAGGCTGTATATGCAGGAAACACTCGACACTATTATTACGTCGTTTCTCTCAAAGAGGGCGCTGGTTGCGCTGTGACGGAGCTTATCAATCTCCTCGTTAACCATAGCATCCTTTTCGATGTACATATCCTTGCCGGGGATATACGCCTCGGGCTGATAGTAGTCATAGTAGGACACGAAATATTCAACCGCGCTGTCGGGGAAAAATTCACGCAGCTCGGTGCATACCTGTGCTGCGAGGGTTTTGTTCGGCTCTAAAATTATTGTTGGCATATTGCAGCGTGCAATTACGTTTGCCATAGTAAAGGTTTTGCCCGAGCCTGTAACGCCAAGCAGGGTTTGCATCCTGTTGCCGTCCTTGATAGATTGGACGAGCGTCTCTATTGCCTCAGGCTGGTCGCCTGTCGGTGTAAATTCACTTTTGAGAAGGAACTGTCCGTCCACACTATCACCTCCGTGCATCATTATCTAAGTTATATTATACAACAATTGCGTACGTAATACAAGTACGTGGACAAAAATAATGTGGGAAAGAAAAAAGTGAGATGCTTTTTGCACCTCGCTTTTTTTGCGGTTTAACCGTCAATGTTATTTTTGATTCTTTTCCAAATGCCGTTTTCCTTTTCAAGGAATATCTCAAATCCCCTGTCAAAGCTGTTCTTGCGCCAGAGGATGAGGAAGCGCGCCTCTATATCCCTCATAAACTCACGGATTTTTGCAAGCGCCTCTGTATCATTCGCCCTGCGTGCCTGCGAGAATTGATGAATGGCGATAACCATATCGCAATTGAGAATTATGTCGTCTATATGAGGCGTATCCTTCGGGTATTTTAAAAGCTCCGCCTTGATTTCCCTCATATACCCCTCGATAAGCCGCATAGTCAGGGGGTCAAGACGTGAGGGCACGTTATTCATAGCCTGGTTAGCCTCACATTCGTAATGAGGTCCTGCCCACGACAAACGGCTCTCGAGAAGATAGTAGTTTTGCATCAGGTGCGTAAGGCGCGCAAGCCCCTTTACACCGAACACCGCGCGGTCAAGGTATTCCTCACAGGCGATGCTGGCGCCTGTCATCTTTTCGTGAACGAGGTGCTTTATAGGAGTTATCTCTCTGTCATCGCAGTAGTTCCACATACACGACGCTGCAAACGCGAGGGGCATGAGCGACATAGCAAAGCACTGCGGATGACCGCCGTCGCCCCAATCGGTTACGATTACGCCCTCGCCGCCAAAGCAGAGGCAGGAGCGCACTGCGCCGTCTATGTTGTACTGTGCATTGTTAAATCTGCCTGTAATCGAGTTGAAGTTTGCGGTTGAGGGGCATACTATAAACCTTCTGCCCTGCTCGGCGAGCAGACGGCATCTCTCCATCTGCGGCCATTCCTGCTCGTAGCCCCAAACGAGAGCTATACTGTCCTTATAAATCTTCGGTATACTGTCGGGGTGAGCCATAACGTGGTCGTCCCAGAACATAGGTGTTTTTCCGTATTCCTCTTTGACGAAAGAGAGTATTTTGTTGAGATATTCAACGTACACCTCACCCTTTCCCCGGCGGTCACATTCTTCCTTGGTTTCTCCCTTTCCGAGTGAAAACGGCTCGTCCATACCGACGTTTGCGTACTCGGACTCAAAGAGAGGGAGTGTATCGGCATAGAGTGCTTTCGCGTGCTCCACCGCCTCGGGCAGCAGAGGATTGAGCGTATCCTTCGGTTTCCCATCCTCACGGCTGATACCCAGATGCCTGAACTCATCGAGCCCGAGCCACCCTGCCATATGGCCAAAGCCGTTCTGGTTCGGGCAGAGGTCCACAAATCTGTCCTTGCAATGCTCACGCAGGGAAATTATATCCGCAGGGGTGAGGCAATTTTCACAGTATTTTTTGAAATGAGCATACTCGAAAACTCTGGTATCTATGTACAGCTCGAAATGGTTGTATTTCATATCGGCTATAATATCAACTATCTCGTGAAGGCGTTCAACCTTAGGCAACCTTCCACGGCTGACATCGAGCATATAGCCACGCAATTTAACCTTAGGCTTATCGCTGATAAACGACACGTTGGTTTCGCCCTCAGCCACAATCTGCTTTAAAGTTGTGAGTGCAAGGTGTGCGCCCCTCTCGCCGTTCGAGGTTACCGTTATATCGCCGTCAAATTTAAGCGAATATTCCTCGTCCTCCATTTTGCCATCACGGGCAAAAATTACGGCATTTTCAGCCTTTGTGTCGGAAACGATAAACGTATTGAGGTATTTTAAAGCTCTCGGATAATCAAACGGGCATTTTACCGAATAAGATTTTGAAAGGCTTATATAATTTGCACCGTATTCGATTTTTCTCGGCGAGGGCATAAGCTTCATAACGAAAATCTCCTTTTGATTTCATATATTTTCCAACTCTAATTTTACCATTGTAAAGAGAACTTGTCAACAAAAAAGCCACCGAAAACAGTAAAAAAACTTCCGTTTGTGTATAAAATTCTTTTCATTGGTAAAAATAGCGTTGATAACAAAAGAAAGGAATAAACCAATGCAAACAAATTACTCTACCAAGGCAAACAAAATTCTCTACGTGTCGGTAATAGCCGTGCTCTGCGTAATTGCTGTAACCATAGGAATAATAGCCTCCGTCAGCGCCGGCAGGTCGAAGGAAGCACCTGTTGACGAGCCCGCAATCACCGACCCCATCGAAACCCCAACCGACACCCCTGTTGAAGTACCCGTCGAGGACGACACAAACAAAATTCCCGTATTCATCGCACCGACAAGCGGTATCGTGTCCTGGGAGCACAGTGAGGATGTATACGTATTCTCCCCCTCGATGAACGATTACAGAACCCATACGGGAATCGACATCGCAACCTCTCTCGGCGCTGACGTATACGCCGCCGCAGACGGTGTGGTAACGAAGGTGTGGAACGATGATTTTATGGGCAAGTGCATCTCTATATCGCATAACGGCGATACCGTAACCGTATACAAAAACCTCGCAAACGAGGTAGCTGAGGGAATAGTCGAGGGTGCAAGCGTCAGCGCAGGACAAAAAATCGCAACCGTCGGAGACACTGCGGCGAGCGAGAGCGCAGATGAGCCGCATCTGCATTTTGAGCTGCTTGTCAAAAATGCAAGCGTAGACCCTCTCGATTATATCGCCGAGGACAGTAAGAGCGCATCGCTCTCAAAGGACGAGGCGTTTGAGGGATAAGCACCGAGCGGATTGCTCCGTTTCGGCACAACTGCAAACAAAAAAATAGCGTTTACCAAAACGCTATTTTTTTATATTGATTTTTTACAGCACATCTGCTATAATAGTTGTATAACGCACAAAGGGGCAAAAGATGAAGACAGAAAAGAAAAAATCAAAGGTTGGAATATACATTCTGTCAGGCGCACTGACTGTCTTTCTGCTCGCCTTGGTTTTATCCTTTAACGACATAAGCGCTATTTTTGAGGTGCTGAAAACGGCGGACGTAAAATACATACTGCTGTCCGTTCTGGCAATTTTTATATATCTTGCATTATATCCGCTTTCTTTGTGTATTCTCACCCGTGCACGTGGCACGGATATAAAATTCGGCAGAACCTACAATATAGCAATGACCGAGCATTTCTTCAACGGCATAACTCCGTTTGCGACGGGCGGTCAACCCTTTCAGGCTTACGCCTATGCAAAATCAAAGGTGAAGGTTTCCGAGTCAACGGGGCTTTTGCTTATGAATTTCATAGTTTTTATGCTCGTGACAAACGCTTTTGCGCTCTGTTCGTTGTTTTATTTTAAGCGTTTTGTGACCGATACCGCTATGACGGTGATCGCCATATTCGGCTTCACGATGAACTTTATTGTCCTCGCCTGCACCGTAATATTGGCGGCTAACCGCCGTGTTGCGGCGGCAATTTCGAGATTTGTTGATTTTCTCTGCCGTTTCCGTTGGATCGGACGCTTCTTAGCACCGAAGAGCGATGCGCTCAAGCTGTATTTCGTTCAGGTTCAGGACGCATTTTCCGAGCTGTGGAAGAAGAAAAAGGCATTTTTCCTTGCCCTGTTCACAAAGGCACTGTCAATGGCGGCGTACTACTCAACCACGTTTTTTATCCTGCGTGCGTTGCATATAAATGCGCAGATGAACGATTTTCTGTTCATACTACTCGGCTCGTCCTTTGCGATTACTACTGTGGTATTTCTGCCCACGCCCGGATCAAGCGGCGGTATTGAATTTGCCTTCTCCTCAGTTTTTGCATCAATCATAATTGCCTCAACGGGCGTTGCGTCAACCGCAACCGTCGCTGCGGGCGGTATGCTGATATGGAGAATGCTGACCTACTATTTCACAATGCTCATTTCCCTCGGATTTTATATACTGCTTGAAATAAGATTTTCACGCACGGCAAGGCATGCTGGCAAGGATGGCGAGGCAGAAACCGATTCATCGGCTGAAATTTTTTCTGAGGAAAGCGAGGAACAACAATGAAGCCGATAACAATCTGCTATTGCGGAAATAAAAAAATATTTGGCGGAATATTTATGTCGGTTTTGTCCATAATGAAAAATACCGAATCTCCGCTTGACATAATTCTTTTATCAATGGACCTATCGGATAAAAGCCCTGATTTTATTCCCTTTTCAGAGGAGCAGCGGGCGCTGATGGAGCGTACACTGTGCGAAAAAAATCCGCTCAGCCGTGTACGCATAATAGACGTAACCGAGCAACAGACAGAGTTTTTTGAAAAGGGCAAAAACAACAAAAACTACTATACCCCCTATGCGAGCATACGCCTTTTCCTCGACTTGCTCGACGTGCCTGACAAAATAATCTATCTTGACGCAGATATAATGTGTCTTTCCGATATATCCGAGCTGTTTGATACTGATATTGAAGAATATGAATTCGGCGCAGCGTTGGATATAGTGGGACACAAAATGCTCCACCCGAAATACTGCAATTCGGGAGTTTTGCTCCTGAATATGAGAAAAATCAAGGAAACGGGACTTTTTGAGAAAGCAAGAGTGCGTGTGCGTGACAAATGGATGATGATGCCCGACCAGACAGCACTCAATATGGAAGCGAAGGCGAAGCTCATTCTACCGTACCGCTTCAACGAGCAAAGGAAAATAAAGCCCGATACTGTATTGAAGCACTTCTGCAAGGGATATAAGTGGCACACCCCGATTTCCTATAACATAAAGCAATGGCAGAGGGATAAGGTACATAAAAGTCTCAAAATTCACGATTTTGACGATATTTTTGAGCAGTACGATAAAATTCTTGCTGACGGAAATGAGGAGCTGATATGGATATGAAAAAGCCAAACGTAAGATTTAACGAGGATGAAAAATTGGTAGCCGAAATAAAGGCGGCTCTTAAAGCACGTGGCGGATACTGCCCCTGCCGTATTCCAAAAACCGATGAATACAAGTGTATTTGCAAGGAATTCCGTGAGCAGATAGCAGACCCCGATTTCGAGGGCTACTGCCACTGTATGCTCTACTATAAATCAAAAAAATAAAAGCGGGCTATGCCCGAAAGGAGGATAAAATGGCTCTTAAAATAACAGCAGAAAATTTTGAAAATGAGGTAATGCAGAGTGAAAAGCCCGTGCTTCTCGATTTTTACGCAGATTGGTGCGGCCCCTGCCGCATGGTAGCGCCGATAATCGAGGAGATAGCAAGCGAGCATCCCGAATATAAGGTTGGCAAGGTAAACGTTGACGAGGAGGGCGAGCTTGCACAGGCATTTGAGGTTGTGAGTATTCCTATGCTTGCAGTAGTCAAGGACGGAAAGGTAACCGCAACCGCAGTCGGCGCACGCCCCAAACAGCAAATCCTCGATATGCTAAAATAAGTGCTACGTTCCAAGCAAGCAGGCGTTTTTTGGCGGACAGGCATCAAATCTGGCTTTGCTACGCTGTGATAAAGAAATATTAAAAAATCCGCCGAAATCGGCGGATTTTTTGCTGTTTTTAGGTGCGTTTTATTCCGTTTTGTTGCTTTTTTTGCTGAAAATTTTATCGCAAAGGCGCTGAATGTGGGGGAAAAGCAGTGGGTAAACGATACCCGCAACCGCAACTATGAGAAAATAGCGGATTGCGTTTGCCACGAGCGACGTACCGATAATGAGCTTCACACCCTCCTTGATTGCCAAAAGAACGAGGATGCCGAGCAGCATTTTCACTATCTGCGCAGGGAGCGTTGCACGCTCGCTGAAATGGACATATTTTTCATCGAGATTGTATACGAGCCAAAGTCCAAGTGCGCAGCCGAGCATTTTTGCTATATTCCTTCTCGCAGAGGCGAGGTTTTCGTTAAACTCCTCGAGTGATGAGCCGACAAGCCCGTCGCCGTCAAGAACCAAAACGTATATAAACGCAACCACTGTTATTAGCGTAAAAACGCCGAGAATTATATTCATAAGCTTATAATTTTCTCTTGCCTTTTTAAACAGAGGATAAAGTGCAAAAACGAGAACAACGGCAAAGCCGAGAGAGAATAAAACATCGGCAGGAGTATGGACTCCGAGATACATACGGGAAAGCGCCACGAGCAGGGCAAGAATCGGCAGAGTTATTTTCAGCCACAAGGGCCTTGAAAGCATTGCGGCGCCGCCGAGTGTGCCGACAGCATTCTGCGTGTGACCGCTGGGGAATGAATATCCGCCTGCCGCCTCCTTCGCATTTCCTACCACTGTGAAGCTCGGGTCCTTTATCCAGGGGCGGGAGATGCGTGCGCTGATTTTAACACACTGGTTTACTATCGTGCCGAAAAATCCGACAGCGAACAGATAGTAGGCATCCTTTTTATCTATACACCAATAGAATAAAAGCGCTATGAGCATAAATCCTATTTCGTCACCGAGATAGGTGATAACCGAGAAAAAGCCATCGAAAAATGCGCATCTGTGCGCTTCAAGCCAATACAAAAATGACATAAAATCTCCTTTTAAATTAACAAGAATACTCACAGCAAGTGCTGTGAGTATCTCTTTAACGTTCATCTATAACGTAGGTGGGGACGAGCTCGTGCACCAATTGCTTCATACTGTCGGTTTCAGCGTGTGCGGCGTCATAGAGCCTATCAAGCATCGAGAACAGGTTGTCCTCGTCAATATCAAGGGGCTTACCGATGCTAATCATAGCATTATCGGTTCTTTCGAGCCCCTCCTCCGCCATCAATCGCTCCTCATAGAGCTTCTCACCGGGGCGCAGACCTATGCATTTAATTTCAATATCCACGTTGGGCTCATATCCCCTCTGCCTAATCAGGTTGCAGGCGAGGTCGTATATCTTCATAGGCTCGCCCATATCGAGGACGTATATCTCGCCGCCCCTTGCGTATGCGCCTGCCTGTAACACAAGGCTGACTGCCTCGGGTATTGTCATAAAGTAGCGGATTATATCCTTATGTGTGAGGGTGACGGGACCGCCCTCGTCAATCTGCTTATTGAACAGGGGGATAACCGAGCCGTTAGAGCCGAGCACATTTCCGAAACGCACGGCGACAAATTCGGTTTTTGAATGTCTGCCGATTGTCTGCACTATCATCTCGCAAATACGCTTGGTCGCACCCATAACGTTTGTGGGATTTACCGCCTTATCCGTGCTTATCTGCACAAATCGCTTTGCGCCGTATTTGTCAGCGCATTTAGCCATATTGAGCGTGCCGAACACATTGTTTTTGACCGCCTCGTTTGGAGAGGTCTCCATAAGGGGCACGTGCTTATGCGCTGCAGCATTGAAGATTATCTCGGGGCGGTATTTGTCAAACACGTCATCGAGCTTTTTCTTATCCCTTATGCTTGCAATGAGAGTGACAAGGTCAAGCTCGGGGTGCTGACGGCTAAGCTCCATTTGTATATCGTAGGCATTATTCTCGTAAATATCGAGCATAATGAGGCGTTTTGGATTATGCGAGGCAATCTGACGGCACAGCTCGCTTCCTATCGAGCCGACACCCGTAACCAGCACTGTTTTGCCCTCAATATATCCCATAATCTCACGCAGGTTTACCGTAACCTGATCACGTCCGAGAAGGTCCTGTATGCTGACGTCACGCACGTTTGAAACGGATAACTGCTCGTTTAAGAGCTGATACATTCCGGGGACGGTCTGCACCTTAACCCCCGTCATCTGACAGGTCTTGAATATCTCCGACAGCACCTTCTTGGGCGCTGTGGGGATTGCAACTATAATCTTGTTTGCTTTATATTTCTCTACTGCCTCAAATACCGAATCGACGGGACCGAATACCTTCACTCCACCGACTGTATGCCCTTTTTTGTGCGGGTTATCGTCAAGAAAGCACACAACGCTTGTTGCATTTATTTTATCGGTATTGCGTATTTCACGCAAGAGCGCAGAGCCTGCCGCTCCGGCTCCGACAATTATCGTCCTGCTTTCGGTGTGAGATGAGGACATTCTGTATCTTATAAAGCGAAGAATCCTCTTATAAGCCTTCGCCGGGAATATGAACATGGCGAATAATATAATTGTAATTATACATACCGAAATATCGCCGTGAGGATAAATCAGCGTGAAAACAATATTGAATGTTCCGTATACCGCCATAGCGAGCGTGCATTTCACCGCATCGCCAAAGCCGAAAAGCGAATAAACTATTCCGTCCATATTCAGCGTCACAAAAACGATAGTCATCATAACCGCCGACATGCTCCACCAGAAAAAGGAACGGGCGGACACGAAATCGGATACGCCTTTATTTACCATGAGATACGCAAAGAAATAGGCAGCAAACAAAGCCACAATGTCTATAATCATTATGACAGCTTTTTTCAGGTATTTGTTGCCCGCAATGAATCCAATCATAGAAAATCTCCAAAAACAGGTATTTATATTATTATACAATATGTTTTAACACTTTGCAAGAGGTTGAGCACTTTTTGTGAAAAATGCCTATACGCCCTCTAAATCAAACGGGGGAATGAAGCTCTCCTCCTCGCACCCTGCGTCCTGCGAAAATCCTCGCTCAATTCCGAGGGTATCGCAGAAATCGAGCATACGCCCGTATTCCTTATCGGTGATTTTGCGAAAAAGCTCGGGATGACTCTCCGTCAGCTCAGCCGTGGGTGTAAACTGCCTCATAATGCTGATATATACGCTACCCCCATAGGTTTTATGGATATATTCAAGCACGGCTCTGCTGTCACGGGCGCAGTCGGGGAGCATCAGGTGGCGTACAATCACGCCCTTTTTCATTATTCCGTTTTCGTCAAAAACCGCACGGGGCTGTTGGCGCACCATTTCGGCGAGTGCCTCCTTTGCCCTCTCCGAATAATCCTTGGCGTGGGAATATTTTTCCGAAAGAACGGGGGATATATACTTGAAATCGGGAAGATAAATGTCTATGTAACCCTCTAAAAGTCGCAGGGTGTTCACGCTCTCGTAGCCCGACGAGTTGTAAACTACGGGAATTTTCAAGCCTCTGCTCCTTGAAAGGTCGAGTGCCTCTATAACCGAGGGGGTGTAGTGCGAAGAGCTGACGAGGTTTATATTGTGCGCACCCTTTTCCTCAAGCTCGAGGAAAATATCGCAAAGACGGGCGGTGTCAATCTCCTTTCCCGCAGCCCCCCGTGAGATTTCTGCATTCTGGCAGAAAACGCACCTAAGCGAGCAACCCGAAAAGAACACCGTTCCCGAGCCGTTTGTACCCGAAAGACAGGGCTCCTCCCAGCGATGCAACGCAGCACGTGCAACATACGGGTTTGCCCCTGCTACGCAAAAGCCCCTCTCGCCGATAGCTCTGTTAACACCGCATTTGCGTGGGCACAGCATACAATTTTTATACAAATTCTTAATATCCGTCAAATCCGTCATATTTCCAACCGTACTTTTCATTTATATTTAGATTATATCACACAATTGTTCCCTATTCAAGTAAAAAAGGAACAGACGAAAATCCGTTCCTTTTGATACTGTTTTATACTATAGGCTTTGCGCCGTGATTTTTGATGCAGATTGCTTCTTCTCCGTCCCCGAAGGCGTAGTTACCTACGTCGAGCGACGGGCGGTGAAAACTCAATATGCGCAAAAAGCGCAAGCAAGAATCAGTTTGCTGCGTCTACGATAGCCGTAAATTTGTCGGTCTTCAGCGATGCTCCGCCGATAAGTCCGCCGTCAACGTTCTCCTTAGCCAGAAGCTCTGCCGCATTTGCGTCGTTCATCGAGCCGCCGTACTGGATTATCATTTCCTCAGCCGCCTTGTCGGAATAAAGCTTCGCTATCACACCACGGATAATTCCGCAAGCCTCGTCAGCCTGCTCGGGAGTAGCGGTGAGACCTGTTCCGATTGCCCATACAGGCTCGTATGCGATTATAACGTTTTTGAGGTCCTCTTCGGGAATGCCTGCAAAATCGAGCTTTGTCTGCATAGAAACGATTTCCTCGGTTATGCCGCTCTGACGTGCCTCCAAAAGCTCGCCTACGCAAAGGATAACCTTAAGCCCTGCCGCAAGTGCTGCCTTGGTGCGCAGATTTACGGTTTCATCGGTTTCATTGAAGTACTGTCTGCGCTCGCTGTGGCCGACGATAACGTACTCAGTACCGATTTCCTTGAGCATTTCTGCCGAAACCTCGCCCGTGTATGCGCCGTTTGCCTTGAAGTGAACGTTCTCAGCACCAATCTTTATATTAGTTCCCTTAGCCGCCTCAACTGCGGTTGCGATATCTACGAAGGGTACGCACAAAACGATATCGCACTTGTCCTTACCCGCTACCATAGGAGCGAGCTCGGTTATGAATGCACGGGTCTTACTGGGAGTCATATTCATCTTCCAGTTGCCTGCTATTACTGTTCTTCTCATTATTATTACCTCAGAAAATTATTTGTCAAGGAGTGCTGCAATTCCGGGGAGAGATTTACCCTCGAGGAATTCAAGAGATGCGCCACCGCCTGTGGAAATGTGCGTAATTCTGTCTGCATAGCCGAGCTGCTCGCAAGCTGCCGCAGAATCGCCGCCGCCTACAATAGTGATACCGTCGCACTCAGCGAGAGCCTCTGCAACTGCGATAGTACCCTTTGCAAGAGTGGGGTTCTCGAACACGCCCATAGGACCGTTCCATACAACCGTCTTTGCGCTCTTAACTGCGTCAGCAAAGAGAGCGCGGGTTTCTTCTCCAATATCAAGTCCCATCATATCTGCGGGGATTTCGGAGGAGACAACAGTCTTAACCTCGATATCGCCGTCAATGGGGTCGGGGAAGGACTTCGCAACAACAGTGTCTACGGGAAGAAGAAGCTTAACGCCCTTCTCCTCAGCCTTCTTCATCATATCCTTGCAGTAGTCAAGCTTCTCGCTGTCGAAAAGAGAGGTTCCGATAGAGCCGCCCTTAGCCGCAATGAAGGTGTATGCCATACCGCCACCGATAATGAGTGTATCAACCTTGGTAAGAAGGTTGTCAATTACGTTGAGCTTATCAGCAACCTTTGCTCCGCCGAGAATAGCAACGAAGGGACGTGCGGGATTCTCAAGAGCCTTACCCATAATGCCGATTTCCTTCTGAATGAGGTATCCGCATGCTGCGGGAAGGAATGCTGCAACGCCTGCAGTGGTAGCGTGCGCTCTGTGAGCGGTACCGAACGCATCGTTTACATATACGTCTGCATACTTGGAGAGCTCCTCTGCGAAATCAGCGCCGTTCTTCTCCTCACGTGCATCAAAGCGTACGTTTTCAAGAAGGACAGCCTTGCCGCCCTCGAGGGCCGCAACCTTTGCCTTAGCATCAGCACCGATAATATCGGTAGCGAAAGCAACCGTACCCTCACCGAGAAGCTCGTTGAGTCTGTCAGCAACGGGTCTCAGAGTAAACTTTACAGGGTCGTTTTTAAGTGCCTTGTCAAGAGCTGCCTTGGTAGCTGCTGCCTGCTCTGCCTCGGGCATAGCGGCGATAGCCTTCTTCTCCTTCTTGGTAAGTCCGAAGCCCTCGGTAAAGATGCTGTGAGGCTTACCCATATGAGAGCAAAGAATTACCTTTGCGCCCTTGCCGAGCAGATACTTGATAGTAGGCAGAGCCTCAACTATTCTCTTATCACTCGTGATTTTTCCGTCCTTGAGAGGAACGTTGAAGTCGCAACGGACGAGCACACGCTTACCTGCTACGTCAACATCCTCAATGGTCTTCTTTTCATACATTGACATAATTTATATCTCCTTTAAGATAATTTTTACCAAACGATAGTATATCATATTATTGTCGGCTCGTCAATATTTTATTGTTAAATTTATCACGATTTTTATAATTATGGTAAAAATGTATGGACAACGGTATTTTTTTTTGATACAATATGATTAAATTGACGCAAGGGGAAGATTTATGCTTGATAAAACACAGTTTTTAGAGCTGATAGATACTGCATTTTCCGACAATAAAATTAAGGATATGCTCACGGAAAAGATAAAGGATAGCTTTTTCACTCTCGCCACGCATCTTCTGACGGAGAATGAAAAATACAACCTGACTGCCATAAAAACCCCGTCGGGCGTTGCGGCTCTGCATTTTGCGGACTGTGCTCTGCTCGCCCGTATGCTCCCAGAGGGAGCGAGAGTGTGTGACGTTGGGTGCGGTGCAGGCTTTCCCTCTCTGCCGATTGCCATTCTGCGCCCCGACGTGACTGTAACCGCAATTGATTCAACGCAGAAAAGAATAAATTTTGTAAACGAGTGCATTTCCCTGCTCGGTCTTTCAAATATAAATGCAGTGTGTCTGCGAGCCGAGGATGCGGCAAGACGTGCGGACATGCGTGAGAAATTCGACGTGGCAACCGCACGGGCGGTAGCCGAGCTGAGAGTTTTATGCGAGCTGTGTATGCCGTTTGTCCGTGTCGGCGGAAAATTTATATCAATGAAGGGCTCGGGCGTGGCACAGGAGAGCGAGGCTGCCAAGGGAGCGATTAGGACACTTTGCGGCGCTGTTGTGGGGGAGAGCGAGATTTTCCTCAACAATTTCGGGGAGAGCGTCGGACGCTCGCTCATTGAAATAAAGAAGATCTCCGTCTGTCCGCCAAAATACCCACGTCCCTACTCGCAGATAGTCAAAAAACCGCTGTAACCAACAATTTTAATGACCGAAAATCACGGCGAGCGCCATAACTCGCCGTGATTTTTCCTTTCCCGACAGATAGCGGATAAAAAAATCATTTTCCTCGCACCTACATCGACATATATCCCCTCCGATTTGCGGTATAATCAAAGAAAAAACACAAAGAAAGGAATGGGAAAAGCAATGGCAATACTTACAGACGAAGAAATCAGGACGGGGATAGGGGTACGTGAGCTGTGCGGCAGAGTTTACATATCCGAGGGGGCGAGTGAGAGGATAGCATTCCGAGAAGAGAATAAAATATGGGGGGACGAGCAGGTATACCACATAAAAATTTCCTCTATAATCGCAAATCCGATGCAGCCGAGAAAGGTTTTTGAGGACGAGGCGATTTCAGCGCTTGCCGAGAGCATTTCAAAGTACGGTATTCTCCAGCCACTGACGGTTCGCAACGTTTCCATGTATCTTGACGAAGAGTGCTACGAGCTGGTAGCGGGTGAGCGCCGTCTGCGTGCGGCAAAATCCCTCGGTATGGAAACCGTTCCGTGTCTTATCGTCAACGTCACGGACAAGCAGAGCGCAGAGCTGGCAATAATCGAAAATCTGCAACGGGAAAATCTCAACATTTTCGAGCAGGCGAGTGCCATTTCAGCGCTAATCTGCATATATTCGCTCACTCAGGAGCAGGTAGCCGCAAGGCTGTGCGTGAGTCAGTCGTACATCGCTAACAAGTTAAGGCTCTTAAGGCTCACCGAACAGGAGCGTGATATTATAACGCAAAATGCCCTGACCGAGCGCCACGCACGTGCCCTGTTGAAGCTATCCGACCCCACGGAAAGAAAAAAGGCACTCGAAAAAATCGTTGAGAGAAAGCTCAACGTTTCACAGAGCGAGGAACTGATTGACAGAATGATAACACCCAAGGAGAGAGCGCCTAAGCAGAAAACTCTCGGTGCTATCAAGGACGTGCGTCTGTTCTACAATTCAATAGACAATGCGCTCAAAATCGTCAGAAAAAGCGGAGTTGCCGTGTTTACAAAAAAGCGTGAGCTTGAGGATGAGATTGAATTGACTATTAAGATAAAAAAGCCGAAAAGTGAGGGGTAAGGTCATTTTACAGCCGAGTGGCAAGACACAATCGCAGCATTAAAGGAACAGAATTTTCTGTTCCTTTTTCTATTGTAAAGGTTCATTAAAATATGCGCAGATTATTGCTTTTTGCGCAAATATATGCTAAAATGGTTTAAAAACACAAGAAAGTGAGAAAATCAATGAAAAAAATCACCCTCGGCACACCCGAAAAAATTGTCCCCTCAATGTTTTGCAAGGGATTTAATTACACGGAAACCGATATTAAATACGACGTGTCGCAGATTTCGTTCAAGGAAACTGCACGCGGCTGTCTCATTGAGATGCCGTTGCTTGAGAATGAGCAGGTATACGGCTTTGGACTTCAGCTCAAGGGCTTTAATCACAAAAACCACAAGCTCCAGCTCCGTACCAACTCCGACCCCTGCGCAAACACGGGCGACAGCCACGCACCCGTTCCCTTCTTCGTAACGACGGAAGGCTACGGAATGTATTTCGACTCTGCGAGATATATGGAGGCTCACTGCGGATACGGAAAGAACAAGAACCGTGAAAAGGTAGAAAACAATACGATAATAGCAACCGCTGAGGATTTGTACAAGAAGTGCGGGTTGCACGAAACGACGGTTATGGCAATAGAAATTCCCGTAGCCAAGGGCGTTGACATTTACATAATCGAGGGAGATTCAATAACAGACATAGTCAAGCAGTACAATATGCTTGCAGGCGGTGGCTGTGACGTTCCTGAATGGGGTCTTGAGACCATATACCGCTGTTATGCAAAAAACACCGACGAGCAGGTTATGGCGACGGTGGACCGCTTTGAGGAAAAGGATCTGCCATTTGGAATAATCGGCCTCGAGCCCGGCTGGCAGTCGAGCTCCTACTCCTGCTCCTACGTATGGGATAAGGAAAGATTTCCTAACTATGAGAAAATGGTCAAATACGTAAGAGATAAGGGCTACCACATAAACCTTTGGGAGCACGCCTTCGTCAACTCAACCTCGCCGATTTACGAGGCTCTGCACGATTATTCAGGCGACTTTGAGGTATGGAAGGGTATAATCCCCGACTTCGGAACCGATAAGGCACAAGAGATTTTTGCCGACTACCACCGCAAGGCGCTGGTGGAGCTGGGCATTGACGGCTTTAAGCTCGATGAGTGCGACAACAGCGACTTCGTTCACGACTGGAGCTTCCCGAACTGCACGCAGTTCCCCTCGGGAATGGACGGCGAGCAATATCACCAGATGTTCGGAACGCTTTATATGCAGGCAATAATGAAAGCGCTTGGCGATAACAAAACTCTGTCCGAGGTCAGAAATGCGGGCGCACTCGCCGCTCCGTATCCCTTCGTTCTTTACAGCGACCTCTACAACCACAAGGATTTCATACGGGGAGTTGTAAATTCGGGATTTTCGGGAATTTTGTGGACTCCTGAGCTTCGGGATGCGAGAACAAAAAAATCGCTCATCAGACGTCTGCAAACGGTTGTGTTCTCGGTACAGGCTATTATAAACGCCTGGTACTGCCCCACTATTCCCTGGGAGGGATTTGACTGCGAGGACGAGGTCCGTGACCTGTTGAAGCTTCGTGAGAGGCTGATTCCTATGCTCAAAAAGGCATTTGACGAATACAGAGATACGGGCAAGCCCCCTGTAAGGGCTCTCGTTATGGACTATACCGACGACGAAAACACCTACAATATTGATGACGAATATATCTTCTGCGACAGTCTTCTTGTTGCTCCTATTGCGGACACCGACCCCGACGAGCGTGACGTTTATCTGCCCTGCGGCGAGTGGCGTGATTTCTGGACCGGTGAGGTTTACACACAGGGCACTCATCACATAGCTACCGAAAACATTCCCGTATTTGAAAAAATAAGATGACCCATATAATAAGGAGAAATCCCATGAAGGATTTTTTGAATAGTAAAAGTGTTCTGATATACGAAAACGGATGCGAAAGGAATATTTCGGATACCGATTTCACCCACTCCCTCTCGTATACTGATGAGGGGGATGGGCTTACACGTGTTGTACTGACGGTCACAAATCCAACCGATAAAGAAAGAAAAATCAAGGTAATTTACTCGGTTGTAACCGAGTTTCTACCCGTCGATTACACTATACCGAGCGTTTTGTATAACGGAAACGACAACGCAGACAGAGGTATCCCCACAGGGCTCACCCGTGACGGTGAGAGCTGGATTTTTTCCTACGACAGAGTCTCTCTGCCCTCCTGCACACTCACACAAGACAAGGATTACTTCTGCGCTCTGTTCGCCTCGGATAAGGATGAGTCGAGCCTTGTATCCTCCTGCTCTCTTCTCCGTCACGTTGACGGACGCTTTGAGCAGAGGATATACTATCCCGTGACCGAAGCGCCGTATACGTATTCAAATAAAAGAAAATTCACCGAGCGCTATGACGGCTATCTCACCCTTGGCGCTGCCGAGAGCTTTACCGCTACTCTTTATATTCTGACAGGTACCCCTGTTCGTGAGCATTACGCATACGAAAATCTGCTCGACTGTGCCGTGCGTGTATTTCCCGACAAAAAGGAGCCGATATTCACGCAAGACGAGCTGTATGACAGCCAGATAAAATACCTCAACTCGCTTGTGAGTGAGCACGAGGGCAAGCCGTTTGTGGCGGCATATTACGACACCCCCCTCGCCGCAAGGCAGGCAGGACGTGGCAAGCCTATCACTCCCGAGGAGATGATAGAAATGGCGAAGGAGCCGAAAAATCTTGAGTTTTTCCTCGCCGACCACGCCGCCGCAGGTTTTTCGAGTCAGGGAATACTCTCCGAGCGCATGCTCCTTTTGGATGCGATAAAGCGTAAGGACAGCGAGGGTGTTCAGAGGGCTATTGAGATGCTCGACTGCTGGCTCGGGCTCATGACTCCGTCAGGGCTCGCATTCACGAGAATTCCCGAAAGTCCGAGAGGCGCGGTTGCGCCGACAAACACATGCGTTATCGGGCAGCAGATTTACGAGATGACGGGTGTTGCCGCTATGCTAAAGAGTGCAGGGCTTGAGTACCAAAGATTTCTTGATTATGCAAAGACGCTTGCCGATGCAATGATAGAGCGCTATGACGATTCCTTAGGCTTTGGCGTATGCTTTGACGTCATAAGCGGGGAGCGCCTGTCCTGGGACGGCGGCTTGTGCCGTTTTGCTCCCTGGGTGCCCGAAAGGCACGGAATGCGCTTTGTTTATAATGCTACGGGCGGCTTTGTGCTCGCTGCTATGAGTGAGCTGTATCTGGCAACGGGTGAGCAAAAATATCTCGACTCTGCAATAAAAGCAAGCGACTTTTACTACGAAAATTTCCTTAACGGCTTCAAATGCTCGGGCGGTGCTATCGACTGTCAGAGCGTTGACAGGGAGAGCGCATATCCGTTTTTGCGCTCATCAATGTCGCTGTACAGGATAACTAATGATGAAAAATACTTGGAACGTGCGAAAATGGCGGCGACCTTCTTTACGTCGTTTACCGTCTTTTACGATGCGCTCTATCCCGCCGACAGCGAATTTACAAAATACGGATATTCCACACAGGGCGCAACCTTCGTTGGCGCTGAGCATCCCGCAACAGACCCGTACGGAGTGATTACTGCCCCTGAGCTTTACGAGCTTTCCCGCCTGACGAAGGATAAAAAGTGGAAAATTATCGCAGATATGATGTGGAAGAACGGAATGCTGGGAATTACACCAGACGAAAGCTACGAGATGCGTGGGCAGCACCGCCCCGTCGGCTCGCAGAGCGAGGCAACCTTCCCCTGCCGTTGGACAAAATACCGTCCAACGTGTGAGGAAAGAGGACACTTTGTTGACTTTTTACCCGCATGGGTAACGGCATTTCGGCTTTACGCCATGTCACGGAGCGAATTTGATTTTGCAAACAAGGATTAAGGAGAAATGAAAAATGACACTGAGAGAAAAAATATTCAAAACCTTTGTTGTTACGATAAGAGAAATCAACACTCACGGAGGACCGAAGGAATTTTTTGAGAAATATCCCGTTGGCGGTCTGTACTACGGTGAGGAGGACGTTCTGCGTGATGAGAACGGCCTCGAAATGGGAACGCAGTTTGATTATGAGAAGCTCTGCGAGTGCAAAAAATACTCGAAAAAGAAATTGCTCGTTTGCGCTGACAGTGCAAAGATAAGAGGACAGGTAACACCCATCTACACACAGCGCTCGATAGGTGGCTCACTCTCTGACGAGGATGCCTACAACTTCGGCAAAATCATCGGTATGCAGATGAACGACAAGGGCATCGACTGGGTTCTCCAACCCTCGATTGATATGTGCCTTGACCCTCTTATGTACCTCATGGCGATAAGCGATGACCCAAAAATTATTGCAAGGCTCTACCGTCAGGCAGTCAGAGGTATTCAGGACCAGGGCGTTTGCGCAACGGTAAAGCACTTCCCCGGTCTTGGCACTTATTTTGTAAATATGCATATAGCTCCCGGCTCAAACAAGCTGTCATACGACGAATGGATGAAAACCTACGGCTACACCTACAAGGAAATGTTCAAGGAGGGTGTTATGTCGGTAATGACTACCCACACCACTCTGAAATCCTACGACAGTGAGGGGGATAACGGATATTACCCCACCGCTACCTTCTCGAAGAAGCTGACAACCGACCTGCTCAAGGGTGAGCTTGGCTTCGAGGGTGCCGTCGTTACCGATGCGCTGATAATGGGCGGTATGGCGACAGGTGACCTCGTCGCAGAAACCGTTCAGGCATTCAAGGCAGGCGCTGACCTGCTCCTCTGGCCCCCCGTTGAGGCGGCAGAGGCTATCGAAAGGGCTATCCTTGACGGCGAGATTCCTATGAGCCGTCTTGACGATGCTCTTTCTCGCATAGAGAAAATGGAGAGCTTCCGCAACAAGGCTCTTGCGGAAAAGGCATACGACACCCCCGACGCAGAATGGGCTGACAGCGAGTCGCAGAGAATCGCAGGAAACGGAATGTGTCTGCTCAGAAACGATATAGGACTTCTGCCCCTTTCGAAAGAAAAATATCAGAAGGTGCTCATCGTTGACGTAACCGACGAGGACGCAAAATCCTCGGGCCTCATTTGTGACGAGCTGAAAGCACGCGGAATTTTTGCAGAGGTGAAGCGTGACATTTACGACGTGCCCTCCCGTGTATGCTGGCAGGCTGATATTGATAGGCTGGCGGCAGATTACGACTTGGTGCTGTTTAACGTCAACGCATTCTTCGTCGCCGAGTGGAGTGTTCCTCATATGTTAATATGGGCATCCCACCTGTTTGACAAGAAGAAAAAGCTGATAATAAACCACGGCTCACCCTACTTTGCTCCCGAATATTTCCCCGAGGACCCCACGATTGTAGAGACCAACTGCCGCCCCTCTGCCGCAACGGTTAAGGCGCTGGTCGACAGGCTCTTCGGCGAGAAGGAATTTACGGGAAGCTCCCTTCTCACTAAAAAGCAATGACAGCAATTACTATAACAGCTTCGGTGATATTGGGAATTCTTGCGATTTCTCTTACAGTTTCTTACGTCTGCTACCGAATGGCGTTTCACTCACCGAAGAAAAACCAGGGGGACCCCCACGCATTTCCAAATGATGGACCGTATGAGCATCTACGTGAGAGAACCTACGATATGGTTGAGGCTCTTTTGGCGATACCGTATGAGAGTGTATTTATAAAATCACACGACGGATTAACCCTGCACGCAAGGTATTACCATAGAAACGAAGGCGCTCCGCTCGCTATCGGACTGCACGGCTACCGCTCAACCTCTATACGTGATTTCTGCGGTGGCGGACCGTTAGCGCTCGACATGGGATTTAATCTCCTGCTCGTGGACCAGCGTGCGCACGGAAATAGCGAGGGACACGCCATCACCTTTGGAATAAACGAGCGCCGTGACTGCCTATCCTGGATAAATTGGGCGTGCGAGCGTTTTGGCAACAACACACCTATTATGCTGTACGGCGTGTCAATGGGTGCCGCTACCGTTTTAATGGTATCGGGAATGGATTTGCCCGACAACGTACGGCTCGGAATCGCTGACTGCCCCTACTCATCACCCGTGGCGATAATTTCCAAGGTGGCAAGGGATATGCACTACCCCGCTCGGCTTATGTATCCGTTTGTATGGCTCGGAGCGAGAATTTTCGGCGGCTTTAACATAGCGGAAATGACTGCGGCACGGGCGGTTGCAAACGCAAAAATTCATTTAATGATAATTCACGGCGAGGGTGACGATTTTGTTCCGTCCTCAATGAGTGACGAGGCGGTAACCGCCAACCCCAAAATTACAAAGCACACATTCCCCGATGCAGGGCACGCTCTCAGCTATATGTATGATACTGAGCGTTATCAGCGCCTTGTGCGTGAGTTTATCTCAAAAAACATATAAACAAAAAAACAACCCGCTTATCCTGACCGATAAACGGGTTTTGATTTTTATTTAGCCATCATATCCGAAAAACTACGGGTTGGCACTATATCGGGAACTATTGCTCCGTTGTCAGCGAGCCTTTTTCTTAGCTGTGAAACGTCTACCGTATGTACGTTTCCGTTATCTGCCATCGCTGCGGCTGTGCCTGCCGCTTCGCCGATTGCCATACAGCTCGCCTTTACCCTAAGTGCCGATGACGCCTCCCTGTCAGCGCCGATGCATCTGCCTGCAACGAGCATATTCTCAATTCCCTTTACCGCCAGCGAGGCGTACGGAATTTTCGGTGTTATGCCGCTGTCAAGGATTTTATGAACACCCTTGCCCTCATTGTGAATATCGACGTACCAGAAGGAATAGCATACTGCCCCCTCGGAGCTACCGCTTTCGTATTCCGCAAGCGTTAAGGTGTGGTCGCAGGTTATTCTGCGGCTCTCCCTTATTCCGCAGCGTGGCGCAGTTGCGAGGAAGGAAAAATCAGGGTTATCCTCTCTCAAGCGTTTTTGCATATCGCACAAAAGCGCTCGGGCACGCTTCTCCGAATCCGTCAGTCCCTCGGCGGTAGTGGGGTCATAACCGATAACGTGGTTTATATTGTCCCCCTCCTGGAGAGAGGAATAGAGGAAGAGAGAGCGACTGCTCTCGGACAGCTCTGCCCTTGCATTTGAGGGATATACACGCATCGTTGCAGGCTGGAGAGTAGCATTTTCATCACCGATTTCATATTCCGCACCCGCAAGGTATGCCGCTACACCGTCTCCCGTAGCATCTATGATAACACGTGCGCTGACACGCAAGAGCCCCTCGGGAGCGGAAAAGACCGCCGCCTCTGCTCTTTCGTTTTGCATTTCTATATCGGCAAGGGCAGTGCCGTACATAACACGTACACCGCTCTCGGCGAGCATTTCGTCCATAACCGTTGCGGCGGCGAGGGAATTAACCTTAACGCCGAAGCGTACGCTCTTTCCCTTACACTCGGCGTTCATATCGGGAATATGCGCCCAGCCCTCGGAATGGAGCCTTAGCACCAGCTCCCACGCAATACCGCCTATTATCATTTTGTTTTCGGAAAGGAAAGGGTTATTAAATTCGTGAATGTGATTGTTGCCGCCAACAGTCAACACACCGCCGGGCATACATTCCCTCTCCGCTAAAATTACGTCCTCACCGCTCCGTGCCGCCGCAACCGCCGCACAAAAGCCTGCACAGCCCGCTCCGATAACCAGCACGTCGCATTTTTCGTTTCTTCTTACCCTCATATTCTTATCCAAAAGGGCGACTTGTCAGCCGCCCTTGTTTTCACTTATTTTTTTACTGTCTCGGCAATTGTTGTTGCAAGTCCTGCGATACCCTGTAAATCAGAGGGTATTATCAGCTTTGTTGCCTGACCGTTCGCCACCTTTGCGAGCGTTTCGTAGCTCTTCAGGGTCAAAACCTCCTTGGTGGGTGCCGACTCGTTGAGCATTTTCAGACCCTCTGCAGTCGCCTGCTGAACCTTCAAAATCGCCTCAGCCTCACCCTCAGCCTCACGTATGTGCGCCTCACGGACAGCCTCTGCACGCAGAATTGCCGCCTGCTTTTCAGCCTCTGCATCGAGTATTGCAGATTGCTTGCGTCCCTCTGCAACGAGTATCGCAGAGTTCTTCTCACCCTCAGCACGCAGGATAGCCTCACGGCGCTCACGCTCCGCCTTCATCTGCTTTTCCATTGCGTCCTGAATTTCTCTGGGCGGAATTATGTTTTTAAGCTCAACACGGTTAACCTTGATACCCCACGCATCGGTTGCCTGGTCGAGAATCGAACGCATCTTGGTATTTATCGTGTCACGTGACGTCAGCGTGCCGTCGAGGTCGAGCTCGCCTATCATATTACGCAGAGTCGTTGCGGTGAGATTTTCAATCGCAAAAATCGGATTGGTAACACCGTACGCATAGAGCTTACAGTCGGTAATCTGGAAATACACTACCGTATCAATCTGCATACGGACGTTATCCTTTGTAATAACCGACTGGGGCGGGAAATCAACAACCTGCTCCATAAGGTTCACCTTCTTGCTAACACGGTCTATAAAAGGAATTTTTAAATGAAGACCGTTGCTCCACGTAGCGTAGTACGAGCCAAGGCGCTCTACCACGTACGCATGAGCCTGAGGAACGATGTGAATGTTGCTTATAAGAACGATAAGCAAAATCACAAGAACTGCTACAACAGCTATTATAACACCTATCATTTTAGATTCTCCCTTCGGAAATTATTTTACAATGAGCTTTACGCCCTGTATTTTTACTATTTCGACCTGCTCGCCGACGGCAATTGTTCTTTCCTCGTCAAGGGAACGTGCAGACCAGCATAGACCGGATATCTTTACCTCGCCCTCCTCTTTTATGTTGCAGATTTCCTCCGTAACCATACAAATCTTGCCAACCAGCGCCTCGGCATTCGTCTTTACCTCCTTGCCCTGCAAGAATTTCTTGCACAAAGGACGGGTTGCGATAACGAGAGCAACACCGATAATGAAAAAGCATATAATCTGTATCCAAGCGGCAACCCCGCACAGCGACAAAATCATTGAAACGAGCGCAGCAGGAAAAAACCAGATTGCAAACAAATCGCTTGTCAGTGCCTCAACGGTAATGGCAGTAACCAGAACCGCTATCCAAATCCATAACCAAATCATAAAAAGCACCTCCGTTTTCCTAATAATTCTTTGTTTACAGTATATCATTATATAAGTATGATGTCAATATCTCAAAGGTTGAATTAAAAAAATTTACATTGTTTTTCTTTACAGTGAACTATCCCGTTTCCCCCACAGGCACTATCTCACAAAAAAAGCACTATGATCTCTCATAGTGCCTGTGGTGCGGGAAATGTCGGGCGACCAAGAAAATGCAGACGAGCATTTTCCGCCCGAAGTTTGAAGGTTTACCTGAAAACTGTCCCGTTTCCCCCGAAGCAAAAAAACCGAGTCTCTCGACTCGGTCTTTTGTTTTGGTGCGGGAAACGGGACTTGAACCCGTACGGTGAATCCACACGCCCCTCAAACGTGCGCGTCTGCCAGTTCCGCCACTCCCGCAGCAACATTCATTATTATACACAACCCTTTCTCATTTGTCAATAGTTTTTGGCAAAAAATATTTTTTATTTTTTCTCTTTGCCTTCTATTCCCAAAATATAATCAGCACTGACCTTATAATAAAGGCAAAGGGTGACTAAATGGCGTAGGGGAAGCTCGTTTGCGCCACGCTCATATCTGGCATACATTGTCTGAGATGTGCCCAAAACTGTTGCAATTTGTTGCTGGGTTTTGTCATGGTCTATGCGTAAATCACGTATGCGCTTCATATAACCGCTCATAGGCAATCTCCTTTACCTCTTTTTATTATTATATCAAGTAAATAAATTTACTATTGACTTTAATAAAAAAGTTTACTATAATATAACCAAGATTACCCTTTTCAAATCTTGTACAGTCTAATTTTTGGTCTCTTCCGCCGTTTTCAACCAAAGGTAGAATATTTCAACCAACCTTTTATTGACTCTTTCTGCTTTTGCGATACAATAAAATCAACCAACATTTTACAAAGGAGATTTCTATGACACTTGGAAGAAAACTATCAAACCACCGCAAGCTGGCGGGATTAACCCAACAGCAATTAGGCGAGCACCTAAGCCTGAGCGCACAGGCTATATCAAAATGGGAAAACGATATGGCGGAGCCCGACCTTTCTACCCTCAAAAAATTAGCTGAGCTTTACAAAACAACGCTTGATGACCTTCTTAATCTTGATTGCGAGGATGTATCCGTGAGCGAGCCCGCAGAGGATAATACTAATGAAGAAAAATCATCGTTTGCACCGATAGGCTTCTGCAAGGAGTGCGGAATTACCGTAACAGAGGAAAACCTCGGTTGCGACTCTCCCGTTGTTTTGTGCAAAAAATGCCTCACTATCAAAAACGAAAATGAAAGAATTGCGGCTGAGCGTGCGGCAAAGCAAAGAGCCGAAGAAAATAGAAAAATAGAGATGGAAAAGCGTGCTAACCGAGCACGCCTGCGCAGAATACGTGGCTGGAGCCTGTCGATTGCGGCAATAGCAACGGTTATCTTCCTTATATTAGGAATAGCATCCTTGGTCGATAATTTCAGCGGCGGATTTCTTGCTTTCACACTTATTTTCTCTTACATACTGTTTTCATTTATCGCTTGCTTATTCTATGAGGACTGCTTCGTCAGAGACGTTATTTTTGAATGGACGTCAAAATCCATAAGCTGGCCGGGACTTATATTTGAATTTGACATTGACG
Source organism: Clostridia bacterium (assembly GCA_017504405.1). Lineage (GTDB taxonomy): Bacteria > Bacillota > Clostridia > Oscillospirales > CAG-272 > UBA1740. The sequence goes on along the minus strand of JAFVRG010000004.1, from coordinate 19,636 downwards.
GCTTTATCTGGCTTATCTCAATGAAGCTTTTGTTCTTCATTCTCGGCGCACTGTTCGGTATCGTGACATTTATTATCGGCACAATTCTCGGACTTATTTGCGCCCCGTTCGTATTCCCGTACGTTCTGCGTAATGTAAATCGCTGCATCGCTCTTGGAACAAAGTGCGATTTGGTTGATAATGATTAAATTTTATTACATAAGGAGTTTGCAATGAAAAAACTACAGGTGCTTTTCGTAATTATGCTGATGCTAACGCTGGCTTTGGTTCTGATTGCCTGCGACAGTGGTGAAACCACTGATCTCGCAACCACTACCACCACGACCACAGCAGATGGCGGCACAACGACTACCACTACTACAACGACTACATCCACATCGCAAGACAAGGAGATAACGGGTGTAATATTTGAAAACAAGACCGTTACTTATAATGGTAGCGAGCATAAAGTATTAGTCTCCGGAACAATTCCGGACGGTGTAAATGTTGCCTACACAAACAACAAAGGCACAAACGCAAACACCTATGAAGCGACTGCTGTATTGAGTGGAGAGGGCTACATTACCAAAACGCTCTATGCTACACTTAAAATTGAAAAGGCTAATTACGATATGAGCGGTGCTACTTGGTCACAGGCCGATTTTACATATAACGGCAATGCTCAAAGCGTTACGGTATCCGGCTTGCCTAACGGCGTAACGGTAAAGAATTATCAGAATAATGAAAAAACGAATGCCGGAAGCTACACGGCAACAGTTAGCTTTAACTACGACCAAACCAACTACAATGCCCCGATTATGAGCAGCTGTTCATGGGAAATAAAGAAAGCTGATTTTTCCGGATTAACGTTCAAAAATGAAAGTTTTGACTATGACGGAACCGAGAAGCTTATAGAGGTTCAGGGAGCTCTTCCCTCAAACACAAATATAATCTACTCTTGCAAAGAGGATAACGCTATCAGAAACACGGCAACCGAAATAGGCAGTTACACCATTGTTGCGTTAATTAAGAACCCCAATTTCAACGACTATACCTTAGAAGCAACCTTGTCTATAAAGGGCTCTGAGGATGAGCGCTTTATAGCAATGCACGACGGGGTTTTGTATTTTGCTAACGCATTGCACGGTGATTATCTATACGCATGGGACGGAACTAATCTGGTTCGCCTTTCATCAGATGTTCCATATAACTTTACTGTAAAGAACGGCGAGCTCTACTTCAGAGGTAAATCGCTCTTCGGTGGCGCTGTTAAACAAATAAATGTCGTTTCAAGCACTACAAACATAGACAGTGTTGCAGATGTTAAGGGTGAGTATCTGGTAACCGACGGAACCTACTTCTATTACGCTGTAAACGGCTTGACGGCTTCGGGCAGTGGTATTTATAAGTTATCCATCCCCGACGACGGTGAGCCTGTTATAACCAAGCTTTCTGAGGGCAAAGCAAAATATCTTCAGTATCACAACGGATATTTGTACTTTGCAGACGGAAATAACGGCTACAAGCTCTCAAAGATCAGCACAAACGGCGGTGCAAGAGTTCTTGTGCGTGACGAGAAAATAAATTGTCTCACCGTTAGCGGCAACTACCTGTTCTATACCGTCAACAACCTTGTTGGTGATTACATAGAAAACTACAATATAAGCAACGGTACATACCGCAAGCTTACCATAGATGCCGGAGCTAATCTCACAGTTATAGGAAACAAGCTCTACTACATTAACGTAGATTTGCTTACCTCATACGTAAGAGGCGAGGGAATTTACTATGTAAATGCATTCCCAATTGTTGATAATCAGTTGAGCGGAAGCTTGCTTGTCGGTGATTCAACCTACTCCTCTCTAACTTATCTTGGCGATAACAAGATTGCTTTCTACAGAATAGGTGCAACTCAGGATCTTGTTGTATACGATCTTGATACAAATTCCGAGGTGAACGTTCTCGAGGGCTTCACTCCTCCCGAAACCAAGCCCCTGAGCACCGGTTCAAAAACAGCTTCACACAACGGTGTTCTCTACTATCTTGATCTCCACAATGACAAGTGCCTCTATTCTTACAACCCCTTAACTGGCGCTGTAAGAAAGATAAGCGCAAACAAGGTTTCTGATTTTGCAATTATCGGTGACTGGTTGTACTACAATTCGGTTAGCATTTTGGTAAACAACGATTTGTACCGTGTAAACTTGAAGACCGGCGGCGAGCCCGAAAAGATTTCCACTTTTGATGCAAATGACATTGTCTTTGACGGTGAAAACGTATTCTATGTAGAAAAGAATGCTTCGGGCGTGAGAACGGCAATTCGTATGGTATCCTCTGACGGAAGCGATCCCATCGTTTACAGCAAGGGTGTCGACAATCTGCGCTATTACGACGGCTATCTGTACTTTATTGACGGAGATAAGCTTTACAGAATGCCGACTAAGAATTATACTGTAGACCAGCCCACAATGCTACGTGACGGAGACGTTGACATATTTGAAATTCATAACGGTGTTATCTTTTTCCGTGAAGTCCTCTTGATTAACAAGAATCTCTCCAAAATCAACGTGGACGGAACGGGATATGCAATTGTTTCCGAAAAGACCCATGACCCTGTAGATATAACCGTTTATAACGGCGAGATTTATTTCTACTCTGATACCACAAAGGCTGCAACCGCAGGAATATTTAAGGTTAACTCTGACGGAAGCATAACGCAGATTATGCCGAGAACCGTTGGCAGTGAAACATATTATCCAACGGAAATTACCGTGATTGACGGAAAACTCTATTTTGTCAACTACGTGCTTGGAGGCACTCTTGGTGATTCTCACCTTTATTGCCTGACGCTCTCCAACGGAAACGTCGAGATGATAAAATAACAAAATCAAAAATTACAAAAGGGGCTCTGCCGTGTGCAGAGCCTTTTTGTTTTGGAAAAATTGATTTTAAAATTAAAATGTATATACAAATGAAAAGGGGCAAAACTATATTTGATATAACGAAAAGGGGGTGAAAATGATGGATAGAAATCAGAACTACAAAAACGAAAAAAATCAGAATAACCAGAACCAGAACAATCAGCAGAATAATCAGAAAAATCAGCAGAACAATCAGAATCAGAAAAATCAGCAGAGTCAGCAGAGCAAAAACGAAAGATAAACAAAACCCCTTGTCAGCCGTTTGGTTGGCAAGGGGATTGTTTTTTGAATTTTACGTATAGTGTGATATTTGATTACGCACTGCCTCGTAAAGCTTTTATCACTTCATTATGAGCTTTCTCATCAGTCTGCTGGCGCTTACGCCGTCCTTCTTTGTAAGAGTTTCTGCTATTTCGTCCATATCGGCGTTATCTATCAAGCTCTCCAGGTAGTCAAACCACAGTGCGCTCTCGTTGACCGCATCACGTGATTCCTCTCTGTACGGGAACTGGTCGAAGGTTATATAACCGTTATATCCCGTACGGCGCAGCCAATAAATAAATTCAAGATACGGCAGGGTGTTTACACTGCCTGCAATCATATCGTCATCCCACGAGCCGTAGTTGTCGTTCATATGAATAGCCATAAGCTTGCCGCCATACATTGAGAGAATTGCTACGGCTTCGGCAGGATTCTCTCCGCTGAAAAATGAATGACCGTAGTCCATAGCGATACCGAGGTTATCAAGCCCTGACTTCTCAATCATAAGAAGTGTGCCTGTCATAGTATCAATATAGGATTTATTCCTCGGCTCCTTGGGCTTGTATTCAAGAGCTATATTCATATTGGGCTTATAGGCGGAAAGCTCCTTCAGGCAGTCAACGAAAAGTGTCCTTTCCTTTATATAATCTGCCTCAAACATATAGTCGTATCCGTCCTGTCCGGGCCAAACGGCAAAGGTTGAGCATCCGAGCTCCTCGGCAAAATCCATTGCCTTCTTCGCATCCTCGACAGCTCTCTTTCTTACCGCAAAATCAAGGCTGGAAAAAGAGCCCTGTCTGAATATTCTGTCTGCGGTTGAGTCCATCATTACAGAATTAACCTTAAGCCCTGTGCGCTTCAGGCTTTCCTTTACTTCATCCTTGTTATCCGCATAATCCTTGGTCATATTAAGGTCAACCGCAGATATAAGGGGAATAGATTTAATTCTGTCAAACTTCTCGCTTATAGTATAGCTTTTTTCCGAATACGCATTGCAATATCTGTCGCAAAACGTTCCTACGTGGTCTGTAAATACCGAATATTTCCTTTCCATAAAAACACCTCTCATGCTTTATTTTCGGAGCCGCACATCGCTATCTTTTCAAGACAAAGATTATACACCTCTTTGCGTGCTTCTCCCATATACTTTTTAGGGTCTATAACGCTCTCGTCCAAGAGCACACGTCTTACGCCCTTTGTTGCGGCGCACCTGAGCTCGGTGGCAAAATTCACCTTGCTCATTCCGAGGGATATTGCCCTCTTTACGCTATCCTCGGGCACGCCCGAGCCGCCGTGAAGGACGAGGGGTATTTTTGTCATACTGCTGATTTTCTCTATTCTGTCAAAATCCAGCTTAGGCTCGCCCTTATAAAATCCGTGAGCCGTACCTATTGCCACGGCGAGCATATCCACACCGCTATCTCTCGCAAACTGCTCTGCCTCGGCGGGGTCGGTATACATTGAGCCCTCGGCGGTTACGTTATCCTCTTTTCCGCCCACGGTACCGAGCTCAGCCTCAACGGTAACTCCACGTTTTTTTGCATATTCGACGACCCTTTTTGCTATGCTCACGTTTTCATCAAATGAGAGCTTCGAGCCGTCAAACATTACCGATGAATATCCTGCCTCGATTGCAGAAATAACGTCCTCATACACCGAGCAATGGTCAAGGTGAAGCGCAACGGGCACGCTCGCCATTCTTGCAATAGTGCTCACCATTGCGTACATGGTTTCTGCGCCTATGTACTTAACTGTCGGCGGTGTTGTTTGTATCATCACGGGGGAGTGTGCATACTCGGCGGCAGAAATTATTGCCTGTACCATTTCAAGATTTTCCGCATTGAATGCAGGCACAGCATAGCCCTCTTTTTTCGCCTTTTCCAAAAGCTCTTTACTTGCTGTATACATCACATACCTCCCTCTACCATCTTCTTTACACTGTCAGGTGTGATTTTTCCCTCCATAGGTCCGAATGCAGATGTATTGAGTGCTGCTGCGGCGCTCGCCTGCTTTGCACACTCAACAAGAGAAAGCCCATCGCAAAGACCGCACAGAAAGGCGGCGTCGAAGGAATCGCCTGCGCCTGTAGCATCTACCGGCTCTATCTTATAAATACCCATATCAAACGAGCCCTCACGTGTGAAAATTCTGCATCCCTTCGAGCCGTTTTTCAGTGCTATGATTTCGAGGCGCTCATTCTCAAAGCATTTTTCCACTGCCCTCTCAACCGTGTCTTCCTTACTGATTGACAAAAGCTCTGATACGCCGGGCATCAGCACATTTGTCATACTCATAATTTCATCAATCAGCTCTGCGTTACCGAGCAGCTCAGGGCGCACATTGGGGTCAAAGCTGACTTTAGCTCCCTTTTGCGCAAAAAGATGCATTGCTTTTATAATCTCTCTGCCAAAGCTCTCGTTTGACATAACCGAGCAACCCATTATATGAAAATAATCCGCACTCGGTATTTTGTCGGGGTGAGGACATTTTGCACTTGCCGCCGCACTGTTACCGATATGGAAAATGAATTTACGTGAGCCGTCCTCAAAATAGGTGACAAAGGCACAGCCTGTTGACACGCCGTCTACCCTTGTAATATACGAGGTATCGACGCCGTCACGCTCAAATCTCTTTTCAAGGCAAAGCCCGAAATCATCGTTTCCGACAGCTCCTATAATTGCGGCGCTGTGTTTCATTTTTGCTACGGTGTCAATAAATATCGCAGGTGCGCCACTCGGATACGGGCCGAGAAATACATCAGCCTCTCTGAGAGATACACCCTCTCGGTTGCGCATAATCTCGACTATTAATTCGCCCATTGTGAATATCATTCCGTTACCTCGCAAAGGCATCCCTCAGGAACATAAGGGATTTTTTAATATCTTCATCCATTTTCTCGGGTGTTGCATTGCCTGAAAGGTCACGCCATACCTTAATATCCTCGCCAACCTTTCCTCCCATAGTGACAAACGGCTCCATTACCACACCCTTGTTATATCCTATATCATTGAGAGCTTTTCCTATATCTCGCCAGGGAAGATGTCCTGTGCCGGGTAGCTTTCTGTTACCCTCTCCTACGTGCAGATGGGCAAGGTACGGACCTGCGAGGCGTATGGCATCGGCAAGATTGTCCTCCTCAATATTCATATGGAAGGTGTCAAGCAAAAGCTTCACACTCGGACAGTCAACGTCCTTACAGTAACGAACACCTTCCTCTGCGGTATTGAGTATATGGGTTTCAAATCGGTTTACAACCTCAAGACAGTAATCAATACCCAGCTCACCTGCTACCTTGCCCAAGCGCTTTACGCTCTCAACACCTCTCGCCCAAGCTCCCTCCTTATCAAGGTCGGTAAAGTCGTTGGGCCAATAAGTATACATAACGCCAACGAGAGAACGTGAGTCCAGCTTATCCATTTTTTCCATTATGTCTGACAAGAATTTTATGCCTGCCTCCCTGACATTCTTGTCGGGCGAAGCTACGTCGTATTTTTTGGCTGGCCCTATGTTAGAGGTTATCTCTATTCCAAGCTCCTTTGATATCGCCTTGAGCTCACACAGCTCCTTCTCAGGCATAGCAATAAGGTCGCCTGCGGATATTTCGAGAATATCAAATCCTATTTCACTCGCTTTCCTTGCAAAGTGTTTGTAATCGCCTGTCCAATCGTGAGTCCAATATGCGTAAAGTGTTCCGAATTTCATTTGTTTTAGATCCTTTCTTTGTACTTTAATTACATTCTACAAAACCCATATACATACATCAATACATTTAAGTTGCTATTTTTTTGTAAAATTGTTGCGTTTTGAACGCCTTTGTGTTACAATAACAGCAAAGGGGGAGATTGCACATGAGAAAAGAGTTTTTCAATACTAAGAAGCACAAAACGGATTTATATATGGTCAACTGCGGATACGAGGATTGCTGTCCTAATTTTGTATGCGCTCCTCATATGAGAAAATATTATCTCATTCACTACGTTACCAAAGGAAACGGATATTACGAGGTTAACGGAGAAAAATACTCCGTAGGTGAGGGTGAAATATTCGTTATATACCCAAATGAGCTGATAACCTATTATTCGCCCGATATAAATAACACGTGGTCATTCTGTTGGATTGGATTCTCCGGCAATGGCGCAGATGAATATTTCAGGCTGACCGGTATTGACGGTTATACAAAAAAGATTGAAAACCTCGAATTTTACTCGGTTATTTCTAATTGTCTCAACTACATCGGAGAGAATACCGGCAGCATATCTCAGTTAAAGCTGAACGCATATACCTTAAATGCACTTGACGCTCTGAAAAAAATTAAGTCTGATAAAAGAGTCAGTGCCGTGGAACAGGCGGACCGAGCAGTCAGATATATAGAGTATAACTATATGAATGCAATAACTGCGAAGGATGTGAGCACCTACCTGAACATAGAGCGTTCTCATTTCTACCGTTTGTTTAAGAAATACACGGGTTCATCACCTGAGCAATACATAATCAATTACAGAATAAAAAGAGCGTGCGAGTTGATTAACTGCGGGCGATATTCTGTGAGTGAGATTGCCCGTTTTGTTGGTATTTGCGACATATATTATTTCTCACGCCTCTTCAAAAAAATTACAGGTAAATCCCCAAGTGAATATAGAAAATTGCACAATTGATTCATTTTTTTGCACAATTGTTGCAAATATAATAAAAAGCCCTTGCCTACCGAACGGTTGACAAGGGCTTTATTTTTGTATTTTTAATGTTAGGTGTAGGCATTAAAGCTGACGGTGATGCTCTCGTGGGCTTGGATATATACCTTTTTGAAGCCGCAAAGGCTCTTGTGAGGAACATACTCGTAGCGTAGGACTGAGTAGGCGGTATCATACTCGCCTTTGTTGTGAAGCTCGACGGTTTTTTCATCAAGCCACTTTTCCTCAATATCCGAGTAGGTCAGTCCGTGACCGAAATCGTAAACGCACTTGCCCTTGAAGAATTTGTAGGTACGGTTATCCATACTGTAATCCTCAAAGTCGGGCAAATCGTCGGTTGAACGGTAAAAGCTGACGGGGAGTCTGCCGCTGGGCGAGACCTTTCCGAAAAGTATGTCGGCAAGCGCCAAGCCGCCCTCAGCGCCGGGATAAAAGCACTGAATTACCGCATCGCAATTAGCGTCTGCGTACTCGAGATTTACACAGCTGCCGCTCACGTTGACAAGCACAGTCGGCTTTCCGACAGCGACAACCTTTTCAATTAAGTTAAGCTGAGATTTCGGAAGCTCAATATCCCCCTTATCTCCGCTGTACATACCGTTATACGCATCACCCTCCTCGCCCTCCATTGAGGGATTGAGTCCTGTGCATATAATGACGGCATCTGCCTTTTTTGCGGCTATAATCGCCTCGTTCAAGGGGTGTTCATCCCAGGGGCTCTCCTCATCCTTAAAGATATGGCAGCCCCGTGCACAAATGACACGTCCGTCAAACTCCTGTTGAATACCACGCAATAGCGTTGTATATTTCGAGGGGATTCCGTTGTAATTTGCGAGCAGAACACTCACATCGTCTGCATTCGGGCCTATGACGGCTACGGTTTTTGCGTTTCTAATCGGAAGCACTCCGTTATTTTTGAGAAGGACCATGCTCTCCTGCGCCATTTGCCTGTTAAGCGCTCTGTGCTCATCGCATTCAACCACCTCGTAGGGAATAGCGTCATACTCGCAGTCGTTATCAAACATACCGAGGCGGAAGCGTGCCTCAAACAGCTTCTCTGCCGCAGCGGTTATCGTTTCCTCGCTGACGAGTCCGGCACTGTACGCATCGCAGAGCCAATTATACGCCCTACCGCAATTGAGCTGACAGCCTGAGTTTACCGCCAATGCGGCACTCTCCTTTTCGCTGCCCGTGATTTTGTGGTGCTCGTGAAAATCGCATATTGCTCCGCAATCGGATACGACGTATCCCTTAAATCCCCACTCGCCGTATAAAATATCACGCAAGAGAGTATCGGATGCGCAGCAGGGCTCTCCGTTTACCCTGTTGTATGCACCCATTACAGCAGAGGGGTCGGCGTTGTCTATGCAGTATTTAAATGCCCACAGATATGTCTCTCTCATATCCTTTTCGCTCACCTTAGCATCAAAGCTATGGCGCAGGCTCTCGGGTCCGCTATGGACAGCAAAATGCTTTATCGTTGCATCTGTCTTTCGGTATTTGCCGTTACCCTGCAAGCCCTTTATGAATGCAACACCCATTCTGCCCGTAAGATACGGGTCCTCTCCGTAGGTTTCGTGTCCTCTGCCCCAACGAGGGTCTCTGAATATGTTTATATTCGGCGACCAGAAGGTGATACCCTGATATATATCGGTATATCCGAATTTCTTATACTCGTTGTATTTTGCTCTGCCCTCGTCGGAGATTGCCACCGCAACTCTCTCCATAAGTCGGGTGTTAAAGCTCGCCGCCATAGCTATCGCCTGCGGAAAAACCGTCGCCGCTCCCTGGCGTGCCACACCGTGCAGACACTCGTTCCACCAATTGTAGGCAGGAACGCCGAGTCGCTCAATGGCGGGGGCGTTATAGCGAAGCTGTGAAATCTTTTCCTCAAGAGTCATCCTTGAGACAAGTTCTTTCGCTCTTTTCAAAAAGGTCATAATGCTCCTCCTTATATTTTAGAAAGCTTCAAAAAGCTCTCGGAAAGTGCGGGGTAAAGTGAGGAATAGACGGCATAATGTTTCATATATTTTTCATGGTTTGCGTTGTTTGAGAGCACGGTGGTTTTCGTCCGCACCGCCCTCTCACAACCCTCTTCAACAGAGCTGTATATTCCCGCTGCACAGCCGCCGAGTATTGCGGCGCCGAGCGCTGCTCCTTCGCCCGATTCGGGAATTTTAATATCTGTTGCGTACACGTCGCTAAGCATCTGCCGCCAGAGCCCGCTCTTGGCTCCGCCGCCGCAAAGCGACATATCGTTAACGGGTACTCCTACCCTGTCAATAAGCTCAAGAGCACTGTACAGGGAATAGGAAACTCCCTCTATCACCGCACGTGCCATATGCTCCCTCGTATGCAGAGCCGAGAGTCCGAAAATAACGCCTCTGGCATTCGGGTCAAGAATCGGTGTGCGCTCTCCCATAAGATAGGGAAGGTATATAAGCCCCTCGGCACCGATAGGAATTTTCTCGCACCAGTCATCTATCTGGCGGTAATTTGCATCAGGTGTAACGGTCCGCCTGAACCAATTGAGGGAAAGTCCTGCCGCCTGCGTTACTCCCATAACGTGCCACGTGCCCGGGACTGCGGCGCAGAAGGTATGTATTCTACCCTCGGAATCTATTACCGGGGTGTTGGTCGGAGCAAATACAACTCCGCTCGTGCCGATTGTGGTAAACGCCTTGCCCTCCTTACAGACTCCCGTGCCTATCGCAGCCGAGGCGTTATCTCCGCCGCCTCCTGCAACACAGGCACCGACAGGAAGTCCCGTAAGCTCTGACGCCTCTTCCGTAATTCTGCCCGTAAGCTCGGGGCTCTCATACACCGTTGCAAGCATACTCATATCTATTCCGAGAGCCTCGCATATCTCAAGGCTCCAGCTTCGTTTCGCAACGTCAAGCAGCTGCATACCCGAGGCGTCCGACACGTCGGTTGCATACTCGCCTGTCAGCTTAAATCTGATATAATCCTTTGCGAGGAGAATGTGGGCGCATTTCTCAAAGCTTTCCGGCTCGTGCTTCTTGACCCACATAATTTTTGACGCTGTGAAGCCTGTCAGGGCAGGATTGGCCGTTATTTCAATCAGCCTTTTTCTGCCTATTTTGGCCTCTATTTCAGCACATTCCTCGCCTGTGCGCTGGTCACACCAGAGGATTGCGGGGCGTATCACCTCATTTTCTTTATCAAGCATAACGAGGCTGTGCATCTGTCCCGAGAGGCCTATGCCGCATATTTCGCCGTCAGCTGCGCTCGGAGTGATTTCCCTCAAGGTTTTGCAAACGGCATCCCACCAATCGGCAGGTGACTGCTCTGCCCAGCCGTTTTTAGGCTGCGACATCGGGTATTCTGCTGTCGAGGATGCAACCGTGTTGCCCTCTGTATCGAACAAAACACTCTTTGTACCCGTAGTACCAATATCAATTCCTACAAGGTATTTTTTCATAATTTGCCACCGAACATAATTTCGTTGATTATATTTTCAAGGTACTCCTGTCTGCCGCTCTTATTAGTGGTGACGTCGCCCAAAAACAGGGCGTATTTTTCGAGCTCATGTATGCTTATATCTCCGTCAACGATTCTCTTTCCGATTCCGCTGTTATAGCTCGAATATCTTTCCTGCACGAAATCGTCAATGCGTCCGTCGCTTATCATTTTGTCAGCTATACGCAGTCCAAGTGCGAAAGCATCCATTCCTGCAATAAAGGAAAGCGCTATATCCTCGGGAGTGTTTGAGCCTCGGCGTGTTTTTGCATCGAAGTTAAGTCCGCCGTGAGTAAATCCGCCCGCCTTCAATACCTCATACATGCAGAGCGCCGTTTCGTATACGTTAGTGGGGTATTGGTCGGTATCCCAACCGAGGAGCATATCACCCTGGTTGGCATCAATTGAGCCGAAAACGCCGTTTTCACGTGCTACACGTAGCTCGTGCTGGAAGGTATGACCTGCAAGCGTTGCGTGGTTTGCCTCTATATTCATCTTGAAATCGTTTTGCAACCCGTATTTACGCAAAAATGCGAGCACGGTTGCAGTGTCGAAATCATACTGGTGCTTTGTGGGCTCCTTCGGCTTCGGCTCTATATAGAAATCTCCCTTGAAGCCTATCGAGCGAGCATAATCAACCGCCATTCTCATAAGGCGTGCCATATTGTCCTGCTCCAGAGCCATATCGGTATTCAAAAGGGTTTCATATCCCTCTCTGCCACCCCAGAAAACGTATCCCTCACCGCCGAGCTTCACAGTAATCTCGATAGTCTTCTTTATCTGCGCCGCCGCAAAGGCAAACACGTCTGCGTTGGGTGCGGTTCCTGCGCCGTGCATATATCTCTTGTTTCCAAAGCAGTTTGCTGTGCCCCAGAGGAGCTTTTTACCGCTCTTTCTCATAAGAGCGCCTATAAGCTCGGTAATCTCATCAAGGCGCTCATTGCTCTCTGCAAGTGTCCTGCCCTCGGGCGCAATATCTCTGTCGTGGAAGCAGAAATAATCTATATCCAGCTTCTCCATAAGCTCAAAGGCCGCATACGCCTTGTTCTTCGCTATCTCCATAGGATTAGCTGAGTCAAAGCTTTTATCAATGGTTCCCACGCCGAACATATCAGTTCCCTCGGCGCACATAGTGTGCCAGTACGCCATAGCGAAGCGGAGCTGCTCCCTCATGGTTTTTCCCGCTATTTTTTCATCGGGATTGTAGAAACGGAAGGCAAACGGTGTTTTTGCATTTCTGCCCTCGTATCTTATTTTGCCAAATTCCTTGAAAAACTCCATACAGTTTTTTCCTCTTAAAATTATCGGTATCCACTTTATATTTTATAGCAAAACCGCTTGACTTTTCCCGTCATTTTGTGTATAATTATAGACAATATTTAACTTTTGTCGGAGCTTGCTATGTTTTATGAGTATCACAATTCCCTAAATAGCGACCTAATCAGAACGGAGTGTGGGACAGATTTTAACTTCCCTCCTCATCTTCACAGCAGTTTTGAATTCATAACCGTCACAGAGGGCGAAATGCGTGTTCAGATTGACGGTACGGATTACATTATACACCCGGGTGAGTCGCTCCTCATATTCCCAAATCAGATACACTCGCTATGCACTGACAGTCACAGCGTGCATTTTCTATGTATTTTTTCGGAGAAGCTGGTTCAGTCATACAGTGGGGTATACCGCACGCAGATACCCGAAAACAATTTCCTGATTCTGAAATCCTTTGACATTGACGCTCTGTCCGAAATTGACACAAAAACCGTCACAGCAAATCTTTTGAGGGTGAAGTCACTGCTCTACTCACTGTGCGCTGAATTTGACCTCAACCGAAGGTACGTTGCGAAGAAAAAGGATGGCGATACCCTGTTATCGAAGATATTTCATTTCGTTGAGACTGAGTATAAAAACGATTGCACACTCTCCTCCCTTTCTCAAAGGCTCTCCTATCACTACGTATATCTTTCACGCTACTTTAAGCAATTGACGGGAGCATCCTTTATTGATTTTGTAAACAGCTACCGCATAAACGAGGCGTGCTATATGCTCAAAAACAATCCGCCCTCAGTTTTACAGGTCGCATACGACTGCGGATTTGATTCGCTCAGGAGCTTCAACCGCAATTTCAAGAAGGTGACGGGCGTAACGCCGAGGGAATATCAGGCGCTGGCTATGTCCTCGGCGGTAAATGCTTAATTTAATGTTTTACTGTTGTACAAGTTAAAATTCAATCCAAAAAAGCAAGAGTGATGGAAAATCCCATCACTCTTGCTTTTTGTTATGATTTCTTTGTCAAATGAATGGCAAATTATTTCATTGCAATTTTTTCGTTGATACCGAGAAATTTCACGTCACTGATGCTCGCTCCGTCTGCAAACACGCCCTTTCCGCGACAGACGGTTACATCATTAACGCTGACGTCACGGCAATTTTCGCAGAATACCGATTTTTCCACCTCAACGGTGGTTAAGGTGTCTACCGATAGCCTATCTGTTCCGTTTGCGTAAATTGCGGCGTACCTGCCGGCACGCAGGTCCTGAACCTCGATGTTTGAAAGTGCAACGTCCTTGCATCCCATAAAGTTCAGCGAGCAATCCGCCGTTGCGTGCAGACCGTGCTCCTGTTTGATATTCTCCTTATCGCACTTACCGACGAGGAATGCATTATCAACCTTGATGCCCTCATAATTTTCTGCCAGCACTCCGAAATCGGAGGTAAATATTTTCGCATTCCTTACCGTCAGGTTCTTTCCGTTGCGGACAGATATGCACTTTCCCCTGCCGAATATATCAACGTCTTCAACAAGAATATCAGAGCCCTCGGTATCTACAAGCTTTGATTTCTTTATCTTTGTAACGACAGATTCCCTGTGAAACATATATGGGGTAGCTATAACCGTAACGCCCGAAAGAGTAAAGCCCTCCTTGGCGGTTATTATATTGTCGTACTCGGCAAATACAGAAACCTTAAGATTTTTAACTGTTACATTTTTACCGCAGACAAGATAGTCAAGGCATTTTGGTGGCTCAACGTTTGATTGAGGATAATAATGCCACACGAGGTTTGTGAGCCCCTCCCCCTCGCCGAGCAGCGTTACTCCGTCGGGAACGTAGATAGTATCACGCAGACCGTATGCGCCCATAGAGAAGAATACCGTACCGCCTATCTTCGCCATCTCGTTGATGGCCGCCTGAATACGCTCTGTGCTGTCATCGTGGCGGGAGGTATCATAGCAATTCTGTAAATTCGGTGAAAGTATTATATAGTCACGCCTCATAGTCCTGCGCCCCCTTTCTCTCTACAAGCTCAGAGTTTGTCCAGAGCTTACACCTTGTATTGTACTGCTTGTTCTCACGGACAATAAATCTCGTCGGATGATACAGCGTATTAGTGTCGCTGTCTATCCTTATGCCCGAGAAATTATCGTGTATTTTGTTTTTCTCAAGGATAGACATATCCGTCGCACCCTTGTTCGTGAGTATATAGAATGCGCCAAGCTCATTTCTCTTTGTGGTTGTTCCCATAGTGGCGTGAACCTCATACATATCGGTTTCTACCGTTGCGTGCGGTCCCATACTGGGTCTGCCCTCGAAATCAAGGCTGTGATTTCCTGTAATTCCAACGTTTCCAACAACGGTGGTGAGTATATTAGGCTCTGCCGAGAACATCGGCGCTCCCTTACGCCAATTTCCGGAATGATCGTTGTAGGGCTTTTCGTCTATTTGATTTAGTGACGAGTTTACCACCACAGCTCCTGCTCGGTACAACGTATTGTTCGCAACTATTGACTCATAGTTGGGTGGATATGTCTGAAGGCAGGACGCTGTTTCGATATAGTTTTTATCAAGGATATGCCGTCCGTTAAACACACCCATAATGAACACCGAGCTATCATCGGGAATAACGTCCCACGGTCTGTCGATTATAACGAGATCGCCCTCTAACGCCTCGATATTTCTGAACTGACCCATACCCTTGCCCGATATGATAACTGCGTTGAGTCCGTGCCACTCTCTGTCGTCACGCTTATGAGCGGTGAGGGCGGCGAGGAAATTATACTTTTTGTACGGGGTTCTGTGCGTTGTTACACCGTTAGGGATAGTTTCGACCACCTGCGGCGAGTACTCGGTCACCAGCTCACAGCCACGTGCCGTTGCCTTGCCGAAGAAATACGTGCCGTGGTCATCGTAGGTTATGCCCTCTCGGTCACCCCACAGACAGTGTATGATTCTGTTTCGTGCTACATAGTTAAAGAAATTTCCGACGTAGGAGTTGTCAGGCCATATAGACGAGCCTGAAACCAGACCTATCGTGGTCATCAAATTATCCTCTGCCGTAACTCTGTTACACGCACGGAAATATATACCGCCGGCACCCGCCTTTATATGACAGGAGCGGATTGCGGAAAAGGTACAGCGGGACAAATCAACGCCCATATGGTCAGCATATACTTCACTGCCCTCCATAACGAGGTTTTTGACACTCTGCGCCCAGAAGGCAACGCCTATCATTTCTCTTGCGGTTTTTATCTTCTCTGAAATGACAAAGGTGGAATTGTATATTCTGACACCGTCACCGTGGACATAAGCGAGATTTCCCTCCTTGGTGTGAAGAAAATCAAAATAGATATTCTTCACCTCGCTTCTGGAAAAGAAATTCACCGAGCCGTACATGCTCACACGCACGTCACCCTCGCCTACGAGAGCAACCCCCTTACCTATGCGAACAGGGCCGTTTACCGTATATTCGCCCTCCGTAAGAGTGAGGGTTCCGCCTCCACACCTTTCAAGCTCGGAAAGTGCGCCGTCTATTGCGTCAAACATATCACCGTCAGCAGGAGCGAGAGTGATGCTCGCCTCTCCACGTTTGTAAGTGGGAACGCACTCAATCCAGTCGTGGCGAACCCAGCCTCTTTCGTTGCCATAACCGTTGTTTACGTATATATCGTATTTTCCAAGGGGAAGCGCATTTACTCTCGCCTTCACACAGTATTCGTCAGCGAAAAAGACGTCGGCAGAATACTCCTTGCCGTCAGAGTGGGACACGAGCTTAACCGAGGCTCTGCCGTCAAAGGACAGCGCATTTCCCATTATCTGAACGTATCCGTCCTCGGTAATCTCCTCGCCGTCATCCGCAATAAACCACCACGCATTGGGCGCATTTACGAGAATCTCGTCACTCTCGCCGTAGCTGTTTTTTATCCTCACGGAGAAAATTCCCATTTTCATATCCGCAGGAATTGTGAACATCACGTTATTATCGGACACCATAAGCGGCTCAACCGCTCTCTCATCCGCTCCGTCCGTTTCATCGGCGAGGCGTGAAATGAGAATTTGCATACCGTTTTCAAAATTCGTGCCGAGCATATTGACGGTTTCATCGGGGAGCGAGGTGTGGTTATGCCAATAAACCAGCGCAACGCCGTCTGACGGGCGCTCAACCCGTGAAAGATGTGCATCGGTGAAAACAAGGGGCTTTTCCGACACGTATTCAAATTTATCAATACCGTTTTTCTCGCAGTATTCATCTACGAAAAAGGGCTCGGGGAATTTCCCCTCTTTTCCGTAAATGTCAAAGAACAGCATGACTGCAATTTTCATAGAGTCGTAGCCGAATCCCTCAAAAACGAGATTTGAGTCCTCGGTATAAAAACGTGCATCGCCACGCTTAATATCAAGCGGATTTTCGGAGAAAATTATCTTTTTCTCCTTTTTTTCATCACTCGGTTTTGCGTTAAAAAAAATTGCACTCCTCAGCAAAAAAGCCTTCGCCGCATTTTCCTCAGCAAAGCTCTCACTGTGAGCGCATTCAATCGAATATTCAGATACTTCATATCCAAAAAGCTGCTTTTCCATACAAATCTCCTCCGGATAAAGGTATTATCCTTTGAGTAGATTTTAACATACATACTCTTTGCCTTCAATGACATATTCTTGCAAATAGTTGACATATTCTACTTTTTGCAGGCAGAGAGAAACGCCCGCCAAAGGCGGGCGCCCACACACGGTAAAGCCCCCGTGTGTGTAAGGAGAAAGTGGAAAGCCTCTCGGCTCTCCAATATGAAAAATATTGCAACGCCTCTCGGCGGAACAACCCCGTTGTAGGTAGTAAAAGAAATTTATTCTTTGTACTTTCTAATTCCTGTGCGCATACGCGTGTGCGTGTATGCTTGCGTATTAATTATACACCTAATTTATAGAAATACAATGATATATCCTATTTAATACTTGACATATTCTATTTTTTATGATAAAATATGTTTAGTTATCCGAAAATTTCGATGCAAATCGATAGACAAAAGGAGAAAACCATGTTCATTTGCAAAAATATGGCGTCGCACGTGATGGCCCGAATCGGTTTTTCCACCAACCAACCGAGGCAGGATATATATATTTTGCACTATTTCCACAACAAAATGAGATTTAAGTGTCAATGTGAAGATAAGCAAATCACCTACGACCTCGAGCCCAACGCATGCGTTCTCATAGACAAAAATACTTATTTTTCTCTGTACAGTATTCTCGACCATCCTGTTTCATATTCATGGATGATGATAGACTGCTCTAAGGAAGAAATGCTCAAAACGGGAATCGAGTTCGGACGTCCGTATTATCCCACTCAACACGAGCGAATGTTTCGAGTGATTAACGAGCTCGACCGCATGTATCTCTACAAATTCGGATCTGACCAGTTTAAGGTAGATGCCGACAAGCTCATTCAGCAAATTCTCAAATTCATGACATCTACCGAGCAGACGCTCAGAATATCGAGTGAGCAGCTGGAAAACAAGCTGTATGCGCTGCGTAATATGATGGTTGAAAATCCCGGTGACAAATGGTCGGTATCTATTATGGCTAAGTCGGTAAATCTCAGTCTGTCTTATTTTGCTAACCTTTATAAGGGCTTGTTCGGAATGGCGCCGATTGACGATCTCATAGCAATACGTATAGAGGCGGCGAAAAAGCAAATGCTGGCAGGTGAGAACCTGACCGATATTGCATATTCTCTCGGGTATTCAAATTACACCCACTTCTCCAGACAGTTTAAAAAAATCGAGGGTGTTCCCCCCGTACAGTGGAAAAAGTATCACCGTATGAAAAAACATAAATTTATATAATCCAACCGGACGGGAATATTCACTATACTTCGTAAATAAATATAAAAGGGAAAGCTCGGACTGCTTCATTTTAAAGCGGTCCGAGCCTTTATTATGTTTTAATCCAATTTTAGTTCAGTGCGTAGAACTTGTTCATTGCGGCGTTCAGTGCATTCCTTTTAGGTGTTTCATAGGTAGCCCAAAGGCCTGCGAGGTCCTGATCTCCGTTCTGTATCATCATTTGGAACATTTCGGTAAACTCCTGTGCCTCGGAATTTTCATCCTTTGCGAGGTTTTCCCATACAAAGGAAATGTTTACGTCTATTGCATCGTAAATAATATCGAGCATTGCTCTTGTATCGGAGCCGAGGTCGTATTTGAGTCCAAGACCGTCGGTATAGTACTTCTCACGAACGGGCTGGCTCATTATATTTGCGTACTGCCAGAATGCACTGACAGCCTCAAAGTCACCTGTCTTAAAGACTGCACCGACGGATGCGTTGTTGTGCATATACGCCTTATATTCATCGGAAGCGTTGAGCTTCGGCAGGGGAATCGGGCATATCTTTAACGAGGAGAGGTCTGCGCTCTCAAGGTTATAAAGCTTAAGTCCGAGAGCGAAGAGTGACTTATTCTTCACAAATACAGACTTGACCTTATCAGCTCCGCCTGCTCCGCCCGCTGCGTAACCGTAATCAAGAACGGTCGCAACCTTATCACGCAGAGTGGTGAGCGCGGAAAGATTCTGAATTGTGTTGAACTGATATCCGTTACCATTATTTACAAGGTAGTCGATGTCCGCAGAATATACAATTGCCATATTGGAAAGGCGGACTGTGTAGCCGAATTCTCCCGAATAAACTATTCCGTTCTCATCGTTTTCATCATGACCTATTTCGGTTCCCGTATTGCGGTATGCACGTGAGGCGTAGGTCGCCATCATATCGTACGTCCAAGGCATATCCTCATCTTCACCCTTTACAATGCTGTAAAACTGATTTACGCCCTCTGGGCCGCCGTTGGTGGATTCAAGAATACTCTCGTTAACAAAGAGTATGTCAAGCGTACGGATTATATCGATGAAGTAATCGCCGCCGAGAATGTACATCTTGCCCGTTTTCAGATCGGCACCGAGTGAATATGCCTGCAAAACGTCTGCAAACCAGCTCTTATCGGTAAAGTCGAAATAGTTGGTAACATCTGTTCTG
>JAFVRG010000001.1 GCA_017504405.1 Clostridia bacterium | reverse complement strand
GGAAGAGCCACGGTCTATATGGGCAATTGCCGAAACGATCTGCGCGAGATTGGATGTGTGGACGGAAACTACGCCATCCTCATCCCCGCAGGCACGTGGCACAACATTGTCAACACGGGTAATCGCCCCTTGAAGCTCTATTCGCTCTACGCACCGCCTCAGCATCCCTTTGGCACAGTTCATCGTACAAAGGCTGATGCGGAACACGATGAACATTGAATACGAGAAAATCACTTGAACTGACAAGCGCGGTAATGGCGCTTGCAAACGCTATTGCCTGCAATCTTACTATCGACGAGATTGCATTGATTGCAAACATATTCGTCCAGCTTGGCGACACGCTTGCCACCATCGCGGCGCGGGAGAATCTGTGCGGAGATAAGAATAAATTTGAGGGCTGACGATTGATTTTCGTCAGCCCCTTGGTTATTCGGTTAATGCTTCAATGGCTATTTGCATACCGAGCTTAAACGCATACTCAAAGATGGCAGCCTCGCCGAGGCTCATGTACTCGCTCCAGCAATCGTGGAACTTTTCGAAGATCTCTTTCTGCTCATCGGTGAAGCTTTTCTCGAGGTCCTCATGGTGCCGTGACATATAGCCGAGCAGTTCTTTCATCTCCTTGGAGTTGGTTCGGCTATCCTCTTGGGGGATGATGTTTCCGTGCCAAAGTTCTTGAATCATAGAGTTCATTTGTACACGACCTCCTTCAGCACGATTTCCTCGGCGCTTGCCTTGATATTATTCATCATCTGAACCCAGCGCATTGGGGCGGAGGCTTTGAGCTCCTCGGTCACGCCCATTTGCTTTGCCATCTGCGCGATATGTAGGTCGATCTGTTCGTGCGCCTGTTCGTCGATGCTGTGGAGATGCTCATTCAGACGGTTTTCGGTCAGCAGGGTGGTATATGTACCTCTGCGGTGTTTTTTGATAAACTCAAGGTGCAGCTCGCCGTACTTGCCGATCTCATAACTTGTCTGTTCGCCAAGGTCAAGCAGTGGGTAATATTGTTCGCCTCTGCGCTCGTATTCGATTCCGTTCTGTATTATTCTATCCTTCATCATTTTAGCCTCCTCTGTGAATTTTTCTGTAGATCTCGTGTATGTCGTCAAGATGTGTCTGCGATTTGCGCATAATGCCGTTGTACTCCCCGGAGCAGAGAAACGAAAGCATGTCCTTCTTTTTCACCCAAATGCGAGAGTCAAGCATGATGCAATGGAGTTTACCTTCCACGCACCAGCGACGGACTATCTTTCGGGGATATCCGGTGATGTTCTCGATGTCCGGCGGTTGCAGCATATCACGGCAGTTCTCCAACCTCTTTTGATAATATTTTTTGATTGTGGTGGTTTTGAGGTCTTTTTCGGGCAGGCAGTTGATGGAAAGTATCCGCTGTTCCACCATCATTTTCAGTGCCTCTTGCCGCTGCCGCTTTTCATCGTTAAGTGCCTTCGGAATGGCAAATTTGCAGGGCTGCCTTTGGTATTCCTTGAGCGCGTCCAGCAGATCTTCTTTCCTGATTGTGTAGCAGTGTGTCTTCTTTTCGCTGATCTCACAAGGAATCAGACCGGCTCGTAGGTAGTATCTTGCGGTTCGTTTACTGATGTGACAAACCACCCGTAAATCCTCAAGGGAAAAGGTGTCGGGAAGATTGGAAATCTCGTTCAAATCGTATATCATTTTCCGCCCTCCTTCTCCGTATGTATCAGGTCATAGATCGCTCGTATGTCGGCAATATGTTGGGGCGATTTTACGTTGATATCGTTGTAGGTAAAAGAGGTCAAAAACCTTATGGCGTCTGCCTTTGCGATCCATAGGCGGTTGGTTTTCGCGTGTGCGATGAGCTTCTTTTGCTTGCACCACCGCGTGATGGTTGGGGCGCGGTATCCCGTGACGCGCACAAGATCGGCAACACAGATCAGCTCGGAGGCATCGGCAAGCTTATTTTGGTAATATTCGACCGCCACATCCGACGCGAGATCCTGCGTTGGGAGGTATATGATGGGGCTTTTGCGGATTCCGTTTAAGTGTTGTTTTTCTCTCCAAATTCCCGGAATTTTGTATTTTTCGGGGTTTTCACTGTAGTCTTCAATGGCTCTCAGCAGGGCGGTTTTTTTGACCAGGTAACACCGCGTTTTCTTCCCGGTTGTCTCGTAGGGAATGAGTCCGCTTTTGAGATAGTACCGCGCGTCCAAATGGCTCAAATGGCAGGCGCGGCAAAGGTCTGCCAAGGATAAGACATCGGGTAAGCGTTGAATTTCGTCTAAATCGTAACGCATAAAAAGTTCTCTCCTAAATCGTGAAAAATTCTCTCCAAAAAAAGAAAAATCTCGATGTACTGCAGTTGCAACTCTTCTCTCGCGAATTCTCTCCAAATTCTCTCCAAAGTGCAAAAAAATCCTCAAAAAGCGATGGGTCTGTATCGATTCCGATCAATTCGTTTTAATTCATATCGGTCCCAAACAGTCCCGAAAAGCCTTGTAAAATAAGGATTTTCCTGAATTGTTTTAGCACAAACTGCACCGAACTAAGCTGAAACGGTATTCTTTGGTAGACTTCTTGAAAACCGTTTGGCCAAAAGCCACGTGGGTTCGAATCCCACTCCCTGCGCCAATACAAAAAAGCCACCCTTGCGGTGGTTTTTTTGTATTCGCACGGGGGTGCTTTGATTAGGAGCCGTCACTGTAGTGACTGGGTTCGTAACCCCCGATTTGCAACGCAAAGTCGGTATCCCACTCCCCAAAGCTTTTTGGGCATAAACTTTCTTGCATTCCGCCCTTGAGGTGGTTTTTTGTATTATTATTCATTTTTGCCCTTTATTTTTCGGGGTTGAAAGACCGTAGGGCTTGTGGTATAATTACAGTATCAAAAAGGCGGTGAGGTTGAAAATGAGCAACAAAAAAAGCTGGATAACATCTGCTCACAGAGGTTTTGTTGACGGTACGTTAAAGGAAAACAGCCTGGCGGCATATTACAATGCTTACCTTCACGGGGCGGATATGATAGAAACCGATGCACGGCTGACAAGCGACGGCGTGCTGATTGTTAATCATAATGATACGGTTGAGGGATTTAACGAAAATGGAGAGCGGGTTACTTACGTAGTTGCAAAAACAACTGCTGAAGTGATTTGTTCGGTAGTTTTATCAAGCGACGAAAAATGGGGTGTGCAAAGAGTTCCCACCCTTGAACAGGTTTTAAATTTGGCATATCATACGGGAATGCTCGTAAATATTGACTTAAAGAACGGATACGAAATTGCTGAAGCTGTGGCTAAATTGGTGTTAAAATGCGGATTGATTGGCAAGGTGGTTTACGCATTGAACGGCTCGGGAGTGGAAGGAATCAACGCCATTCTCGCGATTGACCCCGATGCACGCTTTATTGACAAGGGTGTAGGCTTTGCACGTTCTGTTCAGAATTTTGCTGAACGTGGAAAAAGATGCTTTTGCTATACAAATGATATAAGCAAGGAAAACATTGATGCCATTAGAAATTACGGATGCTTGCTTGCACTTATCAGCCTTGATGCCAACAATTTCAAAGCAGCCGTTGAGTGCCACCCGGATATGTGTGAATTTTTACACACCTCGGATTTCAAGGCAATAGAGGATGCTTATCTTAAAAAAGTGAAATTGTATTAAGCACATTTGTTTATGTCACACAGCACAACACAAAAACCTCCTATGGTCTTGTTATGCCATAAGAGGTTTTGTTTTTTTGTGAACTATTTGGGATTCACTCAAATTTTGCATTCTTTTTTGTTATTTTTTACGATTGTCTTTCACAAGCTTTGTTCTATATTTTGAAAGTGTACTTTCAAAAGACAAATAGTCGTCATACAAATCATTGGTATATGAATTCTTTTCAAAGGCTGTTGATTTTTCATCTGAAAAAGAACGCAGGAAAGGTATTCTCAAATCAATGTACCCAGCTTTTGCAAGGTCTCCGTTTGTGATGTCGTTTGCTTTGCTTTCGATGAGCGCATCTGTTAAATTGTCCAAAATGTTTACTGTGTAATAATCTTCTCTGTTTTCAATGGAGCAAGCGTCGTAATAAGTTGCATCGTAAACAGCAAGGAAATGTTTGCAAGCCTTTTCATAAGATGTAAGGAAATCATAAATTTCGCCTTTGCCGGGGTCAATTGGTTCAAGTTTTTCGATCATATCGCCAAGAGCTCCTTCATTCCTAAACCATTCACCATATTTGTTTGGTTGAACTGCTTTTCCGGTTTGTTTTGCTTTAAGATGATTTATTTTTGTTCTTATGATTGCTCTGATTGCATAAGTCGTGATGTATCCAAGATACAACTTTGCTTCTTCATTTTCTGGCTCGTCAAATCTGGAAAGGTCAAAATCTAAAAGTTCTTTATTTGTCATATTTTCTCCTTTTTAAATTTGGTTATATTTTAACATAGGTTTTCAGTTTTGTAAATACCGTTTTTGATTTTTTGATAAGTCCTGCAAACAAACGAAAAACCTTGATTTATAAAAAGTCTTTATGTGGTGTTTTTTCTGCAAGACGCCGATGTTCTCTTTTTTTCTTTTATGGTTGAAAAGCATTGCGTTATATGATATAATATTTATAAAGAGCTATTCTCATATCTATGCGGAAATTACAGGGAGAATTTATTTATGGTGCTTGTTACAGGAGCCGGCGGATTTGTCGGCGGAAAAATTATGGAGGTGTGTCGGGACGTTATTGCCTGCCCGTCCCTTCGGGGCGCAAGCGAGGATGATGTGAGGCGCATTATAGAGGAGAGCGGAGCTGATACGGTTATTCACACTGCGGCGATTTCCGATATTCTGACGTGCGAAAGAGACCCTGAGGCATCATATATTGCTAACGTGCAGATCCCCGTGTATCTGGCACGGGCATCGAAAAATATAAAGCTCATCTGCTTCAGCTCCGACCAGGTTTACAGCGGTTCGAGCGAGGAGGGTCCCTTTTCCGAGGATATGGCAAAGCCGAGCAACATTTATTCCGTGCACAAGCTCGAAATGGAAAACAGGGTGCTCGATATAGATCCCGATGCCGTTATGCTCCGTGCAGAGTGGATGTATGACTATTACCTTAAAAGATCCAACTATTTTATGGGCATCATAAATGCAACCGAGTCGGTGCGATACAGCTCACGGCAGTACAGGGGTATAACCTACGTAAAAGAGGTTGCCGAAAATATGGATAAAGTTATCGGCCTTCCCGGCGGTGCATATAACTTTGGAAGTGAAACAACGAAGTCCATGTATGAAATAACCAAGGAATTTTTAGCCGCCATCGGCAAGAATATAGCCGTTGAGGACACACAGTCGGGGCAGAATTTGTGGATTAACTGTGAGAAAGCACGAAAGCTGGGCGTAGTGTTTTCAAGTGTCGAGGACGGACTTAAAAGCTGCGCCCGTGATTACGGGTTGCTCATATAATAAAACGGTGCAAGTAGATTTATTAAATTGATATAAATGAGAGGTTGTGCGGTATGAATAAGAATTTTTGGCTTTTGGTAGGCAGTCAGACCCTTTACGGCGACGACGTTTTGAGGACGGTGGACGAGAGGGCCGCCGAAATGGTCGAATACCTCAACAATAGCGGCATATTGCCCTACGGATTGATTTACAAGGGAACTGCGAAGAGCAACGAGGAGATATCCTCTGTTGTCAGGGAAGCAAATTATGACAGGGAGTGCGCCGGAATTATAACCTGGTGCCATACCTTCTCTCCCTCGAAAATGTGGATAAACGGGCTTGCATCCTTGCAGAAGCCCTATTGCCATCTCGCAACTCAGTATAACCGAGAGATACCGAACAGCGAGATAGATATGGATTTTATGAATCTCAACCAAGCGGCGCACGGCGACAGGGAGCACGGCTTTATTGCCGCAAGACTCCGTATACCCCGCAAGGTTATTGCCGGATACTGGAAGGATGAGAACGTTATTTCCCGACTCGCCTCGTGGATGAGGGCGGCTATCGGCGTTGCGGTTTCAAAGGAGCTCAAGGTTATGCGCTTTGGCGACAATATGCGTGAGGTGGCGGTTACCGAGGGCGACAAGGTAGAGACGCAGGCAAAGCTGGGCTGGCAGGTGAACACCTGGGCGGTTGGCGACCTAGTTAAAGAGATGGGTGAGGTCACGGACTCGGAAATAGACGCTCTTATGGCAGAGTACAGCTCGAAATACGACTTTGCAACCGAGAACGTTGAGGCAATCCGCTATCAGGCGAGAGAAGAAATAGCTATAGAAAAAATGATGTGCCGTGAGGGATGCTTGGCATTTTCAAACACGTTTCAGGACCTTTACGGCATGGAGCAGCTCCCCGGTCTTGCATCACAGCATCTTATGTCAAAGGGCTACGGCTACGGCGGCGAGGGTGACTGGAAGGTAGCGGCAATGACCGCTATAATGAAGGCAATGGGTGAAAACGGAAACGGTGCCTCTGCCTTCATGGAGGATTACACATATCACCTTGAGAGCGGAAACGAGTATAGCCTCGGCGCTCACATGCTCGAGGTATGCCCCAGCCTTTCGGCAGGCAGACCGAGAATTGAAACGCATCATCTCGGTATCGGAATGAATGAAAAGGACCCTGCAAGGCTCGTGTTTGAGGGAAAAGCAGGAAAAGCTATAGTTGTGAGCCTCGTGGATATGGGCGGAAGGCTTCGACTGATTTGTCAGGATATAGAATGTGTAAAGCCTATTATGGATATGCCAAACCTTCCCGTTGCCCGTGTAATGTGGAGACCGATGCCCGACCTTCTGACAGGCGTTGAATGCTGGATTACCGCCGGAGGCGCTCACCACACCGTGCTCTCCTACGACGTAAGCGCAGAGCAGATGAGGGATTTTGCCAATATGATGCAGATTGAATTTGTGCATATCGGCAAGGATACGACGGTAGAGTCGCTTGAAGAAAAGCTGATGATTGCGGATTTGGTCTGGAAGCTGAAATAAGAGGTGCTTATGAAAAAAATATTAGGCATAGAGCTCGGTTCAACGAGGATAAAATCGGTCCTGATAGATGAAAATGCGGCGGTCATTGCGCAGGGCTCGTACGAATGGGAGAACAGGCTCGTTGACGGCCTCTGGTCGTATTCGCTCGACGAGGTTGAGGAGGGAATACAGGCAAGCTATGCTGATCTTGCCCTCAACTTCAATCAATCCTTTGGCGAGCCGTTAACACAAATATCCGCAATCGGTATATCTGCTATGATGCACGGATATCTCGCCTTTGATAAGGACGGTGAGCTCCTTGTTCCGTTCAGAACGTGGAGAAATACCAATACAGAGGAGGCGGCAAATTTTCTCACTGAGCTGTTTGAATTCAACGTGCCGATGCGTTGGAGCGTCTCTCACTATTACCAGGCAATTATGAATGGAGAAAAGCACGTCGGGGACGTCCATTTTCTCACGACGCTTGCCGGCTATGTCCATTACAGGCTGACAGGAAAAAAGGTTATCGGAATAGGCGATGCATCGGGAATGTTTCCCATAAACGGCACAGACTACGACAAGGAAATGCTGTGCAAATTCAATACCCTGCTGGCAAAAAACAATATCAACACACCCGTTGAGAACATTCTGCCAAAGGTACTCGTTGCAGGAGAAGATGCAGGCGTGCTCACCGCAGAGGGGGCAAAGTGGCTCGACCCCACGGGTGCTTTGAGGGCAGGATGCGTTTTGTGTCCGCCCGAGGGCGATGCAGGAACGGGAATGGTGGCTACGAACAGTGTCACACCGAGGAGCGCAAACGTCTCGGCAGGTACGTCGGCGTTTCTGATGGCAGTGCTCGAAAAAAATCTCGATGCCTATTACAGGGAAATTGATATAGTAACCACACCAGACGGCGCACCCGTAGCAATGGTGCATGTAAATAATTTTGCATCTGAAATAGCTACATGGGCTAATCTTTTTGAGGAGGTTGTCGCACTTGGAGGCGGAAGCATCAGCCGTGGCGAGCTCTTTGACTCGCTATATAAAAAGGCTGTTGAGGCAGATGAGGATTGCGGTGGGCTAATCGGATATAATTTCCTCTCAGGAGAGCCTATTGCAGGCGTAGCGAGCGGAGCTCCTATGATAGCGAGAACGCCGGACGGAAGGCTGAATCTTGCCAACTTTATGAAGATGCATATATTTTCCGCCCTCGGCTCTCTTGCTATGGGCTGTGAGATACTGTCCAAGGAAAACGTGAGGATAGACAGCGTATGCGGCCACGGCGGATTTTTCAAAACTCCAAAGGTCGGACAAAGCGCTATGTCTGCGGCTATCGGTGCACCCGTAACGGTTATGCAAAATGCAGCTGAGGGCGGTGCGTGGGGTGTTGCGGTGCTCGCACTGTTTACCTATCTTGGAGGGCAAAGCCTTGAGTGCTTCCTTAACCGTATATTTGGCGAGGTACAGAAAACAACTCTGTCCGCAAGCGACAGCGAAAACAAATCCTTCAATGAATTTATGATAAAATACAAGAAGGCACTCGGGGTAGAAAGGTCTTTGTCGGAGGTAATTATATAATGCTTGAAGAACTGAAAAAGAGAGTATACGATCAAAATATCTCACTCGTAAGTCACGGGCTCGTGGTGCTTACCTGGGGAAACGTTTCGGCAAGAGATGCTGAAACCGGACTTATCGTTATAAAGCCGAGCGGAGTCGCATATAACACGATGAAGGCTGAGGATATGGTGGTGGTTGATGCCAACGGAGAGGTTGTTGAGGGGCACTGGCGCCCGTCGAGCGACCTTCCGACTCACCTTTACCTTTATAAGCAATATCCCTCGCTTGGCGGTATAGTACATACTCACTCAGCCTACGCAACAGCCTTTGCCCAGAGCGGACGTGGTATCCCCGCGTACGGAACAACGCACGCAGATGCGTTTTACGGGGACGTGCCCTGCTCACGCCCTCTTACCAATGAGGAGATAGACGAGGCGTATGAGTGGAACACGGGCAAGGTTATAGCTGAGTCGGTAACCGACGTAGAGGCTATACCCGCAATGCTCGTCAAAAATCACGGTGTGTTCACGTGGGGTGCTACACCCGAAAAGGCGGTGGAGAATGCCGTGACCGTCGAGGAGGTTGCAAAAATGGCTCTCTTTACCGAGCGGTTGAACCCCGGTGCGCCGAAAATAGAACAGCATCTGCTCGATAAGCACTATTTCAGAAAGCACGGAAAAAACGCCTACTACGGTCAAAAATAAACCTTCCGCAACACATTAATTTCTCGGCATCTATTTTGTTTCGATGTGCTTTTGGTGGTTATTGCTCACATTTACGCGCCTTTTGGTCGATCCTTTGCAAAGCAAAAAGCGGTCCTTTCGGACCGCTTTTTCTTTTTGATTTTGAGGCTGTACTAAACGACCTTCGTAGGCTGCGAGACCGTTTTTGCCTCTGGCAAAACGGGTTCGGTGAAAACCGAGAGCGCTTTTGTAACACCTTTTGAGGCTTTTGCATATAATCATATCAAGAACATTTTACTTTTGGAGGTTTTTGTATGAGGTCGAGGCTGTGCTGGAAGGCGGCAATTGGTATAGGCGTGTTTTCCTTCGGGCTTGGGGTGCTCATATCATTTTTCCTCCCTGAGGCGGTGCTCGTCGTTATGGAGGCTCTCGTTCTGATTGCTCTCGGTATTATCTGCTATGCTCAAAGGTGACTTCTATGAAAATTGTTTTGGTTCGTTCCCCGAGATTTTTATCCCCCATTCTACGCAGGCTGTTTAAGATAAAGAAGTCAAAACGCTGATTTTGCCGTCCGATAGCAAAAGCCTGTGAATGCTTTGCTGTCGGCGGTATTTTTTTGAATACGCAAGGGACTAGCTGTCAAAAATGATTTTGTTGACACAAAGCGTATTTTTTGGTAAAATATACGTGCGTGTATTAAAAAATTAAACGGAGATACGAAAATGAAATTGAATTACAAAAGAACAATCCTCGTAGGATTCGCATTTTTCCTCATTTCCGCCTTCTGGCAGGCATACGACACCGTTGTTCCTCTGATACTTACCGACAAATTCGGTATGAAGCAGGCGTATTCGGGCATTATTATGGCGCTCGACAACATTTTTGCTCTTGTAATGCTGCCTATATTCGGCGCACTGTCCGACAAGACAAGAACCGTATGGGGCAGAAGAACTCCCTATATCGCAATAGGTGCTGTATGCGCCTCGGTTGCCTTCTCCTTCCTCGGAATTATAAGCAACCTCACCCTCTTTATAATTGTCCTACTGTTGGCACTGACCTCAATGGCAACCTTCCGCTCTCCTGCGGTTGCGCTGATGCCCGACGTAACGATAAAGCCGTTGCGCTCGAAGGGTAATGCGGTAATCAACCTCATGGGAACTGCGGGCGGTATACTCGTTTTGCTCCTGACTAAGGTTTTCGGAACCGACAAGCACGACAACACCGAGTTTGCAGGCTACATTCTCACCGTTGCGGCGGTTATGATAGCGGCGCTTATAATATTCCTTTTGACCGTAAGAGAGCCTCTCTGGGTTAAGGAAATGGAAGAAAAGACAAAGGAATTGGGATGTGACGAAGAGGTCAAGGAGCGTGAGCACGAGGGTGGCAAGCTCTCACGTGCGCAGATGATGTCATTTATCTTCATTCTCTTATCGGTATTTCTCTGGTTCTTCGGCTACAATGCAGTAACGACCAAATATTCGGTATATGCAAAGGATTTCCTGCACGTTTCATACTCGACCACTCTCCTGATAGCGCAGGCGGCGGCGATTGTTTCATATCTGCCTGTCGGTATGATAGCGAGCAAAATCGGACGTAAAAAAACAATTCTTGCAGGCGTTGCGATGCTGTTTGCCGCATTCTTCGGTGCGGCGTTTATCCGTCAGGGCACGGCTACGGGGCTTATGTACCCCCTGTTCGCCCTTGCAGGAATTGCGTGGGCAACCATTAACGTAAACAGCTTCCCTATGGTAGTTGAGCTGGCGAAGGATTCCGACTGTGGAAGATACACGGGCTTCTACTACACAGCATCTATGACGGCACAGATTCTCACACCCGTTATATCGGGATTGCTCATGGACACCGTCGGCTTTGCATCCCTGTTCCCCTATGCGGCAATTTTCGCAGGCATTGCCTTCTTCACAATGCTGATGGTTAAACACGGCGACTCCAAGCCGAGCGTTGAGCAGAGCGTAATGGAAAGCCTTGAGGCTGAGGACTAATATGATAGCACTTGTAATAACTCTTTCTTCGGTTTTAGCATTTCTCCTTCTTTTGTTTATCCTCTACATTTTATCCCTCAAATGTGGGAAAAGGCGTGAGGGCGGCGCATACTTTGCATCGCAGATTTACGCACACAGGGGATATCACAATAAGGATAACGGCATTCCCGAAAACTCAATGGCGGCATTCTTCCTCGCAATCGAGAGAGGGTACGGCATCGAGCTGGACGTTCAACTCTCAAAGGACGACGAGGTCGTGGTTTTTCACGACACAACCCTTAACAGAGTATGCGGTGTTGACGCACGGGTGCGAGATTTCACGCTCGCCGAGTTGAAGGAGCTTTCGCTGTCGGGCGTTGAGGGAGAAAAAATACCGACGCTTAACGAGGTTTTAGCCCTCGTTGACGGCAAGGTACCTCTGCTCGTGGAAATAAAGGCGGAAACACTCGCAATACAGACAACAGAGGCGGCGCAGAAAATACTCGACGGCTACACGGGCAGATACTGCATCGAGAGCTTCAACCCGTTCGTTGTTTCCTGGTACAGAAAAAACCGCCCCGAAATTATAAGGGGTATGCTCTCGGATATGTTTATGAGGGATAAAACGAAAAATTACACCCTAAAACACCGAGTGCTGCAAACAATGCTGTTCAATTTTCTCGCATCGCCTGATTTTGTGGCTTATAATTTCAAAAACAGCGACTCTATTCCGTTCAGGCTCGCAAAGAAAATATATAAGCCCTACACCTTTGCCTGGACGCCGAAAAGCGAGGGCGAGGTTGCAGAGTGCAAGGATTTTGACAGTGTAATTTTTGAAAACGCAGAGTTATAATAATGAAAACAGAATTAGTGGCAACCTGTCTTTTCGGGCTGGAGCATCTGCTCGGCAAGGAAATAGACGAGCTTGGATACAACAGAATATCAACAATTGACGGCAGAGTGACCTTCCTCGGTGACGAGGAGGCAATAGCCGTATGCAACGTAAATCTTCGCTATGCGGAAAGAGTGTTTATAAAGCTGGGAGATTTCCCCGCAGAAACCTTTGATGAGCTTTTTGAGGGAACAAAAGCTCTCCCGTGGGAAAATTGGATAGGGGAAAACGACCAATTCCCCGTCAAGGGGCATTGCATTCAGAGCACCCTTTTCTCAGTGCCCGACTGTCAGGCTATATGCAAAAAAGCGATAGTCAACCGCCTGTCGGAAAAATACGGCGTGCGCTGGTTTTGTGAGGAGGGGGTCAAGTATCAGGTCGAGTTTTTCATATTCAAAAACGTCACAACCCTTATGATAGACACCTCGGGTACGGCTCTGCATAAGAGGGGCTACCGCCCCGCATCAAATGCCGCGCCTATCCGTGAAACGCTGGCGGCGGCAATAGCGGCAACCTCACGCCCCCGTGAGAACGTTTTGACGTGGGACCCCATGTGCGGAAGCGGTACTATCGCCATTGAGGCGGCAATGCTGATGCGCAACATCGCTCCGGGCGTGAAAAGGCATTTTATAGCAGAGAGCTTCCCCCAAATATCGAGAACCCTATGGAAAAACGCACGTGAGGAAGCGCTCGATAATGAAATAAGGGACAGCGCCTTCCGTGTTTATGCATCCGACATAGACGAAAAGTGCATAGCCCTCACCCGTGAGAACGCAAAAAGAGCAGGTGTCAACGACTGTATACGCTCATTCCGTGCGGATGCACGCAATATCGGCGAGGACGGAGCACGTGCAACGATTGTGTGCAACCCCCCATACGGAGAGCGCATAGGCACGAGGGCTGAGGTTGAGACGCTTTATAGGGAAATCGGCGCTCATTTCCGCTCGCTCGCCCCCTGGCAGGCGTATATAATAACCTCGTGCAAGGATTTTGAAAAATTCTACGGCAAGCGTGCCGACAAGGTACGCAAGCTCTATAACGGAATGATAGAATGTTATTTGTATCAATACTTCAAAAACGACACCAAAAAAACATGACGCCCGCGGCGTCAAAAAAGCACTTGTTTTTCACAAGTGCTTTTTATTTTATCAGACTGTGGCTTCCTCAAGCTCTGCACGTGCCTGAGCGTTGCTCCTGTAATGAAGGGCAAGCTCGTTTGCAGATTCAAGAACCGCATTAATGCCGACATAAGAAGCTATTCCGGCAACAAGCTGACCTATTATCATACAGAATAATACATAACTTGGCTTTGCGGAGGATTCAATTCCGTGCCTTCTCATCGTTCTATCAATCATATCTGCCAATCTGTACCACCAGAACACAGAATAAAGCCCCAGCGTCAAAACAGTAAACAAAATATATGCGACTACCCCTGACGTTTTCTTGCCTGTCTTACGGCACATCACATTAACGTCCTTGGAAAGATTGTGAATGTACCACAGCTGAAAAACAGTTAGGGTAAAAATACCGTATATTATGTAGAGCGCTGTACTGTAATCACATTTAAATTTTTTCATATCAAGCTCCTTCAATCAACTATACTTAAACCATTGTGTTTTAATGCAGGAAGACTATCATCTTGCAAAAAATTCGGTTATTGAAAAATTGCGAGAGCGGATGAAATCTATTATCTGTCTCTCGTTACTCGGCACGCTGTCGAAAACAAGACCTGAGAAGGAGTGCATTCTGTCTGCGTGGTAGTCAGTCCCTGCAATTGCTATAAGGTCATACGCCTCGGCATACACCTCCGCCAGCTTGTTTGCCCTCTCGGTCAGATTGTGAGTGTTAAGCGTCTCAACACCGTCCACATTCTTTGGGTACAGGACGATGTCCTTAATCCACCCTGCCTCACGGAAGGGGTGAGCCTGTATCACAAGACCGCCGTTTGCCCTGAAGGTGTCAAGCAGCTCGTGAATAGGCATACTCTCAAGCTCGGGGTGAGCAAGGAGAAAATCGGCATCTATTCCGTATATAAGAAAATCGCTACTCACCTCGGTAAGCTCAAAGCCGAAGAACACGTCTACTCCAACACTCTTGCCGTACTCCACAGCACTTTCGTGGCACTCCTTATAAATTTCTACCCTTTGCCTCCATTCAACGTCACGAATACTGCAGTTTCCGCGCCAGAAATGGTCGGTAAAGAACACGCCGTTGTAGCCCTGCCTTTTGTAAAAATCTATCTGTTCCCTACGTGTAGCTTTGCCGCACATGCTCACCTCGGAGCTGTGCAGATGCATCTCGCACAAGTAACCCATATTGCACCTCTAACATATAAGCCCCTCGGAAAATTCCGAAGGGCGTTTTTTATATTTTGGAAACTATTTCCCTTGCAAGGAGAAGCGCATCGTCTATCTTATCAATATCACGTCCGCCACTCATTGCGCTGTCCGCACGTCCGCCGCCCTTACCGCCGCAAACTGCGCACACCTCACGCAGAATGTTACCTGCGTGCGCTCCTGCGCTCACAGCCCTCTCACCTGCACAGGTTATGAAATTGAGCTTGCCGTCGTTTACTATTGCAAACACAGCTATCATATCGGGGTGATCGCTCTTTATGCTGTCGCAGAGCGCCCTTACGCTGTCAATTTTCATTTCAAGACGGGCGGTAAGGAGCCTTACCTTACCCATATCAACAGCCGAGCCGAGAAGCTCACCCATCTTCATTGCGGAAATTTTAGAATTGAGGGAATCAATCTCACGCCTTGCCTCACGCATCTCGCCCTGAAGCTGCGCCGCCTTCTTCGCTATATCGTTTGCATTATTTGCCTTCAGCTCACGTGCGGTATCGAAAATCAGCGAATCCTTTTCCGCCATAAGCTCGAGGACACCGAGTCCTGTTGTTGCCTCTATTCTGCGTATGCCTGCGGCAACAGAGCTCTCGGAAATGATTTTGCAAAGACCGATTTTGCCTGTGTTGTCAACGTGCGTTCCGCCGCAGAACTCCGTCGAGAAGTCGCCCATCTTAACAACTCTTACCGTCTTTCCGTACTTCTCGCCGAACAGAGCCATAGCGCCCATTTTCTTTGCGCTGTCAATATCGGTGACAACTGTTTCTACTGCCGTTGCAGAGAGGATATGCGCATTGACTATGCTCTCAATTTTTGCAAGCTCGTCGGCATTTATTGCCGAGAAATGCGAGAAATCGAAGCGCAAACGGCGCTCGTCAACGTATGAGCCTGACTGCTCAACGTGATTTCCGAGAACCGAGCGCAGAGCCGCCTGAAGAATGTGCGTTGCGCTGTGATTGCGCCTTATTGCGTTTCTGCGTTCGGTATCTATCGAAAGGGTAACCGTGTCACCAACCCTCACAGCTCCCTCATTTACAGTTGCGACGTGTATATATACGCCGTCATTTTTCTTTGTATCGGTAACGGTTATATCGACGCCGTTTGCGGAAATCGAGCCGCTGTCGCCTACCTGACCGCCGCCCTCGCCGTAAAATACGGTTTTGTCGCAAACAATGAGGCAGTCGCCCTCGCTGACCTGCTCGGCGTCCTCGCCGTCAACGATTATTGCTATAACCCTTGCCTTTGTGCTGTCGTTTTCATATCCGACAAACTCGGTTTTCTCAACTGTTGAGAGAGAATTTTTCGAGGCATCACTCCAACCGCTGATATTCGCTCTTGCGGCACGGGCACGTGTCCTTTGCTCATTCATAAGAGCTGAAAATTCCTGCTCGTCGATTGAAACGCCGCTCTCGTCTGCAATTTCACGTGTCAAATCTATCGGGAAGCCGAAGGTATCGTAGAGGCGGAATGCGTCAGAGCCGCTAATAACCGTCTTACCGCTTGCCTTAACATCCGAAATAATTCCGGAAATTATCGAGAGGCCTGCATCAATGGTTGCGTTGAAGCGCTCCTCCTCGTTTGCGATAACCTTGAGAATATACGCACGCTTTTCCGAAAGCTCGGGGTATGCGCCGATATTTTCACCTATAACAACCTCGGCAAGAGGGGGCAAAAACATTTCGTTAATACCAAGCAGCTTACCGTGTCTTGACGCACGGCGCAGAATTCTGCGCAATACGTATCCTCTGCCCTCGTTTGAGGGGATAACTCCGTCGCAAATCATAAAGGTTGCGCTTCTTATATGGTCGGTTACAACACGGATGGATATATCGTCCTTTGCATTCTCTCCGTATTTCTTACCCGCAACAGCGCATACGGAATTGAGAATCTTCCTTACAGTATCAACCTCGAAAAGGTTATCAACCCCCTGCATTACGCAGGCAAGTCGCTCAAGTCCCATACCCGTATCTATATTCTTCTGCGCAAGCTCGGTGTAGTTGCCGTTGCCGTCATTATTGAACTGCGAGAACACGTTGTTCCATATCTCCATGAATCTGTCGCAGTCACAGCCGGGGCCGCAATCGGGTGAGCCGCAGCCGTATTTTTCGCCTCGGTCAAAGTATATCTCCGAGCAGGGACCGCAGGGACCCTGTCCGTGCTCCCAGAAATTATCCGCCTTACCAAGACGCTTGATATGGCTTTCGGGAACACCTATCTCCTTTGTCCATATCTCAAATGCCTCCTCGTCGTTTTCAAAAATCGACGGGTAGAGCAGATTCTCGGGAATTTCGAGCCACTTGGTCAGAAATTCCCACGCCCAGGCGATAGCCTCGTGCTTGAAATAATCTCCAAAGGAGAAGTTACCGAGCATCTCAAAATAAGTGCCGTGGCGTGCGGTGTGTCCGACACGCTCGAGGTCAGGCGTTCTTATGCACTTCTGGCAGGTGGTAACACGGCGGCGAGGGGGCTCCTCCTCCCCCGTAAAGAATTTCTTCATCGGTGCCATACCCGAATTTATAAGCAGAAGGGATTTATCGTTGTGAGGAACGAGCGAATAGCTCGGAAGCCTCAGATGCCCCTTCGACTCAAAGAAAGACAGATACTTTTCTCTGAGCTCGTTTAGTGATGTCCATTTCATTTTATGCCTCCTCCTCGCACGTGCGAGGATTTTATTATTAAATCTTTTAAATTATACCACTTGCGTTTGCGCTGTGTCAAGGGGGAGAATTAAATTTCTATGCTCTCGCCAAGGGCAAGTGAGTAGATGCACACTCTTGCGGGGGGCTTGCCGAACATTTTTGCGCACACCTGTTTATAATAGCCGAGCTGGTTTTTGTGGCGCTCGGTAAGCATAGCCCTTGCCTCGCCCCTATCCTTCGGCACTCTGTCGGTTTTATAGTCGCAGAGAACTATATCCCCGTTTTCCGCCTCGAAAACACAGTCTATGACACCCTGTATGAGCAATTCCTCGTCCGAGAGCTTTTCGGAAAGCTCGGTGTCGCCTGTAAATTCCCTCGCAGGGAGCTTCATATTGAAGCGAAGCTCACGCCATATCCGCCTTGCCCCTCTCATAGCAGAAAACAGCTCGCTCTCGAAGAAGCGTGAGAGCTCGTAAGCTCTGACAAGCCCGGCATCCCTCTCGGTTATAAAGCGTTTTTCCACCAACCGAGCAAGCTCGGCGTCAACTCCGTTTTTACACACGCTTTCAAAATCGCAGAATTGAAGAAACAGGTGAGTTGCGCTGCCCCTTGCGGCTCCGTCCGCCTCATCGGATGAGGGCGACATAAACTGCGGTAATCTGCCGCTGACCTCTGCATTTATAACAGGCGTTATCTCCCTCTCCTCGCTCTCGTCAAGAACCTCGGGGTACAGTCGGGAAACAGAGAGCTTTCCCGGCAGACGGTTAAGGTGGGAGTGCGGGTACTCAAACGAGAGATTTTTAATGAGGCGCTCTTTAACCTCATCAACAGATAATCCACCGCCGTCTTTGCTATCGCTTGCGACTTTTTCGGACAGAAACGCTTCTGCCGTGTCGGAGCATACGCCTCTGTGCAGGGTAGCGCAGTCGGGGTGCAGCTGTAAAGCAAGCAGAATGAGCGATATGTAATTTTTCTGACTCAGAACGTAATATTTATCGGCGTACCTGGCAAGCCCTTCCGCTCTTTTGAGCAGGTTATCAACCCTTGCCATTGGAGCTGCCGTCACGTAAAGCCTCTCACGTGCACGGGTGAGCGCAACGTATAAAATGCGCATTTCCTCCTCCGCCTGCCGTTTTTTGATATTGGACGCCAATATGTCAAACACAGGGTTACCCACGAGCAGCATTCCTGAGCTGTCGACAAACCTCGTTGCCACGCCAAGCTCGGGGTCAAACAAAAGCTCGCTTTTCGTATCCATATCATTATAATTGCTGCCAGCACCGCACAAAAAGCAGACGGGATATTCAAGGCCCTTGGAATGGTGGGCGGTCATTACGGTAACGCCCTCGTCCTCCTCGCTCATCTCGCCAAGCGACAGCTGTTTTTTCTCTGCAATTATTTCGTTGACAAAGCTTATGAAGTTGTAAAGGCCCTTGAAGGATGATGCCTCGAATTTTACGGCATAGTTGTAAAGGAGCATAAGGCGGTCACTGTTTTCGACAACCGAGAGAATATTGGTCGCCGAGTAAATGAGCGATATCAGCTTATCAACGGACGTCGCCCTCGAAAATTCCCTAAATGACGCCAGCGTATCCAAAAAACGAGAGCCCTTTTCGTATTCGGGGTGCGCTTTGCAGTAGGCAGTCAGAGCATCGTAAAGCGACTGTGCGTCGTTGTTTTCAGTACGGATTCTTATGAGCTCGTCCATTGTAAATTCAAAGACAGGTGAGCGCATAGCCCCTGCAAGATAAACGTCACGCAAGGGGTTATCTATGGCGTTGAGGATGGCGAGCATCAGAAGGACGTCGGGGTTCAAAAAGAAATTTTCCTTATTTGCGGCGTGAGCCGTTACCCCCCTCTCCTCCAAAAGGATGCGGAGCCTATCTATTTTATTTCGTCCCGAGCGGAACATAACCGCTATATCCTTGGGGGTTATGGGAGTTCCGTCATTTTTTATCCCCTCGGAAATGAGCCTTACTATTTCGTCGGCGACAAAGGTCAGCTCATCAGCCGAGCCGTCGTCACCGTCCTCACCGTCTCCGTTGTCGTGGGGTGCCTTGTCGAAGACATACACCTCCGCCTTTCCGTGCGAGGGCGGGTCCGATACCTTTGAAAAGAGGAGCGCATCCTCAGCCTCATAGCCTATACTGTCCCCTGCCAACCCGAAAACTGTGTCAAACACGGCGTTGACGAAATCAACAACGGACTCGTCGCACCTGAAATTCTCCGACATAAAGATTGTGGCATTATCGCCTTTGCTGTCACCGAGCTTCGGATACTGACGCCTGAGCGATGCAAAAATATCGGGCTCTCCCCCACGGAAGCCGTATATGCTTTGCTTTATATCGCCAACCACAAACCTGTTGTTTTTGCGTGATATGCTCTCAAATATTTTGTGCTGTATGTAGTTTACGTCCTGATATTCGTCTATGTAAACGTACTCGTAGCTCTCGGACAGCCGCTTTGCTATATCGGTAGGCTCGCCGTCCTCACCGCACAAAAGCGTGTAGGTATATCGGGAAATATCGTCAAAATTCAATATCCCCCTCTGCCTTTTTTCATATCTGAGCCTTTGCTCATATTTTTCGAATATGAAAATGAGCATTTTGTAGAAATCACGCATCTGCGAGAAAAGCAAACCGTAGTCTGCTGATGAATAGGAAAATCTACCCGCAAGCTTTTTTATTTCGCTTGCCAGCAATTTGTGCAGCTGCTCTGCGGAATAGGAATATTCCGAGCGCTCAGGCTCCTTGTTGCTTCCCCTGCTCGGCAGTGCAGAGAGTGCGGCTACAGCCTCTCTCGTTTTCTCATATCCTCCGTCAATTGCGAGAAGAGTAAGCTTTGTGTGCTCGATAACGTGCGAAAAGCACTTTGTGTACTTTTTCTCCGCATCGCTGTCGGCCTCTTTCATTTTTGAAAGAAGCTCTGCGCACAGCCCCCCGTAATGAGTGCAAAAATCGGTCAGCTGTTGCTTTAAGCATTCGCCCCAAGGGGTGTCAAGCACGTCACCGCCGCAGTCGAGAGCTGAAAAAATTTTGTGATAAACCGACATTCTGTCGGGGAGCTGAGCCGTTTTTCCGTATAGGTATATCAGCTTGTCCGAGAGCGAGCCCTCGTCTCTGGCGGCGGCTATATTTTCCGCAAACAGCGCAAAATCTCTGCCGTCAATTTCCTCATATCCACCCTCGTATGCAAGCTCTACTATTTCCTCCATTACCGAGCGCTCAAGGAGCCTTCCCTCCGCCTCATCGCAAATCCTGTACGACGAGGACAGTCCGAGCTCCGCCGCATGGGTGGATAAAACATCGTTGCAAAAGCTGTCAATCGTGCATATCTGCGCCGTTGGCATCAGAAGAGCCTGCCGTGAAAGGTGCCTGTTATCAGGGTCGTCCTGTAAAGCCTCTGTGATTGCCCTGGATACCCTCTCCCGAAGCTCTGCTGCCGCCGCACGGGTGAAGGTAACTATCAGCATTTTCGATATATCAGCGGGGTTGTCCTTGTCGAGTATGGATTCAATTATCCTTCTCGTCAGCGTTGCGGTTTTTCCCGAGCCTGCTGCGGCTGAAACCAAGAGGGTCTTATCCCTTGTGTCAATCGCATCACGCTGTTTTTTCGTCCATTTTACAGCCATATCACACCTCGCCGAACCAGCGGATAGGCTTTACAGCCAATCCGTCCGCATATTCTCTCACCTCTCCGAGAGCAAAAAAGCCGTCGGAGTCACACATTCTGAGTATAGTACCAACAGGATAACTCTTTTTTATCTTTTTTAAATAAATCTCCAGACCGTGCCGTGCAAGACGGGCGAAGAAAGCATCGAGCGTGAGCTCTTCGTACTTATCAAACAGCCTGTCCGTAGGGATAACGAGCGACCATCTGTCGCTCTCGCTCATTTTTTCAAGCTCATCCAAGGTGTAAGCATTCTCAATGCAAAAGCCAGCACT
Source organism: Clostridia bacterium (assembly GCA_017504405.1). Lineage (GTDB taxonomy): Bacteria > Bacillota > Clostridia > Oscillospirales > CAG-272 > UBA1740. The sequence goes on along the minus strand of JAFVRG010000001.1, from coordinate 120,639 downwards.
CTCAGCTCTCATAAGCGAGCTCATAGCAGCGCCACATCCAAGCGCTCTGCCTATATCCGCACATACTGTGCGTATGTACGTGCCCTTTGAGCATTCGATATCCAGCCTATACTCACTGTCGGAAATTTTCTCCGCCGACAAAGAATACACCGTTATTTTTCTCGGCTCTCGCTCAACCGTTTTCCCGTCACGGGCAAGGTCCATGAGCTTTTTGCCGCCTACCTTAATTGCGGAATACATAGGGGGTATTTGCATTATCTCGCCAACCATTCTGCCTGCGGCGAGGAGCACCTCATCCTCAGAGGGTATTTTTTCGCACTCTGAAAGCACTGTGCCCGTTATATCCTCGGTGTCGGTTTCAATTCCCAGCCTCATTGTGGCTATATAATGCTTTTTTGATTCCATGAGGAAATCGCTCGCCCTCGATGCCTTGCCGAGCATTACGGGCAAAACTCCTGTTGCCATAGGGTCGAGCGTGCCCGTGTGTCCCGCCTTTTTCACCGAAAAGAGCCTTTTCACCCTTGTAACAACGCCCTGAGAGGTTATCCCCTCACCCTTGTTTATTACGATTACCCCGTCCTTCATTTCTCTATCCTATTCCTTGTATATTCTGTAAATCCTTTTGCCAATTGCCGTGAGCTGCTCATAGGGAGTCAACCCCGATATTTTAGACAACGATGCCGTATTTTTCCCTCTCTCATCAAATATGCAACCGTATTCTCCAACCGAAACGGGTGCGTCGGCGGGCAGAGCCACCGAGCAGGTGTCCATACATATTTTGCCCACAAGCCTTCCCCGACAGCCGTCAAAGAGGACTGAGCCGCCCGAATATGAGCGGGGTAGCCCGTCGGCATAGCCAATTGCCAGGGTGGCTATCTTCATATCCCGCTCTGCAACAAATTCTGCGCCGTAGCCCACGTGCTCGCCTGCAGAAATCCGCCTTATCCACAAAACTCTCGCATAGAGGGACATAACGGGGAGAAACCCCGACTGAACGCAGGCGTGACCGTAGAGAGCCATTCCCACCCTCACAGCGTCAAAGCCCTGTGCGCCGTATCTTTGCACCCCTGCGCTGTTGGATATATGAGTCATAACCTTCTTTTCATCAAAAAAGCGCAGAAAATCCTTAAATTTTGCTATCTGCGCAAGGCTGTATCTGTCCTCACGCATATCCGCACAGCACAAATGCGAGTAAGCGCCGCAAACGTCAAACGACGGTGAGCTGATAACCGACAGAAGCTCCCTCTCGTCCTCTTCCGAAAACCCGAGCCTGTTCATTCCGCTGTTTATAGCCACGTGAACACGTGCGGTGAGTCCGCATAGACTCCTATGCACGTGACGTGCATACTGAGGGGAAAAGAGCGACAAAATTACGCCGTTTTCCGCAAGGGGTCTTATATAATCGGGTGGAGCATAGCCGAGCAGAAGAATATCCGCAGAGCTCACTCTCCGTATCTCCAACGCCTCCTTTGCCGTCGCAACGCAGAAGAAGTCTGCGCCCGCAGCCTCGAGCGCACGCACACACCTGACAGCTCCGTGTCCGTAGGCATCCGCCTTAACCGTACAAATAACTCTCGCTCTGGTGAGCGAGCGCACCCTTTGGTAGTTGCTTACCAATCGGGATAAATCTATATACGCAACGGCTCTTTCATTCATATCGTTCTATAATCCTTACAGACATGATATCCGTGCCGTTTGTGCAGGAAATGCTCCTTACCCCTCCGCCTTCATACACAATCTTGTAGGTTTTTTTCTCATAAAGTGCGATAAGGGTATCGCCGTCACGGCGAAATACAGCGGAGCTTGGTATATCGAAAAGCTCGAACACCCTGCCGATACCCGCCTCCTTCACGTCGAGAGAAATGCCGTCGCAATTGAGTTGGGCAGAACCCTCGGATACGTCTATACGCATATCCGAAAGGGCCTCGGGGGAAGAAAGGATTATGTATTTTTCTCTCTCCGACAGTAGCTTGCCCTCGGAGATATAGAAGTGCCCTGTGTAAACGCAGCCGTCAACCTCGCACTCACCGTAAAAATCAAACTCCCCGTACTGCATATCCACCGAGTATACGCCGTCGGACGAGCAGGACATAAGAAAGACACCAAGCAGAATAAGAATTAAAGATAAAAGCCTTCTCATAAAATCACCTCGGCACAACTATATGCGCCCACGGCATGTTCTCATTACCGAAATTTGAGATGATTTTCCGTCATCAGAAAAGCATCGTATATGTTTTGTGAAGGCAATTCTGTATTCATAGACATTATACCATATATATTTATATTTTGCAATATATTAGAAAAACGCAGGATGTGACAAATATCGCACAATCTTTTTGCTATAATATCCCAAAAAAGGAAGGAAAAAGTTATGGATAGCAAAAAGAACAGTGAAAAATACAAGGAAATACGCCTCTCGGAAATGCTAGCAACCGTGAAGGCGTCCTATGACGCAAGAGAGAACAAGCCGCTCGAGCTTCTCTGCGACTTCATTATGCTGGGGACGGCGCTGCTGTTGGCGCAGGCACACGTGGCGTTTGGCGTATGCTCGCTTGCCATCTCGCTTTTATGCGCCGCCAACCGACGGGCTCTGCCTATATTCATCGGTTGCCTTATCGGAGCGTTTTCCTTGCCTACGGGCAGGGACGGGTATCTTCTCATATACTCTCTCATCTTTATAGCGAGAATAATTACCAGCATGCCACTGCGGGGCAGGGTGATTCTGCCACGCTCACACGGCTTTTTTCAGGAGGCTCCGCAGGTGCGGGTTTCGGTTGCGTGCTTTGCGGGTCTGGGCGCAGGGATATACGAGCTGATAATCAGCGATTTCGCCTACTACGCCGTTTTGTTCGCAACAGGCAGCGTTCTATTTTCCGCTATCGGTGCGTTTTTGTTCTGCGGAGTTTATACCTCAAATCTTTCGCTACCGTTCATTTTATCCGAGCAAAAGCCGCTTGCCTTTAAAAAAATCCATGCAAAAAGCATCTACACCTGGGCGTCAATAGCGGGGCTCTGCGCCTCGGTTGTGCTGGCGCTCTCGGATAAGAGTCTTTTCGGACTTAATCTCGGACTGTGCGCAATCTCCTTTTTATCGGTTCTTTTCTCAAAAAAGGCAAACCCCGTATGCGGAGCTGCGCTTGCACTCATAGGGGGTGCCGTGTGCGACGTGCGTTATATCCCCTCATTCGTTATTTTGGCGGCGGTTGCGGGAATAACAACTCACCTCGGAGAAATATACTCCCTGCTTTTCGGTGTTTTTCTGTCCGTGATATATGCAACCACCGTGTATTCTCTCACAGGCTTTCTCGACGTTATGCCCGCTACGGTTATCCCGTCGCTTCTCGTATGGCCTCTTTTCAACAGCAAAAGGCGTGAGGGGGCAAAAACAAAAGAGGAGGCAGAGGATACCGACGCCGCCTCGGAATCCTCGGCGGAGCAGTATATGCGACTTTCTAGGCTATCCTCGGTTTTTTCAGACCTCTCCCGTGTCTTTTACGACGCCTCGGACAAGACCAGCCGCCCTGCAATATCCGAATACTTCGGCACCTGCGACGCTATTTGCAACAAGTGGTGCAAGCAATGCTCAGAAAAGAACGAATGCTGGGAGAGCGGTGATAAATCCGCATACCGTGCTATGCAGGGGATTTCCGAAAGGCTATATAAGAGGGGGATTACCGACAAGGACTGTATTCCTGCCTCGCTGACAAGAAAATGCCCGAACATTGATGCGATAGTGAAGGAAATAAGAGAGAGCTGCGCCACCCTCACCCGTGAAAAGCACAAGGGGGATAAGAGTGCTCTCATTGCATTCGATTATGAAATGATTGCAAAGCTGCTCAGCGAGAGCGCAAAAAACGATATGCTGGACACAAGAAAGGACGAGAGGCTGTCGCAGGAGCTCTCTCTCGTTCTGGAAAAGGACTTTAATATCAAGGTAAACAAGCTCGACGTATGCGGAAAGAGAAACAAAAAGATTTCAATACACCTTCCGAGCTGTGCACCCCTGTTTGAATGTGAGGACGCTGTATGCGAGAGATTTTCTCAGCTGTGCGAAGCGCCGATAGGCCGTCTGGCTCTGCCCGATGCGAGCTGTCCGACACACGTAACGATGCAAACGCTCCCGAGGTTTTCGGTAGAATTTGACTATGCAAAGGACTCGGCAACCGACAGAGAAATTTCGGGTGACAGCGTATGCTCATTCAAAAACTCCGACGGCTTCTCCTACACAATTTTATCAGACGGAATGGGCAGCGGAGAGGAGGCAGCGTTCACCTCGGATTTTTCAAATATGTTCCTGCAAAAAATGCTCGGCGCAACAATGAGCAAGACAACCTCAATAAAAATGCTCAACAACTTTTTAAGGTACAAGGACGGGGAATGCTCCTCAACCGTGGATTTGTTTGAATTCGACACCCTGACAGGCAAGGCATCGTTTGTCAAGAGCGGAGCAGCCCCCTCGATTGTAAAGAGGGGCAGCGGTATATTCAGAATTAAATCGCAGACGATGCCGATAGGACTGCTCAGCTCAATAGATGCTGAAAAAACCGACCTCTCTCTCCGTGAGGGCGATACGGTTATAATGCTCTCGGACGGAATCAGCCAGAGCTGTGAGGAGAAATGGCTGTTATCGGCAATTGCCGAAACAAATATATACACCTCCCCCAAGGAAATGGCAACGCATATTCTGAATGAGGCAAAGAAAAACTCGCAAAAGGCTGACGATATGACTGTGGCTGTTATCAAAATATCCTCTCTGCTTCCTGCAAGGGATATAAGCGAAATCAAAGACAGCGTAAGCGCAGTGTAGTATGTTTTATTTTCAAGCAATTCGCAAAAAACAATCATACCGAATAACAGACGCTTTTTGAAAAAAGCTTAGCAAAAACTTTCGTAAAGAGGAAATAAACAAAAGAACCGAAAAAATCAAAGAAATTCGTGAGAATTTCTACCTTTTGCTTGGTAGAACATTTTGTAAAAATAAAGGCGAGGCGCTTTTGCACCTCACCTCTTTTTGTTTACGGTTATGCCGAAATACGGAAGCCCCCTTCTCAGATGAGCTCGAGCATATATGCCTTCGCCGTGCGGTGAAGAGAGGATGCCCTTATTTCCTTCGCTATTTCCTTTTTGTCGGTATAGTTTCTTATCTTCCACCACACCCTCTGTCTTTCGCCGTGATTTTCTCCCTCGCAGTATTGCAGTACACGGAGAACGTGATTTTTTACCCGCAAAATCTCGGGCTCACTTTCATACTTCACAATAACGGTATATTCCTTATCCGTGTCCATATCAAAGATAACCCTCAGGCATTTGTTGCTGCGCACGTCAAAGGCTATCGGTTTTTTGTTTTCAAGAACCTCTATATCACCGCTGCGAACGTTGAGGAAACGCACGGTTATCCTGCGCTTTTGGGGAACAACGCAGGATTTTTTCTCTGTTTTTATCGAAAAATACTGCTTTTTGTTGTAAACCTTTGTTGACATTTTGGTAAAATCTGCGCCGTTTTCATTGTTTTCGTACAATTCATAGCTTCCTTTTCCGTTGCAAACGAGAATTTCGAGCGCATCGGGAATTTCGGTGCTGTTCGTATCCTTTCGTGCGTCGAGAGGTATTATCGCTCCCTCCTTCGCAAACACGGGCATGCTGTCAAGCGGTCGCACTACGGTCAGCTCCCTGCCGCCACGGTACTCCTCACAGCTTAATATATCCGTCCACTTCCCCTTGGGAAGCCATACTCTCTTTTTTGCAAACCCACTCTTATCCGAATGCTCGGTAATAGGAGCGACGAGCATTGAGCCCGCAAACATATACTGACTGTCAAAGGTGTATGCGCGTTCATTCTCGGGATACTCGTAATACATAGGCTCGATAAGGGCCTCGCCGTACACCGTGTTTCTGTGCGAGGCGGTTGATAGCAACGGTATCATTCTATGGCGCAGACGCATAAACTCCGCCACTATTTTTCCGCTGCCGCCGACAAAGGTGTCCGGCTCCTTGGTAACGACTGCGTTGCTGTAGCAGTGCAGACGGTTTATAGGACTGAACACGCCGAACTGCACGCCCCTGACAAACAGCTCGTTGTCCTTATATCCGTACATATGTCCGCCAATATCGTGGCTCCACCACGTATATCCCGCATTTGTTGCAGTAAGGGTGAATTTGGGCAGGTATTTCATGGTTTCCCACGTCATTATGGTATCGCCTGTAAAGCCTACGGGGTATCGGTGAGAGCCTATACCTGCGTAGCGGGATAGGATAACTCCGTCCTTATCCCTCGAATTGTCGAGGAAGTGATAATGATTGAGAAGCCAGAGGGGGTCTATCTCATTTGAGCGTCCCTGCTGGTAATCTATCCACCAGAATTTAACTCCGTCACGCTCGTACGGATGATGCAGAATATCAAAATACGCATTGACAAATTTCTCGTTTGTCAGGTCAAATTTAACCCTCTCGCCGCTGTCGGGGTCTACGCCCACAGCAAGCGCCATATCTCTGTACATATCCTCAAACCAGCGAACTCCCTCTGCGGGGTGAAGATTTAAGGTAATGTTAAGATTTCTTTCCTTTATTCTATTAAGAAATTTCTTATAATCGGGAAAAAGGTCGGTGTTCCAGCTATAACCCGTCCAGCCGTTTTTACCGCCGTAGAAATCGGTATCACGGCCGCTCTCAGTTATTTTCTTCACCTTGTCGAGCGTCCTCGTCCAGTGCCAGTCGATATCTATCGTTGCAACCGTCAGGGGCACTCCCGATTCCTCAATGCTGTCGAGAAGATTTATATATTCGTTATCACTGTATTCGTGGTAACGGCTCCACCAGTTTCCGAGTGCAAAGCGGGGTATCTGCGGAACGGGGCCGCAGATAGAGTATAGCGCACGCACAGCTCCCCTGTAATCGTGTCCAAAGGCGAAAACGTATAAATCGCTCCCGCCCTCGGCTCTCGCCATAGGCTTTCCGTCCTCGCCTATCAGCGGAGTTTTGCTGTCGTCATACACGGCGACGCCGTTTCTGGCAACCACTCCGTTTTCAAGCTCAATATCGTAAACCGAATTAGGTCTATTGGGGTCCCAGGGCACGGCGTGATGCGTGCCGTCGCAGCAGTCAAGACACCAATACGTACCGAGAAGATTCTCGGAATTGTCGAGCCTTATCTCCTTTTCGTCAATTATAACGCACGAGCCGTCGTTGTCCTTACCAACCAAGAGTGTTACGGCGGGCGTTTTTATTTCCAGAAAATCGCCCTTGTCAACCGAAACAAAGTCCACAGGCTCAAAATCACGGAAAAAGACCGCCAGCGTTGCGCTGTCGCAAAACTCACCGTTTTCGCTTCTTTCTATTCTGAAAAGGCGCTCGGAAAGAACGGTTATTCTCGCGTTTTTCCAGCGAAGTACGTTTTTTTCGTTTGCCCTCGGTCTTAATTTTGCTATAAGGTGTGAATTAAGCATAACTTTTCCCTCAGTAGTTTACTAAAACTCTAACGTCCTCAACCGTTGCGCCGTCAGCGTCAACGCCTTTGCATCTGACAGCGTCAACACCGCAGATTTTTACGTTTTTACTGTTCTTTGCAACAACTGCGTATTCCACAATCTCCGCCAACAGATTATTTATCTCTACGTTTTCGGAATCGGTTACCGAAATGGCAGAGGGATTTATTCTTATATCGTGGATTCCGAGCTCTGACATATACACGTCCTTGCAGCAGTCTATCACTGCCGAGCAATCCGCCGTCGGCGATACGCCGAACACCTCACCGTCGTTAGCCTTCTGCGTTTTTCCTCTGAGAGTGCAGAGAGTTACACTCGCCCTCTCGCAGTTATGGAGATATACTCCCTTGCCTGAGGTATATACACAAACCGAATCCACATTTATATCCTTGCCGTTATTAATCACTATTCCCCTGCCGATGCCGAGCATCTCGGTATCACGCACGGTTATTTTGTCACCGACGGCATTTATAATTATTGCGCCATCCATATTTTCTGCCGGAACAGTCAGCCACTTGAAATAAGGTGTCGCCAATATGCTGACACGCTCAACCGTTAGCCCGGATTTGCCGTCAATTACGGCTTTATGCGTTCCCATAATGTTTATGCGCAAATCACGGACTGTTGCTCCGTCCTCACACTCTATGAGATTCCACTCCTTGCCGTTTGCATCGTGCTGATAAATCTGTGTTGTATTCTCCGCCGTTCCGCAGAGAGTTACATTTTTGGGTATACGCAGGGTTTTGCTTATATAATATACGCCTCTGGCGAGAGCAACCGTTCCGCCTCCGAGAGAGCCCATTTCATCAAGCGCCTCTTGTATTTTTGCGTCGGTTAAGTACCCGTCCTCCTTTGGTGTTTCATAACAGCTCATATCAATGAGGGGGTACACTATTCTATAATTTTTCATATTTCTTCACCCGCCTTGTCCTTTTCAAGCTTATTCATGAATAGGGGGACCATTATGTTCATCATCCTGTTTTTACGTATAACGTAGCACTTCGGGAATGCGTTTGCCGGACGGTCAACAAATTTTCCTCGTCCAAACTCAATTCCGACGCGGCTGTTAAGAATATCGTTATTCTCCATTACAACGGCACCCGTAGAGCCTGTGTTGCACAGTCTTGTTTCACTGTAAAGTCGGTTTCTCTTCACCGTTATGCCCATAGTGGCTCTGACGTCATCGTCTATATTTGCATTTGAAGAGACGGTTATCGCGGAATGGTCATTATAGCTGATGCCTCTGATGTTTGAAAGCACAACGTTATCAACGATATCTGCCATAAAGTTAATCTCTACCATTTTTATCGTTTTGCCGTTTGTTTCCCTGGTAAATTTGTTCGACTGCGCCGTGAAGCCACCCGCATTCTTCGATATATTTCTCGCAACTATGGATTGGTAATTAGGCGGATAGGTCTGCACACACACACCTGCCTCAGTCATATTGTTGTCGGTTATCAGGTGCTTTCCGTTGAAGGAGCCTACGACAAATACGGAGTTCTCATCGGGCATAACATCCCACTCCCTGTCTATGGTAAGAGCAAACGCATTTATATCTATAACGTTACGGCATTGACCGATGCCTCTGCCGTCCACAATAAAGACGCAGAGTCCGCCGTACCATTCCCTGTTTTTCTTCATCGCATACGCCTTGTAGGTACGAACGTTTACCTTGGTGTAGTATCCCTTGATGGGAGAATCGACTATCTGCGGCATATAGTGACAGCTCATATTCGTTCCGTCAACCGTCATTTTTCCGTAATAGTACATTCCGTGGTCGTCATACGTGAACGCCTCACGGTCACCGTGCAGAGTATGAAGCAGGTTATTGTAGGCAATGTAGTTCATGTAATTGCCAAGGCCTGTTATCTGAGCCGAAATACTCGCACTGCCCTCAACGTTAACCGTGGTGAGGAAATTGTTTTCTATTACTATTCTGTTACCCGAACGGGTGAAAATCGAGGAATCGGGCGATTTCACCGTGCAGTTGCGGAATGCGCTGTATTCGCACATAGTATACACAACTCCCAAAAAATGTGAGTATATCTCGCAGCCGTCAACGACGAGGTTTTTCACGTGCTCTGCAAATATTGCGAGGTCTGTCCATGACGTGCCCTTCAAATTAGCCATATAATCAACCGCAGGCATTATGAGCGTGTCATAAACACGGACTCCGTCACCGTTTATCTGCAAAAGATATGCGGACTCACATTTGTAGAATACAAGAGAGAGATTATTGATAACAGAGTTTTCTCTCATATCTATCATTTCGTGCATATGGAGCTTCGCTCCGCCCTTTTCTTTGCACGCAAGGGTGACGTTTTCGGGAATTTTGAGCATACCGAGAACGGTGTACTCGCCGTTTTCGAGCAGAAGTGTTCCGCCCCCCTCTCTTTCGAGCGAGTTGAGAGCATTCTGAATGTCCGCCTTCATATCCCTGTCCTCGGGTGACATCACGGTAAGTGCGCTGTATGCAGGGCGGGGCAGAATTATATCCACTTTATCGTGATAGGTCCATACGGCATTTCCGCCGTAGCCGTTGTTTACGTAAATTTTATAGCTTCCCCTTTTGATTTTCTTGGGTAGCTTTGCTTTCAGGCAATATCCGTCAAAAAAGTGCGGACGGATAACGTGGGGCGTTCCGTTTTCCGAGAGGAGCATTATTTTTGCGCTGTCAAAAGAAAGAGCATTTCCCATTATCTGAATAGTGCCGCCCTCGCTGACATTTTCTCCCTCATCTCCCAAAAACCACCACGCATTCGGTGCATTTACGTCGATAGCGTTGGAGTATCCGTAGCTGTTTTTAACTCTGACACGGAATATTCCCATCTTCATATCCGAGGGAATTATAAACATAATGTTGGTATCGGTTACAACAAGGGGCTTTACCTCTCTTGTATCCGTAAGGGTGGCGTCGTCGCCGCTTTCGTCTGAAATTCTCGATATTTCAACCGTACAGTCCTTTTCGAAATTGACGCCGAGCATATTTACAGTTTCATCGGGGTATACGGTATTGTTCTGCCAATAGATATATACCTCGCCGTCAGCCTTAGCTGTGGGAGAGAGATAGCATCCGTCGCTTATATCCATAGTTTTTTTGTTGAGGTAGTCAAGCACGTCTATTTTACGGCGTGCGGCGTAGTCGTCCACGGTGAACGGCGTGGGGGTCATATCCGCTCTTGCGCCGTACTCGTCGAAATAAAAATCTACTGCCAGCTTTATCGCATCATAGCCCGAGCCCTCAAAGGTGAGGGCGCCGTCAATCACAGACACTCTGCCGTCGTTTTCCTTGAAGTCGGCAGGGTTATCTGCAAATTCTATGAAGTGCGTGTCGCCCTCGCAATAGCTGCGCATCTCAAGCCCGAGCATATCCTTTGCCCGTCTTGAAAATTCTTCAATTCCTCTCTTTTCCGCTATGCTTTGCTCGCTGTTGATTTTCAGCGAGTATTCCGATAGCGAAGCACCTAAAAGCTTTTTCATATTTTTCTCCTTTTTTAATCTGACGCATCAGAATTTAACTCTTTTGATTTCGGTAGCCTTAAACGAGCTGTCGAGGGTGAATATAACGCCGTCAGCTGAAATTTCTCCGTCCGCAGGCTCGTATCTTGCGGGCATACAGCCGACCGTTCTCTCTATTATACATTCGGCTGACGAGCCGATTATACCGTTCCTGTGACCGCACATTCCTATATCCGAGATATACGCCGTTCCTTTGGGAAATATTTGCTCATCCGCTGTTTGTACGTGAGTGTGCGTTCCGAATATGATGCTGATTTTACCGTCAAAATAATGGGGCATAACCAGCTTCTCACCCACGGCGTCTGCGTGGAAATCGAGAATTGCGAAATCGAAGTTCCCCTCCTCACGGGAGAGCACACGTTCAACCGCCGTAAACGGACAGTCCAGCCTTGGCTCCATGTTGACTCTGCCGAGAGCGTTTATAACGAGAGCACGGTAGCCGTTGCAATCGACAACCGTGTATCCCGAGCCGGGTGCTGTGGGTGGATAGTTTACGGGGCGCAGAGCCCTGTCACTGTCATCGAGAAATGCGTGCGCACTTTTGTTTTGCAGGGTGTGGTTGCCGCCCGTCACAACGTCAGCTCCCGAATCAATCAGCCGTTTTAGCTGTTCTGCGCTCGCACCCGTTATAAACGAGGCATTCTCCGCATTTACTACTACGAAATCTATTTTCTCCCTCGCCCTTATATCCCACAAACGCTCTGCGATATATTCAAGTGACTGCGGGTCTGTTATATCTCCTATTGCCAGAATTCTCATATGCTATCCTATCTATTTTTAAAATGCAAAAGGGTGCTGTTCATGCAGAACAACACCCAAAAAAGTTACTTTGCAAAGTCAACTGCACGACTCTCTCGTATCATATTAACCTTAATCTGTCCGGGATAATCCATTTCCTCTTCAATCTTCTTTGCAATTTCTCTTGCTATTATTACCATCTTGTCATCGCTTACAACGTCGGGCTTAACCATTATGCGGACCTCTCGTCCTGCCTGAATTGCAAAGGACTTGTCCACGCCGTTGAAGCTGTTGGCGATTTCCTCAAGCTTCTGCAAGCGCTTGATGTAGTTTTCAACGTCCTCACGCCTTGCGCCGGGACGGGCTGCGGAGATGGCATCCGCCGCCTGAATTATGAACGCTATCACGCTCTTCGGCTCTACGTCGCCGTGATGCGCCTCGATTGCGTGAATAATCTCTTTATTCTCGTGATATTTCTTCGCAACCTCAACGCCGAGCTGAATGTGTGAGCCCTCTGCCTCCTGAGTAAGTGCCTTGCCTACGTCATGCAGCAGTCCTGCACGCCTTGCCATTGTGGAATCTGCGCCGATTTCGTCCGCAATAATTCCTGCGAGCAACGATACCTCTATTGAGTGGCGGAGCACGTTCTGACCGAAACTGGTGCGGTAACGGAGTCTGCCAAGGAGCTTAACAACCTCGGGATGGATTCCGTGAACACCCGTTTCAAATATTGCCTTCTCACCCGCCTGCTTGATGGTTGCGTCCACATCACGGCGAGCCTTCTCTACCATTTCCTCAATCTTTGCAGGATGGATACGTCCGTCTGCAATCAGCTTTTCAAGTGCGAGCCTTGCAATCTCCCTGCGTACGGGGTCAAAGCCCGAAATGGTGATAACCTCAGGCGTATCGTCTACAATAAGCTCAACGCCCGTCAGGGTTTCTATCGAGCGGATATTTCTACCCTCTCTACCGATTATCCTTCCCTTCATTTCCTCATTGGGCAGGCTGACAACGGATATTGCCACCTCGCTGACGTGGTCAGCGGCACAGCGCTGAATCGCAATGGAAAGAACGTTTTTCGCCCTCTCCTCTGCCTCCTCACGGTAGCGTGCATCGAACTCCGCTATTTTGAGTGCGGTTTCGTGCTCGATTTCGCTCTCCATTCTGTGGAGAAGCTCCTCCTTCGCCTCACTCGAGGTAAATCCCGAGATTTTCTCAAGTGCAACTACCTGCTCGTCAAGAGCACGCTTTATCTGCCCCTTGAGCTCCTCAGCCTCCTTTTGTGCATGTGCAAGATTCTGCTCCTTTTTCTCGAGCGTCTCCGTCTTTGCATCGAGGATTTCCTCCTTCTTTGCAATTCTGCGCTCCTGATTGGACAGCTCCTTGCGTCTTTCTCTCAGCTCGGATTCGGTATCATCCTTTATCTTAATCGCCTGGTCCTTTGCCTCGAGAATCTTTTCTCTTTTCAGGGTTTCTGCTTCTTTTATAGCCTTTTCTACTATCTGCTTCGCATCGGCTCTCGCCTTATCGTTTCGCTTTTCCGTGCTCTTCTTATAGTACACAGCGCCAATTACTGCGCCGACAATCAATCCAACAACGGCTGCTACAATATAAAGTACCCACATTTCAAAAACACCTCCTTTTCGTGTTCTACATATTCAATAAGATAATAGTTGTTATATTACCGCAGACAACAGACGCGCCCAACGCAAAGGCGCAGAATCCACGGTTATATCTATTATATAATAAATATTTGGCTATGTCAAGCAAAAACGCTCTCATTTTCTGCTTTTTGCCTGTTTTTTTGAGAGCTTTGAACGTTTGATTTGCTCATAAAAAAACCGTGAATTAGCAGTCTTTTTGTCGGGTTGATAAAATTTTTGCGAAAAAAATAAAAAATTTAACAAAAAGGGGTTGACAAACGCCTCGCAAAGTGGTACATTATTACTGCGGTTAGCACTCAAAGCCAAAGAGTGCTAACAGCAAAAACCGAAAAGGAGGGCATTATGTACCGTGATCTGAGCGAAAGAAAAAAGAAAATTCTGGGCGCAATAATAAATGCGCATATTCAGTTCGGTGAGCCTGTCGGCTCTAAATATCTGTCGCAGAACGAGGACATGAGCTGTTCCCCCGCAACCATACGCAACGAGATGGCAGAGCTGGAGGCGCTTGGATACCTCGAACAGCCTCACACCTCGGCAGGACGTGTTCCGTCCGAGCTCGGCTACCGCTTCTACGTTGACTCCCTCGTCGAGCGTTACAGCATGACGACAAAGGAGATTGAGGAAATAGACCGCTCACTCCAGCGCAAGCTCTCTGAGGTTGACCAGATACTCTCCGAGGCGTCAAAGCTGGCGTCCTCGTTTACCAACTACACGGGAATTGCGGTTAAGCCCCGATTGCCAAGGACGGTTATAAGCAGGTATGAGAGCATATATATAGACGGTCGGAGCTTCGTGCTCGTTATGCTTTTCCCCGACGGGCAGGCAAAGACGAAAACGATGCACTTAGGCTTCCCTATAAGCCGTGTTGAGCTGTCCCAGCTCACGGATGCGCTCAATGATAAAATGACGGGCATAACGTCAGACCGCATAACCTTTACGCTCTTATCCGAGCTTGAACGTGCGGTGCCGTCGATTTCTTCTATAATCTCACCTGTTGCGAAGGCAATATACGAGACAATGACCGACTCGGACGGCGGTGACGTGAAGATAGACGGAGTTGATAACCTATTGGATTATCCCGAGTATTCGGACGTTTCCTCGGTTCGCCATTTGCTCGGAATGTTCGACCGCAAGGACGAAATACTTTCCCTCATATCCGCAAAGGACGATGACAAGGTAAACGTTTATATAGGAAAAGAAAATTCGGTTGACATTATGAATAATTCCGCACTCGTTTACCGCACGATAAAGAGGGACGGAAACGTCGTCGGTGCTATCGGCGTAATCGGCCCGTGCAGAATGGATTATTCAAAGGTTATATCTACAATAGAGCGTCTTGCCTCGGGTATAGACAGTATGCTGAACCCCAAGGACGATGATTTGAAAGGAGAGAGGTAATGGACGAGAAGGAAATAAACGAGGCTCAGAGCGAGCCCTCGGCAGAAGTCAAGGAAACCAAAAAAACAAAAAAGAAAAGCGAGCTTGACGCACTCCGTGAGGAAGTCGAGAAAAAGGATGCGGAGCTAACGGAGCAGAAGGACAAATATCTGCGACTTGCGGCTGAATACGATAACTTCCGCAAGAGAAGCGCAAAGGAGAGGGACGGCATCTACACCGATGCGGTTGCAGATACGGTAAACGAGATACTCCCCGTGCTCGACAACCTCGAGCGTGCCGCTCTCTACAAGGAATCCGAAAAGGTTGCAGAGGGTCTGTCGATAACCGCAAAGGGTGCGGCGGCAATGCTGTCGAAGCTCGGAATAGAGCAGTTCGGCGCCACAGGCGACACCTTTGACCCCAACATTCACAACGCCGTTATGCACATAGAGGACGAGAGCCTCGGTGACGGCGAGATCGTCGAGGTATTCCAGAAGGGATACAGAAAGGGCGATAAAATAATCCGCTACGCCATGGTTAAGGTAGCGAACTGAAATAAAGAATAAAAAAATAATAAAAAATAAATGATACATTTTTGGAGGTAAATTATTATGGGAAAAATTATAGGTATAGACCTTGGAACAACTAACTCCTGCGTTGCAGTTTACGAGGGCGGCGAGCCCATCGTTATTCCTAATCCCGAGGGAGCGAGAACAACTCCGTCGGTAGTAGGATTTTCGAAGACCGGAGAGAGAATGATAGGTCAGGTAGCAAAGCGTCAGGCAATCACCAACCCCGACCGCACCGTCATGAGCATCAAGCGCCACATGGGAAGCAATTACAAGGTTGATATTGCAGACAAAAAGTATACCCCTCAGGAAATTTCCGCTATGATTCTGCAAAAGCTCAAGGCAGATGCAGAGGCATATCTCGGCGCACCTGTTACCGAGGCGGTTATAACCGTACCCGCATACTTCTCCGACTCACAGCGTCAGGCAACGAAGGATGCAGGTAAAATCGCAGGACTTGACGTTAAGCGTATAATCAACGAGCCTACCGCTGCGGCTCTTGCATACGGAATGGATAAAGAGGCAAACCAGAAGATAATGGTATTCGACCTCGGCGGCGGTACGTTTGACGTATCTATTCTCGACATTTCCGACGGAGTATTCGAGGTTCTGGCAACCAACGGCGATACCGTGCTCGGCGGCGACGACTTCGACCAGAAGCTCATCGACTGGATGGCTGATAAATTCCAGAAGGAAAACGGCATCGACCTAAGAAAAGACAAAATGGTGCTTCAGCGCCTTAAGGATGCGGCAGAGAAGGCAAAGATTGAGCTTTC
Organism: Clostridia bacterium; assembly: GCA_017504405.1. Classification (GTDB taxonomy): domain Bacteria; phylum Bacillota; class Clostridia; order Oscillospirales; family CAG-272; genus UBA1740. The sequence continues at coordinate 104,515 of JAFVRG010000001.1, read as the reverse complement.
AGGCATGACAACAACCGAAATCAACCTGCCCTTTATTACCGCAACCGCAGAGGGACCCCTGCATTTCCAGGCTTCTCTTACCCGTGCTGAATTTGACAGAATCACCGCAGACCTCGTTGAGAGAACGATGACTCCTACCAAGAAGGCGCTTTCCGATGCAGGACTTTCCGCATCCGAGATTGACAAGGTTCTTCTCGTCGGCGGCTCGACCAGAATCCCCGCCGTTCAGGAGGCTGTAAAGAAGTTTATTGGCAAAGAGCCCTTCAAGGGCATCAACCCCGACGAGTGCGTTGCGGTAGGTGCGGCTATTCAGGGCGGAGTTCTCGTCGGTGACGTAAAGGACCTTCTGCTCCTCGACGTAACTCCTCTCTCACTCGGTATAGAGACTCTTGGCGGCGTATTCAACCGCATTATTGAAAGAAACACCACTATCCCCGTAAAGAAGAGCCAGATTTACTCTACTGCGGCTGACGGTCAGACCTCGGTTGAAATCCACGTTCTGCAGGGTGAGCGTGAAATGGCGAGCGGAAATACCACTCTCGGACGCTTTGTTCTCGACGGTATCCCCTCCGCACCCCGTGGCGTTCCTCAGATAGAAGTCACCTTCGACATTGATGCTAACGGTATAGTTAACGTTACCGCAACCGATAAGGGAACGGGCAAGGAGCAGCACATCACAATAACCTCCTCCACCAATATGAGCCAGGAGGACATTGACAAGGCTGTTAAAGAGGCTGAGAAGTTCGCTGAGGAAGACAAGAAGCTCAAGGAGGCTGTTGAAATCAGAAACCGTGCTGACTCTCTCGTATTCCAGTCCGAGAAGGCTCTTAGCGATCTCGGCGACAAGGTTACCGAGGATGACAAGAAGCCCGTAACCGAAGCAATCGAAAAGCTGAAGGAAACCCTCAAGGGCACAGACCTCGACGCAATCAAGGCAGATACTGAGGCTCTCGAAAAGGCATTCTACGCTATATCCGAAAAGCTCTATCAGCAACAGGCCGGCGCACAGGGTCAGGGCTTTGACCCCAATATGGGTCAGGGCGGCCAGGGCGGTGCAGATGCAAACGGAACCTACTACGGCGCTGATTACGAGGACAAAACCAACGGCTAATTACCAAGTTATCCAAGCAGGTGCCGCACGTTCAATGCGGCACCTGTAAATAAGGAGCATTATGGCAGATAAAAGAGACTACTATGAGGTGCTGGGTGTTTCAAAAAGCGCCAGTGCCGACGAGCTGAAAAAGGCATATCGCTCTCTGGCAAAGAAATATCACCCCGATATGAATCCGGGCAACGCCGAGGCAGAGCAGAAATTCAAGGAGGTCAACGAGGCGTACGCCGTCCTCTCCGACCCCGAAAAGAAAAGCAAATACGATCAGTTCGGTCATGCGGCATTCGACCCGTCCTCAGGCTTTGGCGGTTTTGACGCATCGGGCTTTGGCGGTTTTGATTTCGGCGATATTTTCTCCTCGTTTTTCGGAGGGGGTCGCTCGTCGGGCGGACGCAGCAGAAGAAATATGCCCGTTGACGGCGAGGACGTATTCGTCCGTGTCAACCTCTCCTTTGAGGAGGCAGTTTTCGGCTGTAAAAAGGATATTTCCTATAACAGAATAGAATCCTGCCCCGACTGTAACGGCAGCGGAGCAGAAAAGGGCAGCAATGTTGAAACCTGCTCGCAGTGTCACGGCTCGGGATATATTATGGTTCAGCAGCGCTCACCGTTCGGAACGGTACAGACAAACAGCACCTGCCCCACCTGTAACGGAAGCGGTAAGATAATCAAAAACCCCTGCAAAAACTGCAAGGGTAAGGGACTTATCAGAATTACAAAGAAAATGGCTGTAACCATTCCCGCAGGAATTGATGACGGACAGAGGATAGCTCTGCGCTCGGAGGGACACGCAGGAAGAAACGGCGGAATGAACGGAGATCTCATCATAGAGGTCAGCGTACGCCCGCACGCATATTTTGAAAGACAGGGAAGCAACATATATTTTGAAGAGCCCGTAACCTTTACCGATGCGGCGCTCGGAGCTACAATAGACATACCCACCCTTGACGGCACGACTGAAAAGTACGATTTGCCCGAGGGAACGCAGAACGGAACACGCATAACCCTGCGTGGAAAAGGTGTTACCAACTTAAACACCAAGCGTAAGGGCGACCTCATCGTCACAATAAACGTCGAGGTACCGAAAAACCTCTCGGCAGAGCAAAAGGAGCTGCTCAAAAAATTCGCAGACAGTTGCAACGCTAAAAACAACTCAAAGAAGGACTCGTTCTTCAAAAAGATATTTAAAAAGTAAAAAGGAAAAGGCGGATAACCCCATGGATTATCCGCTTTTTTTGTTTGTAAATAGTTAATCGAAAGCTCGGAAAGCTACCGAAGCACGAACTCCGCAGGGCGCACGTTTTAGGTCAGATTTAACCGTCTCGTCCTGCTCAGCCGAGGGCGCACGGATTTTGGATGGATTTCATCTCCACGCCCCATTTAGCCAACGGGCGCACGGATTTTGAGTAGATTTTTGCAATCTCCTGCCGAAGGCGTAGTTTACCTACGTCGAGCTTGGTCAAAAACCGAACGCTATGAAACACGAGCCCCGTGGGGCGCACGTATTTTGGATGAATTTCGTCGTTCTTCACTCCGAAGCCGTATAGAATACGGCGAGCTTGAGGGAAAACGGCGGAAGACGCCAAAATACGAAGCCCTATATTACTTTGCGTAGAAGCTTGCCATCAGCCTTTGCGCTATCGGGTTTTCTTCACGCAGGTCAACCTGGCATATGATATACTTTTTGCCGTTGTATACCTTTTCAGCGGCGGCAAGGGTCTGTTGCCAATCGCCGTTTTTATCGGTATTGCCCGAAATCAAAATCGGAGTAAATCCGTCAGCCTCGAAGGTTGCATACAAAAGAGGAGTTATCATATCCTCTTTTTTGTTGTAAAAATAGGATATATCCTTAGGCTCAAGCGCAGAAACCATAGGGTGTCCGCTCTTTCTTGACGCAAAGTGGAGAGGAAGCATTCCGCATTCCTTAACATAAACCTTCTCGCCTGCGATTTCATATTCGCCGGGAGCGAGCATTGTGATAAGCTCAACGTCGGGATTCTTCTCATAGGATACAGGCGCAAATACCTCAACACCCTGCGTGTTATGAGCTATTTCCTTGCCGTTTTCGTCTACAAGAATTGCTTTGAGAACATACTTTTCTCTGTCGCTTACAACGGGAGCTGTGAATACCGCGCTGGACGAATATGCCGCCTCGCACGCATTTATGCTTGCGGGAGCCTCGCCTCTCATAACGAGAGCGCCGACGGCATTGTAAAGCTCATAAACCGTCCTAAAGCTCTTGCCCGAAAGCTGGGTGTCGTTACAAATGTGCGTCTCTATCTTTACCTTTTCGCCCGAGTAATAGGTGAAACGGTCGGTGCGCAGGCTGACGAGCACAGGCTCGAGCGCATTTCTGTATGCGAAGAACGCAGGCTTCGGATTTCTCCTGCAATCCATAATCGTCTTCATCCAGCCGCTGGGCCACGCATCAATAAACAGATGTATTGCAAAGGTTATCATGAGGTTGTTGCGCCTGAACGCCTCGGTCATTATCGAGGTTGCAAACGCCTGATGCGCATGGCTCGCCTTTACCCAATCCTCCATCGTATCCTGCTTGTCGTAGAAGAAGTGGTAGAAGCTACCCGTCTGCGCATTAACTATATTTCCGGGTGAGAACGGCTCGGTCAGCCAATCCTTCGGGTAGGATTCACGCATAACGTCGCAGAAATCGAGACCCTCTGCGCCGAACTCGCCACAGCCGCAGTACCAGCCCGGCTTAATGCTCAGCCAATAGCCCTTATGAAGTCTGCCTATGTCTATACCGTGGCCGTTATACCACATAGGATAGCAGTGGTTATCGGGCAGGCTCTCGCACGGCGGATCGTAGTCGCCGTCAATGTGCTTTATAACCCTGTCGGGGTTGTTGAGGAGCACCACGTGGTCGCAGGAGATAAAGAATGTTGCCAGCTCGTCACGGGTGAGGTGTCTGTGCGGCTCGTTTTTCGCATTGGGGAACGGCTCGTTGATATAGGAAACAACTATGTTGCAGGGGTGATTTCTCACCATTCTCTCCATTTCCTCTGCCTGGCGCACGCCCTCGGGGAACTTGTTTCTTCTCATGCAGCCGAAAAGGGGCAAATCCGACTGCGTCATAAGTCCGAGCATATCGCAGTACTGATATATCTCATCCTGTACAGGGCGCTGAGTGAGGCGCAAGAAGTTCATATTACACAGCTTTGCGAGCAGAATATCGTCAATGAGCTGCTCAAAATCGCCGCGGAGCACGTCCTGCTGCTCAAAGCCCATAGTATTTGCTCCACGCAAACGGATTTTTCTTCCGTTAAGATAGAACATACCCTTAGGGGTGCTATCGTTGTCCTCGGTAAAGGTTCTCATACCGAACGTGGACTTTTTCCTATCCACCGTTTTTCCGTCAACAACGAGCTCAAGCTGGAGCTGATACAGATAGGGGGTATCGAGATCCCATATTTTTGCATCGGGAATATCAACCGTGAATTTATACACGTTGATGCCGAACTGTGCAGGCATAGGTATTCCGTTGCCAAGGCTATCCTTAACCTGCGCTTCGGTGAGGCTGTCGCCCCTACCAACCGTGCGTACAGTCGCAGGGGTATGCGACATATTCTCGAAAACAACGCAATCAAAGTTCTGTCCGTAAACAGAGAGATTAAAGGAGAGCTCAGTCTTGTTATGATCTGCATTCTGTATCTCAGCCCAGATTTCAGCCTTACCCTCGGAAACGAGAGGACGGACAAACAAATCGTAGATGTGTATTCTGTTTCGGATTTCCACGCCGACCTTGTTGTAAATACCCATTCCGGGAGGGCAGTGATGCCAGCCGACGAGGGGATCGTCCCAGCCAAGGCCTGTTGCAGCATAGAGCTTATCACCCTCGAGCGATTTTACGGACGCAAATGCGTTGCCGCCGTAAATGCAGTCGTTTTCAACGACAACACGCAGAGCATTTTCGCCTGCCTTAACGGCAAAGCCTATATCAAATTCAAACGGAGAGAAGAAGCCCTCGTGCTTGCCGACGCACTCGCCGTTTACGTAAACGGTAGCGTAGTAGTCAACACCGCCAAAGCATATATAATACGCCTTATCCTCGCAAACCTTATCAAGCGTGAACGTGGATTCATACACCTTCTTAGCCACACCCTGAGGTCCGCCGTAATGAGGAATAGTAACCTTTTCATTTCCGTCGAGCGTAAAATCGGTTATCTCAATTCTATCGGTAAGTCCCTCAAAAGCAGGAGCTTTCTTTTCAAGGTAGGGAGCGTATTTTTTTCTCTGTTCAGAGAGCGCAGCATACAGCTCCTCTCGTGTATCCATTTTCTTGGCAGTCACCATCGGAGTAGCGCCAAAAGCATCCTTCAGCTTGCACGCCTTTTCCCTTATTTTCACAGGAGCTGGGTCGTAAAGCAGCTCTTTTCTGCCGCCTATGCCGTCAGCGGCTATATTAGCAAATACGTCGTTTGCCATATCAGTCCTCCATAAGAGTTAATGTTCTAAAACAAAGCAATATGCCCGTCCTCACAATTATAACACGGACACGCCGTTTTTTCAATAGAATAGTAAAATTTATATCCCGTTTTTCCTATATTCGCTCGGTGTCATTCCGAGCGTCCTCCGAAACGCACGGTTGAAGTTGCGCTGAGAGCCGAAGCCGCAGTCATAGGCGACCTCGGATATGCTCATATCGCTGTTTTTGAGCAGCGAGCGTGCCGCCTCAATGCGCACTCCCGTCAGAATGTCCACAAATCCCTCACGGAGCTGCTCCTTTATGCACCTGCCGAGGTATACGTAATTTATTCCCAGCTCCTTTGAAATAGTGGATAGCGTTATATTATCCCTGTACCTTTCAACGATAATCTGCAAAGCGGAAGAGATAACGTCGTTTCCGTGCAGGGTGCACTCACGTAGTCTCGGCTCACTCCCTATAACACTGTAAATGAGCGGGTATACTATCGAATGTATTTTAAGGGCATCAAAAACAACTGTTTCCTGCGCCGTGGGAACAAATTGCTTTATATAGGAGAGAACCTCAGGCGGGAGCAACGCCTTGCTCTCTTGCAGTCTTTTTCCCTTCAACACACGCTTTAAATCGGGAAAATTCACCGTGTCAAATATAAAGACGGCGGAATCGCTCTCCCCGACAGTGCGAAATTCGTGCGTCTGCGGCGAATCTATGAAAATCGCCTCTCCCGCAGACAGTGCCACCCTTTCAAAATCGAGATAGGTATCAACGGTGCCCGAAAAAACCACAAATATTTCCGCGGAGTAATTGATATGCGCAGGACAGTCCACGTCCTTACACGGGCGTATGATTAACGGACTTTCACGGTGGTCACGGTCAAAATGAATTTCTCTCATAAACGCTCCTTAGGTTTATTTTCGTCTACTATTATAGCATTTTATCTGATAATTGTAAAGAGATTTGTGTAAAAGAGTCCATTTGTACAGTTAAAAATCTTTAAATCCGCAAAGAAAAACACGCACCGATATTCTTTTCTGCTAATAGTTTAAATATGTCTACTTTTTTGAGTAAAAAATCAATATTTTTCTTGCTTTTCGTGTGGAAAGAGTGTAAAATTGTCTTAATAAGATGAAAGGATATTTGGTATTTTTTACCATATAGCACTGTGCAGTTATTCGTCTATTTTCTTATTTTTATAATAGCGTCGCAGATAGTGCTTAACGCTGCTCTGTCAAAGGTCTATGCAAAAAAAGCCGACGGCAACCCCAATGCAATATGGGTGTGTCTGACGATAACCTCTGCTTTTGCATGTGTCTTTTTCACCCTGACAGGAATCGGCTCGCTGACTGTTGATGCACCGCTCATCATATACAGTATCATTTACGGAACACTTATTGAAATTGCCTATTTTATAAACATTGCCGCTCTGAAGATATCAAATATTACGCTTGTTTTGATTTTTTCCTCGGTCGGTTCAATAGTTTTCCCGGCAATAGTAGGCTTTTCCCTTGGTGAAGAGGTTGCCCCCACTATCGTAATAGGACTGATTCTTCTGCTCACAGCAACCGTTATTCCCTGCATTTCAAGCGAAAAATCCAAAACAAAAATCGGTTTTCTCTCGATTTTAGTCAACCTACTCAACCTGATTTTCCAAGGTTCGGTTGCATCATTCAGCAAATTTATAGCAATAAACCCGCATATAGCCGAGAACACACCTTCGCTTTTTCTGCTCACAAACGCACTGATGCTCATCGTGAGCGCCACGTTATTAGCCTTTTTTGCGTGTAAAATGGCAAAAAGGCGTAAAAAACAGACTCAAAACGGAGATTTATCCTCTGAAAAAGTACCCTATATACCCATATTGAAGGGATATTCGGTTTTTCTCGTAGTAGTTATATTGATGATGACGCTTTTATCAAACACAGGCTCGTATTTGGAAATTTATACGCTGAAATATATAGGAATCTCCGCACTGTCGCTGTTGCGCAGCTCACTGACCTTGTTATTATCGTACATTCCAAGTATATTTTTCTTCAAGGAAAAGCCTGCAAAAAAGGAAATTGTGTCAACAATAATATGCATTGCCGGCCTTTGTGTGTATTTTATCTGATGTTTTACCCAAAATTCAAGCCCGTTGTTAATCTCAACGGGCTTTTTTCTTTGTTTCACGTGAAACATTCAGCGTTTTTTGCGAATTTCTCGCCACGTTTTTTAAAAAATTGCTTTTATCCGCCGCCTATTTACATTGTGCATTCTATCAAAAATGGATGAATTTTGCAAATTTGTATTGTTCCACGTGAAACATCTAGCGTTTTTGGCAAATTTTTGCCACGTTTTTTGAGAAATCCCTTTTATCCCCCCCGGCATCCCCGCCCCCGTTTACTCCTCCTTTGGATTTCGTTGAATCGGCTGAATTTTGCAAATATGTGCCTGTTTCACGTGAAACATCTGCGTTTTTTTGCGCACCACGGCTTGTTTTGTGATAAATTCTGTTTTAGCTACCCGTTTACACAAACCCATTCTAAGAAAACGGCTTGATTTTCAGTTTTTGCGTGTCCTCTGCTTGATTGATGATAAATTCTATTTTAGTTAGCTCCTTATTTTGCACGGATCCATTCTGAGAAAACAGCCCTATTTTCAGTTTTTGCGTGTTTCACGTGAAACAATTTGTAAAAAATTATGTTTTTTACGGTTTTTGTTTGACAATTCTATATATTTAAGGTATAATTATAACATAAAAAGCAAAAAGGAGTGATAAAATGGGCTCAATAGTTTCATTTGCTAACCAAAAAGGCGGAGTCGGAAAATCGACGTCTGCCATAAACATTGCCGCTCAGATAGCCAAAAACGGCAAAAAAGTCCTGCTTGTTGACCTCGACCCACAGGGAAACACAACAAGTGGCGTAGGAATCAGTAAAAACAAGGTAAAATCCTCTATATATGACGTTATGATAGGCCGTTCCAACATAAAGGATGTTATAATACCTACCGAATACAGCAATCTGTCGCTTATACCGTCCAACATTTCGCTTGTTGGAGCGGAATTTGAGTTAAGAGAGCTGCAAAACCGTGATTTTTGCATAAAAACTGCGATTTCCGAGATAAGAGATAACTACGATTACATATTTATAGACTGTCCTCCTACCCTCGGACTTCTCACAATAAACGCACTGACGGCTTCAGACGGTGTAATTGTGCCTATGCAATGCGAGTTTTTCGCGCTTGAAGGACTCTCGCAGCTGATGCTCACTATAAAAAAGGTGCGTCAGTATTACAATCACAATCTCGAAATCACGGGCATTTTACTAACAATGTTTAACTCGAGATTTATACTGACAAATCAGGTTGTTGCAGAGCTCGAAAAGCACTATGCGGGCAAGCTGTTCGACCAGAGAATATCCCGCTCGGTAAAGCTCTCCGAAGCACCCGGATTCGGTGCCCCCATCTGCTATTTTGCCCAGTATTCAAAGGGCAGTCTCGAATACAAAAAGCTGTGTGACGAGATTATGATGAGAATATAACGCAAGCTAATTTATTAACATTTAAGCAACAGCAAGGTTGCTTAACAACGGAAGCAAGGGCAGAAGCACGCCCAACGAATAATTGCCTATTTTTACCAAAAGTGCAAGGTGATTACGTTAAAAGCGGTCGGTTTTCGGCATTTTATACTCATATTTGACATATTTTACCATAAAGGAGTGATAACAATGGCAAAATTTTCAGGACTCGGAAAGGGCATTGACGCAATATTTCTTGAAAATAATATAGACGAATCACAAAAGGGCAGTATCACGAACATTCCCCTGACTCACATAGAGGTCAAAACCAATCAGCCCAGAAAGTATTTTGACGAGGATGCGCTAAGATCCCTCGCAAATTCGATAGAGCAGCACGGCCTCATTCAGCCGATAGTTGTGCGTGAGCTCGCAAACGGCAGATACCAGATAATCGCAGGAGAGCGCCGTTTCCGTGCCTCAAAAATGGCGGAGCTGCCCGAAATTCCCGCAATAATAATAGATGCGGACGAGTTTAAGGCGTCGCAGCTCGCTCTGATTGAAAACATACAGAGAGAGGACTTAAATCCTCTCGAAGAGGCTATGGCGTACAAGTCGCTTGCTGAGCGTTTCGATATGACTCAGGAGGAAATTTCCGCCCAGGTCGGAAAGAGCCGCAGTGCTATTGCAAATACGTTGAGGCTTCTTGATTTGCCCGACGAGCTATTGTCGTTTGTGGCATCGAAGGAGCTGTCGGCAGGTCACGCACGTGCCCTGCTTGGTCTTGACGACCCTGCGGATATGATTCTGCTCGCCAACAGAATAATCGAGGACGAGCTGTCGGTGCGTGCCACCGAGGCGGCAGTCAAGAAGATAAATCAGCAGCATTTTGACGAGGAGGAATTGACCCCGCCATCCGAGGTTGTTGTCGATTACACACGTGAGCTGGAGCTAAGAATGATGAGCACCCTTGGCAGACGGGTAAAGATAAAGAGCAAGGGCTCAAAGAAGTGCGTCACCCTGTTCTACGAGGACAACGAGGACCTCGAAAATCTGCTCAAATCAATATGCGGAGACCGCTTTATTGACGAAATTTAATCGGAGAATTTTCTATGTGGGATAAAATAGTTTCCTTCTTTAATAAGGTTGACGAGGCGTTGTTTGAGCTTGACACCTCAAAATATGAATATATTGATATATCCAATCCCTTAACAGATATACCGAAGGTTGTTTTTGCGATATGCATCGGCGTTATTATCGCCACCCTTATTGCGTATTATCACAAGACAATTCTTGGCTCGGTTGTGCGTGCTCTCGCAAAGGCGAGCGCATTTGACGAGCAGAGTGCCGTGACGCTTTCCTCCCTATCGCTCAAAGGCGGTTCGTTTTTCGAGAAAAAGCTGAAAAAGGACTCAACCCTGTCGAGAAAAATAAAATCGGTAACAGCCGAGGGTGAGGAAACGAGGTATTATATCTCTGACGAAAACCGAGATGCGTTTATCAAAAGGTATTCGAGCGACGGCTCGGATTTGAAATACCTTATAATAACGCTGGTTATTACAATTGCCGTAATGTGCGCCTTTATTTCATTCAGAAATGAAATATTTATAGGAATTGATTTCTTAGTCGGCTTTTTCACTATCGACTAACAAAAGGGGTTGCTTCCTTTCGGCACAACCGCAAACAAAAAAAGGTGAGGTACAAAAAGTGCCTCGCCTTTGTTTTTCCCTTTGCAAAAGTTTTTGCTAAGCTTTTTTCAAAAAGCGTATGGGTCTTATTGGGAAGAAAATCTGCGATTTTCTTTTGATTTTGTTTTTTGTTTACTATCGCCGTTTTCGCCCTCTCGACGTACCCTCGTACGCCTTCGGGCCGAATAACGGCGATTTCTGCTCAAAATTAAGCGAGCCTCGACAGGGACTTCGCACTGAGAATTCAACTTTCGGTTTTTGCTTGGAACCGTGCTGTCTGCTTTTTATTCATCCTCGTCCACAATCATACTGTAAGTCGTATAACTGAACGAGCCCGTTTCCCAATATTTTATAATTCTTTCCATTTCATCCTTTGTCAGCTCTAACGGCTTTATGTTGCTGTATTTGTTCTGAATATCAGCAAAGGCTTCAAAATCTCTCGAAACATCAAGGTAATCCTTTCCTGAATACCGCTTGTCACTTAGCATAATATGGCGCACCGCATAATTGCGCATAAAGCTGTAAAGCTGACTGCTTTGTATTTTTGCGGCAAGCGAGTGGTTTTTACGCAAGTAACGAACAACCTGCTCCGCAAATACATAGCTTGACTCAAATTTATTATTCACACGGCTTATAAACATGTCCGTGTGTTTCATTTCACTTTCCCACGCCTGTCTTTCTTCTTCTTTCATAATAACCCCCAAAAAATAAAAAGTGCGCCAACCGAAGCCGGCGCACCGAAAAACGCAAGCTCCAATTGTCGTCACACAAACTAATCGGAATAGGAATATTTCATCCATACCCAAATTAGAGGAGCCTGTGTTTTTACCAAGTCCATTAATTTGAGTATGCCCAAAAAAGGGAATAGTATCCGTAAAGCAAAAAATATCCCTAATACCGATTATTCAGTTTGTGTGACAATGTTATTATAACACAGTAAAAAACCGTTGTCAATAAAAAAGTGCGCCCGAAGGGCGCACAAGGTCTTTTTGATTTAAATCAGATTTACTTCTTTTTCTTAAATTCCTTCATACCGTTGGTGCTTCCGCCGTCGCAGAGCACATCAACGCCTGCAAGATAGCCGTTGCGCTCATCCGCAACCGTCGCAAGAGCGTATCCAAGCTCCTCGGGCTTTCCCATTCTTTCCTCGCAGGAGAAGGGGATAAGCATTCCTCCATCCTTCGCCTCGAGATTTCCCATATCGGTTGCTATAAGTCCAGGGCTGAGAGAGACAACTCTTATGCCCTTCTTGCCGTATTCATACGCACACTTCTTTGCATACCATACAACGAAGTTTTTGGAAAGCGAATATGCAAAGCCCGAGCGCTGATAATCTCCCTTTGCAAGCCTCGACCTTTTCAAAAGCTTATTTACAAACTTATCCTCATCGGTATCCGCAAGCGCATACGCCTTCTTCGGAATGATAAACGAGGGAAGAATATACGCAGAGTTTGAGGACACGTCTACTATAACGCTACCCTCGCCCATAACCTTGGAAAACTCCTGGTTTATGTAAACCGTTCCAAGGGCGTTTACTCTGATTATCTTCTCACCGTCAGCCATTGCAGGAGAAAGACCTGCTGAGTTAATTACGTTTTTTACCTCTCCGAGCGATGCCGCAAAGCTTGCAAGCTCCTTAACGCTCTCTCTGTCCGAGGTGTCGCACGCCTTCGCATAAGCCTCAAAGCCAAGAGCCTTGAGCTGCTCAACCGCACCCTCAAGCTTCTTTACCGTTCTTCCTGCAAGAACGATAATTTTGTCCTTGGGCATCAGCTTTGCGGCCTCAAGCCCCATTCCGCTTCCGCCTCCGGTGATTACACATACATTTGCCATTTTTATATCTCCTTGTTTTTTATTGCCAATGAAATTGAGTATTTTTTGCCCTCGCTGTCGGTATAGGGCAGGGTTAAAAACGAGGCGTCGCACGCCGTTGTGTCGTGCGAGCGCAAAGAGCATATACCCTCACCCGTCATTTTAACGTACGCCTCTTTTCTCGTCCATACGGTGAAGAAGTCCTCGCCCTTTTCATTATCCGAGAAGAAGCGCTCTGCCAGCCTGTCGGAGCGCTTTTTTTCGTCTATAAGCTCGACGTCCGCACCTATTGGCGCATCGCTCAGGGCTACAAAAATTGTGCCGTGGCTGTGCGATAAGCTGAAATACGGCTCTGTATCCGCAAAACAAGGCTTGCCCCTCTCTGTGAGGAAAATTTCGGGCAAGGGGCGTGCTTCCAAGCGTGAAAATGATAGAATTTTTACGCACGTTTCCCCTATTTGCGCATTTTCCTCTTTGTCGGCAGAAATCTGTCCGTTTTTGTACGCAAGCATCATACTGAGAAGCGATAATGCGCATATATGTCTGTCTTTATCCTCTTTTTGCCTGTATTGGTCTGCACGCTCCCTCTCCCTTGGGGAAAGGGCGGAGCAGAGCTCATCCGTATTGCCGAAAAGAGGTGTCACATCAAAAGCTGAGCAGTATATCATATATTCATAATTACGGGCAGAATCATCGGCCTGCGCTTCGTCTTGCTAAACAAAAATCTGCCGAGGTCGTCACGCACCTCACTCTTTATCTGCATCCAATCGTCAACGTTGCGCTTAAAGCATCTCTCAATCGTTCTGAGGGCAACCTGACGTATATCCTCAATTAAGTCCTCTGCCTCACGGACGTAAATAAATCCACGTGAAACAATATCGGGGCCTGAGAGAAGTATCTTTGCGTGCATATCAACCGAGGCAACAACAACGATAAGTCCGTCCTGTGAGAGCAGACGGCGGTCACGCAAAACGATATTTCCGACCTCGCCTATGCCCGAGCCGTCAACGAGCACTCTTCCCGACTGGACGGTGCCGTTAAACCTCGCCCCGTATCTGTCAACCTCAAGAACTTTTCCTATATCCGACACGAATATATTTGCGGGATTCATTCCCATAAACTCCGCCAGCTCCTTATGAGCGTAGAGGTGTCTGCTCTCACCGTGTATCGGCATAAACATTTTCGGGCGTACGAGTGCGTGCATGAGCTTTAACTCCTCCTGGCAGGCGTGTCCCGATACGTGAATGAAGTCGGCAGTGGTATCGTTTACTACCTTTACTCCGTTTTTAATAAGGGCATTTACTATCTTTCCGACCAGCTTTTCATTACCGGGAATTGCGCTCGAGCTGAGGACAACCACGTCGCCGCTTACAAGGCGCACCTTGTCGTGCTCGCCAAACGCCATACGGTAGAGCCCCGACATAGGCTCGCCCTGACTGCCCGTCGTTATGACGGTTAACTGCTCCGGGTTATATCTCTTTATATCGTTTACGCTGATTATTGTTGTTTCGGGCACGTGCATATAGCCGAGGTCTATTGCCGCTGAGAGTATATTTTCCATACTCCTGCCCATAACGACAACCTTGCGCCCGTACCTCACACTCACGTCAATTATCTGCTGAACCCTATGGATATTAGAGGAAAAGGTTGCTATAACGAGGCGCTTATCGCTGTTCTGCATAAACACCTTATCAAGCGAGTTTCCAACCCTCTTTTCAGAGGGGGTGAAGCCTGCACGCTCGGCGTTGGTGGATTCGCAGAGCATAAGCGTAACGCCTTCGTTTCCTATCTCGCCGATTCTCGTTATATCCATCATCTTGCCGTCTATGGGCGACACGTCGAGCTTAAAATCTCCCGAGTGGAATATATTTCCCGCAGGGGTGCGCAGTAAAATTGCGCAGGAGTCTGCTATCGAGTGGTTTACGTGTATAAATTCAGCGCAGAAATCGCCGAGCCTTACCACGTCACCCGCCTCAACGGTATGGAGTTTCGGTCGCTCGGGCAGAGTGAATTCCTCAAGCTTCTTTTTTATAATTCCTATCGCAAGGCGACTGCCATATACGGGAACGTTGAGAGTTTTGAGAAGATAGGGGATAGAGCCTATATGGTCCTCGTGTCCGTGAGTTATGAGAACGCCCCTCACCCTATCCGCATTCTTTTCAAGATATGAGAAGTCGGGGATTACGAGGTCAACGCCGAGCATATCGTCGTCGGGGAATGCCACTCCGCAGTCTATAACCACTATATCCCTGTCGGTTTCAAATACTGTTATGTTCTTTCCTATTTCGCCAAGACCGCCAAGGCTTATAACCCTTACGGTTTCGTTTTTCTCAACTCTCGCTTTTTTTGAGCGCTTCTGTGTTTTTACCTCGCCTGCGCTCTTTACCTTTACTTGCTTTTTGCTATCCTTTTTCATAGGGGGTACAGCCTTTGCCTGTAAGGGAGCTTCCTTTTTCTTTTTCGTGTCCGCCGCATTTACAGGGGCGGTCTTTTTGTTTTGAGTATAGCTTTTTCTTCTTTTGCTGTTTTCTTTATTTTTTTCCATGTCAAAAAACGACCTTTCGTGCCTTTGTACGCCACAAGGTCCGGTGAGCGCACAAAAATCGCTGCTTTCACAGCCGCCCTCAAGGGCATAAAGCCCTGTTTGCCATACCGCCATAATGACTCCCGTCCAACGCACTATGCGGGGTA
This sequence comes from Clostridia bacterium, assembly GCA_017504405.1. GTDB lineage: Bacteria > Bacillota > Clostridia > Oscillospirales > CAG-272 > UBA1740. The sequence goes on along the minus strand of JAFVRG010000001.1, from coordinate 89,281 downwards.
TAGCGTAAAAATTCGTTCATTTTTCACCGATTGCATCCTTCGGCGAAAATATTAACCGTAACCATTATACTATATAATGAGAAAAAAATCAAGTCCCTTATAAAAGCAGGGCGAGCATAATAAGCGATGACACCGCCGTACCGCAAAGAAAGGAGAGAACAGGTGCAAGCCATCTCACCCCTGCCCTTCGGCGAGGAAGGCTGTTTTCCTCCAAAATTCTGTTAGCCTCTCCGATTACGTCAATACCCCTCTCCTTAACGTCGTCCTTCATAATAAAATACGCCATATCAAATATATCGCTGTTCGTGCTTTTGAGCAATACCACGTTTCTTTTGTATCCCTTTACCATCACATACTCCTTTTTATGTATCTACGTAATGATTATAGTCATATTTTTACAGTTATATTCAAAAACGGCAAGCGAAAAGAAAAAGGCGCATCCGTGAATCTCCGAAAAACACGCATACGCCTGTAAATTTTTATTTTCTGCCGAAAAGCTTCTTGAAAAAGCCCTTGGGCTTCTCCTTTGTTTCCTTTGGCGCATTATTTCTGACCGCATAGCCCTCGCTGTCTATATCCACGCTGTCGTTTATCAGCTGGTCGAGGGTGAGGCTGTACAGCTTTAAAATAATAGCCGCCTTCTTTATGTCGGGATACGCCTGCCCCGACTCCCATTTATACACGGTTTGCCTCGATACCCCTGTCATTTCGGCAAACTGAGATTGGGTATAACCGTTAATTTTTCTCAGATGGATCATTTTCTCGGAAAAAGTCATATATGCTACCTAACCTTCTTATTCTTTATCGTATACGCAATACGTTGGGGTGTTAAGTCTGTATTCTTGGTTTTCCTTCCTGATTTCAAGAGGGAGAACGTCGGCATACCCTTGGGTGTCGCCCGAGCTCTTTACCGTCACGCTTATCTCTACGTGTACGGTTTTTCTTTCTCTTTTTACCACACGTATAGAGGAAAAATCGTATTCAACGACGCTGTCCTTTATTAAATCCTCAAGCCCCGTGTAAACGAAAATTCTGCCCTCACCGTCGGATATATATCGGTTGAGAATTTCGGTGTACATATAACCGCCGAAGCTGTCGGTATATGCAGAATGAGCGAGATAGTTTTTGAATATACTGTCGCACTCATTCTCGGTATAGACACTCCGTGTGTAGCTTTTCAGCGTGTTTATATCGCTGATTTCGTATTCGGAAAGAGAGGACATATCGGCTATAACGTACTTGCCGTCAGAGGTCGTTTCCCCTCCCTCTATTATATCTATTCCCTCGCCCCAATATATCTTATTTAAGATAATTGATTTTTTCACAAGGGCCTCGGTTATCTCTGCTATCTCACTGTCGCTCTCGGTTGTTTGAGAACAGGACACGAGAGCTGACAGTAAAACAGCTATAAGAATTATTGAAATAATCCTTTTCATCAGATGCCTTCTCCGCCGTCCTCGGCAGGCTCCTCTACGGGTTGCTCGGGCTCCATAACAGGCTGAGGTATAGGATTTTCCTCATTTTCCTTAGCTACCTGAGCCTCGGACTCTGCCGCCTTTTCATCCACCTCATCCTCGGGTGTGAGCCTCTGGAAATCGGATATCTTCGCCCCGTCTGCAAGGCGCATTACTATAACGCCGCCCGCAGTTCTCGAATATACGGGAATATCTGCTACACGGGTCCTTATAATCGTTCCCTGGTCGGTTATCAGCATTACGTCATCCGTTTCGAGAACAGATGCAACAGATGCGAGCTTGCCTGTCTTGTCAGACAGCTTGTGGCAGGTTACACCCTTACCGCCCCTGTTCTTCATCGTTCTGAATTTCTCGTAGTCGCATCTCTTACCGAATCCGTTTTCGGTTATGGTGAGCAGCTGCTTTCCGTCCTCAACGAGGGCAACTCCGACAACCTCGTCACCGTCGTCGAGCCTTATTCCGCGAACTCCACGGGCAAGACGGCCCATAGCACGGACGTTGTTCTCGTCAAATCTTACCGACATACCCATTCTGGTAGCGATAATCAGCTCACTGTCGCCCACCGTTCTTCTGACGTAGAGAAGCTCGTCGCCGTCGTCAAGATTTATAGCAATCTTTCCGCCCTTGCGCTGATATGCGTATGCAGAGAGCAGAGTTCTCTTTATTACTCCGTACTTGGTAACCATAGTGAGGAGCTCGTCCTCGCCGAACTTGTCTATCTCTATGATAGAGGTTATCTTCTCACCCTGTTCAAGAGCGAGCAGGTTAACCGCATTTCCGCCCTTCGCCGTTCTCGACGCCTCGGGTATTCTGTACGCCTTTATAGCGTGCACCTTTCCTATGTTTGTAAACATAAGAAGCGTTGAGTGGGAATTCGTAACGATAACGTTTTCTACGAAATCCTCCTCCTTCGTGGTCATACCGATAATGCCCTTACCGCCTCTGTGCTGTGCGGAATATACGCTCGTCCTCTGACGCTTGATATATCCTGTATGAGTGAGGGTTATTACGCAAGAGTGTCTCTCTATGAGATCCTCTATATCTATCTCGTCGGTCGATTCGACAAGCTCGGTTCTTCTCTCATCGCCAAACTTATTCTTGATTTCGAGAAGCTCCTCTTTGAGAATTTCCTTTATTCTTCCCTCGTTTTCAAGGATATCACGAAGGTCGGCAACGGTTGCCGTCAGCTTCGCAATTCTATCCTCAACCTTCTGCCTTTCAAGTCCTGAGAGCTTTCCGAGAGGCATTTCGATAATAGCCTGTGCCTGTGCATCGGAGAGTCCGTATTTCTCGGACAGCCTTGCCTTCGCATCTGCGGTGGACTCGCTCTTTTTGATGAGCTCAACGATAGCATCAATGTTATCTATCGCTACCTTATAGCCCTCGAGTATGTGCATCTCACGGAGCGCCTTTTCGAGGTCGAATTTCGTTCTGTTAACTATAATTTCCTCCTGGAAGGATATATAGTTGTCAAGGATTTCGGGGAGCGAGAGAATTTTCGGCTCGCCTTTTACCAGCGCAAGCATATTTACGGCGCAGGTGTCCTGAAGCTGAGTATTCTTATAAAGCTGATTGAGAATAATCTCGCCGTTAGCATCCTTTTTGTACTCAACGACAATTCTCATTCCCGCACGGCCCGATTCGTCACGCAAGTCGCTGATTCCCTCTATCTTTTTATCCTTAACAAGGTTTGCCATAGACTCTATGAGCATACTCTTGTTTACCATATAGGGAATTTCGGTTATTATAATTCTGCGTTTTTCCTCCTCAATGCGGGCTCTTGCTCTGACGAGCACTCTGCCTTTACCTGTTGTATAAGCATCAACAAGTCCCTTGAAGCCGTATACTATACCTCTGGTGGGGAAGTCGGGGCCCTTGATGTAATTCATAAGCTCCATAACCTCGCACTCGGGGTTATCTATTCTGTAAATTGTACCGTCTATTACCTCGGAGAGGTTGTGAGGGGGAATATTCGTAGCCATACCTACCGCTATACCAACAGAGCCGTTAACGAGTATGTTGGGGAAGCGTGAGGGGAGCACTGTCGGCTCCTTTCTGCTGTTATCAAAGTTGGGAACGAGAGGAACAACGTCCTTCTCGATGTCGCTCATCATAAGGTCGGCAATTTTTGACATTCTCGCCTCGGTATAACGGTATGCGGCTGCGCCGTCACCGTCAACGTTACCGAAGTTACCGTGTCCCTCTACAAGGGTATATCTGTACGAGAAGGGCTGCGCCATACGTACCATTGTCTGATATACCGCAACGTCGCCGTGAGGATGGTATCTACCCAGAACGTTACCGACTGTGGTCGCTGATTTACGGAAGGGCTTATCATAGGTTAGACCGTCCTCGTGCATTGCGTACATAATACGGCGCTGACCCGGCTTCATTCCGTCACGGACGTCGGGCAGAGCACGGCTGGTTATAACGCTCATTGCGTACTCTATAAAGGAGGTCCTTACCCTTTGCTCCATGTTTTTGGCAACGATTTTCTGATCGGGAAATTCTATGCTGTTCTTTTCATCTGCCATTTCATTCTACCTCCTTTATATATCGAGATTCTGCGCAAATTTCGCATTCTTCTCTATAAAACGCCTTCTCGGCTCAACCATATCACCCATAAGAGTAGAGAACATTTCGTCAGCTGCCATTGCATCGCCTATCTCTACCTTGATAAGAGTTCTGGTTTCGGGGTCCATAGTGGTCTCCCAAAGCTGGGATGCGTCCATTTCTCCAAGACCCTTATATCTTTCAGCCTCAACTCGTCCGCCCATTTCCTCTATTATTCTGTCACGCTCGGCATCTGAGAAAGCATACTTTTCCTGCGACTTACCCTTTCTTATCTTATAAAGAGGGGGCTGCGCCAGATATACGTGTCCCTGTTCAATAAGCTGTCTCATATGACGGAAGAAGAACGTGAGTATGAGTATCTGTATATGCGCTCCGTCAACGTCGGCATCCGCCATAATTATTATCTTGCCGTAGCGGAGCTTGTTTATATCAAACTCGTCGCCGATACCGCAGCCGAGAGCCTGAATTATAGGAATAAGAGATTGGTTTCCGTAAACCTTGTCAAGACGGCTCTTTTCTACGTTGAGAATTTTACCTCTCAGAGGCAGAATTGCCTGATAACGGCTGTCACGTCCGTCCTTTGCCGAGCCTCCTGCGGAATCTCCCTCAACGAGGTACAGCTCTGTGTATTTATTATCTCTTTCCTGACAGTCTGCGAGCTTGCCGGGCAGGGGAGAGTTTTCGAGAACACTCTTTCTCCTCGTTGCCTCTCTCGCCTTCCTTGCCGCCTCTCTCGCTCTGGATGCAGCCATTGATTTTTCGAGAATTATCTTCGCCGTTGCGGGATTTTCTTCAAGATATTCTGCGAGCTTTGTATTTACAATTCCCTCAACGAGAGTTCGCATCTCGGAGTTACCGAGCTTCGCCTTCGTCTGGCTCTCAAACTGAGCATCCTCGAGCTTTACGCTGACAATAGCGCAAAGGCCCTCTCGGACGTCCTCGCCCGACAGCTTGTCGCTACCCTTGAGTATTCCCGTTCTTTTTGCGTAATCGTTGAGAACCTTGGTTATAGCGCTGCGGAAGCCTGTTTCGTGCGTTCCGCCCTCAATTGTAGTCATATTGTTTGCAAAGGAGATAATAGTCTCGCTGTATGCGTCGGTATACTGCATAGCAACCTCAGCAACGGAGCCGTTTTTCTCTCCCTTCATATATATAACCTCGTTGTGTATGCAGTTGGACTGCTTTATCTTATTAAGGTATTCAACGAAGCTGACAAGACCGCCCTCATACTGGAGAATTTCCTCTCTCTCATATCCGGGGCGCTTGTCACGGAGAACTATTTTTACTCCCGCATTGAGGAAGGACTGCTCCCTCATTCTTGTCAGGAGTATTTCATAGTCAAATACCGTTTCCTCAAATATGGTAGCGTCGGGCTTGAATCTTACGAAAACGCCGTGTCTGTTCTCCGTTGCATCCTCACACATAAATTCACGGGCAACATTTCCTCTCTCAAACCGCTCGGTACATCTTTTACCGTTGTGATAGCTCTCAACCTCCATCCACTCGGAAAGAGCATTAACAACCGATGCGCCGACACCGTGCAGACCGCCGGCTATCTTATATCCGCCACCGCCGAATTTTCCTCCTGCGTGAAGAACGGTATAGATAACCTCAAGGGTAGGCTTATTAACCTTTTCATTCATACCGCTTGGTATTCCTCTACCGTTATCCTGAACAGATATACTGTTGTCCTCGTTAATATCAACGGTAATAGTATCGCACGCCCCCGCCAGAACCTCGTCGATAGAGTTGTCCACTATCTCGTATACAAGATGGTGAAGACCGCGCAGAGAGGTTGTACCTATGTACATACCCGGACGCTTTCTTACCGCCTCAAGTCCCTCGAGAACCTGAATTTGACTGTCGCCGTAATTTTCGGTTTTTACTGCTTCATTCTCCATTTTTTCTTCCATTTCCTTAGTTATTTTCTTCCGTTACGTCATAATCGTAATAAGATTCGCTCATAGCCCTGGCACGAAGGGCTGTGCTCGATATTCTGGAAAGATAAATATTTTCCTTATGATTTCTTTTATCTTTTTTCTTATTTCTGAGCCTCTCCCTGCCCGTAAGAGTTGTTTTTTTCTCCCTTGAGCATACTATAAAGCTCCTCGGAATATCGCTGTCCTGATACTCTATCTTTTTATCCCTCTCCTTTTTCCTTATGAAGGAACGGCTGACGGATGATACAGTCGCAGTATCTATATCAAATATTCCTACTATATCTTCCTTTACAATGTTTTTACCGCTACCGATGTGAAGATACATATTTTCCTCCCTCCACCTCTATAACGTTAACACCGTCAAGGTCAAAGATGCTTTTGTCGCAGGCGCTTATTATTATCTGCTTGTCCTTTATTCCGTTTATTATATACCTTTGTCTTTTTTCGTCAAGCTCGCTGAGCACGTCGTCAAACAAAAATACAGGATACTCTCCGTTTATTTCTCTCGAAACCTCTCCCTCTGCCATTTTGAGGGCAAGTGCGGCGGAGCGCTGCTGTCCCTGAGAGCCGTATGAGCGCAGAGATATTCCGTTAACTCGGACGTCTATATCGTCACGGTGTATGCCGAAAAGAGTTACTCCGTTGGCAATTTCCTTATCAATCGAGCCTCTTAGTATCCTTAGATATTCCTCTTTCGCTTCAGCCTCACTCTGTGCGTATATGTCCGACTCATAGGAGAGGGATAAATCCTCTTTTCCGTCGGATATATCCAAAAGAATACCGTGAGCATATTTTTCTAGCTTTTTTATATACTCCGTACGCTTCATATATATTTTAGAAGCAAAGGTAGCCATCTGCTCCGAAAATACGTCTATTTCTTTCTTATTTACCGAGATACCCTTCTGAGCATTTTTTATCAGAGTATTTCTGTTTTCTAAAATTCTGTTGTAGCAGGCGTAGTTTCTTATATAGAAGGAATCATTCTGAGAAATAGCGACGTTTAGAAATTCACGTCTCTCGGACGGGCCCCCTTTTACTATCATAAGATGCTCGGGGCAGAAGAGCACAGCTCTGAAATGGCCGAGCATATCAGACGCCTTTTCCTCTTTTATTCCGTTTCTTTTTCTCACTCTTTCCTTATCACTGTAATAATAGGAAAGAGATTGCCGCCTTCGCTTATCCTCAAATTCTATCTCTATTGAAAAGAAGCTCTCGCCGAATTTAATAATTTTCTTATCAATAGCCCCTCGGAAGCTTTTCCCCCTCGCAAACGTGTACACAGCCTCAATAACGTTGGTTTTTCCCTGTGCATTTCCGCCGAGAAGAAGATTTACTCCGTCAGAAAATTCTATTTTCTCACTGCCTATATTTCTGTAATTTTTAGCAGAAAGATTCTTTATTATCATATCAGTCGTTCATTCTTACGGGCAATATCATATAGAAGAAGCTCTCGTTTTCCTTCTTATCCACAGGCTCTATCGTTACACTCTGCGTTGCGGATTTGAAGGTCAGATATACCTCCTCACCCTCGGATGAGCGGATGCTGTTTATTAGATAACGGCAGTTAAATCCTATTTCAAGATCGTCACCCTCATGCTCGCACTCCATCTCGTCGTAAACCTTGCCGTTTACAGAGGTTGAGGTAAGAGAAAATACATTTCCCTTTATTCCTATCTTAACGTAGCTCCTTGCGCTACCCTGTACCTTATCCTCTGCTACGAGAATAGCTCTTTCAAGACCTCTTAGCATTCTCTCTCTGTTTACCTTTACAAAGATAGTCTGCGAGGTGGGTATTATTCTCTTATAATCAATATACTCGCTGTCTATCATTCTTGTAAAGAATACAATATCCCTTATCTTAACGATAGCGTGCTTTCTTGACAAAAATACGTTTACGTTCTCATCCTTGTCAGGAAGAATTTTTATCATTTCCGAGAGAGCGTGTCCGGGTATTATAAATGAGAAATTAAGAGCACTTATATCTCCTATATCACGAAGCTCATAATTTACGTTACACTTTGAGAGTGTATAGCTGTCACAGGAAACTATTTCAAGGTTATTTTCTTCTATCTTAAAGAAAGCTCCGCAAAGCATGGGCCTTGAGTCCTGCTCAGCTACGGAATTTATAACCTTCGTTATCATTTTTTTGAGAACGCCTGCCTTTATTTCAAAGCCCTTATCACCGTAAAGCTCGGGAAGCGAAGGAAACTCGGTTCCTCTGAGAGAGAAGAGTGAAAAGCTACTCTTTCCGCTGTAAATTGAGGCGTTGTATTTTTCGTCAACCTCTATTGTAACCTCATCCTCGGGCATAAGCTTTACTATCTGGAACAGCTTCTGAGCATTTATAATACAGCTTCCGCTCTCTATAACCTCAATAGCCTCAAAGGTAATTCTCACACCCTTATTCATATCGTATGAGGAAATTCTCACGTTCTCTGCGTCAACAGTCTCTATGAGGATACCCTCTATTGACGAAATGGTGTTTTTGGTTGAAACAGTTCCCATACAGGGAGACAGCTTATCGAGAAAAGTTGTTTTATCAAGTACGATTTTCATAATTAATCCTCTCTTTGTCCTTCCACCGTGCAAAACACTGAGTGAAAGAAATAAATGTTATTTATTAGTAATAGAAACAGTAGGGGGTGTTGAAAAGGTTGAAAACTCAAAAAGATAATATTTTACAGAGGAAAAACCGCATTTTTAAAAGTTTAAAGCTTGTTTCTTTTATGTTGAAAAAAAGTTGGTAAATAAAACACGGTTTTCCAAAATATGTAAACCCTTGGTTTTGAGAATTGTATTAACCTGTTTTAAAAGGGTTATTAACTTTTTATTTTTTGAATGAGCTCGCTTATCTCGCTTTCAAGGAACTTGGATTCTTTTATGGAATCCTTTATTTTTTTGAGTGAGAAGTTGATGGTTGCGTGGTCCTTATCAAGATAATCTCCGATGCTCGTCTGAGTCATATTTGTCATTTCCTTCATAAGGTAAACGGCTATATGACGGGCATTGGTTATCTCCTTATTTCTCTTCGAGCTCTTTATATCCTCAACCGATACGTTGTACTTTTCAGCGACGCAGTGAATGATTTTATCACACATAACCGAAACAGGAACAGTACCCGATATAAAATCGGCAACACATCTTTTACACATATCCATTGTAATGGGAGTTGCGGTAAGAGAGCTTATTGCAGCAATCTTTTTGATTGCTCCCTCTATCTGACGTATGTTGCTCTGTAGCTTTTCGGCGAGAAAGTTTACTATATCGTTATCAATTGTAATAGAAAGCTCCTCAGCCTTTTTCTTTATAATAGCGGCACGCAGCTCAAATGAGGGGGGATTGATTTCAGCTATAATACCCCACTCAAACCTTGTAACCAACCTCTCCTCAAGTGTTTTTATATCCTTCGGCGGACGGTCTGACGTGAGAATTATCTGCTTCTGGTCATCGTGCATTTTATTGAAGGTGTTGAAAAACTCCTCCTGAGTCGATTCCTTACCGGCAATGAAGTGAATGTCGTCAATCAGAAGAATATCGACGGAGCGGTATTTATCCCTGAACTGGGGCATTGTTTTGTTTTGAAGGCAGGAAATAAGCTCGTTTGTGAAATCCTCACCTTTCTTATATATAATTTTTGCATTTTTATTTTTCTTTTTTATTTCATTGGTAATAGCACACAACAGATGCGTCTTACCAAGACCGCTGTGACCCCATATAAAGAGAGGATTGTAGGTTTTTGAAATACTCTCGTTTATAATATCCTTTGTTACCGCAACACAGGCTGCGTGAACAAATTTATTTGATTCTCCCACAACGAAATTGTCAAAGGTGTATCTCGATATTATAGAGGGCTCGTTTATCTGCTCTGTAGCACTCTCCTCTTTTACGGGTTTATTTTCCCTGACAGGCACAGGAGATATAGAAATAGGCTCGGGATTATCGGCGTTTTCTGTTAAAACTATCTTTATGTCAATTTCAAATCCCAGAATGCTTTTGAAGGCATCGTCAAGAATAGGCTTATACTTTGTTTCCAGAAACCTTTTCTTCACACTGTAATTTATTCCGACAACAGCCTCGGTATCGGTGAGGGATAAAAGCTCTATATCCTGAAACCACAGCTCGTATATAAGCTTGGATTGGGAGGATTTTATGTAATCAAGTATGGCGTCGCATATTTTATTCAATTCTTCCATAACAAAGCTCCTGTTAATTAATTACCTTTCAATTATAACATAAAAATTATTATTTTTCAACACATTTTAATAAAAATATTATAAATTATAGTATTATCTATAATTAAAGAATAAACAAACTGAGAAAAAGTGCAAAACAGACGGGTTATTATTAAATAAAAATGTTGAAAAACGAATTAAAAAGTATTATAATAGAAGATGAAAAAAGAAAACGGAGAAGGATACATGAAAATAGGAGTTGTAATACCCGTCTACAACGAGCAGGATCTGATAGGGGACTCTATTGAAAAGATAAAGGAATTTTTAAAGGATAATGAAAATTATTCCTTCTGGCTCGTAAACGACGGCTCAAGGGATAAAACGAAAGAAATAATAGAGGAAAATATAGAGGGGGTTCCCTCTTTACACCTCGTTTCCTATGAGAATAATAAAGGAAAGGGAGGGGCTGTAAGAGAGGGAATGCTAAATGCTGAGGGAGATGCAATAATTTTCACCGACGCCGACCTCGCATACGGGCTCGAAACAGTCAAAGAGATGGGGGATAGGTTTTCCTCTGTAAATGAGGAGCTGATAATAGGAAACAGACACGCAGGCGACGGATTCGGAAAAAATTACGGATTTATGAGAAAGCTCGCATCCTTTGTTTATCTTAAATTTATCTCATTGTTTTTCGGCATAAAAATAAGCGACAGCCAGTGCGGAATAAAGGGTTACAGAGAGCCGTATGCAAAGAAAATATTTGAGCTGTGCGAAACGAATGGCTTTGCGTTTGATTTTGAGACTGTTATGATTGCGAAGAAGATGGGGCTTGGCATAAACGAGATGCCTGTGGTTATAAAGAAAAATAATGAGAACTCAAAGGTACATATAATACGTGACAGCTTCAAAATGCTGAGGGATCTTTTCAGAATAAAGAAGAGAGTGAAGAAATTAAAAATCACTTCTGCTTGAAAAAACAAACAAAAAACAAACAAAAATGGCGCAATTTTTTAAAAACTGCGCCATTTTTATGTAAACAAGTGTTTACAACTCGCTATTTTTTGAGATTTTCCGCATAATCCAACGCAAAAGCTGCTCCAACTCCGAGAACGAGAGAAATAAGAATGAGAGAGATATTAGTTCCCATAGATGCCACAACAAAGAGGGTCTCAAAGGAGTCGGAGAAAACGGTTATGAAGAAAAGAGATGCAAGCGAAGCAAGACAAACCGAAAGGGTTATTATCAAAAGAATTTTTGAAAGTATGTATATATCGTGTACTCGCCGTGTCGGCGTTTTTTTATTTCTCATAGAAACCCTCCTTATTCAATACAACCCAGATTATTTTAACATATCCTTTGATTGCTGTCACTGATAAATTTAAGGAAAAAATGAATAATTATTCTTTTTAAGGATAAAAAAGGTATACTATTCTTAATATTTTACAAAGAACGGCAAAAATGCGCTTGTTTTGATAAAAAAATTTCCAAAATCAGAAAAAGCGACAGCACAGTTTAACATTTTTCTTAGACGGCTTGTAGTATCATTTAATTGACTTTATTATATTAGGAAGGAAAGAAAAATGAAGGACGAAAAGCAAAGGCTGTCGGTTATAAGATACAGACAGCAGCAATCGGGAGGGTACGTGTTCAGATACACTCTTTATAAGGAAAAGGCGGACCCTGACGAGATAAAGGAAATGAATGAGGATTTAGATCCCGAAAACACCTGCTTCTATTCCGTAAAGATAGAAACGGTAAGGGAAAGCGATGCCACCGATTTTGTAGAGGCGTTTCTGCCGAAAATGAGCGTTGATATAGAGAGGGCAAAGGATCTTATCGACTTTCTCTGTGAAAATCTGGTCAGCGCAGACAATGCCTATGAGGCGCTCGAGGAGATAGCCGCAGAGTATGTAATGTAGACTCTCCGAAATTAAAAAATAAAAAAGGAAGAAAACTGCGACACGTAACAAGAAGCCGCAGTTTTTTTGATTGCCAAGAAAGGATAAATGGATAAAAATTCAAAAACAAGCAAAATATTCACAAATTATTCATCTGCGTTTTTTTAGAAAACCGTCTGTTTTTTGAGGTAATAAAAGGCGAGGAGATAAAAAATGCAAAAAAAGTCGAAATGTTAATAATTTATTTATATATATGTGTTAAAATAATTCAGTAACACAAAAAAGGGAGAATTTTTATGATAAAGGTAGCTTCTCTTACAAAAAGATACGGCTCGAATTTTGCTCTTGACAATGCGAGCTTTGAAATAGGGGGAAAGGAAATAGTCGGCCTTCTCGGTCCCAACGGAGCGGGAAAGAGCACGACCATGAATATCCTGACGGGTTATCTGTCTGCCACCTCGGGCGAGGTTTCTGTCGGCGGGATTGATATACTCAAAAATCCGATTGAGGCAAAAAAGAATATAGGATACCTTCCCGAGCAGCCTCCGCTGTATCAGGAGATGACGGTTGTTGAATACCTCAATTTCGTTTACGATTTGAAAAAATGCAAGCTTGACCGCCACGCTCACATAGACGAAATATGCGAGGTGGTTAAGATAAGCGACGTCAAAAACAGAATAATAGGACACCTGTCAAAGGGATATAAGCAGAGAGTGGGAATAGCGCAGGCTCTGATAAACGACCCCCCCGTCCTCATTTTTGACGAGCCGACGGTAGGTCTTGACCCCAAGCAGATAATAGAGATAAGAAATCTCATAAGAACGCTCGGAGCTAAGCACACGGTTATTCTCAGCACTCACATTCTCTCCGAGGTGCAGTCGGTTTGCGAGAGAATTATAATAATCAACAAGGGAAAAATCATAGCCGATAAGAAAACCGACGAGCTGTCCCGTGATATAGACGACAGCGTAAAATACAGGCTCAAGGTGTGCGCTCCCAAGACAGAGGCGATAGCCGCCTTCAGAGCGAATGCGGGAATCGCCGCATGCGAGCTATTGCCCGACAGGGACGGCGACAGCATAACCCTCTCGCTTGAAAACAAGAGAGGAATAGATATAAGAAAGAGCGTTTACTACGTATGCTCTCAGAATAACTGGCCGATACTCGAATTTTCGCCTGTCGGAATGGAGCTTGAGGATATATTCATAAGGCTCATAGACAGGGGCGAGGGCGGCAACGATAAAAAGAAAAAGGCGAGAGCAAGGGGGTAAGATAAATGACGGCAATATATAAAAGAGAAATGAGGTCCTATTTCACTACACCGATAGGATATATATTTCTTTCAATATTCCTTTTGTTCAGCGGAGCTGTATTCTGCTATACAACGCTTTACTCCTATTCGAGCGATATAAGCTCGTATTTTACCGTGATGCTTGTTCTGCTGATGCTCATGCTCCCCTTGTTGACGATGAAGCTGTTCAGTGAGGAGAAAAAGCAGAAAACCGAGCAATTGATTCTCACCTCTCCCGTTTCGCTGTTTTCGATGGTTTTTGCTAAATTCCTTGCGGCGTACACAATGTTTGCGGGAGCGATGATTTTATCCTCGTTCAGCTTCATAATACTTTATCAGTATTCAGAGATACAGACGGCGACGCTGCTCGGCAACATAATCGCCATTCTTCTGGTTGGCGGAGCATTTATCGCTGTCGGAGTTTTCGTTTCCTCTATAACCGAGAGCCAGCTCGCAGCGGCGGTCGGAACGATAGCGATACTCGCATTTTTCCTCGCCATCAGCCTTGTAAACTCGTATATAAACGTATATTTCATACGCTTCATATTCAGCTCAATTTCTATCTTTTCGAGATTTCAGAATTTCACGCAGGGCGTGTTCGATATATCGGCGCTGATATATTATATTTCCGTGTGCGCAGTCTTCCTTTTGCTCACTGTGGGAATATACGATAAGCGCAGATGGGAATGAGGGCGGTATGAAATTTTCCTTTGAACCCGTAAAAAGGGTGTTGAAGAAGAGAACCACGCTGCTTCTGGCGTTTATAGCCTCTTTTCTGGCGGCGGTATGTATGCTCAACGTCTTTATCAATGCGCTGACCTCAAAATACGGCTGGTATTTCTATACCGAGCCAAAATACGAGCACGTTATAGGCGATGCCTCGGACAGGGTGCTGGCAAACGTTGACAGGACGAAGAAAACAGAGATATTTTTCTGTATGCCCAGCGAGGAGCTGAAGGCAAATTCCGCATATTCTCTCGTCTGGGAGAGTGCGTGCCAGTTTGCAGAGAGATATGAATTTGTAGAAACGCCAAAAACCCTCAACACCTTTATTGATAACAAAAAAATAGACAGCTACGTCAAGGACGAGAACGGAAATGTTATAAATGAAATAAGCGAGGAAACCGTAATCGTAGATTGCGGAGGTAACTTCCGTGTCGTGGGGCTGTCGGATTTCTTTGACCTTGACCAAAATCAGTATATAACCTCTTACAGAGGTGAGGAAGCGTGGGCGTGCCTCATCAGGTACGTAATGACCGAAAACCACCCGAAGGCGCTCTTTACCGCCAATCACGGCGAGCAATCGACGCAGGCAATGCTCAGCGCACTTTTGTTCTCGGGCTATGACGCAAAAACCGTAAATCTCACGGTTGACGAAATAGACGAGGATGCGGAGTTTATATTCATCTGCTCACCGATATACGATTTTGAAACAGCTGCCGAGGGCAGCTCGGCGAAGGCGGAGATACAAAAGCTCTCGGACTTTATCGACAGGGGCGGAAACCTCGTGGTGATAAAGGACCCGTATGCGGGTAAGCTGGGTAACCTCGAAAAGCTCTTATCCGATTACGGAATGAGCATAAACTACGGAATAGTCAGCGACGGAGCAAATTCCGTAACGACTAACGGCCGCTCGGTTGTGGCGCAGTTTGCCGACAACACACTCGCTTCTCAGATAGCAAGCAGGGCAAGCGATGCGGGAGACATGCGCTTCATCGTCTGTGAATCGGCATCGCTCTCGCTGGCGGATACGGAAATTGCGAAGGCAGCTCCGCTGGTTTTGTCGGGAGAGGGAGCGAAAATAGACCTCTTTGACGGCAATACGCACGAGGGAGTGCAGATTCTCGCCGCCTCGGCGCAGAAGAAGGGAGCTGAGCGTGGCTCTACCGTTACGCTTTTCCCCTCGACCGTTACCTTCTCGGCAACCTTTGTAAACTCGGATTCCTACCTCAACAAATCGGCGCTCTATTCGATAATAGAAGCGGTTGGCTCGCAGAACACCCCTGTTGGAGCAACGCAGGTTAAATTTGAGACTAAATATCTTGAAGGACTGACCGTCAGGGAGTCCAACGTGTACGCAATAATTCTCGCTGTGGCGGTGCCCCTGGCGGTAATCGCTGTCGGATGCGTTGTGTTGATAAGAAGAAAGTACAGATAGGAGAGAGGACGAATTGAAAAAGAAGATAACTAAAAAGACCGTTTTCTACTCTGTTTTTGCACTTGGAATTATAGCAGTTCTGACTGTCAATATTCTGCTCGACCTTTTGTGGCAGAAGAATACGCTGTATTTTGATACCACCGCCGAGGATTTATACACCCTCAGCGACGGTATGATAGCGGAAATGGACGCCGTCGGCGGCGAGGTTTTGATAACCTTTTGCGCAGACCCCGACATACTGCTCTCAAATTACGAGTCCAGGTACGTCTACATCATGGCGCAGAAGCTCGCAAAGAGATATGAAAACATATCGGTTGAATGTATAAATTCAAAGAAAAATCCCGAGCTGCTTGATAAGTACAAAACCACCTCTGCCTCTACAATAGACGTATACGACGTCATAATATCGAGCGGAGCGAAGTACAGGGTTATGTCATCCTCGCAGTTCTGGACAAAGGATGAAAACGACGGATACTGGGCGTTCAACGGAGAGTATAAGGCGGCGTGCGCCATACTCTCGGTAACTGCGGTTGAAAGCCCGCTTGTGTGTATAACTACAACACACGGTGAAAAATATTACAACCCCGATCCGTCCGACGCTAATTCCAACCCCGAGTATTCGGACTTCTACGAGCTTCTTTTGCTCGCAGGACTTAAGGTTTCGTATATAGACCTCGATAAGGACGAGATTCCAGAGGACTGTGTATTGCTCATAATGAACGGCCCGACGGTTGACTATACCGCAGCCCCCGATGACATATACAACCTCGAATCGGTGTCCCCTGTTGAGAAAATAGACCGTTTTCTCACTAAAAACAATTCGCTTATGATAACGAAGGACCCCTTTGTATCCCTGCCCGCTATGGAAGAGTATATAAAGGAATGGGGAATGGAATTCGGCGATGATAAAATAAAGAGCGGTGACATAGTGAGCGGCACGGACAGGCTGTTTGCAGAGTACGCCGATTCTGAGAACGATACGATAGGCTACGGGCTTTTCAGCGACGTAGCATCTCTCGTGACAGCCCCGAAAACCGTAATGAAGGAGTCCTCGCAGATAAATCTCATCTGGATGGACAGCGACACGAGCTCTGATGAAAAATACATCTCCCCCGGCCTTTCCATGATGGCAAACGCAGTGCTTCGCTCGGGCAAGGATTCGCTCGCATACAATAAAAACGGAGAATGGAATCCCGTTGACAGCTACGGAAATGCGGCGGAGAGGGATGAGTGCGGCAATTACGTTCTCTCGGCAATATCCGTGCGTTCAAGGTTTGTGGGTGTAAACTATTTCTACGCCTACGTTTTCGCATCTGGAACCAGCGCAATGCTGTCAAACGAATATCTCGGAACGCAGAGCTATGCCAACAGCGACCTCACGTTTTCCACCGTCAGAACACTGACGAGAACAGACAGGTATGCGTCCGACGATCTGGGCGCAATAACGCTCAATACCGCAAATTACGGCGGAAAGATACTTCTTAACGACGAGTTATCGGAGAGCGAGCGTGAGGAGTGGGAAAACGGAAAGCTCGTCCGTGTATACGGAGCAGTCAGCAAGGGAGCGAACGTTGCCTGGACTATCCTCATAGCGGCAGTTCCCGTAATAATCATTCCCGCTGTGTGCATATATATGTGCATAAAGCGCAGGAATATGTGAGGGGGGTGGCGGATATGAATAAAACAGCAAAGCTATCTATTATATTTGCCTCAGCATTTCTCGTTTTTCTGATTGCGTATCTCATAATTATTAACCCCTTTGCAGAAACCGACGATTACAGCTCGGGCGGAGTGGATTACGACCCCTCGGTCGGAGAGGGCGTATACCTCAATACCCCCACCATGTACGACCAATACATGCAAGAGGAAATAAACGTTATCACGGTTAAAAACGATAACGGAGTATACAGGCTCTGTCAGCCTGTCAAGAATATATGGCTCCTCTTTACGTATTCGGGAGAAAAGGAATTTGACCAATATCTTTCCGAGTACGAGCAGAGCGTTGCGGACAAGACGGCGAGCGAGAAGAGATTTTCCTTCACAACCGACGGCTCCTGGACGCAGATAACCCTCTCGGAGCTGTACGGCGAGCGCCTCGCAGAGTTAAGAGTTGCCGTCGGCGTCGCTTATTATCAGTCGAAGATAACTCTTGACGACACGGACAGCGCAAAGTTTGAAGAGAGCCTTCTTTCCTACGGACTTGACGGTAAAACCTATTACGAGGTTGATGCCACCAAGGACGGCGTGGACGTTAAGAAAAAGGTCTACGTCGGAGACTTCAGCGCATCTCTTAACAATTACTACCTCAGAATTGACGGAACAAACAGGGTGTACGTTGCGCAGGGTAACCGCTCCTGTCTTTTCAAGGGCGCTGAATATCTCGTAACCCCAGAAATAATAAAGCCTGTGCCTACGCAGTCCAGCTATTATATGAAGGACTTTTCCATTTACCACAACAGCAAGCTTATCAACGAGGCGACAAAGGATAAATACTCGGCGGACGAGCTCGTTGTTAAAAAGGGAGATATAGTAGAAATCGCTTACTATATCCCGGGCGAGAAGGTGAAGGAAAACGGCGTTGAGAGGGAAATCGGCGACGGCGACAGAATATACGCCGTATACGACACCTCGGACGAGATGCTGCCGGAGTCGCTGATAAACGGACTTCTCGGAATGGAGCTGTCCACCTCAACGGACAAAAAAGAGAAGAAAATAAACGTAACTTACGCTCCCGATTTCAGTGAAAAGCTGTTTTTGTCGGAGAAATTCAGTTGGGTAAATCTTACCTGGTTCAACGCAACGCAGAGCTACAAGTCAATTGACGGCGACAGCTACAAGCGTGACGAGTACCAACAGAGAACAACCCTCTACAACGTAATCGTTACGGGAATAATCCGCTCGGAGAAGGAGTTTGTGAAGCTCGGCTGGCTCAACCAGTCGGAGCGAGAGCCCTTCTTCCAGCACACAACCTATAAAACCAGCGGCAGCGCCGCAGATTATACCGTAAATACCGATAACTTCTTTAAAATAGTTGATTTGTTTGAGAATATGAAGGGCGCAGAGGTTGTTTCCCTCAATCTCAACGCAGAGACGATAGAGAAGTACGGGCTTAACGCATATACCGTTTATTACAAGATGCCTCTCGGAATAGAGAACGAAAACGACGAGGACAGCGATATAAACATAATGGTATATAAATACGACGAAAACGCCTTATTCATAAGCGAAAGGGACAGCGAGGGCTACCGTTACGTCGGCAGCTGGTATTACGGAACGGTGGTAAAGGTTCTCGACAGCGAGAGCTTCTATTTCCTCGATTGGGACTTCTACGAGTACGTAGAGGAAACGATGTTCTCTACCGAAATCAAGTATATGGACACGGTGAAGTTCGAGTTCAATTATGCAGATAAGGGAAAAGAGGAGTTCGTTATTTCTCTTAGCCACGTGTTCGACGATCCCGAAAATCCCGATGCCTACTCTACAACCGTGAAGATAAACGGCAAGAGCGTTAACACGTCCGACCATGCAAAGCTGTACACCTTCCTTGCATCTATAAGGTACACAGGCTCGTGCGAGCTGTCGGATGCCGATGCAGACACGCTTTACAGTGATGAGAGCAAGCGCATTTTGCGCCTGACCTTCACTCTCAACGAAAACGCAGGCGAGGAGAACGCAGGAAAGAAGTTTGTTTACTGCTTCTCACCGTATTCCACCGAAGAGAATCCGTCACGCCACGTTATGGTCAGCTCGGACGGAGAAATATTCTTCTCGGTGAACACCTCGGACATTAAAAAGCTCTATTATGATATAGGCAGACTTCTCCGTGGAGAGAGTGTTGATTACAACGACAGGTACTAAGTTGTAAACAAATAATGACACTTGCCGGAAAACAATTGATTTTTCACAAATGTGTGCTATAATATAAAAGAAAATATTTATATACAAAGAGGAAATACTATGAAAACCAGAATTTTCAGTCTTATACTCGTCGTTTTGATGCTGGCTTCAGCTGTTATGATGACGGGCTGCTCCTACTCCTTCAGAGGAGAGGACTACTCCGAGGAGCTCGGCGGTATTCTTACGCTCGACAGCTACAAAAACCTTGCTGTTGAGGTATCGGTTACCGAGGATCAGGACAAGTTCCTTGATGCTTACGATGCAAAGGCGACCGACCCCACTCTGATTGAGAAGCATATAGACGCAGTAATTGCGGACAGCATGCGCTCACTCTATTACACTAATTCTGATAACAAGAAGGTTTATTTCACAGGCACGCCCAAGCTCGGCAATGCAACCGACAACGATGACGTGAAGATATACTATTACGTAACCTCTCCCTCATCTGCAAACGGTGTAGAGCTCTACACGAACCTCGGCTCTAACGCAGGTTATTATCAGCTCGGCTCAGGCGGTCTTATCGGCGGCAATTTTGATGCAGCTCTTATTGCGAAGGGTATTTCTGCGGGAATGGGCTCTCTTGAAAGGCTCTCGGTTGGAGAGGATAAGACGGTTAACAGCGCAAAAATCGCTGACGGCTACGATGCTCTCTATATCACCGTGAAGGCAACCTACGGCGAGGGCGAAAGCCAGAAGAATTATGACGGCCTTAAGGGTGATACAACCTACCGATTTGACCTCGCTCTTATTGATATGGCTACAAAGACACTGAAGACCGAGTACGTTGCTGATTTTGGCAAGATGGCTCAGTACAAGGACGAGTTCATTGCAGCTGTTATCGATGCGTGCAATTTTGCAGAGGGCGCAGCTCTTGATGCTGAAAAGACAACTGTTAAGGAAATAGACATAGACGACACCAACGATAACGTAGATAATCCCGAAAAGAAAAACGTTACCTACACGGTTGTTATCAAGGAGGCTCAGAAGGAGGTCTTCGCTGACGGCGGAGTTAAATTTACCTTTGAGTCCTCGAATACAAAGGTTCCCCTGCTCAACGGACAGGAGGCAACGGTTCAGTTTATCGTTGAGGGTGTTAATGAGTATAGCCTGAACGCTGACCTTACCGAGTATATGACACTCGCAAAGATTGAGCAGTTCTTAACTCTCGTTCAGAAGCTCGATTCCTCGTTCTCTACCGATAAAACGGACAAAAATGAGATTGTTGCGGCATACAGAGAGCACTATGAGACCTCAACTCACGAAACGATAATGAAGTCTATCGAAACGCAGGCTAAGGAGGCAATGCTCACGCTCGTTCTCGAAAAGGCTGCGGCATCATTCAACGAGGAGCATTATCCCAGCAGAGCGGTAGACGATACCTATGATGAAAAGCTGAATAACTACAAGTACGCATATAAGAGCCTCAGCGACACCGATGCTGCCAAGTATGCAACTCTTGAGGAATATATCATTTACAAGGAAAATGCGGCTGACTATGCAGATGCAGAGGCGAGCATGCTGGCGGATTCCAAGAGAATAGTTCTTGAGAAAATGGTAGTTATCCATACGGCAAACCTCTACGGCATTGAGGTAACCAAGGACGATTACGAGGCAAAGAGAGAAGAAATAATAAACAGCATGTATATCTACCTCATGCTCGGAATGAGCGAGGATGATATCATCGATCAGGCTGGCGGCAAGGACGGCGTATATCTTGCAATCTACTACACCCGTGCTATGGAGAAGGTGTATGCGGACAATAAGGATAAGGTAACCGTTAAGGTCAGCGCAAATAGCTGATTTGACTCAGAAGAAGGACCACATAGGTAGTCCTTCTTTTGGTATCGAAGAAAGATATGAAGAAGGTAGAAATTTACACGGACGGAGCTTGCAGGAGCAATCCGGGCCCCGGGGGCTGGGGCGCAATCCTCTGCTATAACGGCAGGGAAAAGGAGCTATCGGGCGGTGAGGCGGAAACGACCAATAACCGCATGGAGCTTTTGGGAGTAATATCGGCGCTCTCTGCCCTCAAGGAGCCGTGTGAGGTTGATTTATATTCTGATTCAAAATATATTGTTGATGCAATAAATCTCGGCTGGACGAAAGACTGGGTTGCGAGCGGCTTTCGGGGCGGAAAAATCAAAAACCCCGATTTGTGGCAAAGGCTTTTATCCCTGCTCCAAACACACAGGGTGAATTTCATCTGGGTAAAGGGACATAACGGTCACCCCTATAACGAGAGGTGCGATGCTCTCGCTACCGCCGAGGCGGACAAATACAAAAAGAAAGGTTTTGAAGAAACGTGAAAAAATTTACGAGAATACTGAGCCTTGCGCTCGTCATGGTGATGGCGGTTTGCGCGCTCGCTTCATGCAGTGACACGGTAGATTACGAGAGCGACGACCTTGGCGAATACATTACCCTCTCGGATGCCGACCTGAGAAATATAGCGCTGAGCCTCACCCAGCGTGGCAAAACGGCTGACGAATATATAAACGATTTGCTGTTTGCCAACCGTAAGTATACTAAAAACACCGACGAGGAAGCGGTTATAGGAATGGGAGATATGGTAGATATCTACTATTACGTAACCGTTGACGGAGAGGACTATATTGACGCTCTCGACGGAATGGCAGGCTATAACTACGATTCCTCGGGAAATCCCGTTCCCGTATACGCATCGGGAACAAATATGCCTCAGAGCACTCCCTCCTCGGTTTATCTCGGTGCTAACACCGTGAGCGAGCTTTTGGAGAAAAAGCTGGGCAGCGGAGATTATAAGCTCGGCGATTTCAAGGATACGAAGAGAGAGATAAAGACCGAGGGCACGGTTGCTGTCGGCGACATTGTGTACGTAACCTATACCGAGTCTTATAAGACCAACAACACTACAACAAAGAGTGATACCTATTCCTATAAGAGAATAGTTGTTCCTGCCGAGGGCGAATATTCCGAGCTCGTCGGTAAGGAGATAGGCAAGACCTTTGAGTTCAAGAGAACGAAGGAGAAGGCGGGCGCTAACCGTGAGGTTACCTATTCGGGTACTGTAAACTTTAAGTCAACCGAAGCCTTCAAGGATATAGAAATCAGCTTCCCCGAGGATTATTCGATCCCCGCCCTGAAGGGTAAAACCGCAACCTTCCACGTAATTGTAGACGCTCTCTACGCAAGAGGCGGAGAGAATTACGTTGCGAAGAAGGGCGATATTTCCTACGCATTTTACAGAGGAGTAATTCTCTCTGTTGCGGACGAGAAATACAACGATTATGTTGGCTCGCTGTTTGATTCAAACTACGGCTCAACGGTTTATTCGGTAAATATAGGCGCAGGTAACTCTATTGCAGATTTTGAAAACGGCTTTATCGGTAAGGGCGTTTCCGGAAGCGTTACGGGCGCAACCTCCACGGGTAAGATAAAGGACGTTTTGTTTGACGGCTCGGGAAATCTCAAGGACCTTAAAATCAGCATAATGCTGAAGGCGCAGTACTCTAAAAACGACACGGTCGTTGATTATATCAAGCCCTATGAGCAGTTTGTAAATACCGTTGATGCGGCAAATGCAGAGACTCACACAGGAAATCTTAGGGATCTTACAAAGGATTTGTATCAGCCCCTGCTCGATTACTTTAAAACCTGTGACGTTGACCTTCAGGGAACCTTTGCACAGGATTTTGAGCTTGAAATAGACGGCGCTGTACGCAACGTAGCTGTCGAGGGATATATCCGCCTCGCTGCCGAGGATGTTGACGATGCGGTTTATATTGACGCCGTTTTCCCTGACGATTACAATTCCTCTCAGCCTCACTTAAACGGAGCGACTGCGAGATTCTATATCGTTGTTGACCATATAACCCCCTGCGAAATCCCTGCTCTTGACGAGGATTTTATAAAGAATACCGTTAAGTATGAATCTGACAAGACGGGCGATGAGCTTATAAACGCATTCAAGGATTACACCCGTGAATACCTGGAGGCGAGCCAGAGAAGCGAGGATATAAACGAGGCGTCATCTCAGATATGGGCGCACCTGTTTGACAAGGCAATGGTTATCGAGTACCCCGACGGAAACGTAGAGGACGAGGTTGATAAGGTTTACGAGGAGATAAAGGCTACCTACAATTCCTACAGAAGTCAGTACGGCACCTCGTTCACGCAGACCTATCCCAGCCTTAATTCCTATATTCAGGCAAGCGCAATTGAGAGCGGCGCAGAGAAGGACAGAGATACAGATTACTACCTCGAATTTGTAGCTCAGAGCAGAATTAAGGAGAAGATGATACTTTTCTCGGCTGTCAAGACTCTCGGAATTGTTCCCTCTGACGAGGATTACCAGAAGTACAGGACGCAGTTTATAAACGAAATGGCGTCCTATTACGGAACAACTGCCGAGGAAATAGAGAAGGGCTATGAGGAAATCGACATAAGAATGCAGATTTTGAGCAATCTTCTGATTGAAAAGCTCTACGACGTTAATGTCGGCAATATAACCAGAAAGTAGACATAACAACAACACGCGGGCGGAGCTTCTCCGCCCGCTTTGACAAAGGCTAAGGATATGGAAAAAACAAGGCTTATTGTGTTGACGGATATAGGCGCATGGGATGACGAGCCCGATGATGCTCAGTCGCTTGTACGCCTGTTGCTCTATTCAAACGAATACGATATAGAGGGCATTATCACGAGTGCCTCGTGGTGCCATCCCGACACGTCTGACGCAGGGTACGTCCAAAGGGTTTTGGACGTGATAAACGCCTACGAGCGTGTGCGGGATAACCTGCTCGTTCACAAGTACGGATATCCCACCGCCGAGCATCTTCGCTCGGTTGTGAAGCGAGGAACAGACCGTGTTAACATTAAGGGATACGAAAAATACGACCTAGGCGCATTCTGGAATATGTCGGGTGAGGAGAAGCTTGAATTTGTTCGCAACAGAGACAAAGAGGCAACTGTTGTAAACGTGGGAGAGGGGAAAACAAACGACGGCTCACGGCTGATAGAGAGGGCGATAGAAAAAGAGGACCCACGGGGCCTTTATATTGCGCTCTGGGGTGGCTGCGGAGCTCTCGCACAGGCGATATTCGATATGGAGAAAGCCTATGAGCCGAGGGTGCTCTCAGAGCTTCTTTCACATCTCACGGTCTACGATATAGACGGACAGGACGACTGCGGTGCGTGGATTTGCTCACGTCACCCCGAAATAGATTGGCGGCGCTCCGACACCGCCTTCTGGGGGTTTTCCGAAACTCCGATAAAGAGCCCGAACCTTTTTGGCAAGGATTGCTTTGTCGGTGACCTCACCACGACCAGCCCTGAATGGATACGCAAAAATATGCAAGAGGTTGGCGCTATGGGAGGGGTCTATCCTATGGCTACAAACGGAATGGAAACCGACACCCCCTCTATATTAAACCTCATTCACAACGGACTGTCCGATTACAGGCATCCCGAATGGGGCGGCTGGGGCGGACGCTTTACACGTGTTAAATCGCAAAACGTCCCTGCGGAGCATTTTGGGTATACCTACCTTTACGAGAAAAAGCCCTACCTTATGCACAGGGATGACGTGGACAGCTGGTATGACGGGCACAACGGCTGCTTTCTCAACAAAAGTCCGTACGCCTCGGTGTGCCGTTGGCGCTGGGATGTGCAGAATGATTTTGCCGCACGAATGCTGTGGACGGTGAACGGAGAGTTTCCCTCCTGCAATCACAACCCTGTGGCTGCCGTAAACGGCGACTGCGGAAGCGATATGATTTTTGTAGATGCAAGGGCGGGGGATACGCTCTCCCTTGATGCATCAGAATCCTATGACCCCGACGGGGATGCCCTCTCGTATAAATGGTATATCTACCGTGAGGCGGGCACTTATTTCGGGGAGGTTTCGCTCTTTGGCGCAGATGCGCCAAGCGTCAGCGTAAGGATACCCGAAAACGCAACGAATGACGAGCTTCACCTGATTTTGGAGGTTTCGGATAACGGTACGCCGTTCCCCCTTAAATCATATAGGCGGATAATCATAAAAACCGGAGAAACGGGATTTTCGGGCGTGCAAAAATATATAAACGATACCGAATTCGAGTATGAGGGTAAGTGGGAGCATCTTAGCGACCAATACGGCTCTCACGACGCAGATTTCCACCGTTCAAACGAGAAGGGGGCGAGGGCAACTCTCACCTTTACGGGAAACAGAATAATGCTGTTCGGCGGCGCATTTAGAAGCAACGGTATAGCAAAAATCTACATAGACGGCAATTTCGTATGCGAGGAGGATTTTCATTCGAGAGTCGGCGCATGGGAAAATAAGTACAGGCAGAGCGCAGAGGTAACAACGGGGGACACCCTGCAATTTACGAGCCCGTATTTACCTGACGGCGAGCATACACTCACGGTAGAGGTTTCGGGTGACAAAAGCTGTCAGGCTGACAATTCCTACATTATTATAGATAAGGCAGTAGTATTTACAGGGGATTAAGTATGGAAAAGATTACGTATAACGGCAAGGAATATATGAGAAACGGCATGAAGTGGTTTGACTCGAGCTACGTTGTAGTGCACCAGACCCTACAGGATGAGCTAAACAAGCTCTATATTCAGAGCATAGATCTGACACAAATGGACGTAGATGCAGTTGTTCTGGAGGGGGACAGATACAAGCAAACACGCTCATTCGGACTCGCAATCAGGTGCTACGAGGAGGCGGCGTCCCGTTGCGACGCCGATACCATGAGCTGTATATTGCCGAGAATCACATCCTGTTACAGAGGCATAAACGCCCCCGAAAGGGCAATTGAGCTGTTTGCGTTTGCGAAGCGCAGATACGGAGCTGGCATAATGAATCCGGCACTTCTCACCTCTGCGGCTGCGGCATATTGCGATATGAGACAGTATGATAATGCACGCAAGTGCTGCAAGCGTGCGTATGCTATGTGCAACGGCAGAGCATCCGAGGAGCTGAAAAGCGTGTTCGGCAGGATAAAAAAGGAATACGGCGAGGAATAAAAAGCACGTGAAGGGCATATAGGCAAGCCCTTCACGTATTTTTTTAATTGTTGGCTGTGTCGGAGGCGGAGCTGCCGGCGGAGCTTGTCATACCCTCTAATTTATCGCAGATGCTCTGGCACATAGAGGAGCAGATGCTCTCGCATTTCTGAACACAGTCAGAGGTATATTTTTTTACTGCATCGCCCATCGCCTTTTTCTTGCTCTTTATTGACATAACGATTCCGCACATGCCAACCCCTGCCAAGAAAACAACGCCCGCAGTCATAATCGGATGCTTCATATACGTGGGCGAACAACACTTGTTTCTCATAAAAATCTCCTTATCGGTTTTATTTATTTTAACCGAAAAAGAGAAAGATATACACAAAAACAAAAAACGAAAAGACGCTTTTTGAAAAAAGCTTAGCAAAAACTTTTGTAAAAGGGAAAATGAAGGGGCAGTATGCATGGAAATGAAAAATGAAAAAAGGCGCTTCAAAAAGCTTATCAAAAAACTTTGTAATGCAAAAATGAGAAAAGACAGGGCTGTATTAAAACAAAAAGTGCAGAATTAATATTCTGCACCCTTTGGAGCTACTACCGAGAGTCGAACTCGGGACCTCATCCTTACCAAGGATGCGCTCTACCAACTGAGCCATAGTAGCAATTTTACTCGACTATTATAGCAGAGTATTTCGGTTTTGTCAAGGGGTAATTTAAATTTTTAATATTATTCCAACCGTTGCGGCGCAAATCGCAAACAAAGTCATCATAAAAACCACCGTATTCTGCGAAAAGCCTATGTCATAGAGAGTGTGGTGAATATGTCCTCTGTCGGCGGTGAACGGATTTTTCCCCTTTAGAAGTCTGCGAGTTATTGCAAAAACAACGTCGAGCATAGGCACGAGCAGACACAAAATCAGGGGCATACTGATTTTTCCCGAAAAGGAACGCAGTGAAAGGCACGCAAGGCAAAGACCGAGAAAATTAGAGCCGCTGTCCCCCATAAAAACCGACGCCCTGTTCATATTGAACGGGAAAAAGCCGAAAAGAGCGCCTAAAAGCGCACAGGTGAGAAAAACCCCCGTGCTGTGCTCCGAGCGCATAATTACGAGCAGGGAAAAGAGTGAAACGGATGCGAGCGAGGCGGCGAGCCCGTCCATTCCGTCTATAAAGTTAAACGCATTCATCAAAAAAACGATAAACAGGATGCTGATGACGTATGATAAAATCGGGGATAGCTCTGCCCTGAAAATCAAAAGGTCAATTACAGTTGCCCTCGCTCCGAGAGATACGGCGCAGAAGGCTATTGATATTTGGGAAAAAAGCTTTGCATACGGCGAGAGGGAATATATATCGTCGCTGACACCGAGGGCAACCGTCAGCGCTCCTGCACACATTATCTGCGAATGAAGGGACGGCGAATGTGCGGCAGTCCATAGGGACACGAGAAAAAATGAGAGGAAAAACGCTATCCCCCCTATGCGTGGCGTGGGGATTTGGTGTATTTTTCGTGCGTCGGGCAAATCCATTGCGCCAACGGCTCCGGCAAGCGCCTTTATAGGCAGGGTCAGAAGAACGGTCGCTAAAAACGAGGATAGGAAGATAGATGTCAGTATTATCATTTTTATCTCCGAAAACAAAAAGAAACCGTATAGGTTATGTACGGTTTCTTTTGAAAATATGTTGATTATTTTATTTGGGTGAAGCCTATCTTTCGGTAAACCTTGGATAGCGTTTTGCGAGCGTGGTAATTTGCCTCGTCAGCGCCCGCCTTCATTACACCCTCAAGATATGCCTTGTCAGCCATAAGACGCTCAAACTCGCCTCTCACGGGAGCGAGCGCATCAGCGCACGCCTCGCCTACCGCCAGCTTGAAATCTCCGTAGCCCTTGCCGTCAAATTCACGCTCTATGTCGGAAAATTCCTTGCCTGTAAAGCACTTGTATATGCTCATCAGGTTATTGATGCCGTCCTTGCCCTCGGCATACCTTATCTCGCAGTCGGAGTCGGTAACCGCACGCTTGAACTTCCTTATTATATCGTCCTTTGAGTCAAGTATATACACAACTGCGTTTGCGTTGGGGTCTGATTTCGACATTTTCGAGGTGGGGTCTGCGAGTGACATTATCTTCATTCCCGCAGGGGGTATGTACCCTTCGGGAACGGTAAACGTATCCGAATAAACACCGTTGAAGCGGATAGCAATATCACGTGCAAGCTCAAGATGCTGCTTCTGGTCCACTCCGACAGGAACGAGGTCTGTCTGGTAGAGAAGTATATCCGATGCCATCAGCACGGGATAGGTAAAGAGTCCTGCATTGATATTATTTGCATGCTTTGCGCTTTTATCCTTAAACTGTGTCATTCTCGACAGCTCGCCGAACATAGTGTAGCAGTTCAGCGACCACGCCAGCTCTGCGTGAGCGGGAACGTGCGACTGCACGAACAGGGTGTTCTTCTCAGGGTCAAGACCGCACGCAATATAAAGCGCCAGAGTTTCATAGGTCCTGCGGCGAAGCTCGGCGGGCACCTGGCGCACGGTTACGGCGTGCAGGTCCACAACGCAGTAGAAGCATTTATATTCATCGGAGAATGCGCTGAAATTTTTAATCGCTCCGAGATAATTTCCTATTGTGAGGTTGCCCGAGGGCTGAACTCCGGAAAACACAATTTTCTTATCTGCTATCATTTTTTCATATCCTTAAACAGTTTTGTCCATATAATTATACCCTTATTTTTCGGTTATGTCAATGATATGTCAAAAATATTTGCTTTTGCCAGGTATTTTATGCAAAAATATATTAAAAAGTACTTTACATTTTAAAAAAATAGTGTTATTATATATATGTATGTAGTTTTTTAATTACTTATTAATTTATACATAAAAACGGAGGAACAAAATGGAAAGAAGAAAAATTTCTATGGATGGTAACACAGCCGCCGCACACGTGTCGTATGCGTTTACTGAGGTTGCTGCCATCTACCCTATCACACCGTCCAGCCCCATGGCTGAGGTGACAGACACCTGGTCTGCTTCAAACAAGAACATTTTCGGAGAGCCTGCTAAGAATATTCTGGGCGACAAGGTTAATGTTATTGAGCTGCAGTCAGAGGCAGGTGCTGCCGGCGCAGTTCACGGTTCTTTGGCTTCCGGTGCACTCACAACGACTTATACGGCATCTCAGGGACTTCTCCTGATGATTCCTAACATGTATAAGATAGCAGGAGAGCTTCTCCCCTGCGTAATTCACGTATCCGCACGTTGCGTTGCTTCTCATGCGCTCAACATCTTCGGTGATCACTCCGACGTATACGCTTGCCGTCAGACAGGCTTTGCTATGATGGCTGAGACTAACGCTCAGGAGATAATGGACCTCGGCGCAGTTGCACACCTTGCAACTATCAAGGGCAGAGTTCCCGTGCTCAACTTCTTCGACGGCTTCCGTACCTCTCACGAGATTCAGAAGATCGAGGCGTGGGATTACGAGGATCTTAAGGAGATGGTTGATATGGATGCAATTGACGCATTCCGTAAGAGATCAATCAACCCCGAATTCCCCAAGATGCGCGGCTCGGCAGAGAACGGCGACATCTTCTTCCAGCACAGAGAGGCGTGCAACAAGTTCTATGATGAATTCCCCGCAATCGTTGAGGAATACATGGACAAGGTTAACGCAAAAATCGGTACTGATTATAAGCTCTTTAACTACTACGGCGCACCCGATGCAGAGCGTGTAATTATCGCTATGGGCTCGGTTTGCGATACCGCAGAGGAGGTTATAGATTACCTCACCGCTATGGGCGAGAAGGTCGGACTTGTTAAGGTCCGTCTGTACAGACCCTTCGTTGCTGAGAAGCTCGCAGAGGCTCTTCCCGCAACGGTTAAGAAGATTGCTGCTATCGACAGAACGAAGGAGCCCGGCTCTATCGGCGAGCCTCTCTACCTCGACGTAGTTGCAGCTCTTGCTAAGACAGGCGTTAACGCAAAGGTTATCGGCGGACGCTACGGTCTCGGCTCGAAGGACGTAACTCCTTCCTCTATCTTCGCTATGTTTGACAACCTCAAGCTCGACGAGCCTAAGACCAACTTCACCGTTGGTATCAACGACGACGTTACGGGACTCTCCCTTGACGAAACCGTATTCCACGACACAGCTCCCGCAGGCACTATCAGCTGCAAGTTCTGGGGTCTTGGCGGTGACGGTACCGTTGGTGCAAACAAGAACTCTATAAAGATTATCGGTGACCACACCGACAAGTTCATTCAGGCATACTTCCAGTATGACTCCAAGAAGACGGGCGGCGTAACCATTTCCCACCTGCGCTTCGGTGATAAGCCTATCAAGTCTACCTATTATATTAACAAGGCTGACTTCGTTGCTTGTCATACTCCCTCTTATATGCTCAAGGGCTACAAGATTGTAAATGACGTTAAGCCCGGCGGTACATTCCTTCTCAACTGCCAGTGGAGCGACGAGGAGCTGGATAAGCACCTTTCCGCAGAAACCAAGCAGTATATAGCTAAGAATAACGTTAAGTTCTACACCGTTAACGCTATTGACAAGGCTATCGAGATTGGTATGGGTAAGCGTACTAACACCATTCTTCAGTCTGCATTCTTCGCTCTGGCTAACATTATGCCTATTGCTGAGGCTGTTGACTACATGAAGTACATGGCTAAGAAGTCCTACCTTAAGAAGGGTATGGACGTAGTTGAGCTTAACTACAAGGCAATTGACGCAGGCGTTGACGCTCTCCACGAGGTTAAGGTTCCTGCTGATTGGGCAAACGCAACCGACAGCGTAAAGGCGGCAGAGGCTACCGGCTCCCGCCCCGAGCTCGTTGATTTCGTAAACAAGATTGTTCTTCCCGTTGGAAAGATGCAGGGTGATTCTCTCCCCGTATCCGTATTCGAGAAGTACGTTGACGGTACCTTCCCTCAGGGCTCTTCCGCATACGAGAAGCGCGGAGTTGCAGTTACCGTTCCTACCTGGTATGCAGAGAACTGTGCTCAGTGTAACAACTGTGCATACGTTTGTCCTCACGCTACCATCCGTCCCTTCGCTATGAACGAGGAGGAGGCAAAGAACGCTCCTGCTGAGACCAAGTTCGCACCTAAGATGATAGGTAAGGGATGCGAGGGCTATAAGTACACGATGGCAGTCAGCCCGCTTGACTGTATGGGCTGTACCCTCTGTGTTAAGGCTTGTCCTGTAAACGCTAAGGGCGCAAAGGACGGCACGGGCAAGAAGGCAATCGAAATGGTTGCTCAGGAAACCCAGATTGCACAGCAGAAGGTATTTGACTACTGTGTAGATAACGTATCCGAGAAGAAGGAGCTTGTGAGCGCTACCGTTAAGGGCAGCCAGTTCAAGCAGCCTCTCCTTGAGTTCTCCGGCTCCTGCGCAGGATGTGCTGAGACCTCTTACGCACGTCTTGTAACTCAGCTCTTCGGTGAGAGAATGTATATCTCCAACGCAACGGGATGCTCCTCTATCTGGGGCGGCTCCGCACCTGCTACCCCCTACACGGTTAACCGTGAGTCGGGCAGAGGTCCTGCTTGGGCTAACAGCTTGTTCGAGGATAACGCAGAGCACGGTCTCGGTATGGCGATAGGTCAGAAGACTATTCGTGAGAGACTCATCGGCTACGTAACCGAGCTTGCTGCAACCGTTGAGGATGCTGATAAGAAGGCTATAATTGATAACTACCTCGCAACCAAGGACGACGGTGAGGCTAACTACGCCGCTACCGACGCACTCGTTGCAATGCTCGAGGCTTGCGATTGCAAGAGCGAGCTTAAGGATAAGATACTTGCTGAGAAGCAGTACCTCTCGAAGAAGAGCGTATGGCTCTTCGGTGGAGACGGTTGGGCATACGATATCGGATTTGGCGGTCTTGACCACGTAATCGCATCGGGCGAGGACGTTAACATCTTCGTATTCGATACCGAGGTTTACTCCAACACGGGCGGTCAGGCATCCAAGGCTTCCAACATCGGTCAGGTTGCTCAGTTCGCAGCAGCAGGTAAGGCTATCGGCAAGAAGAACCTTGCAGAAATCGCTATGTCCTACGGCTACGTTTACGTTGCACAGGTTGCAATGGGCGCTGATATGAACCAGACGCTCAAGGCAATGAAGGAGGCAGAGGCTTACAAGGGTCCTTCGCTCATCATCGGTTACGCTCCCTGTGAGATGCACAGCATCAAGGGCGGTATGGCTAACTGTCAGGTAGAGATGAAGCGTGCGGTTGACGCAGGCTACTGGCAGATGTTCAGATACAATCCTGCACTCAAGGCAGAGGGCAAGAATCCCTTCACTCTTGACAGCAAGGAGCCTGTAGCTGACTACCAGGAATTCATCAAGAGCGAGGCTCGTTATGCACGTCTTGCTCAGGCATTCCCTGAGAGAGCAGAGAAGCTCTTCGCTAAGGCAGAGGCTAACGCTAAGGCTAAGTACGAAAGACTTCTTAAGTTCGTAGACCTCTACAAAGAGGACTAATCGCTCGCCCTCACGGGCGAAGTACAACGAAATAAAAATGGCACTCCTCGGAGTGCCATTTTTTATATTGGTTAGTAAAAAGGAAGAGATAAGCGCTTTTTGTAAAAAGCTTAGCAAAAACTTTCATAAAAAGGGAACAGGATTAGGAAATCTCGAATATTTCATCCTCAATTTTCTTGAATCTTATCATACTAATAGTGACAAACCGATTAAAGAACTTGCTATCAAACGCTGTATTTGCAGAAAATCTTTTCGCATATTCAACGTAGGTTTTCTTTTCTTCCTCACTCAGACTGCCTGTATATTCTATTTCCGCAAACGGAGTGCAGTCGCAGGGAAAACCATAGACTGTGTCGTTCACTATCGGCACAAAAAACAGCTTTCTGTTTTTTGATTTAGCGTATCTTTTTAATTTTTTTACGGTAGAGCTGGCTATATCAATATTAATATCGTGAAAATCGTCCTGAAGTTGATTGACATATAGCTTGATTATTACGTATTCCATAGATTGTCCTCCCGATATTGTTTTGTGCGTTTCAGTATAGCATAAAATCAGGGCAAAGTCAAGAGGCAGATTGAGAGCTGTCGCCCTGTTTTTTGCCACAAAAGATTGACAAATATGTGCGTTTTGGATATAATTGTTTTAAGGAACGCAATGGGAGAAA
The DNA here is from genome assembly GCA_017504405.1 of Clostridia bacterium. Taxonomy (GTDB): domain Bacteria; phylum Bacillota; class Clostridia; order Oscillospirales; family CAG-272; genus UBA1740. The sequence continues at coordinate 55,727 of JAFVRG010000001.1, read as the reverse complement.
TGGTATGAAAATATGTGAAAAAATAACCAAAGAGGCAGATGGCTTCGGCGGTGCGTATTACATAGCTGACAATAGCGAAGGGCTTGAAATTTTTGAAGAGGACTTTTGCCGCTTTGATAACGCAGAGGGCTTTTGCGCCTCGTATCTTAACGACCCGTTTTTTCCGCATACCGATTCCTTTGATTCGGTATCAAATATACCCTATGAAACGCAGTGGCTGGCTGTAAAATATAAGGGCGGCGGATACGCTATCGCCATACCACTGGTTGCAGACGGCTACCGTACAGCCTTTTTCGGTACGAAGGAGGGGTATCTCGCCATTTCCTCCGAGTGTGGCGATGCATCTGCTGTGAGGGAAAAATTCCGTGCGGCTTATATCATAGAGGGTGACAGCCTTTCCGATTTAATGGACAGGGCGGCTTTGAGCCTAAAAGAAAACCTCGGCATTTCGCTGAGAGGGGATAAAAAAACGCCGAGCGTTGTTAATCTGTTCGGCTGGTGCACGTGGGACGCATTTTACGAGAGGGTGTCGGCGGCTGACGTGGAAAGGGAGCTCGAAATTTTCAAAAATGCGGGCTTTATTCCGAAATTCATTCTGCTTGACGACGGCTGGCAGAGCGTTTGCGAATACGGAACGGGCAGAGGGCATCATATGCTTTCCTCCTTTGCGCCGAATGAAAAGTTCGGCGGAAGCCTCACCCCCCTTGTAGAGAAAATGAAAAATGAGTACGGCGTCGAGCTTTTCTACGTATGGCACGCCGTCGGCGGATATTGGGGCGGTGCGTCCCCCTTTTCCGAGGAGATGGAAAAATATTCTCCGAAATTCGATGCGGCGGTTGTAGCTAAGGGAATGTTTAGGGGAAATCCTCAGCGTGCGCACTCCGAGTGCTTTGCATACGGACTTGTCAACGATTTCGGCGGATTCTATAACGACTATCACAAATCGCTCAAATCGCAGGGGGTCGACGGAGTAAAGGTGGACGTGCAGAGCATAATTGCCTCTCACGGCAGAGGCAACGGCGGAAGAGCCGCTATAACCGCAAAAATGCGCCACGCTCTTGAAAATTCGGTTGACGGTAATTTTTCAGGCGAGCTTATCAACTGTATGTCCTGTACAAACGATATAGTATTCAATTCTCCAAAGAGCAATCTTGCACGCTCCTCGGACGATTTCTTCCCACTGATACCCGAATCGCATTTCAGGCACGTATATTATAATGCGGTAAACTCGTTCTTTATGGGAAGATTCACAGTATGCGACTGGGATATGTTCCACAGCGTTCACGAGTACGCAGAATTTCACGCAAAGGCACGTGCAATCAGCGGCGGCCCGATATACGTTTCGGATAAAACGGCAGAGCATAATTTCCAAATATTCGAGAGGCTGACGGCGAGTGACGGACACAATCTTCGCTGTGAGGGCGTCGGACGGATAAGCGAGAGGTCAATGTTTGTTGATTTCAACACCGCAAACGAGCCTCTTTACATTGAAAATAATAATCGCTACGGCGAGGTTGTCGGTGCGTTTAACCCGAAAACCGATAAATCTGTTTCGGTGAAAATAGAGAAAAGGGACGGGTACGCTCTTCGCTCCTTTGGCGGAAAATGCGCTGTGCTCAACGCTGATTTTGAGGACGAGCTTCAGAAAAACGGCGCTGAGATTTACACACTGATGCCGATAGAGGACGGATTTGCTATATTCGGACTTGCCGATAAATACAACGGAGCGGCGGCAATTCTCTCTGTTGAGAGAGGTGACACAGAAATAAGGGTGACGCTCGCCGACGGCGGCAGGGTGTGCATCTATTCCGAAAAAGAGGTGCGCAAAATCAGCGCAAATTCAACCGACGTAACACCGAAAAACCGTACAGGCTTTATCCTTTTTGATACAAAAACAAACGGCAAAACCGAAATAATTATAAAATGAGGTGCTGATATGTTTCCTAAAATAAATAAATACAGAGATAGAATTTGCCTCTCGGGCGTTTGGGATTTCGTTGCCGATAACGACGGCGGCGAGAAGGGCTTTGCAAACGGCTTGGTATCCCCCGATATGATGGGTGTGCCCGGCAGCTGGAATGAGCAGAACACCAAATACCTGCAATTCCACGGCAAGGGCTGGTATCAGCGCAGCTTCTTCATTCCCGACAGCTTCTCGGGCAAGAAAGTGTTTTTGCGCTTCGGCTCTGTGAGCGGCAAGGCGACGGTGTTCGTTGACGGCGAAAGGGTAGGCTATCACGAGGGCGGATTTTTGCCCTTTGAATGTGATATAAGCAAGCTTTCGGCAGATGAGCATAGGCTGGTTGTGTGTGCTGATAACACGCTCGACCCCTGGTCACTCCCGCCTGCAAAGCTACTCGATTCTGACGGACGTATGGGCTTTTCCGACCAATATCCCGCCACCTCCTACGACTTTTTCCCGTTTGGCGGAATACACCGTGATGTATTTTTGTGCGCAATCCCGTCGGTATATATAAAGGACGTGACGGTGAGGACGAAAATTTCGGGCGAGGTGTCCTTTGATATTGAGCTGTCGGACAGGACCTTCGGAAAAATAACCGTCGAGAGTGATGGCGAGATATGCGAGCTGTCCCTTGGTGGCGAGAGCAGAGCGAGCGGAAAAATAACCGTAAAAAGCCCGAGACTGTGGAAAATCGGCGACGGTCAGCTCTATGATTTGAGGGTGTCGCTCGCAACCGACAGTGCCTGTGACGAATACACGGTGAGCTACGGTATACGTGAGGTTTTGGTTGAGGGTGATAAGTTCCTGCTCAACGGCGAGAGCGTTTATTTCAAGGGCTTTGGCAAGCACGAGGATTTCCACGTGCTCGGCAAGGGATTTTCTGCCCCCCTGTGGGTAAAGGACTTTTCGCTCCTTAAATGGATAGGAGCAAACTCCTTCCGCACCTCGCACTATCCGTATGATGAGAATATACTCGATATGGCAGACCGAGAGGGTGTTATGATAATTGGCGAGGCACCTCTTGTCGGGCTGAATCCGAGGTTTTACAACGACGAGCATCAGGGGCGTGTTAATGCGGTTATAAAAGAAATGATAAGCCGTGATAAAAACCACCCGTCAATCGTTATGTGGAGCCTTGCAAACGAGCCGGGACAGGCGAGCAAGGGAGATGCGTTTTTCGCCTCGATGGCAAAAACGGCGAGAGATGCCGACCCCACACGCCCGATAACCTATGTGGCGCATCAGAGCCTTGCGGACAATTCCCCTGTTAAATATTTTGACGTAATGAGTGTTACGAGATACCCTGCCTGGTATTTTATATACGGCAGAATCGAGGAGGGCTGCAAATGGCTCTCCGAGGATATGGACGAGTTTTATAATACGTACAAAAAGCCGTATCTGCTCGCAGAATTTGGCGCAGATACTATGGCGGGACTCCACTGTGAGCCTGCGCAGATGTTCTCCGAGGAATATCAGAGCGAGCTGCTCTCCTCTGTAATAGACGTTTTGCGCCAAAAGCCGTACGTGATAGGCGAGCACGTCTGGGCGTTTGCGGATTTCAAGGCAAATCAGAACTATTCGAGAGTGTTCTACAACCGCAAGGGTGTATTTACCCGTGAGCGTGACCCGAAAATGTCCGCCCACACTTTGCGCAAAATCTGGACTGAGAAATAAGCAAAAATCAAGTCGCTTTTTGAAAAAAGCTTGGCAAAAACTTTCATAAAAAGTAAAAGGGCAGAATTTTCTGCCCTTTTGTGCTGTTTTCCATGTAATAAATAACAAGCAATCAAATATATAGTTTGGCTAATTTCCATTAGCCCCCATAGGCAAGGAGCTTTTTGAAAAGGTCCTTGTGGTTTTCGTGGTTTTCGGCGGTGGAGTTTTTTCTGAATATCGAGCCGAGGGAGCCGTTTTTCCTCATACACAGCACCGTGTTGTCGGGCAGGTTGCAGAGCCCCGGCAGGGTGTAGAGCCCTGTGGAGCTGAGATATACTCCGTATTCGCCGTAGAGCGACAGCTCTTTGCCCTCGGGCAGAAATTCCTCTACCCTCATAAGTATATTGTCAGCCTCGTTTGCGCTGTAAAGAAATTCCACCCAAGCGGGGTCGAGCAGTAAAATCGCATACTCCCCTATTTGTATCTGCTGGTTGAATATATTGGTGTTATCCGATATCAGCTTCTCGTTTACCTCATAGCCGTCGTCTATGGCGTTGCGCTCGTCAATCTGCTCCTTGGTCATCATAAACAGGTTGGATATGCTGACAAGGCTCTCGCCGTCGTCGTTATAGTCGTCGCATACCGACCCAAGAGAGGTTTGTATATCACGCACCTCACTCTGCGTTGCGGGGTACGGCCCTGCGTACATTATATATGCGTCATACTCGGATTTTGAGCACATTTGCAGGGTGCATACGGTTATTGCAATTATGAGAAAAAGCGAAACAATCGAGTGCCACTTATAGTGATACCAGAAGTTTTCGAGCCTTTGGCGGAAGGTATATTTTACCTCCTCCTTCGGTGTGTAATCTTCCATATTACTCCTTTGTATTAGCAAGAAAGGAAAGCATAAAGCCTTCCTTTCAATGTCAAAAATCAGTTTTCGGGTTTCATAGTGGGGAAGAGCAGTACGTCACGGATTGATGCGCTGTCGGTCAAAAGCATTACGAGTCTGTCAACTCCGAAGCCAAGGCCGCCCGTAGGGGGCATACCGTATTCGAGCGCATTGACGAAATCGTAGTCAACCTCAGCCTTGCACTCGGGGTCCTCCGCCTTCTTCTTTGCCACCTGGTTTTCAAATCTCGCTCTTTGGTCGATGGGGTCATTGAGCTCGCTGAATGCGTTTCCGAACTCGGTTGCATTTATGAAATACTCAAATCTCTCGGTGAAGAGGGGATTTTCAGGCTTGCGCTTTGCAAGAGGGCTGTTTTCCACAGGGTAGTCGTATATAAAGGTGGGCTGAATGAGATTTTCCTCAACGAAGGCATCGAAAAATTCGGCTAAAACCGTGCCCTTTGTCGCATCGGCGGGAACAGCAACGTGCTTTTCCTTAGCGCATCTGCGTGCATCCTCGTCGGTAGCCCAATCGTTGTAGTCGCAGCCCGAATATTTCTTGACTGCCTCAACCATAGTGAGCCTCTCCCATTTGCCGAGGTTAATTTCCTTGCCCTGGTAGGTGATTTTGAGCGAGCCGCAAATCTTCTTTGCAAGCAGCTTGTAAAGCTCCTCGACGAGGTCCATCATGCCGTAATAATCGGTAAATGCCTGATAAAGCTCGATGGTGGTAAATTCGGGGTTATGCTTTGTATCCATACCCTCGTTTCTGAATATACGTCCTACCTCGTAAACTCGGTCCATACCGCCGACGATGAGGCGCTTTAAGTACAGCTCGGTTTCTATACGCAGGTACATATCCATATCAAGGGTGTTGTGATGTGTCTTGAACGGTCTTGCGCTCGCTCCTATTTCGATAGGAACGAGAATGGGGGTATCTACCTCCAAAAAGCCCTTGCTGTCAAGATAATTTCTTATCTCAGTAAGAATTTTTGAGCGCTTGACAAAGGTATCCTTAACCTCGGGGTTTACTATGAGGTCAACGTATCTCTGTCTGTAACGCAAATCGGTGTTGGTGAGGCCGTGGAATTTCTCGGGCAGGGGGAGCAGGGACTTTGCGAGCAGGGTTATGCCCGTTGCGTGGACGGATATTTCTCCTGTCTGCGTCTTGAAAACCGTACCCTCAACGCCGACAATGTCGCCAACGTCAAACTTCTTAAATCCTGCGTATTCCTCCTCGCCGACGTCGTCACGGCGGACATAGGACTGTATTTTTCCCGTGTTGTCGAGAATTCCTATAAACGATGCCTTACCCATAACACGCTTGCCAACCATACGGCCCGCAATTCTTACGGTTTTGCCCTCGTACTGTTCAAAATTATCCTTAACAGTCTTTGAATCGGCTGTTATATCATACTTTGTGATAACAAACGGATCACGCCCCTGCTCGACAAGGTTTGCAAGCTTCTCACGGCGCATTGCAAGCTCACTGCCAGCGGAGGGCTGATTTATCTTTTCTTCTGCCATTTTTCTATCCTTTTAAATTATTAAACTGACGCTCTTGCTACGCTGATAACCTCGAGCTTTGCATCCTTGCCGTTGGGCAGGAGCACGTCTACAACGTCGCCTGTCTTAGCGCCGATGAGCGCTCTGCCTATCGGGGAGAGGTCGGATATTTTGCCCGAGAAGGGGTCTGCTGTGAATGAGCCGACGATGGTGTATTCCTTTTCCTGGCCGCTTGCAAGGTTTTTAACCCTTGTAACAGAGCCAAGGCTGATTACCGATGCGTCGGTCTCCGCCTCGTCGATGACATGGGCGTTGTTTATCATATTTTCAAGCTCGGCGATGCGTGCGGCTATTTTAGCCTGCTCAGCCTTCGCCTCATCATATTCGCTGTTCTCGGAGAGGTCGCCAAAGCTTCTTGCTCTCGAAATTTCCTTCTTGTTTTCCTCACGCTTAACGTTTTTGAGGTAGTCAAGCTCTTCCTCGAGCGCCTTGAAGTCAGCGGCGGTATAGTTCACGGTTTTTGACATTATATAATCTCCTTTGGTTTAATTATCAGAATTTAGTGGGTCTGTTGGTAAGGTATTTCTTAACCATCAGCGCAACCTTGAAGGTTACTGCGTGCTCGAATTTACGCAGGTCGAGCCCTGTGATTTTGCGTATTTTCTCGAGTCTGTATACGAGAGTGTTACGGTGCACGAACAGCGCACGGGAGGTTTCGGATACGTTAAGGTTGTTCTTGAAAAAACTCTGCACGGTCATAAGAGTATCCGAGTCGAGAGATTCGAGCGAGCCCTTCTTGAACACCTCCTGCATAAATACGTCGCAAAGGGTTACGGGAAGCTGATAAATCAGACGTCCGATGCCAAGACTTTCGTAGCAGAGAACGTTTCTCTCGAGGTCAAATACCTTACCGACCTCAAGGGAGATGCGTGCCTCCTTGTATGCCTTTGCCAGATCCTTTATGTTATCGGTGACGGAGCTGATGCCCACGCAAACCTTGGCGTAAAATTCACTGCCTATCGTCTCGACGACGGTCTCGCCCAGCTTCTCAAACTCCTCAACCTCGGTTTCACCCTCTACCTGACGGACGAGGACAACATCCTGCTCGCCGACAGAGACAACGTAATCTGCGCTCCTGTCAGCAAATATCGACTGCACTATCTCGAGAGGGAGAATATCTGTGTGCGAGAGGAATTTGATTATCATAACGACGTGATGTATTTCGCCGTCAAGAGCAAGCTCCTTGCTCTTCACGTAAACGTCGCTCGGGAGAATATTGTCGAGCATTATATTCTTTATGAAGGAGTTTTTGTCGTATTTCTCGTCGTAAAGCTCCTTGATGTTAAGAAGCGAAACGCAGATGAGCTGCACCGTCTGGCTTGCCACTGCGTTATCACCCTCAACGAAGGCAATAACCGAATCCTTATCCTGAATGTTTACAAAGCGGTATGTATATCCCTCGCAGATTGCCTCCTCACCTGAAAAGGCAAGGGCCTTCATAGCCTTCATCTTGACCTCTCCTACTTTTTGGAAGTCACTGCAGGCTACAATGATACCGTTCTTGTCAAGAACACCTATTGTGCTCTGTGTTGCATTTTTCATTTGCGATATAACATTTTGATACAGGCGATTGGACATATTTTTCATTCCCCTTTTATAAATTGTCGTAAAAAAGTTGATTTTTTCGACTTTTTGGTAATACTGTACTATATTCTACACTATTTTTTGATACATTTCAATAGTTTTTTGAAAAAAAGCACAAAAAGTCATATTAAAATTTATTGAAAATGTACAAAACGAATTGGTTTATCACAGCTCAAATCCGCAAACAATCGCAGAAAGAGCGAACAGAGGAGCCGTTTCACAGCGCAAAATTCTGTTGCCAAGACCGCATAGGCGAGCGCCGTTATTTTTTGCAAGAGCTGCCTCGTTTTCCGAGAATCCGCCCTCACTGCCGACAAAAACGGCTATGGATTTTGCATTTTTGTTTTCCCGTATAAGCTCGGTTATCGGGGCACCGCCGCCCTCGTAGCAGAATAAAACCGCATCATTTTCTTTGATTGCCAGAGAGAGCGCCGTTTCAAACGGAACGGGCAATGACACGCTCGGTATAACGGCACGCCCGCATTGCTTCGCCGCCTCCTCTGCGATTTTTGAAAAACGCAGGCTGCGCTTTGCGGATTTTTCCGCATCGGGGCGCTTTATGCAGTGCTCGCTCTCAAACGGAACGATTTTCGATGCGCCGAGCTCCACCGCTTTTTGAATTATAAATTCGAGCTTATCCGATTTCGGATAGCCCTGATAGAGCGTTACACGGACAGAAAGCTCGCTGTCGCTTGCCTTTTGAGATAGAATTTTTGCACGCACTGAGCCCTCGTGAAATTCACACAGCTCTGCCTTGTACTCCGTGCCCGTGCCGTCGCATACGGTGATTAACTCGCCGCACGCCATTCGCAAGGAGAAGGATATATGGCGGGCATTATCGCCCGAAAGCGTTACGTAGCCGTCAGATATATTCGCAGAATTTACAAAAAATCTCGGCATATATTACCTCTTTTCAACCAGAAGGGCGCACCAGTCGTTTTCGTGCAGCTCCCTTACCGACAAAAATCCGTTTTCTTCCATAGCGTTGCGTATTTCGGGCAGTCGGGGCTCAATTATACCCGACAGAATTGCTCTTGCGCCGTCATTCATATAATTGCCGAGGTCGGGCAGCAGGCGCAAAATTATGTCCGCAACTATATTTGCGACGACGAGGTCGTATTTTCCCTTTGAAATATCAACTCCGAGAAGTAGGTCGGAAACGCCGCACTCCACGTTTTTAGCTCCGTCCTTTTCGACGTTTTCTCTCGCTACCCTTACGGCGTCGGGGTCAATGTCGTAGGCTCCGCAGTAGCCGGCACCCAGCTTTGATGCGCAGATTGCGAGAATTCCGCTGCCTGTTCCGATGTCGAGCACACGCTCGCCGCCCACAATCTCCTCCTGGAGCATACGGATAACCAGCCTCGTCGTTTCGTGTGTTCCCGTGCCGAATGCCATACCGGGGTCCATTTTAACGACAACCTCTCCGTCTTTTGCGGTATAGTCCTCCCATGCGGGGACCACCGTTATCCTTCCGAGGCTGACGGGGTGATAGTACTTTTTCCAGGTTTCTGCCCAGTCCTCCTCCCGTATGCCCTCACACTCAACAGAGCACTCTATTCCGAGTGATACGAGTCTGTCCCTGATAAAGGAAATGCTGTCGAGAGGGTTGTTTTCGTCCGATAGGAAAATCGAAACCGAGATTTTGTCGGGGTCTGCGGACAAAACAGATTCGTCAATGAGGTCGCCGTACATTTCGTTTATTTTGACGTCGGAAAAATCCTCAATGAGCAGCCCCTCGTCAACCATGCTGACAACGGCGCAAATGGTGTCGAGGTCGCATTTTCTGCCTCGAACGGTTATTTTATTCCATACTTCGCTCATATTCTATGGCATCTCCTATATCCTTATGTATTTGCGCCTTCAGCGCATCTATTGACAAAAATTTTCTCTCACCACGCAGATATTTTAAAAATTCAATGCGCACGTTGTGTCCGTACAAATCGCCCTCAAAGCCTATAATATGCGTTTCGGCGTTTATTCCGTGTCCGTCCACCGTCGGGCGTGTTCCTACGTTTGTGACTGCGGGGTAGGCGTGACCGCTGACTATGGCTCTCGTTGCGTACACACCCGCCTTCGGTAAAACCGAGCGGTCAAAAAACTGCTGGTTGAGGGTGGGGGCGTCAAGACGCCTGCCCAGCTCCTTGCCGTGCAGAACCTCGCCCTCAAGCGAGTAGGGTGCGCTCAGCATAGAGTTTGCACGCTCAATATCGCCGTTTTGTATCAGGGAGCGAATGAGAGTTGAGGAAATGCACACTCCATTTTGCCTTTCCTCCTCGCACACAATAACCCTGTCAGCTCCAAGAGCTTTGCCGAGAGTATCTGCGGCACTCGAGCGGTCGTGACCGAAGCGGAAATTTTCTCCGCACACCACAAAGCGAGCAGAGCATTTATCCAAAAGCACCTTGCGCACGAAATCCTCGCCGCTCATCTCCCTTACGTCGTCAAAGGAGCAGATGAAAAGATAATCGAAGCCCATGCTACGAAAAATCTCAAACTTCTGCGTCTCGGGCATAATTCTCGGAACGCTTGACTTAAAGCCATCGGTGTCCCAGAATGTGAAAACGGCGGAGTAAAGCCCTGCCACTCTCGCTCTGTCGACGGCGGCGCTTAATATTTTCTTGTGTCCTGCGTGCACTCCGTCAAAAAAACCGAGCGCAAGCACACAGGAGTCCTTGCACCTGTATTCCTCGTTAAGTAAAACGGTTTTCATATCAAAAGTTCTCTTTCAGATAACGGGCGATTGCCGTAGTGGGCTCTCCCGTGATTTTTTCTGTTGCAGGATAGTTTGTCATTGCCGAGCCCCCGTGCATTACCAGCACAGACGTATGTGCATAATCGAGAGCCTCTATATCGTTTGCGCTGTCGCCGAAGGCTACCGTTTTTTCGTGGGGAACGGCAAGCTCCTTCTCGATAACCGAGATGCCCGATGCCTTAGTATAGCCTCTGAGTATTCCCTCGGTGTAGGTGTCAAAGTGGATAAACCACAGCTCATCAAATCCACTCACGTCCTCTGGCGAAAGGGGGGTGAGAAACGATATTTTAGTTATTTTTTCTGCCGCCTCTGAGCGAAGGAAGGAGTCAAAATTATCTCTGACGGTTTCGGCAGCGCCCTTTTTGAACGACGTTTTTGTGAAAAAGGAATCGTCTGCGCCGTCGGGGATAATGAAGTAGGCGTTGTCCACGCCCTCCAGAACTGCGCAAAGGCATCGCTCAATGCAAAAATCAATTACCTTACCCACGCACTCACGGGAAAGACGCTTATCACATAAAACTCTGCCGTTTGCATAGACGTAGGAGGAGCCGCACACGAATCCGCTCCACAAAACCTCGCCGCCTACAAGCTCGGGCGGGCAGTATCCGTATGAACGGCCTGTGTTTATGAATATCATATTGCCGTTTTCACGCACACGGTTGAGCTCACGGACGTTTTCCTCGGATATTTTTCCGTCAAAATAAAGCGTGCCGTCTATATCGAAAAACAGAGCATACCCTGTTTTGCTCATAATTGTGCCCCCTTTTCGCTTAATAGATAAATAATAACATAAAAATAAAGATAAGTCAATTAAATTTAAAATAATGCATAGTCAATATAGACAAAATAAGGCATATTTTTTTGTGATATGTCACAATTTACATTGAAATGGGATTATTGTATAATAAAAATATAATACAAAAAGTATTTAAAGGAGAAGGAAATGAAAAAAATATCCAAGGTGCTGGCGCTGATGCTCGTTTTTGCAATGCTGTTGCCTATGGCAATTGCGTGTGCTGATGAGACGGTTACGGTCAGCTTCGACTCGGGCGGCGGCAGCGAGGTTGCGGCTGTCACACTGAATAAGGGTGAAAAGCTGGCAAAGCCAACGGATCCCCAAAAGGACGGCTACACCTTTGACGGCTGGTATAACGGCGAGGAAAAGTGGAGCTTTTCGTCCTATTACGTAAATGAGGACATCACTCTGACAGCAAAGTGGCAGGAGACCTTGGAAAATAAGGCTACTGTAACCTTTGACTGCAACGGCGGCGGTTTTGAAAACGGTGATACGACCTCGACGCTCTCAATAACGGGCAGACAAAAAATAGATAAGCCCGCAGACCCCACAAGGGACGGCTACACCTTCGACGGCTGGTATAACGGCGAGGAAAAATGGAGCTTTTCTGCCTACTATGCAGAGGAGGATATGACTCTGACGGCAAGGTGGATAATAGACAATCCCCCCGAAATCAAGCATACGGTAAGCTTTGATTCCGGCGGCGCAGGCGAATACCCCGACCAGACGGTGGACCACGGCTCGTTTGCAACAGAGCCCGACGCCCCCAGCAAGGACGGAATGCTGTTTATCGGTTGGTTCAACGGCGATACGAAATGGAATTTCAGCACGGGCGAGGTAACCGAGGATTTGAATCTGGTTGCCCGTTACAGGTCCGCATCGGAAATTTTAACCGTGTCCTTTGACTCCGACGGAGCACAGAGCTTTGAGTCCCAGCTTCTTTCGATGGGTGATAAGGTTAAGGACCCCGGTGCGCCTGAGCGCTCGGGCTGGGTGTTCAGCGGCTGGTATCACGACGGACTGCTCTGGGATTTTACCTCGGCAGTAGAGGATGACGTGCATCTGGTTGCTAAGTGGGCAGAGAAGGGTGAGGCAGAGATTATCGCATCCGGCTCCTGTTCTGCCGACGGCAGTGCGGGAAGTGCGTTCACATGGTTTATTGATGAGGAATTGACGTTGACCGTGAACGGCTCGGGCGCGCTGACAATGACGAGAGAGACCGCTCCTTGGCATAACGAGTGGAGCGGTAAAATAAGAAAGCTCGTGTTTGGCGAGGGCATCACCTCGATAGCACCGTCAAGCGGATACATATATCTTATTGAAAGATATTATGCCCTTGAAGAAATAGTATATCCCTCGACTGTGAGAACACTGTCTCCGATTGGCTATTGCCACGCTCTGAAGTCGATAGTAATACCCGAGGGTGTAACAAGTATTGCGAATGCGCAGGTAGCGCAGCAGTGCTTTGCTCTTGAATATATCTATATCCCCTCGACAATAACGGGTAGCTTAAATATGTTCGGCGCATGCCCCAATCTGAAAACCGTTGTTGTTATGAGCACGACGGCTTCTCTTACCTCACACCTTGCCGCCTGCCTGCAACCGATGTCGCAGAGCGAGAGGGCAAGGTACTACGTGCCCGCAGGCTCGAAGATGATAAACGCGTTTGCCTCGGCAGCTGAGAAGGGATATGAATTTGAATACAGCCTGATAACCGATTCTGCGCCTATAAACGACGATACCTCGTGGCTCTACACGCAGGATAAACGGCTGCTTATAATAGGCGACGGAAAAATGATGGACTATACCGCCGAGGCGTACTTCACACCCCGTTGGTATGAGTACGGATACGTAAACGAGATAGAGTATATCGAGGTTTGCCAGGGCGTAACTCACGTTGGCTCTTACGCCTTTAACAATATGATAAAGCTGAAGAGCGCACGTGTTGCCGACTCGGTAGCATCTATTGGCAAGGGTGCGTTTATCGGAGCAGAGATTGCCGATAACATTGATATCGGTAACGGTACTGTGTATATCGCAAAGGATGCGTTTGATGACTGCTCTGAGGATATGGAGCTCTACGTTGCAATTGCCTCGTTCGGAAAAGCCTGGGCAGAGGCGTTTGGCTATGAGTCGAAGATAATGAGCGGAAACGTTCTGGCGATAGGAAACAGCCTCACCAACGACTCGGTTGGTAGCGGAGTAGCTGTGGATGACGGATATTGGTTGAAGGCGATTACAGAGGAGCTTGCCCCTGACAACAGAATCGTTTTTGTTGAAATGACCTACGGAGGCAGAACGCTCAACACGCATTACGAAACCTCACTCACCGACTCTACCGACACGAATGCGTTTGTGTACATCAGCGGAGTTGAAAAAACCTTTGGATTTAACCAGATGACTAACGTTCAGAAGTATCTGACGTTTGATTGGGATATAATAGTTCTTCAGGATTATAACGAGGCGTTTGATTCGGGCAAGCATGAGCAGCTGGCATCGGATATGCAGAAATTTGTCCGCCTGTTCAGGGATTTGGACATTGATGCGCCAATCGTATGGTTTAACCATTGGCTCGCCCCCTACGATGCGCAGAGCAGGCTCAGCAATATGAGGACGTTTTACAGCGACTTCCTTCCCACCCTCTACGAGCTTGACGAGGACGGCGAGGAAATTGTCGGAGATAAGGTTATAGACACCGTTATTTCGGGCTCGTCGATGCTCGAAAACCTCAAAACCTCGTATCTCGGCTCAATGAGCCAGAACAACGGCAAAAACGGAAATGTTCTTTACCGCCAGAATGACGTTCACCTGAATTATGAGGTTGCGAGATTTGCATCTGCACTGCTGTGGGTAAAGACCTTGTTCGGTTACGATATTTCCAAAACGGAAATTCTTGCCGATAACTCAACTCAGCCCGGCTCGGTCAGCCACGATATGCTGGCAATGGCAATAGAGGCGGCAACAAACGCATACCTTTACCCCATGACAACGGTAGAAACAACTCATAAAAACGACCCCGTTTTAGTATTCGCAGAGGCAATAGAGGCGGCAAGCCTTTCTATCGACCTCATCTCCTCGCTGAGCGAGGCGAAGGCGAAGGAGGCAATCCTCTCCGCAATCTCGAAATACATAGAGGACTACGTAAAAACGACGGGTGCTGTTGATATAGTTGCTCCCACCCTTGACGCAATAAGCCTTGATTTCGAACAGAAGAAGGCGACCTTTACCGTCAGCGCAGGATACACGGAAAAGCAGATATCCGTTTCCTATACCGCAGGCGGCGGAGTCGGCAGCCTTATAACCTATGGCGGTCACTCGATTGGCAATGATAACGGAGCAGCTGTTCTGCTCGGAATCTACGGTGTGTCCACAGATGCACTCTCAGCGCTTGCAGAGGCGGGCTATAATGTAGAGATAGGCACCCTGTATGCTAAGCTCTCGGAGCTTGTGGCAGGCGGCGATACTCTCACCTATGACCTCTCATATGCCGTGAAGAATACCGTGCTTGGCGAGAGTGTAAACAAGGTAACCGACGGTAAATTTACGTCATCGCTTGCATACTCTGCCGTGTCCTCTGCGGACGAGGCATACGTATTCGCAGCATACGCTCTGATTACCGATGAGGACGGCGATGTTGTCGGAACGATATACGTATACTCGGATGAGCCTGCCGACAATGAGGACGGCTCGCTGACCGATACGGTTGGAGGCGAGACTCTGAGCGCAAGGAGCTTCTACTACGTAGCTTCACGCCAGAGGGATAACGGCTTTGCAGGACTTGATTCCGAAACCGTTAAGCTCGCTATGGATATAATTTACACGGTTGAAGCACCTGAGGGTGACTCCGGTGTAAAGGATTAAGAGGGGCTGCCGTATTTCGGCAAAACCAAAAAAAGTGAGGCACTTTTGTGCCTCACTTTTACTTTTTCATTTTATAAAAGTTTTTGCTAAGCTTTTTTCAAAAAGCGTCTGTTTCGTTCCTTTTGCGAAAGTTTTTGCCAAGCTTTTTGAGGGAAAGCGCTTGTTTTTGTTGTTCTTATATCAAATCCTTAAGAAGATTTACGAGATTGTATCCCATATCGATATGGCCGAAATCCGACGGGTGGCAGAAGTCCCAGCAGCAAAGGTATGCCTTATCAAACACCCTTTCGGAATCGAAATATCTGAGGTTCTTATAAGGAAGCGAAGCTATCATACTGTC
This sequence comes from Clostridia bacterium, assembly GCA_017504405.1. Taxonomy (GTDB): domain Bacteria; phylum Bacillota; class Clostridia; order Oscillospirales; family CAG-272; genus UBA1740. Next base: position 40,315 of record JAFVRG010000001.1, on the reverse strand, counting down.
CAATTTTTCCTTGACGAGCAGCTTGTGATTTTCCCTGTCATTTTCGGCTTCTTTTCCCCACATGTGAATGAACGGCGACATACAAACGATAGGCTTGTCGGGGTTTTTCTCACATACAGTGCGCATGGTATACTCAACCGCAGCCAAAACCTCGTCAACGGTATAATCGCTTGGGTTAGTCATGTTTGTCGCCAGCTCCATGAGGGCAATGTCGAAATCCTCACCTGCGAGGTAATCGGCTGTTTCCTTTTCAAATCTTGAGCTTCCCGACATTCCCTTATTGAGCAGGTCGAGTCCCAGCTTCTCGGCTGCAACGCCTACGTAGCCGAGGGTGTAATTTTCGCTCCAACAGCCGTGCGAAATCGACGAGCCGTACAAAAGCATTTTTTTCTTCGGCAGCTCCTCTGCTACAGGGGCACGCATATACGTGCCGTTAAGCGCACGTATCTCATAAAACGTCATATACGCATTGGGAATTACTATCCTGTATACGTTGTGCGAATAGCGGTTTCTGTATATAGGCGAATCGAGCATCTCGTCGCTCTTGCCCTTAAAGGTAGACATAGGCTCTATTGTCAGCGTTTGCTTCGCTCCTGCCTTGAGGTGGTACACGTCACGCTTGTAATCGCCCGAATAGAGGAATATTTCGGTGTCCGAGGTCTTGCTCATCAGGGTTACCCATACAACGTCCGCATCGGTTACGAAGCGTATCTCGGTACAGGTGGCGATATGCGACATTTTAGTACCCATATTTTTCATATTCTTATATGCGCTCTTTGGGAATCTGAGCATATCAAATCCGCCGTCGGCGGTAGGTCTTAGCTCTGCTACGTTGAAAAAATCTGCATTTGAATATATCATATCAATTCTCCTTTATACGCTCACTGTAAATCCCGTGTTTTTGGGGAAATAAATGTAATTTTTTACAATTTAATTTTAACAGTAATAGAGCTAAAAGTCAATATTTTTATAGAAAATATACGTAAATAAAATAAAACAGAGCAGAAGCGGAAAAACTCCGTCCTTGCTCTGTTTTTTAGTTATTGATTTTTATTTTCCGGCTCCTATTTTGGAAAAATCTATTGGCTCAAAGCCCTCGATTTTACTCCTGACAAATGCGAGTCCTTCCTCGGTCATTGTATAATCACCGCCCTCAGAATCAACAAACAATGAATTTCCGTCAGGCATCTTATCATTTTCCATATTAAGGTTATTGAAATGGTTTAGATGACGCATTACGTCATTATCATTCAGCTCGCCTGCATAGTTTTTGCTTCCTATGATAAGGTTGCCGTCAAGAGTCTGGTAGTATTCGGGCATGATTTCGCCGAACCATATGAGCTCCATAACAATATGCTTTATGCGGTTTATTCTGAACACTTCTCCTGCGCCCTCACTGTCCGTAAGTGCCTTTTGGTAATAGCTCGGAAATTTTTCCTTTATTACATCAAAAATATTTCCCTCTATCGGAGTGCCGTCAGCATATTTTCCGACGAACAGAAGCTCTGCGAGCTTCATCGCCACCTTTGCATTTTTCAGCTCCGGCTCCTCGCCCTCGAGAGATGCCTGATAGAGCTTTAACTGCGCAATCTTGCTCTCATCGAGAGGATCGTACATTTTTTGCCAGAGTGTTCCCTTCAGCTTTTTGCGCCACTCGGGCGTGAAGAAGCCTACTCTTTCGAGCATTCGGTGCCATTTTGGCACATTTGTGCCAAGACCTATTGCGGGAGCATCGTCGTCAAAGTCAATTGAAGCCCTGAATATCCAGTCATAAAGGCCGTACAAGTATCCTCCGTCGGGAGGATTGGGGCCTATAAAAATGTTGTTATGCGAGCGATGGAAGGATGCGCCCTTTATGGCTGAGGATTTATCCGGCGAGGCAACGTTTACAAATATATTGTTGTATATATCTGCACCTGTTCCCATATCGTCCTGATAAATCGCATTCGTACCCCAGGTCTGCCATACGTTTCCGAGGTCGTGGAAATAGCAGTCGTGAATTACGTTTCCGACAGTGTCGGGGCGGGCGCCCCAATAGATTGCAGCGCAATCGTCAGAGTCCTTTGCGGCGTTGAAAAATTCGCAGTATGCAACCTCGGTGAATGAGCCCAATGAAAGGAGCATGTGCGGCGCATTGTACAGCTTACAGTGCAAAAACTTAATTCCCACACAGTCAACGCCCGACCCAAGGCAGGAGTTGTAACAGCGATGGGTGGTTGATACGTCGTGGAATATGCAGTTTTCGACCACACAGTTGGATTCGGTTAGGGTTTGCAGGTTTCCACAGCCATTGAAGGAGAGTCCCCCAGTCGTTTCCGTAACAACTGCGTTTTTAATTGTTATGTTGTTCGAGTAGCTGATTCGCCCTGCGCCGTATCCGGAGCAGTAAAGATTGCAACCGTCAAGCGAGCAACAGCTGGCATCCCACATCTGAACAAGATACCCCTGTGAATATGCAAAATCAATGTTTTTGATGTTGATGCCGACCGAACGGTCTATGGTGAGCAAGTGGTTCGTCTCCGTACCCAAAACGATGTCGCCGGTTTTGATAGGTGTTTCGGAATAAACGTAAACGATACCGCTCTTATAGTCGATGAAAAATTCATTTTCCTCGCTCAGCTCGTCAAAAATATTGAAGAGATAAAACCTTCCCACGTTGAGGTTAGGCAGCAGAACGCCGTTGGGGGCGGTATAAAACATAGCGTCATCGTTGGTTCTTATCTGCTTTTTCTTCTTGTCGAAGGATATTATACGGCAGTATTCATCCCACCAGGTATGAGAAAAATATCCGTCTGCCCACAAATCCTTTAATACAGATTTATCCCACTTTTCCATGCGCTCGAACAGCGAATCCTCCAAAACGGTCATAGATACATTTCTCATCTTTCCGTCATCCGATACGGGGTAATCGTATTTAGTTGCGTGCATATATTCGCCCGCAGTCGTGCGGTCAGTCGATAGCTTTTTCGGATATCTTGCAGGCTCCATCATCTTATTGTTGCGGAAAAGTGCGGTTCTGCACGCTCCGTACTGGAAGGTTTGCCTGTTAGGGAAAAGATACTGCTTTTTATCCGATAAATCTATCGCATAGATTTTATCTCGTGCTCCCTCGTTTATAATACGGGAGAGAATTGACTCGTCAGTGACCTTTTTAATCCTGCTTTCCTCAATCTCGTATCCTCCGTGTACGCAAACCTTTTCGTTTTTGTACGCAGAAATTGTGAGCTCGCAGCCCTTGTTTTTTCGAGAGTCAAGAGCGCCGAAGGAAAGCGTTTCGTGATAATTTCCGCCTCTTACGTATATATTGAACGGAAACCAACGGTCTGCCGTGGCAGCCCGCCTTATTGCCTCCGATATAGTTCTTACGGGCGAAGCCTTTGAGCCTATATTTTTATCATCGCCCGTTTTGCTTACGTATATCTCGTGTTTTACCATTTTTTCTGTTTCCTCATTACCACTTTATGTCGGAACCTGTTTTGCTGATGTCCAGCATTTCAAAATCAAATTTGCTGTCCGTTACCTCATAAAGGACATCCGAGAGATCTATTCCGAGCGATCCATCCTCCTCAAACAGGGGCATATAATAAGTGATAACCTCATTGTCGTAGTAATCCATGACGCAGTTTCCGATATTGCTTGCTCCGATTTCGTAATGATAGGGCATTCCTATCATTATGTTGTTGTGAAATTCTCCGAGGAATGCCTTATCGGAATAGAAATAGTATTTAGTCATGCTTGCAACAACCGAAGATCCGCCGTTAAAGTCGGATATTGTTGCATTTTCACCCTTGAGAGCCTTTGCCGCAGGGGACAGACGGTAGCTGTCGCCATCCTTTTCGTATATATTATAAGTCAGATTCTTGACACGGGTCTCCCCATAATAAACTGTTACGTTTGTCGGTATTGTGACGACATTTCCTGTCCAGCCTGCCTTTTCAACGAGTATCTGGAACATATCGCTGGTAGAGGTAGGCGTATAGGTGCCCTCGTTGCTTCCGGAAAGTATTTTTATCTTGAACTTCTTTGCTTCCTCATCGTCAATAATTACATAGCCGTTTTCCTGCAACCAGTTGTTATCGGGAGTTACAAGCTCGGCTGCGCCGTGTGAGAACATTTCCAAAGCAAATTCCTCGGACAGGACTTCCTTCATCTTCTTATACAGATAATTTCTGCTTTCGTCAGTTGCCGCAGAGGAATTATCCCATGCGCCGAACAGTCCGCTGTTATCGATATACTGATATAGCGGACGATTTTCGCCTGCTGTCCACAAATTCTGCGTTTCCTCACCGTACATACAGCGCCACCAGGTTGATGCCGTCAAAACATCCCAATCCAAGTCAATATAGGTTGCCTGCTGGCGATTGCCGTATATGTTTATGGCAAGGTTATCGTGCATATCAACTCCGCGAACGGAAGAGGTTAGGGCTATCTTAGCCTCCTCGTTGCCTGCGGCTATGTTTGCTATGACGTTTCCGTAAATCTGATAACCAAGTCCGTTGTAATCGTGATAGAATATACATATACCGTATTTGGCCCACGAGGTGTAAAGGTCGTGAATGTAGTTGTAGCGCATAACAGAGCCAAAGTTGGAATTGTACTGTCCTACGCCGTAAAACAGACCTACGTCGTCGGACTCGGTAATGAAATCGTAAATGTCGCAATACTCAACGATGAGGTTGTACATGTCTGTATAGCCTACAGCCTGGTGTCCGCCGCCGTACATAGTGCAATTTCTTACGGTAAGACCGCTTGAATAGGAAGCGCCTACTGCGCTTGAACCGACTATCCTTTTGTTGCCCATATCGAAAATTTCGCAGTTTTCAATCAAAATATCAGCCTCAGTAAGGGGTTGACCTGCATTTGCCTGATGGCAAACCTTCACCGCAACGGTTTGATATCCCGTTCTGTGTATTTTGCTGTTGAGAATTCTTACATTCTCTGAATTCTGAATATCTACGCCTATGTTAGTGCAGTTTGCAATTTCACAGCTGTTAACGGTTATGTTCTTTGCATAGTTTACGAAAAGAAGACTTTCTATTCCGTGCATAACGTCTATATTGCGGATGTGTACGTTTTCAATATTGCTGTCTTTTGTTCCGCATATCTCAAATACATTAGAGGGAAGCAGGCTGACGAAAATGCTGTCGAGCACCGCCTCGTCCTTAGCGTAGAGATACATAGCCTTATTGTCGTAGTCGTAGTAGTATTCTCCCTCTGTATCTATCTCCTCAATTACGTTGAAGAAATATCCGCGGCGGAAGGTCGCAGCGCCGTTAGCATCCTCAAGCGCCAGCTCGCCGTTGTACTGACGTCCGCGGTCAAGCGTGATATAGCCCTCATAGGTTTTACCGTCCATCATTTTGATGTCGCCGCCGTAGAAGCTTGTTACCTTATGAATCATATCGTCCCAGTTGTTCGAGAAGAAGTCGTGGGTATAGATATCCTCATTTTCAAAGTCGTAGCCGCTGATTCTGTCGTAGCTGTCGCCCTTGAAGGTTATAACGAGCGGCAACGTCTGTTTATCAGCGCCATCTCCGACCTCGGTTGGAGTTTTAAACGCTCCATCCTTGATGTAGCAAAGATACTCGGTAATGAAATAACCGTGCAGATTATTTGAGTTCGTGGTGTTTGTGGGGTGGTCCTTCTGCGCCTCGGGGATTATTTCGTCTGCATTGGGCCATCTCGCAGGCAGCAGATACAGCTCGTTTGAATAAAATTCGGTAGAGGTAAATGTATTAAGGTTTGAGGGGTCAAAAAGAGGGGTGAGACCCGAATACATTGAGAGGTCAATTTCCCAGAGGTTGTTCTTGACCTCGTCGTTCTTAATGCGTGAAAGAACGTACTCGTCGGTAGCCTTCTTTATGTTGTCGGCGGTTATGTTCTGACCGCCCGAAACGGTTACTCTGCCGCCTCTTGCAGTGTAATAAACTGCTATATCGGCTGTTCCCGATACTGCCTTTACAGTTTCGGGAGCGTAGTAAACTCCGCTCTCTATCGAAATGACAACATCCTTTTTGTTTTCAGTGCTGCCATTTATGTAATCACGGGCAATATCGTTTGCACGGTAGATGCTCTCTACCGCCCTCTCGGGTGTAAGACCGTCATTTGAATCAAGTCCGCTGTTCGATACGTAAATGTGATAGCCCTCGGTGTCAAATTCCTTAAAATTCGGGTCTATAACCGCACCCGGTCCGGGGTTAACGGGCGGTGGCGGTGCTGTTGTTGTGGTCGTCGTCGTGCCGTCGTTGTCGGTATCATTGCAGGCAACTACCGACAAAATCATTATAAAGCACAGAATTAGGCATAGTAGCTTTTTCATATTAGCCCTCCTCCTTGCTTGCGTCTACAATGGCAAGCACCTTTGATATGTTGTAATTAGCATTGAGTGCATCCGAGAGCGGATTGCTCGCTTTGATATAGCTTGCCGCCTCGTATATCGATGCGCTGTCTCCGAGATTTTCACTCACCGCATCGCTGTATTTCACAAAGGTGAGCGTCTTGTTTGAATTTTGAAGTACCATAAATACTCGGAATGTGTACTCCTGCTGATACTCGGTAGCTCTTAACGCCAGGGGAACGTTGCTGTAACCCTTTTCCATAGCTACAACCGTGCCGTTTTCGCCGGTCGCAGCTATTGCTTCCGTAGCACTCCTGCTGTCAACCTCATATCTTTGTGTGCCGCCAAGCCTGATTATCTCTGCATTTTCGGCAACCGTTGTCTTTCCGTCATAGGATACCGATGCCTCTTCTCCCTTTTTGAAACAGAGTATTCCGTAGGATACGATGTCGTACGTATTCTGTCCATAAGTGTAGCCTGCCTCTATCGCAGTCTCGTCGCATACAAATAGCGCACGGATAGCAACATAGTCGGTGACACGAACCTGATATCCCGCAAATTTTATAAAGTCATTAACGTTGGTTGAAACAATTGCATCAACTGCACGGTAGGTTATTTCTGCATCGTCGGCCTTTGCCTTCAGGGTATCGATAAGAGCCCGGAAGAACGCAACCTGCAAATATCTCTCGTCGGCAAATGCAGCCGCCGCCTTGCATACAGTGAGCGCCATCAGCAAGTCGTCCTTTTGCATAGCAGAGGCGTTGCTGTTGATATTTTTGATTGCATTAAAAGCATCCTCGGCATTGAGATAGTAGGACTTCATAGAGCGCTTGAGATTAAGCATTTCAATATACACATTTTCTATAATGACCCTCTGCTCGTTGATAAACTCACGCTTCTCGGCATCGCTCGTGGTTTTTACCTCTGCCTCAGCGCTGTCGAGCACGCTCTTTACGTGAGAGAGGGTTGCATCATAGCTGTTATATATGCTATCTGCCGCAGCCTTGCTCACTGATATTTGTGCGAAAATGCCGAACTCGCCTGAAATTTTCTCAGCGATAGCATTGGATTCTGCCGCATTTGCTCGGTCAATTGCTGCAACTATGAGAGCCTTCATACTGTTTATTTTGTTTTCATCGCAGGAGCCTATATTGAACTTAACAAACTCGCTGTAAAATTCATCGGTCAGAACATATCCGCCCTTTGTACGGAGAAATTCGAGCTGTTCGTCGGTGAGAAGGTTGTAGTAGTAGCAGAGGTCTGCGAAATGGTTCTGCATAATCTGCGCATCGGTAAGCTTGCAGTCATAGAGTCTGATGTATGCCATTTTGTAACCGCTGACAACCAAACGGTCCCTTATGTCATCTTTGTACGTATATCCGTTGCACTTGCCGAGGTTTACCTTTAATATCTTAGTTGCTTTTTCAGTGATTGCAGTGACATCGGTTTTGAAAAACGTCGGTGACTGGAAGGTCACGGTGTAGGTTAGAGTGAGCGCATCTCCGTTTGTAATCTCCCTATTATCTGCGTAAACAAACGCTCCCTTTGAGGTCTGTACACCTGTGCCGATAGCGGTTATGTCGGTAGAATTTGATTTGTTATAAAGAACTCCCATATTTGCTGCGGACGTGAACAAAATGTTCTTGAAGCTTCCGGGTTTGTTATCCATGGAGTAAGCGTCAGCTTCGCCTCCCTTTGCCAGCCATCTTGCATATCCGCTGGTGTAGTAGGTATTTGTATCTACAACCATAACCTCATTGAGGGTGTATGTACCGTAGGATTTGTCGTACAGCTGAATAGCGGTGGGGTCGAACATGGAATCTCGTACAACCGACTTTACCTGGGCTCCGAGGTTGGAGATTCCGCCGAAGGTAGCATCAACCGAGCTCCTTGGGAAGAGGTATTGAGTATAAATACCTGCATTGTTAGAGCCCCAAATAGCAAAGGTAGCATCAAAGTCGAGGTATCCGTCCGAGGTTACGCTGAGCATGTTGGAATCGGCATCTGCGCCGAGCATGTAGTAGTATCCCGCATTTTTGCCGCCGATTATCTTTGCATATGAGTGAGTTCCGTTAGAGGTAGCGGTTACCGAGCTGCCTATCACAACTCGGGCAGCGTCAATCTGCTCGGAGGTCGATGAGCCGACGGTCGCAACAGCGCCTGCTGTGTTTAGATTGCTCATATCGACAAACGAAACGAGATGGTCGTTGTCATACCACAAAAATGCGTGCTTGTCATAATTTTCGTCGTGAACAAACTCTATCGGCTCTGAGAAATCTGCGTCGGGATCTTCGATCAGGGTCTGAATCATCTCAACTTCACCCGCCGAGAGCTTTCCTATCTCCATCTTCGCAAACCTATCGTAGAAATTTGCACCATAATACTTAACGACGTCATTGTCAACGTCAAGCTTGTAGTAGTAGCAGAGGTCAGCAAAGTGATTTTTTTTCAGTGTTGCCTCGTCTATTGTACAATCGTAAATGCGTATGTACTGATAGTCAAAGCCGTAGCCCTGAGCCCATATATCGTCGCCCTCGTTAATGGTGCCTATCGTATGATACTGATAATTGGGGTTCTTGTTTGCCTCCATGAAGTAAGAGGTAATGCCCGACACATCCATCATAAGCGCCTCACGAACGGCATTTCCCGTGACCTGAGTTCCGCTGTATTCGCCGAAGGTAAGGGTAGAGAGGAGCACTACCCCTGCATCCTTACCGATAGCTCCGGTTGTTGTTTTGCTTCCTTTGAGGGCTCCGTATTTTCCTACAAAAACCTTCGATGCAGTGCTATCGTGATTGTAAACCGCTCCCGAAATACCCTCGTTTGTGCTGTTGATTACCGAGGCATAATATCCGGCATTTGCAGATGATGCAGAATTGAATTTGATAGCAGCTTCTATTGAAGCTATGCTCGAAGCTTCGGGATTGAATACACCCTCAAGCGCACCGATAGCGGTTTCGCCCGCAATCTCGTTTGCTGCGAAGCTGTTTCCGATATGGATTTTGTAATCGGAGCTTGAGGACCACGTGGGTTTTGAGGTCTGGCTCGCAGTAATTGCGGGCAGACCGCCCTGTGCGGTCAACGAGCCCTTCTCGTTGGTTATCATATAGTACTCGCCTGCGAGTTTGCCGCCCGTGATTTTAATGTAGTTGTGAATTCCCGATGCGGTTGAGTTATCCTGCGCCTTGTTGATTACAAGGTTTGAGAGGTCTGTTGCGTCAACAAAGGCAACGAGATGTCCCTCGTCGTACCACAAATCCTTGTAGTAGTCGTAGTTTTTCTCGATAGGCTCCGATGCAAGGGACACGAGTGAGAGCGCAGGTAGGGCGCAAATCACCGTAGCGAGTACGAGAAACAGGCTTAATACTTTTCTTTTCATTACTGTTACCTCACTTTGGTTTTTGACAATATGCACACAAATTAATGCGAGGGCATAATATCTTAAGTATAATATAACATAGTACAACAATAATAACAATATCAAATTGTTTGGTAGACTTGACATATTGTTGTTTTTGAGGAATTGTACGGAAAATATAAATAAAGGAAAAAGCTCCGATTGCTCGGAGCTTTTGTTGGTTTAGAATTAGCGTGTGCCGTTAACGCTATTAAAGGTCCCAATTCATGGGCAATTCCCAAATACCTACGGTATTGTCGTTGTTACCCTGACTGTTTATCGAGAGGGTTATAAATTCCTCTGCCTTAATCTTTACGATTTCAGCCGTGGGTTTTTCGTACTTTTTCATTTATTTACCCTCCTTCATTATTCCTCGTCATTGTTTCCAACAACAGCCTTTATACATACGTTATTGGCAAATTCGCCGTTATTGTATGTATTGTAGTAATTGGAAATTTCGGCGAGAGATACGCTGGTATTATCATAGTTTTTGCTTGCACCGTCAACGTAAGCCACATGGTAGCAGCCCTCATATTCAAGGATTATAAATGCACGGAAGAACATTTCGGTATCCTTACTGTCGGCTATGTGATTTTCAAAGCCTTCGCCCTCTACAAACGTTCCGTCCTTTGCGATGGTTCCGTTTTCGATGAAGTCAACCGTGTATGCAAACAGAGTGGAATCATTTCCCTTTCCGAGTATAAATTCTTTCTCTGCTCCCTCAATGGTCTTGAAGCTTGCATCAACGGATGCTGTTACCGATGCATTTTTGGACGTTACTTTTTCGCCGTCAAAGGAAACGGTGAAATCTGAGAACGTGGAGTTGTTCTTTGCGAAGCCTACGAGCGCTCCGTACGCCTTTACAGTATACTGCGAGATAGCGTTGGTATTAACCTTAAATACGCTTCTTACACCGACGTTGGTGTGCAGTCTTGCCTGATAGCCTACGAAGGACATAGCGGAAAGAGCTGCTGCGGTTGCTGCCTTGCGGTTTGCAATGGTCTTCTTTATTTGTGCGTTGATAAGATCTACTACGCCCTCGTCATTTGCTTCCAGCGAGGATGCAAATTCGTAAATTCCAAGCTTCTCGACATCAGACAGGGTTGCAAACTCGGAAATATCCATCTTGTGCATGTATACTATGTCGGCAAAGTGATTCTGCTTAAACTGAGCATCGGTAAGGCTTGTGTCATACAAACGCAGATAGTTAAGAGTACGGTACTGAATGCCAATGGAGAAATCTGCGCTATATGCAGTAGCCGCATCGAACGTAATGGCTGATGACGTATAACGGTTTGCCTCAGAGTTTACTTCATGCACGAGCTTATTTGTGGTGGGGTTATATATAGTAGCCATGCGGTTTGCGGAGAGAATGCTGTTCTCGTAAGAAAGGTATTCAACTATGTGAGCCGCATGAAGAATATTGTTTTTGCCTTCCTCGGTTATGAAGTTAGAAGCATTGTTGTTGTTTGCTCCAATACCCGACCATTTGTTCGTGCCGCTGGAATAGGTGGACTGGCTGGCTGTAAAGTATCTGGTTGCTTCCTTGCCGAGAACCTTCAGTGCGGATGAGCCGACTCGAGTATCGGCTACCGGCAGATATATATCAGACATTTCCTCTACGGTAAATTTATTGTTTGCCTGTCCGTTGGGAACAAACATTGTATGAAGAGTTGTTTTGGTCAGATCGGTTCCCGTTGCCAAAATCTCATCGGTTGAGAATGCGTAGCCCAAATGTACGGTGTATAAACCGTTGTTTGTGGTGTTGAACTGTTCGAGCAGGTTATCAGCCGTGTAGATTCCGTCTCTAAGACCTGTTCCAAAGGAGTGAGTCACCTGTCCGCTTGGGTGGGTGGAATGAACCATATACCACTTGCCTGCGCTCTGTCCGCCTATTGACTTAAAGTACGCAAAGTAACGGGTATTACCAGCGTTCTGGGTTATTGTAGCGTCGGTGGTCTGTCCCTGATAGAATGCAAAGCGGTCGTTCTCGTCAAGCTGAGAAGCAGATCCGTTTTCGATACGTGTAAAGCCTATCTGGTCAGCGGAAAGATTGTCTACGTCGATGAATGCAATGAGGTGACCGTCGTCGTACCATAGTCCGTTTTCCGCGTAGTAATCGTACGAGGAGAGGTATTCCTGCGCCTTCTCGTCGAGCATTGTCTGCAAAGCTTCCTTCGTTCCGTCTATTCCTATCGAATAGGAGGCAAATGCCGAAATGAGCTTGTTTTTATAGCTGTCGCCGAGCTTGCTGTCGCCGAGCTTCAAGTAGCCGTCTATGTTGAGACCGTAGTGATAGCAGAGGTCAGCGAAGTGGTTCTGCAAATACTGCTCCTGTGTCAAGGCTACGTCGTAAATTCTGACATACTTAACAGCAGACTGCTCTGCATATATGTAGAAATTGCTTCCGTTGTTAAAGCCTGCCATCATACCGTCAATAGCCTGTGCGGAGTAGAGTGCGGGTGCATTTGTGGCATTGGGAGCTACGGGGGTTAAGGATGAATCATTCTTTGTGGTGTAAACCGTTCCTGTATTTGACACCATCATTCCCGAGCGGATAGCGGTTATATCCTTCGTTCCGTTTCCTGCTGCATTGTCAACGCAGGAGGTATAGGTGAGTATATCCGCAAGGTGGGCGGAGTTATCTCCGAGAACAGCACCCGTCCAAGGGTTTCCATCGTAGTTGTAGGATATATATCCCGCTGCGTCTGAGCCATTTCTGTGTATGAACCTGTTGACAAGAGAACCGTAGGCGAATGAGGTTGTAAAGGTACCCGTAAAAATATCACGGGTTCGTACGGTTTCGACGGTGTATGCGTTGTCTGCCTCGGAATCAGGCTTGAACATATTGTCAAGCGGGACAGTGTCGAGCGCAACTCCGCTCGTTACGTCGGTGGTGGTGAAGGCGTATCCGATATGAATCTTATATCCACCGTTTTTACCGGAGACTTGGCATCCTATCATCTGCTCGAGCATAGAGTCCTCGGTAATCGTTCCTGCCTCGGAAAGCTCTCCGAACGTACGGTCATTGCCGAGAGATTGGAGCATATACCATTTGCCTGCGTTTTCTCCGCCGATGATTTTTGCATATGTAAAGCGACGGCTTTTTGCTCCGTTCTGAACGACCACCGAATCGGTTGTTTCACCGTAGTAGTATACGAGCCTGTGGACGTTTTCATCAACGCCCTTGCTCGTTCCGGTAGCGTATGCAGAATAAGCGGAGTGACCAACCTCGCTTTCAGGAATGTTGTCGAGGTCGAGGAATGCAATCAGGTGATGATCGTCGTCGTACCAAAGATGCTTTGATGCGTAGTAGTCGTAGGATGTCTTATACTCTGTGACGGCGTCTGCAATGAGCGTGTCAAAGATTTCTTTAAGGCCCTCTTCATCAATTGCGTGAGCCATTGCTTCATTAATTATAATACTCTTGGTGCTTTGAGGAAGCTCTGTGAAGCCCGTAACATCAAAGCCGTTGAAATACGCCATATCTGCAAAATAGTTCTGTCTTATGATTTCTTCGTCAACAGCACAGTCGTAAATTCTGATATAGCGGTAGTCAAAGCCGTAGCCCTGCGCCCATATATCGTCGCCCTCGTTAATGGTGCCTATCGTATGATACTGATAGTTAGGGTTGCTGTTATCTGCGATCACACAAGAGATTGTGCCGTCCTTGGTAAGCATAAGGGCGTTACGGGAAGCGTTTCCTGTGACCTTAGTTCCGCTGTATTCGTCATACGCAACCATTGAAACCACGGTAACGCTCGCATCTGTTCCGTATGCTGTTTCAGCGGTTTTAGAAAGAGGCAACGCCCCGTATTTTCCAATGAAAAGCTTCGAGGGGGAAGTATGGCTGTAAACCATTCCCGAAATACCTAAGCTTGTGCCGTTTATTATCGATGCGTAGTATCCGGCATTTGCAGATGAGGCAGAATTAAATTTGATAGAGGCATCTATTGCAAAGCCTTCTGAGGTGCCGGGATTGAATACACCCTCAAGCGCACCGATAGCGGTTTCGCCCGCAATCTCGTTTGCTGCGAAGCTGTTTCCGATATGGATTTTGTAATCGGAGCTTGAGGACCACGTGGATTTTGAGGTCTGGCTCGCAGTAATTGCGGGCAGACCGCCCTGTGCGGTCAACGAGCCCTTCTCGTTGGTTATCATATAGTACTCGCCTGCGAGTTTACCGCCCGTGATTTTAATGTAGTTGTGAATTCCCGATGCGGTTGAGTTATCCGTCGCCTTGTTGATTACAAGGTTTGAGAGGTCTGTTGCGTCAACAAAGGCAACGAGGTGTCCGTCGTCGTACCATAGGTCCTTGTAGTCCTCGTAGGTAGGTACATATTCCTCATCGTTTGCAAAGGAAACGACTGCCATTGCGGGCAAAAGCGTCACAACCGTTGCAAGAACGAGAAATAAGCTTAAAATTTTCTTCTTCATATATTAAACTCCCTTCAAATGTGTTTGAATATTTTTGTTGTTAAATTTCTATATTACAGATCCCAATCCATTGGCAATTCCCAAATACCTACGGTATTGTCGTTGTTACCCTGACTGTTAATCGAGAGGGTTATAAACTCCTCCGCCTTGACCTTTATGATTTGGAATGTGGGCTTATTATATTTCTTCATTCTGTTCACTCTCCTTTTATTCCTCGTCGCTGTTGCCAACGACGGCCTTTATACATACATTGTCGGCAAATTCGCCTTCGTTGTACGCCTTGTAGTATTCGGAAATCTCGGTAAGAGAAACACTGGTGCTGTCATAGCTTTCGCTCGCTCCGTCAGCGTAAACCGTATAGTAAATGCCGTTTGCTTCAACAATTACAAATGCACGGAAGAACATTTCGGTATCCTTGTTTGCTTCTATGTACGACTGACCGTCTATTGCTCCGTTCTCGTCTATCGAGCCGTTTATGTAATCAACGGTGTACGCAAACATATAGTAGTTATCAAGTCCCTCGCTCTTTTTGAGGATGTGCGCCTTTTCTGCCGTACCAAACGTCTTGAAGCCACTGTCGAGTGAGCTGATTACTGCTGCATTTGCCGACGTGATATTCTCGCCGTCGTAATTTACCGTATAGGTATCAAAATCTGTGCCCGTCTTAGCCATACCGACCATAGCGCCGTATGCTACAAGCTCAAAATCGCCAAGCTTCGTCGTATCGAGGTTGAATACGCTTCTTACGCCGACGTTGCCGTGCAGCCTTGCCTGATAGCCCACAAAGGTGAGTGCCTCAGTAGCCGCTGCCTCAACTGCGTCTTTCTGCGATGCAACCTCAGCAATTTTTGCCTCGATTGCCTCTTTTGCTCCTGCATCGCCAACTCCGTATGCAAGAGCCGTGTCGTAAACAACAGCCTTTTCAGCATCGGAGAGACCTCGGAAATCGCTCATATCCATTGCGTTATAACGTGCAATATCTGCGAGCAGATTCTGCTTCATCTGCGCCTCGGAGAGCTCGCAGTCATAGGTTCTTATATAGTAGTAGCTGTGGCCTGCCGCATTTACAACAATGTCGTCATTTTCGCCGATATTGGTGAGAGTGTTCCAGGTTGCAGCCGCCGCACTGCTTTCTGCTATTTTTACAAATCCCGAATTTGCGTTAGCATCATTTTTAGGCGTGAGGGCGATTGCACTGCGGATTGCGTTGTAATCGGTAAAATCATCATACCTTACGTGTGAAGCAACTGTTGCCGAGAGGTCGTCGCCAATTGTGCCCATACCGGACTGAGCCTCAACACTGCCGTAAGTGCCCATAATGAGAGCCGATGCCGAGCCACTGTGTCTGTTTGCAATTCCTGCCAAATGATTGTCTGAGGACTTGCTCGCATTGAACATCATGGTTGCGAATGCAACGCCACTATGAATAGAGGTTATAAATTTGGTTGCCGCCTCTATTGTGAAGCCCTCGGAGCTTGCGGGATTCATATAACCGTCAAGTGCGCCGATAGCTCCCGTGTTGGTAAAGATAACGCTCTCTTCAAAGCTCGTTCCTACGTGAATTTTGTAGGTTGATTTTCCGTGGGATATGTTTGAGCTTGCGGCAACTATGCCCTGAAGACTCGTTGTCTGAATGTTGCTCGATACACCCGTCATATAGTACTTGCCTGCGAGGTCTCCGTCAATTATCTTTATGTAGTTGTGGTAGCCTGCGGCGGTGCTGTCGTTTACGGGGGAAATTCTGACCAGATTGTTGTTATCGTTGTCGGTTACGTCAACAAACGCCATCAAATGACCGTCATCGTAATAGAGGTCGAGATTTTGCTCCTTATAGTATTCATCTCTTACCGTCTTTGCAAGAGCTTCCTTGTCGGTAGAACCAATATCGTATTTTGTGAAGCTGTTATAGAAATCCTCACTCATAGCTGAGAGGTCGTAGCTTCTCAGGTCAACGCCGTAGTAATAAACAAGGTCGGCAAAGTGGTTTTTAGCAACCTCTTCACGGGTGAGGGCACGGTTATAAACACGAATAAAATGGAATTCCTGTGATGTCGAGGACAGCAGGAGATTGGAAGCTGATGCCGACATTCTCGTGTTGTTGAGCTCACTCGCAGCAAGCGCACTCCATGAGAAGCTGCTGACAGCTCCGTTGGTTACCGGCATGAAGGATGCTGTTCCGGCACTCTCGTCAAAGCCTACTGTCAGTGCCATATGGTATGAATCGCCCTGGGTTTTCTTTGCATCGTTGTTATCTCTGAGAACAATTCTGCCGTCATAGACGATATTAGTGCTGAAAAATACATTTCTGTCGATTGCCGTAGTTCTATTACCAAAGCTCCAACAGAAATTAATTCCTGTGTTCGACGGGAAGTAGTTAAAGCAACCGATGCTGTAAGGGCCTGAAATCAGCTTGGAGAATATATTTATTCCTGCGTCTGTTCCGTCTGCGTATGTAATTCCGGCAACGTAAGCATTGTAGTCAACGGTGTAGGCGTTGTTTTTCGCCTCGTTTCTGACAACCGATGCGTCAGTTCCAGCAGTCATGGCGGAGCCGTCATAGCTATATACGTTTCCAAACATAACTCCCTCTGACTTGTACCACTCGCCTGCTGCTGAGGGATCCTCTGCGGTGGAAAGATGCAGCTTGCCGTCCTTTACGGAAGCCTCGCCTGCAAGAAGATAATACTTACCTGCGTTTGCTCCGTCCTTAATCTGCACGTAGGTTGAACCGTCAACCGTAACGAGACGGGCATCGTCGGTACCTGTCATATTCGTCATATCGACAAAGGATGACAAGCCGTCCTGCACCCACAGGCTCTCATAGTCCTCATAATCGGGAGTGTATTCATCTCCCGACGCAAAGGAAACGAGAGCAATTGCGGGCAGTAGCGCCGCTACTGTTGCAAGTATGAGTAGTAAACTTAGGATTTTCTTTTTCATAAATTTTGCTCCTTCAAGTTTTCTTTTTTGGTGCTATCTGCACAAAACAATGCATTTAGATAGTATACCTTGATTATATTTTACACCCGTACGTATATGGATGTAAAGGTATTATTGTTTGGAAATGTTGACATATTGTTGCTTCTGCTCCTTGTGAAAGAAGCACAAAAAACGGCGGATTTTCACCTTAAAATCGGTAAAATCCGCCGTTTTGGCCATAAATGTTCGGTTTTTATTTCTTGATAAGACCTATGGATTTGAAATCAACCCTGTGGGGGTGAACGAGGTCGTTCTCGTAGCCCATTATTACGTCAGTACGTCTCTGCCAGTCGTATTCGTCACGGTAGAATTTCTCACGGAAGCCGTCGATTTGCGTGAAATCGCCGTTCCTTGCATCCACAAAGCAGTCGTACTTATGGTAGAGCAGTGCGTTGTTGTAGTACATCCACTCGGGACGGTAATCGTTTTTGTAGGTTTCGTAGAGATAGGGGTATTTCTCACGCCAGATAGGTGAGGTCACGTCAACGCCGCCGAGGTCGTTTTCGTCAACCGTATGCACACGCTTCATAGCCAAAAGGTCTCGGTGCATATAGATGTATGAATTGCTCTTGTTATCAGGCTGAATTCCGGGCACGCAGTCAACGATAAAGTTGTTGTGGAATGAGAGCAGCCCTCCGCAGGTGTGATGGATTACGCAGAAGCCGCCGCCCTTGATGTTTACGAAAAAGTTGTCGTAAACGGCGTTAAATATATCCCAGTCGTCAAAGTAAATTGCGCAAACGCCAAGCCCTGTTTCGATGGTGTTTTCGAGGTCGTGAATGTAATTGTTTCTGAATACGTTTCCAACCTCGCTCATATCTCTGCCCATATAAATTGCGCCTGAATCCGAGGTCTCGATACATACCCTCGTTATATCGTTAAATTCGATTGTGTGGTCGTTTCCGTGCAGATAGATTGCAAAGGCGGGTAAATCGTGCATATAGCAATGAGATACGGTATTGCCGACACCCATCATATTGACAGCGCCCTTGTAGGTTTTGTCGAGGCGGTTGGTGGACCAGAATTCGCAGTTGTGGACTCTGTTGTTTGCGGGTGTGAGGCTTTTCCTGTTGCCGCCGCCGAGCAATATTCCGCCCGCTCCGCAATCGTAAATCTTACACCCCTCAACAGAGTGATTTTTGCCGCCGTTGTTATCCCAAGCGGCAAATTCGTAAATGTATTCGTGCCAGCTTCCCATTTCTCGGGACAGAGGCTTAAACGGCTTCGCCAACGGCGAATGAGCGCCGTGACAGTCGTTGAGACCGTGCTCAAGCGGCGTTGCGCCCTGTCCTATCTGAACGGCAAGGATACCCATATTTCTGAAAACGCAATTCTTTACGGTGCAGCCGTCGCCGCCCTCGATATAAACGCCGCTGTTACGGGTGTTTTCAAATGTTATGCCCTCAAAGGAAACGTTTTCGGCGTTCTCAATTGCTACCATAACCTTGTCCATTACGGAAATCTGAAGCGTTGCGGTTTCGAGGTCAACGTCAGCTGATGGCTTGAAATAGAGCACATTTTCGTCAATGTCGATATAGTATTCGCCCTCGTCGGTCAGCTCCTCTAAGAGATTTACAACATAATAGCCCGAATGGTGCGTAAACTGATAGCCGAAAAGGTGCGGCTGCTCGGTTGTAACCGTGCCGTTTTCTGCATCTATTTTTGCAATTTTTACGCACTCATCAGCCCAAGCGTGCTTAGGGTAACCGCCGAGATATGCGTGCTTTGCGCCTGCCCATTTCTTGATTTTCTCACCGTCAAGGCGCAAAACTGCAGGACGGCAGGCGTAGTCGCCGTCTATCGGCGTACTGCCGCAGTCAACTATATCCTTCTCCTCATAATTGATTACGCCGTTTTTGGGGTAGCGGGCGATTTTCTGCGCCACACCGCCAACGAAAAATTCGGTAGGTGCATTTATATACGCACGGCGGAAGCCTCGGTTGCCAAGCCCGTGAAGCTCTATGCCAAGATATGAAAGGTCAATTTTCTTGATACCGTCCCTATAATCCTCGATTTTTGAATTGTCAAGGATTATTCCGCCGTCAAAATACACCTCACCGTCAGCGATAAAGTGTGTGTTGTTATCCCTTGCATCAAGCTCAAGGGTTTCTCTGAATAAATATCTGCCCGCCTCAATTATTACGGTTTTCTCGCCGTCGAGCGCACGGGTTTTTTCAAGAACTGCAGAAAAGCTTCTCAGCGGTGCGCTCTTCCCACCGTTGTTTTTATCGTTTCCTTTTTTGGATAAATAGAAGGTGTTTGACATAAATTTTCTCCCGATGTGTTATATTTAAATAATTTTACGTTGGATGGTCCCTATGTTTTAGAGGTAAGATTTTGTTTTTTAATAAGACCTATGGATTTGAAATCAACCCTGTGAGGCGGTACGAGGTCGTCCTCATAGCCCATAACCACGTCGGTGCGCCTCTGCCAGTCGTATTCGTCCCTGTGAGAGGGTGCGCCGTACCATGCCGCCTGAGTGAAATCACCGTTCTTGGCATCTACAAACGCATCATACTTGCCGTAAACGAGCAGGTTGTTGTAATACGCCCGCTCGGGACGTGCATCGTTTTTGTAGACGTCGTAGAGGTATGGGTATTTTTCACGCCAGAGGGGTGAGGTTACGTCAACGCCGCCGAGGTCGTTATCGTCCACCGTGTGCACACGCTTCATTGCCGTGGGGTCACGGTGCATACGGATATATGAGTTGCTCATATTATCGGGATTTATACCCGGTACACAGTCGATAATGAAGTTGTTGTGGAATGAGAGCAGTCCTCCGCAGGTGTGATGCACGACTCCGAATCCTCCTCCCTCTATGTGATAGAAGAAGTTGTCGTATACCGTGTTGAAAATATCCCAATCGTCAAAATACATAGCGCATACGCCGAGGTCGGTTTCAACAGCGTTTTTGAGGTGGTGTATGTAGTTGTTTCTGAAAACGTGTCCAATCTCGCTCATGTCTCTGCCCATACAGACTGCGCCCGAGTCGGACGCCTCGGTTACGACGTGGTGTATGTCGTTGAACTCAATTGTATGGTTGTTTCCGTGCAGGCATACCGCCATTGCAGGCAGGTCGTGGATGAGACAGTGAGCCACGGTATTGCCCACACCCGTTACGTGAACGGCGGGCTTGTTTGTCTTTTCGAGTCGATTTACCGACCAGAATTCACAGTTGTAGACTCGGTTGCCTGCGGGGATGAGCTTCTTGCGGTTTCCGCCGCCGAGCAAAACTCCACCCGCTCCGCAGTCGTGAATTTTACAGCCCTCAACCGAGTGATTTTTACCGCCGTTGTTATCCCAGGCGGCAAACTCGTAGATATATTCTGCCCAGCTACCCATCTCACGTGATATGGGATGGAAGGATTTTGCATTCGGCGCATGGTCGCCGTGACAGTCGTTCAGCCCGCTTTCGAGAGGGGATGCCCCCTGTCCTATCTGAATTGCGAGAGTTCCTATGTTTCTGAATTCGCAGTTCTTAATCACACAGCCGTCGCCACCCTCGATATAAATAGCACTTGAACGGGTGTTTTCGAAGGTTATGCCATCAAAGGAAACGTTGCTTGCTCCCTCAATTGCTACCATAACACTGTCCATAACCGAAATTTGAAGCGTTGCGGCTTCTGTGTCAACGTCAGCTGACGGTTTGAAGTAGAGCACCTTTTCGTCAATATCAATGTAGTACTCGCCCTCGTCGGTCAGCTCCTCCAAAAGATTTGCTACAAAGTAGCCCGAGTGGTGCGTGAACTGATAGCTGAAAAGGTGAGGCTCGTCGGTTGTAACCGTGCCGTTTTCTACATCTATTTTTGCGATTTTTACGCACTCGTCAGCCCAGGATTGACTGGGATAACCGCAAAGGTATGCGTGCTTTGCATTCGCCCACCTTTTGATTTTCTCGCCGTCGAGGCGCAGAGTTGCGGGGCGACAGCCGTAGTCCTTATCACGGGGTCTGCTGCCCGAATCGACTATGTCGTTCTCAAGGTAGTTTATAATTCCTTTTTTGGGGTAACGGGCGAGGCTCTGAGCCGTTGAATTTATAAAAAGCTCGCTGGGTGCATTTACGTACGGACGGCGAAAGCCTCGGTTGCCGAGCTCGCCGAAATCGACACCGAGGTCGGAGAGGTCTATTTTCTTAATTCCGTCCTTAAAATCCTCAATTTTTGAATTATCGAGCACAACTCCACCGTCAAAATACACCTCACCGTCGGCAACAAAGTGTGTATTGTTATCCCTTTTGTCAAGCTCGAGGGTCTCTCTGAACAAATATCTGCCTGCTTCGATTATTACGGTTTTCTCGCCGTCGAGCGCACGGGCTTTTTCGAGAACTGACGCAAAGCTTCTCAGCGGTGCGCTCTTCGAGCCGCTGTTTTTGTCGTTTCCCGTTGGGGATAAGTAGAAGACTGTCATAAAACCTCTCCTTAAAATTACTTACAGTTAAATTTTAACAATAATATAAGTAAAAGTCAACATATTTACAGAAAATAAGGGGAAATAAAAACAGCGGATTTTTACCTTGAAGTCGGTAAAATCCGCCGTTTTGGATATGGGTATCCGTTTTAGTCCTTGATAAGACCAATTGATTTGAAATCAACCCTGTGAGGGTGAACCAGATCGTTTTCGTAGCCCATTATTACGTCGGTACGTCTCTGCCAGTCGTACTCGTCACGCCAGAATTTCTCACGGTAGCCGTCTATCTGCGTGAAGTCGCCGTTTTTCGCATCTACAAAGCAATCGTACTTGTGGTAGAGCAGGGCGTTGTTGTAGTACATCCACTCGGGACGGGCATCGTTTTTGTATACGTCGTAGAGGTAGGGGTATTTTTCACGCCATACAGGAGAGGTTATGTCAACGCCGCCGACGTCGTTTTCGTCAACAGTATGTACACGCTTCATAGCCAAAAGGTCTCTGTGCATATAGATGTACGAGTTACTCTTGTTATCGGGCTGAATACCGGGCACACAGTCAACCACAAAATTATTGTGGAAGGAGAGAAATCCTCCGCAGGTGTGGTGAATTACGCAGAATCCGCCGCCCTTGATATTTACGAAGAAATTGTCGTAAACCGCATTGAATATATCCCAGTCGTCAAAGTAAATAGCACAAACGCCAAGGCCTGTTTCAATGGTGTTTTCAAGGTCGTGAATGTAGTTGTTTCTGAATACGTTTCCAACCTCGCTCATGTCTCTGCCCATATAGATTGCGCCCGCATCCGAGGTTTCGGTGCACGCTCTGGTTATGTCGTTGAACTCAATTATATGGTCGTTTCCGTGCAGGCATATTGCCATAGAGGGCAAATCGTGCATATAGCAATGAGAAACGGTGTTTCCGACACCCATCATATTAACCGCCGCACGGTATGTTCTGTCAAGACGGTTTACTAAGTAAAATTCGCAGTTGTGGACTCTGTTGTTTGCGGGTGTGAGGCTTTTCCTGTTGCCGCCGCCGAGCAATATTCCACCCGCTCCGCAGTCGTGAATTTTACAGCCCTCAACCGAGTGGTTTTTACCGCCGTTGTTATCCCACGCCGCAAATTCGTAAAGGTATTCGTTCCAGCTTCCAACCTCACGTGATACGGGAGCAAAGGGCTTTGCATTCGGGGCATGCTCGCCGTGACAGTCGTTAAGACCGTGCTCGAGGGGCGTTGCGCCCTGTCCGATTTGCACTGCCATTATTCCCATGTTTCTGAATTCACAGTTTTTAACCGTGCAACCGTCACCGCCCTCGATATAAACGCCGCTGTTGCGTGTGTTTTCGAATGTTATGCCCTCAAAGGAAACATTTTCGGCGTTCTCAATCGCCACCATAACCTTGTCCATTACGGATACCTGAAGTGTTGCGGCTTTGAGGTCAACGTCAGAGAACGGCTTGAAGTAGAGCACCTTTTCGTCAATATCAATGTAGTACTCGCCCTCGTCGGTCAGCTCCTCCAGAAGGTTTATTACAAAGTAGCCGGAGTGATGCGTGAACTGATAGCTAAAAAGGTGGGGCTGCTCGGTTGTAACCGTTCCGTTTTCCGCATCTATTTTTGCGATTTTCACGCACTCGTCAGCCCACGATTGATTGGGATAGCCGCCCAGGTACGCGTGCTTTGCATTTGCCCATTTTTTGATTTTTTCTTGGTCGAGGCGCAGGGTTGCGGGGCGGCAGCCGTAGTCCTTATCACGGGGTCTGCTTCCCGAATCAACTATGTCATTTTCCTCATAGAGGATAATTCCGTTTTTGGGGTATCTCGCTATTTTCTGCGCTCCGCCGTTAAGGAAAAATTCGCTGGGCGCATTTATGCTCGCACGGCGGAAGCCTCGGTTGCCGAGCTCGCCGAATTCAACGCCGAGGTCGGAGAGGTCAATCTTTTTTATTCCGTCCTTGTAATCCTCAATTTTTGAATTATCGAGCACAACTCCGCCGTCGAAAAACACCTCTCCGTCGGCAACAAAGTGGGTGTTGTTATCCCTTGCGTCAAGCTCGAGGGTTTCTCTGAACGGGTATCTGCCTACCTCGATTATTACGGTTTTCTCGCCGTCCAGGGCTCGGGTTTTTTCGAGAATTGCCGAAAAGCTTCTCAGCGGTGCGCTCTTCGAGCCGCTGTTTTCGTCGTTTCCCGTTGTTGATAAATAGAAGGTGTTTGACATAAAGAAAATCTCCTTTTTAATTTCAATACCATTGTAAAATAAACGGGGGTAAAAGTCAACACTTTTCCAAAAAAATACAAAAAAAGAGCGCATACGCGCTCTTAATATATAGAAAACGCCACAAGTGGCGGAAAAGGATTTAGAGAGCTTAGAAAAATCATAAACTCCACCTCCTTTAATTGTTCTTTTATTGTAACATAAAAGCCGCCGTCTGTCAACCCTGAATTTCAAGTGCTCGGGTCGCAAACGGCGGTTTGCGCTATGTAGGCACAAGAGCCTTGCGGTAAGTGCTGTCATCCCATTCCTTCGCCATCCGCAAAAGCAATCTGCCGTGTTTGTCGGTTTATGCTCAACGGCGCAGTCGGTAATCAGCCTCTGAACTTGTAGCGGACGGGTATCGGCAGCGACGAGCCGTGAGTTTCACCCTGTATCCACTCTATCTCTTTTTGGTCGGTTTTCAGAGCGAGAAACATCGCCATAACACTCGACGGCGGGCATACGTAGTCACCGAGTCCTGCACTAACCCTGACAGGGCAATCTATATGACGGGCCTGTACTGCTCCATCAAAGCACGCAAAGCTGTCGGTAGGTATATCGGTGCAGAAGTTGGGACGCCGCCTGCCGACAGTTTCGGCGGCACGGTCGCAGAACCAGGGCTTGTTAACCTCGCAACGGGTTACCGTTTTGTCAAGTGCGGCGAGGTTGAGCGCCTGCATTCCGCCCTGACTTGTTCCGCATACCGTTATATCACGTCCGTTCCACTCGGGCAGAGAACGCAGATAGCGCAGTGCCTGCAAGCCTCTGCCTATTATCGTTCTGAAATAGGACTCGTAGGGATTATCTCCCCTTTCGTGCAGTCCGTATTCCTTTAATTCGTCCTGTGCGAGGGCGGAATAATATTCTGGTTCACGCATATTTTCTATGCCGTTTGCATTCATGTCAAAAACTATTTCCGAGCCGTTTATATGCTTTGCTGCGCTGTGTATTCCGTAGCCTGCGAGCTGTAGCCTTATAGGCAGAGAGCCTGCCTCCGCGCCGTCGGGGATCGAGAGAATGCCGCTGACGGGCCTGCCGTACGGAGAGGGAATTTTCATATCGTATATGCGAAATCCCGGGCGCACGTCGTCCCTTGCACCCTTTGCCTCTATCGGTGTGAGCGAGCATTTTTCAACGTCGGCGAGCGTATCGCTCCAGAAGCGTCCGTAAATCGAGGGCTCCTCGGTTATTGGATAGAGCTTTTCTATCTCAGCGCCTGCGCCGCCGAGGAAATGCTCGACACCCTCTGCGTTTTCGCCCTCGACCCAGGCGTGAATAAACACAAAGCCCGGTGTCATGATTTTGGTTTTGAAAACGAGAGGCTCGCCGCCGCTGTAATCCCATTCGCCCTCCTCGACAACGTCATCGTCACCGATGCGCCTGTATTTGATTTTATCATAGACAGCCTTGCCCTCAAAATTCTTTGCCGCCCATACGGTGAATACCATATCCTCGCCGCATTTGTATTCAATAGGGCTTTTGTCGGTTGCGGCAGTCAGGTAAAACCTATCCCTTGTCATTTTTCATTTTCTCCTTTATTTGCTCGTATTCTATGGGGTCGGATATGAGGTTTATTGCCTCAATCAGCGCATTTGAGCTCATGTCGTGGGGCAGAGAGTAGGCTCTTGCCAACGCCTCACGCCTCGCAGAGCTGTCACTTCCGCCGCTGAAGCCGTCCTCGAAAAATTTAGTTTTGCTCAAAAATTTCGGCTTTTGTCCGTTCCCGTCTGCCAACGGCTCAAAAATTTTACGCAAGGTATCGGCATCAATTCCCTCGACACCGAGCAGTCCTGCCTTGCCCGCAGTTTTTTTACGCCTTTCCTTTCCCGCAACCTTTGGAATATAGAGGTTGATTATCCTGTCGCGGGGAACAATTCCCTCGATAAACGAGCGGATTTGTATGCCGCCGCCGTCAGAGTCGGTTAAAAGTATTATTTTATCCCTTTCGGCTAACCGTTTTATCAGCGAGCGCAGCTCACGGTTGTTGAAAACCGAAAATCCGCCTGTGGTTATAACCGTCGCATCTATGACGGAGAGAAGCGTGTTTTTGTCGTATTTGCCCTCAACGATAACGGGCAAGGAAATTTTTATTTTCTCCATTACCTGCCTATCCCCCTGCGTTTTGCGCTATCGCACAGCCCCTTTCCGTTAAGGGGGCAGGTCTCGCATTTTGGCGAGCGAGCCGTACATATATCCCGTCCGAACCACACAAGGCGGTGGCAAAAATCCGACTGCTCACAGGGCTCGGTTATCTCTGAGAGAATACGCTCTATTTTATAGGGGGTCTTTTCTTTTTCGGGATAAAAGCCGAGCCGTCCGCATATGCGTATGCAGTGAGTGTCGGTGACTATCGCAGGCTTTTTGTATATATCTCCGAGCAGAAGATTTGCGATTTTTCTGCCCACACCCGAAAAGCGTAAAAGCTCCTCCATCGTGTCGGGCAGAATACCCGAATATTCCTCACAGAGCATACGGCTCGACTCCTTTAAATCCTTTGCCTTCATGCGGAAAAGGCCGCAGGGCTTCACCGCCTCTTCAAGCTCGTTTATGTCGGCATTCATCATCTTTTCTGCCGTCGGATACAGTGTAAACAAATATTTACATACCTCGTTTACCCGTGCATCGGTGCATTGGGCAGACAGCCTGCCCATAACGAGCAGCTTCCACGGGTCGCCTCCGTATTCAAGGGCGCAGGTGGGGTCGGGGTATATCTCCTTGAGCGCAGCGACTGTTTTCGCCATGCGCAATTTCTTTTCACTCTTTTTCATTTTCTGCTTCCGCCATAAGTTTTTTTAAAAGCTTGCACGGTAGACCCACTATCGTGTCTATCTCGCCCTCTACCTTATCAACCAATCTGCCGCCTAAGCCCTGTATGCCGTATGCGCCCGCCTTGTCCATCGGCTCGCCTGTTTTTACGTAGGCGTGCGCCTCGCTTTCGTCAAAGGGACGGAAAATTACCGTGCTGGTATCGCTTCCGCTGTAAATTTTTCCGTTGTGCAGTACGGCAACGCCGCTGTGTACCCTGTGGGGATTTCCCGACAGGCGCATCAGCATTCTGACCGCATCTGCCTCGTCAATCGGCTTTCCGAGTGGCTCTCCGTCTATTTCGACGAGGGTGTCGCTCGCTATTATGTAGTCGCTGTCACAAAAATCGCAGAGGACCGCCATAGCTTTCCTTACCGAGAGTATTTCAACACCTTCCTTTGGGTGTATCCCTGCGGGCAGGCTCTCGTCGGTTTCCTTTGTGTGTATTGTGAAATCGTAGCCGAGTGCCGTGAGCAGCTCACGCCTGCGAGGGGATTTTGATGCCAGAACTATCATTGCTTTATCCTCCTTACGCCGTCAATCGGCTCGCCGTTTTTATAGCTTTCAACTGCGCTCTCTGCCGTGCGGACGTTTTCGGTTGTGAAAATGAAATGCTCGCCCGAAACACCGTATTTTTTGAGCGCATCACGCCTGTCCCCCATATAGGTAATTTTGCTGTTCAAAAGGATATTTCTATGGGGGTATTCACGGATAAGTGGGAATTTAACGCCCATTCTGTCGGTAAATTCTATCCTTCCGCAGCGGTCACAGCCGCCGTTTTCACGCATAAAGCAACGCTCAAGGAGCATAAGGGGTATTCTGCCGTAGGTGATGGCTGCGCCAGAGCCTATATCACGCAATTGCGGGAGCGACAGCTCGGGGGAGAGAATCAAATGCTCAGCGCCAAGCGAGCGGTAAAGCTCTGCGCTCTGCGTGTTTGTTATATTGAGGCGGAAATCACCGAATATTTTCAAGCCCGACTCACGTGCGAGGGCAAAATGCCCTATATTACCGCACAGGGCATAAACGACGCCCGCCGCCCTTGCCTTTTTCATTTCCGAGAGGACGGTAGCCCTCTCGCTATCCGTCACTACGGGGGGTATATATACGCCGCTCGGTATTTCTTTTGCATTTTCAAGCTCAAAAAGAGGAATGAATGTGAAATCAAAGAAACCCTTGCCTCTTATGCCGTTAAACACCTCGACGTTGAAAAACAGGGCGGAGCGAAATGAGGGTACGTCAGTGGATTTTATACGCTGTACAGCTATCCTCTCAGCCTCGGCAGGCTTTGGCGAGAACAGCTCCGTCAGGGCATCGGTTGCCCTGCGGCGAAGCGCATTTATCTGCGAGGGAGCGAGGTTTATATTGCCGTTAAGAGTAATTTCTATACCGTTTTTGTCAAGAACAAAGGGGGTGTTGCCTGTTTTTGCAAGCCGCTCTGACAAGGCACCGTGTGTTAAGGGCGCATTTTGCGCCGCCTGCGGGGCGTCTCCCGTCACGGTCACGGACTTATCTCCGAGCGAAAGCGAGAGGCGTGAGGGCTCGCCCTCTGAAAAATACGCCTTTGCCGTTATAGGCACACGCCTTTGCTCCGTGTCGGCTATCGACAGCGAGCCGCTTATACGCTTTTCGTCCTCGGTGCGAACTCCCGTCATAGGTGCTGTATGCTTTGCGCAGAAATATACGTCGGTAAAGCCGCTGCGAGAAAAGATTTCCGCAAGGCGCAGATTTTCTGCCCCTGTTGCGTTCCTTTTTTCGTCGAGCAGGCGGCGGTATATCTCGGTAACACCGTATACGTATTCGGGGGATTTCATTCTTCCCTCGATTTTGAGTGAGGAAACGCCGCTGTCGATTATTTCGGTTATGTGGTCGGATAGTGACAAATCACGCAGGCTGAGCGGATATTTTCCGTTGTAGGGCAAACGGCACGCCTGAGCGCACTCTCCTCGGTTTCCGCTACGTCCTCCGACGACCGAGGAAAAGAGGCACTGTCCCGAATGTGAAACGCACAGAGCGCCGTGAATGAACATCTCGGTTTCGGCAGCCGAGCGCTCGGTTGAGAGCCTTATGTTTTCAAGTGACAGCTCACGGGCGAGTACCACCCTGTCAAGACCGAGGGTGGCAAGCTCGTTTACGCCGTCAGCGCTGTGCGCCGACATTTGCGTGCTGCCGTGCAGGGCAAGCTCGGGCACGTATTTTCTCAGAAGCGAAACGGCGCCCATATCCGCAACGATTGCCGCATCAACGCCTATATTGGCAATAAATTTTGCGTAATTGATAAAATCCTCTGCCTCTTTGTCAAAAATCAGCGTGTTGAGGGTAATATATGCCTTAACCCCGTGAATATGGGCGTAGGCGAGGGCGGACGAAAGCTCGTCAACGCCGAGGTTTTTGGCGAAAGCACGGGCATTGAAGGCACTGCCGCCAAAATATACGGCATCAGCCCCCGCATTTACTGCGGCGACCAAGGCATCAAACGAGCCCGCAGGAGCCAAAAGCTCGGGCAGAGCAGTCTTTCTTTTCATAACAATACCCCCTTTCGCTATTATGAAATAATTATACAATAAAGAAAGCAAAAAAACAAGAGAAAGAAACAATAATGTTTTCAGCCCTTGACTTTTCAATTTTTTGTGATATACTAACCGTGTCATCGTGCGAAAGCACACTTTTGACCCCGGATAGAAATATCCGAAGAAGCGGCTGTTTATCAGCCGCTTATTTCATTTTCTTGGTTTTATATTGACTTTTTCTTTATTTTGTTTTACAAAAACACTTGACATTTTAATCCTCCTATGTTAAAATAATCTCACGTCCGTTCGGCTTTACAAGGTAAGGCAGGGCTTAGCGTTGGGGAAGCCACAAGCAAGAATTCACAACGGCGTTTTTTGAGCCATAGTGCTCGTGGGTAGACTTGCTGAAAACCGTCCGAAAGGGCGGTTTTCTTTTTGTTGAATTTTACATTGACTTTTTTGTTTTTTGTGATATACTAACAGTGTCATCTTGTTTGACACTAGATACAACAAAGTATCTAAAGTGGGGGCTGAATTTCAGCCGCCCACCCTTTTTTATGTAAAGTGTTGACTTTTTGATTTAATTGGTGTACACTATATGCAGTTCCGTTAGGAACACCTGCCAATCTTTCGATTGAGCGATGCCTAATCCTCGTGATTAGGCTTTATTTTTTTGTTGACTTTTTGTTTTTTTGCGGTATAATATTTTTGTAA
This sequence comes from Clostridia bacterium, assembly GCA_017504405.1. Taxonomy (GTDB): domain Bacteria; phylum Bacillota; class Clostridia; order Oscillospirales; family CAG-272; genus UBA1740. Next base: position 10,471 of record JAFVRG010000001.1, on the reverse strand, counting down.
GGTTACTTCGGCCTTGATTTTCAAGGTATAGTGGAAAGCACGCAGCTGTAACCTTACTTTTTTATTGACTTTTTTATGATATACTATAAATGAAGAGTTGATTTCGTCTTATGACAGTAGATGCGTATATGCATCCATCAGCTCTTCTTTATTTTTTATTGACTTCTTGGTTTTTTTGTGATATAATATTATTGAAGATAAGTGATGTCATTTCTCAATGACAACTGAGTTATTGCTCAATTGGCTTATCTTCTTTTTTTATTTCTTTTGCCGTTTTGATGCTGTCGTTTAAATTCATAAAATATTAACTTGACAACGGTGTTTGTTGGAATATAATAATAATTAGTTAATTACTAAAATAAGGAATTATAAATACGCTTTTAAATAAGGGATAAAGGAGGGGAGAATATGAAGCTGTGGCTCAGATATGCAAAGCCGTATATACCGTTTTTTATAATCGGGCCTCTTTGTATGATAGTTGAGGTTATAGGCGAGGTGGTTATGCCCCGACTGTTTGCTATCGTGATAAACGGCGCCGCCAACGACACGTTGAGCGTTGGCACAAGCCTTGGTATAATGCTTCTTATGATACTCGTCGCCGTCTTAATGATGGCGGGAGGAATAGGTGGCGCATATTTTGCGACTAAGGCATCGGTAAACTACGCCGCAGATTTGCGTGCTGACGCATATAAGAGAATACAAAAATTCTCCTTTGCAAACGTGGATAAGTTCTCGACAGGCTCGCTCGTTACCCGACTCACAAACGACGTAACGCAGGTGCAGAATTTTATCTCAATGCTGATGCGAATGGCGCTCCGCTCACCGGGAATGCTGATTGCGGGCCTTATTATGGCTATAACGCTCAATCCGTCGCTGTCTGTTGTTTTTGCGGTAACCGTTCCTATGCTGTTTTTGGTTATAGGCTCGATAATCTTTATCGGCTTCGGCAGATTTTCAAAAAGGCAGAAAAAGATAGACAACCTCAACTCCGCTGTCGGAGAAAACATTACGAACATACGTGTTGTAAAGAGCTTTGTGCGTGAGGATTTAGAGGAAAAGAAATTCAAAACCGCAAACAGCGAGCTTAAGGAAAGCGGTATGGCGGCTATGAGAATTATGATATTCATGCAGCCTGTTCTTACGCTCTTTATGAATATAACCACTCTTGCGGTTGTCTGGCTTGGCGGTAATATAGTTATCGAGGGCGGTATGCAGATAGGCGATTTGTCTGCGTTTATCACCTACGTTAACCAGATACTGATGTCGCTTATGATGATAACCTTCCTTCTTATGTTCTCCGCACGTGCTATCGCATCGGCAAGAAGAATTAAGGAGGTTTTGCAGGAGGAGCCCGACATATCCGATGAAAACGCACAGCAAAAGGATTTGTGCGTTGCCAAGGGTGAAATTGAATTCCGTGACGTGTCCTTCCGCTACTTTAAAAGCAGTCACGACGAGGTGCTGTCGGACATAAATCTCAAAATAGCGGCAGGCTCTACCGTCGGCATTATAGGCTCTACCGGCTCGGGTAAAACCACTCTCGTTTCTCTCATACCCCGCCTTTACGAGGCGAGCGGCGGCGAGGTGCTCGTTGACGGCGTAAACGTAAAGGACTATTCCCTTTTCAATCTTAGGGAGGGTATAAGCATGGTGCTCCAGAAGAATACGCTGTTTTCGGGCAGCGTTGCGGAAAATTTGCGTTGGGGCGATATAAATGCAAGCGAGGGCGAAATGCAAGCCGCCGCAAAAAATGCGCAGGCGCACGGATTTATCACCTCGTTTAGGGACGGCTATGACAGTATGATAGAAAAGGGCGGCGCAAACGTGTCGGGCGGTCAGCGCCAAAGGCTATGTATTGCCCGTGCTCTGCTCAAACGCCCGAAAATAATAATTCTTGACGACTCGACGAGCGCAGTTGACACCGCAACCGAGGCAGAAATACGCAAGGCGTTTGCGAATGAGCTGTCCGACTGCACAAAGATAATAATCGCGCAGAGGATAAGCTCGGTGAAGGACTCGGATATGATAATAGTTATGGACGAGGGCAGAATTACAGGCGTGGGTACGCACGACGAGCTTATGCGGGATAACGCCGAATACGGCGAGATTTATTACTCTCAGATGGAAAAGGAGGGTGATAAGTAATGGCAAGGAATCTCGAACAGCTAAGGCGTCAGTATAACAGCACCTCGCACAAGGGCGCAATGGTAAGGCGTGGCCCGGGCGGCAGAGGCGGCGGAATTGTCGGCGGCGGTAAGCCTAAAAATATGAAAAAAACCGTCGGACGTATGCTCTCCTATATCTCCCCTTATAAGGGCAGAATAATTTTTGTTCTTATATGTATGCTGGCAAATACCGTTGCATCGCTCTTGGGCTCGTATATGCTTGCGCCTATTATAAACAGGCTCACGCTGGCGATAAAGCCCGATGCAAATATAGAAATGAGTGCGCTGGAGCGTGCGGCAGACCGACTTATCAGCAATTTTACCGACCCGCTTTTAGGCATAGTAGAAAATGCTGTTCTGACGTATGTGTTATCCGCAATTATCCTGCTCGGCGCAATTTATGCAGTGGGAGTAATCACGGCATACGTGCAGAGCAGAATAATGCTCGGCGTTTCGCAGGGCGCTGTCGAAAAAATCAGAAACGATTTGTTTATAAAGATGCAAAAGCTCCCTGTGCGTTATTTTGATTCACACCCCACAGGCGAGCTTATGAGCCGATATACCAACGACGTTGACAATATCGATATTATGCTCAACAACTCCCTTACCTCTATAATTAACAGCGTTATTACAATTCTCGGCACGTTTGCCTTTATGGTATCGACGAGCTGGATTCTGACTGTTATAACGGTTGTTTTTATTCCTATATTTGCGTTTGGAGGAGCGGCGATAGGTAAGCTGTCGGGCAAGTATTTCGGCGCTCAGCAGGCGGCTCTCGGCGCAACCAACGGATACCTTGAGGAAACCGTCACGGGTGCAAAAACCGTCAAGGTTTTCAACCACGAGAGCGAGTGTATTGAGGAGTTTAACATCCTCAATGACGATATGAGGGATAAGCAGTTTAAGGCTAATTTCTGGGGCGGAGTTATGGGCCCGATTATGGGCAACACCTCGCAGATTTCCTACGCCGTTACGGTTGGCGTGGGCGGTGTTCTTATGTGTGCGAAAACACTCACACCGGGTGGACTTACCGTTTTTGCAAACTATTCCCGACATTTCTCAATGCCGATAAATCAGCTCTCACAGCAGATGACTACGGTATTTGCGGCTCTTGCGGGTGCTGAGCGTGTATTTGCGCTGATGGATGAGGAGCCCGAGGGGGCTGACAGCGAGGGCGCTGTCGATATGCCGAATATGCGTGGTGACGTAGCGCTCGAAAATGTGTCGTTCGGCTATACGCCCGATAAAACAGTGCTCAAAAATATATCCCTGTATGCGCATCCGGGGCAGAAGATAGCCTTTGTCGGCTCTACGGGTGCGGGAAAAACCACAGTAACAAATCTTCTCAACCGCTTTTACGATATAGCCGAGGGTAAAATAACCATTGACGGCGTTGATATTAAGGATATAAAGCGTGACGTTCTGAGAAAAAATATCGCAATGGTTTTACAGGACACGCATCTGTTCACGGGAACCGTGCGTGAGAATATACGCTACGGACGGTTAGATGCAACCGACGAGGAGGTAGAGCTCGCCGCTAAAACGGCGAGCGCCCACAGCTTCATAATGCGCCTTGAAAACGGATACGACACCGTTATCGAGGGTGACGGAGCAAACCTCTCACAGGGACAGCGACAGCTTCTCAATATTGCGAGGGCGGCGATAAGCCATGCGCCCATACTCGTGCTTGACGAGGCAACGAGCTCGGTTGATACCAGAACCGAGCGCCACATCGAGCACGGAATGGATAGACTGATGAAAAACAGAACGACCTTTGTTATAGCGCACAGGCTGTCAACCGTCAGAAACTCAAATGCGATAATGGTGCTTGAAAACGGTGTTATTATCGAGAGGGGTGACCACGAGCAGTTGCTTGCTCTTGGCGGCAGATACTACGAGCTATATACAGGCAAGCGAGAACTCGACTGATTTTTTGGGGCTTCGTATTTTGCGCATATCACGCCCTCACTTCCCTCGGAGTATTCTATACACCGTCGGGGCGTGATGACGCAATCTGCATCAAAATACGTGCGCCCTTGGGCTTTGGTTCCTTGGCGTCTTCCGCCGTTTCCTGCCAAGCTCGCAGTATTCTATACAGCTTCGGGCAGGAGAACGACGAAATCCATCCAAAATACGCGCGCCCTTTGGGCTTGGAATTTCCCCTCAAGCTCGCCGTGTTCTTAAAAAACAGCCGTGTAAACAAGTGTTTACACGGCTTTTCTCTTTTTTATTACAAAAGTTTTTGCCAAGCTTTTTTCTTTGTGAAAGTAAGGCAGTGGCTTGTGACGGATAGAAAGTGAGGCACAAAACACCTCGCCCTTTGTATTTTCCTGTTATAAAAGTTTTTGCCAAGCTTTTTTCAAAAAGCGGGTAATTCCTTTTGAGAACTCTCTGTTATAGGTTTTTCGGCTTGCCGTTGCATATCAGTGCAAATAGATAGCCGAAGCAAAGTGCGGCGGCAGTTCCGCCTGCGGCGGCGGACAGACCGCCCGTAAGTGCGCCGAGCAGCCCCTGCTTATCAACTGCCTCACGCACACCCTTTGCAACAGTGCCGCCAAAGCCCACAAGGGGGACGGTTGCTCCTGCGCCCGCAAACTCCTTCAACGGTGCGAATGCGCCGACAGCTCCGAGGAAAACGCCGAAGGAAACGTAGATTACTAAAATCCTTGCAGGCGTGAGCTTAGTATAATCTATAAGAAGCTGGGCAATCACGCAAAACAGCCCGCCAACCACGAACGCCCGCACACATGACAAAAGCAGCTCCATTATTTCACCCCCTCTACACAGACAAGCGGCGCTATTCCCAAAATGTTATTGCCCTGCTGAATACTGCCCGTGCTCATCAGAGCCCCCGTCGGTATCAGCAAAACTCTCTTGAACTCCCCGCTTCGCAAAAGCGGAAGAAAATGCGCCGAAAAAACCGAGGCACTGCAACCGCAACCACTACCGCCGCTGTGCACGTCCTGCTTTTTATAATCGTAAATCATCATACCGCAGTCGTAATGATTTTTGAGAACTATATTGTTCTTTTCGAGTATTGTTTCTAACAGATAAGAGCCTTCTTTTGCCAAATCCCCTGTGATTATAGCGTCAAAATCGTCGGGGTGCTCGCCGCTTTCCCTGAAATACTTTACTATCGTATCTGCCGCAGCGGGAGCCATTGCCGCTCCCATATTATTGGCATCCGCTATTCCGCCGTCTATTATTGTTCCGGGCATTACACGCTCTATTTTTGCATATCCGTCACGTCCGAGCAAGAATGCGCCGCCTGCGGTAGCCGTCCATTGAGCTGACGGGGGACGTTGACCGCCGTACTCTATCGGCAGGCGGAACTGTCGCTCTGCGGCGCAGTTGTGAGAGGTAGTAACCGCCGCCACACGGCGCAAGTCTTCACTTGCACTCAGGGCGAGAGAAGCACTCATAAGCCCCTCGCCCAGCGTTGAGCAAGCGCCGTAAAGTCCCACGTACGGTATTTTAAAGGAATATAGCCCCCCCGACGAGGCAACGCATTGGTTTTGCAAATCCCCTGCGAACAAAACGTCAATATCGTCGGGGCGCAGCTTTGCCTTTGACAGGGCGAGGGCGAGAGCGGTACGACCGAGCTCCCCCTCTGCCATTTCCCAGGTTTTTGCCCCGAACTTGTCCTTTTCATCGTGAAAATCAAATTTGTCTCCGAGAGGCCCCTTGTGCTCCTCACAGCCCACCGCTGATGCGCTCTCGAATATATATGCGGGATTTTTCAGCTTGATAATCGACATAATAACCTCACAAAAACAGCGATACAATATAGTATATCACTCCGTAAACCGCACCGCTGAGTGTGGCATAGAGAAGGACAGGGCCTGCAACCGTGAATATCTTTGCCCCGACACCGAGTATCAGCCCCTCGGACTTGGTATCTATCGCAGGGGAGACCACAGAATTTGCAAAGCCCGTTACGGGCACGAGTGTGCCTGCGCCCGCATAGCGGGCTATTCTGTCAAAAATCCCGATACCCGTCAAGAGAGCGGCGGCAAATATGAGCGCAACGGTCGTGGTCGTCGATGCGCTTTTTTCACTCATTCCGAGGGTTAAAAACAGCTCGGTCAGCAGCTGTCCTATAACGCAGATGAGCCCGCCCGTCCAAAATGCACGCAGACAGTTTTTCGGTGACGGTGAGCGCCGTTCCCGTCGTTTTACAAGTTCTTTATATTCTTCCTTATCCATAATATACCTCGCTTTTTTATAGTTATTTGCACAATAAAGCGGCAATATGCAAAGCAACAGTAAAAAAGCGAGGTGGCTGCCACCTCGCTTTTTGTTTACGGCTATTCCGAAATCAAGGAAGAATGAAAGGTTAGACGCTTTTTGAAAAAAGCTTAGCAAAAACTTTTGTAAAGGGAAAAAACGGATAGGCGCTTACGGTTATGCCGAAATGCGACAGTCGGGGCAAATAAAATCAAGCAAGAGGGCTCTTTAAGAAGAACCCTCTTTGTTTACGGTTATGCCGAAATACGGAAGCCCTATAAATTACCTATCATTACTCTGCCGAAGAGTTGTACCATTTCCTTCGGCGTTTCCTTGTAGTCACGCTTAATCCACTCGTCGAGCAGACCGAAAAGACCGTAGGAATAGAATTTTACACGGTAGCAGTCACGCTCGTCGCCCTGTGCCTGCGACATCATAATCTGGTAGTACGCATCGTATATTACGTATTGGAGCTTTGCGGAGTAAATGATGGAATAAATGTGCTTTATCGTGTAATTGAAATTGAAAAAGTCGGATACGTTTCGTATCGTGAAGCGACGGTGCTCGGCAAGGCCTTTTTCGGTTGCCCATTTATTCCACAGACACACAAGCTTATACGTCAGCATCTCTGTCTTGGAGCGGAAATTGCGAAAGAAGGTAGCACGTCCGACGCCTGCGAGCGTTGCTATCTCCTGAGCGGATATTTTTTCAATAGGCTTTTCCTTTAAAAGCTGGAGTAGGGCATCAGCCATACATTCCTTCAAAAACTCGGTTGCTTTTTCATTGTGAGGCATTTTTTCCTTACCGTCCTTTTATGATACTTATGTGAATTATGAGTATCAAACCCCTTTAAAAGTGTTGACTTTTCAGATTAAAATGGTTTATAATACCAACTGATACGATAGTATCACAAACACATTTTGATATCATTCTAACACTATTTAATCAAGATGTCAAGGGAAAAATTGGAGCTTTTATGAAAAAATCAACGGCAAATGTCAGCAAAAACAACTACAAAACAATAAGGGACGTAATAGAGGATATAGCGGTAAGGCATAACGAAAGAATTGCATATACCTTTTACGATGCGCCGAACAGCAAGGAGAAAAAGCACAAGAGCTTTGCCGAGCTGCGCTCGGACGTAAGGGCTCTGTCCACCGAGCTGATTGCACGGGGTATGAGGGGAAAGCACTGTGCCTTAGTCGGTAAGCTGTCGTACAGATGGATTTGCACGTACTATGCGCTTTTCTCGATAGGTGCGGTGCTCGTAACGCTTGACCGTGATTGGACAGCAGAGGAGTTGTGCGAAACTATGAAGCGTGCAGATGCAACTGAGGCGTTTTTTGATGCCGATTTGACTGAAAAGGCAGACCTTGTCAGGAAAGAAATGGACATAGAGCCTGTTTTAATTGACGGTGACGGAGAAAACGTATATTCGCTGATAGAGGCAGGCAAGGAGAGAATTTTCGGGGGAGATAATTCCTATTTTGAGACCGAGATTGACCCTATGGCGCTTGCACTGCTGGTGTTCACCTCGGGCACAACGGGCAAGGGTAAGGGCGTTATGCTCAACCAGAACGCTCTTATAAGGGATATTGCGTGGAACGTGGTGTCAAATGTTGATTTCACCGATAAGGCAATTGCATCCCTTCCCCCTCATCACACATACGGCTCTACTATCAATATACTTGCTCACGATATGATAGGCGTGGAAATGTTCATTTCCTCGGGCCTTCGATATATCATGAAGGAATTAAAAGAGGAAAAGCCGGGGCATCTTGTGTTAGTTCCTCTGTATCTTGAAACCTTCTACCGCAAAATCACGGCGAATATAGCCGATAAGGGGAAGGCAAAAATTTTCTCCCTTATGATGAAGGTGAGCAAGGCTCTTCGCAAGGTCGGCATTGATTTGCGCAGACGGCTGTTTAGGTCGGTTCTCGATGCGTTTGGCGGTGAGGTCCAGTTTATTGTTTCGGGCGGAGCGCCTATCAGCAATGATATTTCCGAGTTTTTCGATGCGGTAGGTATAGAGGTGCTGAACGGCTACGGAATTACCGAGTGCGCACCTCTGATAGCGGTAAACCATAGCGGTAAGGCTATTGCGGGCAGCGTTGGCCCCGTTATAGACTGCGACGAGGTAATTATCGCAGACCCCAACGAAAACGGCGAGGGAGAAATAAGGGTAAAGGGCCCGAACGTAATGATGGGCTATTATAAGGACGAAAAGGCAACCGCCGCCGCATTTGATGAGGACGGATATTTTCGCACGGGCGACTACGGCAAGCTCGACAAAAAGGGCAATCTCTATATAACGGGCAGGCTCAAAAATCTCATTATACTCTCAAACGGCAAAAACGTATACCCCGAGGAAATAGAGGCTGAGCTGGTTGCAGAGCCGGGCGTTATCGACGTGGTGGTTTATGAGGGGCAGAGCCGCCGTGGACTTATGTACAATACGATAGTTGCCGAGATATACCCCGATAAGGAATACCTTGAAAAGAACGGCATTTCTGACGCACAGGCACATTTTGAGAAAATTGTAAACAATTACAACCGTACGGCAATTGCATATAAGAAGATAGGCATTGTCCGTGTCCGTGACGGGGAATTTCCCAAAAACACCCTGCGCAAAATTATGCGGTTTAAGCTTGATATGACAATAGATTAATGAGGGACTTCCGTATTTTGGCATAACCGTAAACAAAAAGAGGGTTCTTTTTAAAGAGCCCTCTTGCTTGCTTTTATTTGGGTTAACGTACAATAAGGTAGAAATTCTTGCGAATTTCTCTGATTTTTTTCGGTCTTTTTGTTTACTATCGCCGTTTTCGCCCTCTCGACGTACCCTCCGTACGCCTTCGGGTCGAAGAACGACGATTTCTGCTCAAAATCCGTTTGCCCCTTCGTTTCCCCTTTTACAAAAGTTTTTGCTAAGCTTTTTTCAAAAAGCGCATGTTTTTTCATTCTTCTTTGATTTTTTATGTATAGTGTCGTTTTTACAGTAAAATATGATATTGTATTTTTGTATTGAGCGTGCTAAAATAAAGATAACGACTGTAAAGGACGGTTTTTGTTATGCAGAAATATGAGGTAGAAAATCACGAGCCCTCTTATCTTCCCGACGGTAAGAAATGGAAGCTCGTATGGAGCGATGAATTTGACGGTGATAAGCTTGACGATACAAAATGGGACTTCCGTTGCAGCCTGATGGGCAAGAGAAATCCGAGCTGGCTGTGGAGAGACGGAATTCGCTTTGAAAACTCAAACATAATATTTATGCCTACGGAAAAATGGGGTGACATCCGTTGCGCTCAGCTTCAGACAGGCTATAACTATATGGACGAGCCTGCCACCTGTAATTATAGCGGAGATTACGTATGGCCCATATCGAAGATAAAGGAGCCGAAATTTATGCACCGCTACGGCTATTATGAGTGCCGCTGCAAGCTGCAAAAGAAGAAAGGCTGGTGGACTGCATTCTGGCTTCAGTCACCGCTGATAGGCTCAACGCTCAATCCTGCGGTTTCGGGCGTTGAAAATGATATAATGGAGAGCTTTACCCCGGGAATTCTTGCGCACCACGCAAACCACTATAACGGCTACGGCGCAGACCATAAGCAGGTAAATCACGGCGAGGACCGCCCCATATCTCTTGACGAATACCATACCTTCGGTATGATGTGGAATAAGGACGGATACACCTTCTACGTTGACGGCGTAGAGGACGGACATTCCGATGCACCCGTGTCACACACAGAGCAGTTTATCCTTATCGGCGCAGAAATTCACGGCTATCGCACCCAATTCAACACGGCTGAAACCCGTGACGTCCTCGGCGACGAATTTATCGTTGACTACGTCCGTGTCTTCGACGAGATAGAGGAATAATTAAACACAATGGCGTTGCACAAGCAACGCCCTTTATTTTTGAAATGAAACATGTCGGAGCAGTCAGTTGGCAGGGGCTTTGCCAACCGATTGCGGTTTACTTTGGTGAGGAATATCTTTTTATTATATTCTTCATTACCTTAATATCCTCAGCCGTCAGCCAATCGCACTCATTGCATATGCGGGTGAGAAGC
>JAFVRG010000021.1 GCA_017504405.1 Clostridia bacterium | reverse complement strand
TTGCTTTGTGGGGTATCGCTGCGTAAGTGGTATCTTGGACATAGCCTGTGCGAACAAAGTCCCGCCCCAGTCGCATAGTCGAAATGTGCACTCGCCATAGGTTCGCTTCATTTCTCCTTGCTTTGTGGGGTATCGCTGCGTAAAAACGATACTCAATCGTTTTTACTTGCTCACCCAAACCATGCGCGCTACCAGCTGCGCCACATCTCGATAGATATTAAATGCAAATGACGTGTTTTAACTAACCTAAACAAGTATATCAAAAAAAACCTCAGCTGTCAAGCGAAAATCAATATTTGTTGAAAGAAATAAAAACAGATAACAAGGTATATCACAATATATAGTTGATGCACATAGAAATGGTGAACGCTATAACAACATATTGTGTTTTCTTTCGGGGATTTTTGACTCGTTTCCACACGACTTTAACAAAGTAAAGAGTCCGTATTTGTGCACTTTTACCAATTTTGACGTTTTCTATTTTTTATAAATAAATGCACTTGCCTCAACTTATATGCCGAATTTACTGGATATTATCGCTTTTTGCGAAAATGGGGCACTGATGTAGAAAAAGGACTTTTTAGACTTTTGCACAAAAACACAAGATATTGTATTTTTTTCTTGACACGGGCACAATATCTTGTTATAATATTCTTGCACTGAATTTGAAGAAAGAACAGAGAAAGAATAGAGGAGGTATAATAATGAAAATCATTAAGCGTAGCGGCTCGGAGTTGGATTTTGACTTTAATAAGATCATTGTAGCCGTTACCAAGGCAAATGAGAGCGTCGTTCCCAGCGAGCGCATGACGCCTATTCAGATCAGGCGTATTGCTGAGGACGTAGAGATGGCGGCGAGCAACATGAATCGTGCACTTAACGTTGAGGAAATTCAGGATATGGTCGAGGACCAGATAATGAATCAGCGTGCATTTTCTGTTGCGAGAAGCTACATAACATACAGATATAAAAGACAGCTGGTAAGAAAGTCGAATACGACTGACGAGCAGATACTCAGCCTCATTGAGTGTAACAACGAGGAGGTTAAGCAGGAGAATTCCAACAAGAACCCCACCGTCAACAGCGTACAGCGTGACTATATGGCGGGCGAGGTCAGTAAGGATATTACTAAGCGTATACTTCTCCCTGCCGACATTGTTGCCGCTCACGAGGACGGACGTATACACTTCCACGATGCCGACTATTTTGCACAGCATATGCACAACTGTGACCTCGTTAACCTCGAGGATATGCTTCAGAACGGCACGGTTATCAGCGGAACACTTATAGAAAAACCCCATAGCTTTTCAACCGCTTGTAACATTGCAACGCAGATAATAGCACAGGTTGCGTCCTGCCAGTACGGCGGACAGAGCATCAGCCTTACTCACCTTGCTCCCTTCGTTGAGCTTAGCCGTAAGAAGCTGAGAGCGACTGTTGCGGAGGAGCTGCGCAGTGTAGATCCCAACGTATCGCAGGAGAAGATAAACGAGATAGCAGAGGCGCGTGTGCTCGACGAAATCCGTCGTGGCGTACAGACGATACAGTATCAGGTTGTAACTCTTATGACCACCAACGGTCAGGCTCCCTTCGTTACGGTGTTTATGTATCTTAACGAGGCGAAGGATGAGCAGGAGAAGCGTGACCTCGCCCTCATTATCGAGGAAACGCTCAAGCAGAGATACCAGGGCGTTAAGAACGAAAAGGGCGTGTGGGTAACACCTGCTTTCCCGAAGCTGATATACGTTCTCGAGGAGGACAACATTCACGAGGATAGCAAGTATTTCTACCTTACAAAGCTTGCGGCTAAATGTACTGCAAAGCGCCTTGTTCCCGACTATATATCCGAGAAGATAATGCTTCAGAATAAGGTTGATAAGAACGGTGACGGACATTGCTATACCTGCATGGGCTGCCGCAGCTTCCTCACTCCTTACATTGATGAGGACGGAAAGCCCAAGTATTACGGAAGATTTAATCAGGGTGTCGTAACAGTTAACCTTGTAGATATAGGACTTTCCGCAAACGGCGATATGGATGAGTTCTGGAGGATATTTGACGAGCGTATGGAGCTCTGCCACAGAGCGCTCCAGTGCCGTCACGAAAGGCTCACAGGCACGCTCTCCGATGCAGCTCCTATACTCTGGCAGCACGGAGCTCTTCTCAGACTTGAAAAGGGAGAAACGATTGACAAATATCTGCACGGCGGATATTCCACCATTTCTCTCGGCTATGCAGGCCTTTGGGAGTGCGTATACGCCCTCAACGGTAAGAAGCTTACCGAGCCCGACGGCGAGGCTCTCGGCCTTGAAATAATGAAGAAGCTCAATGAGTATACTGCAAAGTGGAAGGCAGAGGAGAAGATAGACTACTCGCTTTACGGAACGCCTCTTGAGAGCACGACCTATAAGTTTGCTAAGTGCTTGCAGTCCCGTTTTGGTATAATCAAGGGTGTTACCGACAGAAACTATATAACCAACAGCTATCACGTTCACGTAACTGAGCCTATCGATGCATTTGAGAAGCTGGCGCTGGAGGCTAAATTCCAGGCGCTCTCACCGGGAGGAGCTATATCCTACGTTGAGGTTCCCAATATGCAGAATAACCTTGACGCAGTTCTCTCGGTTATGAGATTTATCTACGACAATATAATGTACGCAGAGCTCAATACCAAGAGTGATTACTGTCAGGTATGCGGCTTTGACGGTGAGGTTGAAATTGCCGAGGAGGACGGTAAGCTCATATGGGTTTGCCCCAACTGCGGTAACAAGGACCAGTCGAAGATGAACGTTGCGAGACGTACCTGCGGTTATATAGGAACGCAGTATTGGAATCAGGGAAGAACTCAGGAAATTAAGGAAAGAGTGCTTCACCTCTGATAAAATTAAGGGGCTGTCTTGTACAGCCCCTGTTCTTCGAAGGTGTTTATGAATTACGCAACAGTAAAATATAACGACGTGGCAAACGGACCGGGCGTGCGTGTCTCTCTGTTCGTCAGCGGCTGCCGACACAGGTGCAAGGGATGCTTTAACAGTGAGGCGTGGGATTTTAACTACGGAAATGAATTTGACGGCTCGGTTATCGACAGCATAATTTCCGCACTCGAACACGGGTACGTTGAGGGTCTTTCCCTGCTTGGCGGTGAGCCTCTTGAGCCGGAAAATCAAGAGGGGGTGCTCGCTCTTGTGAAAAGGGTCAGGGAATTGCTCCCTAAAAAAACAGTCTGGTGCTATACGGGCTTTTGCTTTGAGGAGTTGCTCGAAAAAGTAAATGACGGCAATGCCGTGCTAGGCGAATTGCTTTCGCTAATTGACGTGCTTGTGGACGGTAGGTTTGTCGAGGATAAAAAGGATGCGTCCTTAATTTTCAGAGGCTCGTCAAATCAGCGGATTTTAGATTTGAAGGCATCAATCTCTCAGGGGAAGGCTGTATTGCTCGACGGCGTATGGAAACGCAAAATGGGCAGTACGGATATATATGAGGTGTGACTATGAATGATATAAAGCTTGGTAAATATCGACACTTCAAAGGGAATGAGTACGAGCTGATTGCAATTGCAAAAAGCTCCGAAACACTCGAGCCTGTGGCTGTATACCGTGCCCTCTACGGAGAAAACGATTTGTGGGTGCGACCTCTCTCTATGTGGAATGAAACCGTTGTGCGTGACGGGGTAGAGCACAGACGCTTTACCTATATAGGTGACTGATATGAAGCTTTCAGGCTCGGTAAACCCGATTTATACCGACAAGAGTGTATGGAAGGACCCGAAACGCCTTCTTTTCTGCTGGCTCGCCGAAACCAACATTCCCATTCAATGTTATTCCGCCCGACGCTTCAAGCTTGATACCGATTATTACGTATTGAAGAGCGGCAAAAAATTTTATTTTATGGAGGAGCCTACTGTAACGAGGCAGTATTCCCCTGTTGTGCATACCGAATTTGACGGAAATGGCAAGAGAATAGAGCGTGTCTACTATGAATATATCGAGATTTGCAGCCGTGACATGGACGGCAAACGGAGATTTGATATATTTCTTCTCGCCGATGCGCTTGAAATTCAGCGAGAGTTTTACGAGCACCCGCCAAAGAGCATTAAAAAAGAGAGTATATAATCGGCTTTGATTCCGATTTATACTCTCTTTTGTTATTTTAGGGGTTCGATTTCGGTTACGGTGAGCTTTTTGCCCTCAACTGTAAAATGAACGTCAAAATCCGAGAACAGCATACTGTATTTGCGCCCGTCATCCTGGTAGGAGGGGCGTGGGTCCTGAGATAAACATTGACGCAGGCAGGCGAGCCTGTCGTCATCTAACAGCTCGGCATATTCTGTCGGTATAATAACGTCGAGCGAGTGCTCCTTTTTCTCGTCTGCATATCCGCCCCTTGCGTCGGGTCGGCAGTCGGAGAAGGGAATATACGGCTTTATGTCAAGAATAGGTGTGTTGTCGAGCAGGTCTGCGCCGAGCACGTTTATCACCCACCCGTCATTCTCGGAATATTCTATATTCTCAATTTTTACGCAGGATAGCCCGATAGGGTTCGGTCTGAACGGAGAGCGAGAGGCAAACACGCCAACACGTGTGTTACCGCCCAGCCTCGGCGGACGCACGGTGGGTGACCATTCGTCACGGTGGGCGAGAGAAAAGTCAAATATTAACCATAGATGCGAGAACCCGTCGAGCCCACGCAGGGCGTCGGGTGTTCTGTATTGAGGTAAAAACACTATTCGCCCCCTTGCGGTGTCGCAAAGCCCGCTTTGCCTCGGTATTCCGAACTTTTCCTTAAAATCCGTTTCTATGTAGGCTATTGGCTTGACGGTTATATCATTCATTTTCATTCACACTGTTCCAATTAATAGGGGTCTGCCCGTTTTTGGTAAGAAAATCGTTAGCCCTTGAGAACGGGCGTGAGCCGAAAAATCCGTTGTGCGCCGATAGGGGGCTGGGGTGAGCACTTTCGATTATAAAATGCCTTGGATTGTTTATCAGCGACTTTTTGGAGCGTGCATTTGCGCCCCAGAGAATATATACGACGGGGCGGTCTATCTTGTTTACCTCGGATATTATCCTGTCGGTAAAGATATTCCAGCCGATTTTTGAATGGCTGTTGGCGAGCCCCTCACGCACCGTGAGCGTTGTGTTGAGGAGCAAAACTCCCTGGCTTGCCCAGCTTGATAAATCACCGCTGACAGGCGATTTTACCCCTATGTCCGAGTACATTTCTTTAAAGATATTTACGAGCGAGGGAGGAAATTTTACCCCCTTGCGCACCGAAAAGCAGAGTCCGTGCCCCTGACCTAATTCATGGTAGGGGTCCTGACCGAGTATAACGACACGCACCTCTTCGGGTGGTGTATGCGATAGAGCGTTGAAAACCTCTTTTTTGGGTGGAAAAACTGTGTGTCGCTCATATTCCTCGTGCACAAATGCGCACACCCTCTGAAAATAGTCCTTTTGGAGCTCCTCGTTTATTATTTTGTCCCAGCCGTTGTTGCAGACTCGCATATAAACCTCATATCCGTTTTTTTATTTATTTTACCACAAAATATGAGGAAAATCAATATCTAAATGAGTGTTTGGTTGAAGCTCTGCGCCGAAGAAAAATCGCTCTCCACCGTGCGCTGACATACTGCAGGAGAATATACCCAGCTGTCAATATGAGCTCTTGCTTTTCCGTCTATAAAATACCTGATGCTTTTGTTCGCCTCGTCAGGCGTTCCCGTGTCTATAATTACGAGCTTTACCTTCATTTTTTCGGGTATTATGTTCTTTATGTACACAGCCGCTCTCTGATTTATTTCAATACCGCTGCGGAATTCGGCGAGCCCTGCGAGATTTGGTGTCAGCTCTATAAAAATCCCGTAGCTTTCTATGCTTCGCACTGTGCCGGAAACCGTCTGTCCGATAGAGAACAGCGCCGCATTTTCCTCCCACGTGCCGAGCAGCTCTCGGTGCGATACGTAAATTCTGCCGAGGGCGTCGATGCTCTTTACTATAACGTATATTCTGTCATCAACCGAAAAACGGTCGGACGGGTGTGAAATCCTTGATACCGATATACAGTCAATGGATAACAGAGAGATTATTCCGCATCCAATGTCAACAAAAGCGCCGAAGCTCTCCATATGCGTTATTTTAGCAGGAATGATATCCCCGACGCACAAGCCTCTTACGTAGGCTTGCATACATTCGAGCTGTGCGGCTCTGCGGGATAGAACGGCAATGCTTTGCCCGTACTCATCCTTTGAAAATCCGAGGATTTTGAAGGCGATTGTTTTGCCGACTCTTGTCAGTATCGCAATGTCCTTTATCTCCTCTCCCGCACGGTGCCACTCTACCTCCTCACGTGCCATAATACCCTTCATACAGCCGAGATCAACGTGCAGTGAAAAGCGACTGTCGCACAGGACAACCGCAGCCTCGAGTATTTTTCCTTTTTCCGCCGCCCTTTCGAGCCCCTCTCTTGACGACAAATATTCACGGTTTTCCCACGCTCTCGCCAGCGTGCCCTCGGGCAGATATTGATTTTGCATATACGACCTCTTTTTCTTTGTTTTTTACAAATATATGCAAAAAGCCCGTTAAATAAGACAAAAAATATTGAAAATACCGAGAGATTATGGTATAATCAATTTGAACAAATTCAGTATGTATGAGAGGTGCGAATATGAAATTTTCTTATAACTCCCACGATGCTTTAAAAACAACTGCCGAGCTTCAGCGAGCGATAGATGCCGCAACCGATTTAGGTGAAACACTATTTGTTGAAGCGGGCGAATATATTATAGGAACGCTCAAAATCCGCAAGGGCACACACCTTCATCTCTGCGGGGGTGCAAAAATTCTCGGCAGCGGCCGATATGAGGATTATGATGCGAACGTGCGGACGTTCGTTGATGCAGTAGGCAGGGAGCGTGGCAGGGCGTTGATTTACGCCGAAAATGCAGACGGTGCGAAAATAACAGGCACGGGCATAATAGACGGACGTGGAGAGCTGTCAAAAACCGACTCACCGCCGTTTCTTATGCGCTTTGTCGGGGGAAAGAATATCGAGCTTTCGGGTATAACGGTGAAAAATTCCGCCGCTTGGACGGTGCATCTTCTAAATGTTGACACAATGCTCATTGACGGTATAACGGTGAAAAGCAGGGGCTGCCCGAACAATGACGGTATTGATATTGATTCTTCAAGTCACGTAACCGTCAGAAATTGCGATATTTCCACAGGCGATGACTCTGTATGTATAAAATCAACCACACACAAAAAATGCTCGGACATTCTTGTTGACGGGTGTAAAATATCATCCGAATGGGCGGCGCTCAAGCTCGGCACCGAGTCAATAGGCGATTTTGAGAATATAACCTTCAAGGGCTGTGAGATATACGACACCGAGGGTTGCGGTATCAAGGTTGTGCCCACCGACGGCGCAAACCTTCATAACCTTTTAATAGAAGATATTACTATGAAAAACACAACAGGCCCTATCTTTATCAGCCTCGGCAAGCGCCTGCGTGTGTATTTTGAAGGAGACGAGCCCCGCTCGCTCGGCAATATAGAGAACGTCACGCTTAAAAACATAACTGCTGACGTTATTGATGCCAAGGGACGCCCGATGAACGGCAATGATTACTACGTTACCTATGACGGTATGTGGGGTGCGGCTAAGGGGTGTATAGTTATAAACGGACTTCCCGAAAAAAGGGTTAAAAATATCCTGATAGATACGGTAAGGCTTAAAATGCCCGGCGGCGTTTCGGATTATTCACGCAAAATAGAAAATATAATCGAAATGGATGCCCATTACCCCGAATTTTCGGTTTTGGGCACTCTGCCCGCATCGGTTGCTTTCCTGCGGCACGTTGAGAATGTAAATATCAAAAATATCTCCTATGAGCTGAAAGCGCCCGATATACGTGAGCCGTTTTGCCTTGTTGACGCAGAAAATTCGCAAATATCCGAGTAAAATAAAAAAACTATTGACAAAAAAACATAAGTGGTGTATAATAACTGCATAAAACCGATGCGAAAGAGTAGTAGTAACGGGTATGATTTTTCCAGAGAGCGGCAGGCGGTGCGATTGCCGTATTATCAGCGTTATGAATGGACTTTCAAGGGCGAACCGAAAGCGTTTGTGAGTAGGCCTCGACGGTAGTCACCGTTATATGGCACAGCATATTTTCGTATGCGATGAGTGGATTCATTCAATTTGGGTGGCACCGCGGATAATGATTTATTCGTCCCGAGTATTTACTTGGGACTTTTTGTTTATCGGAGGCTTTTATGCATTACTTTCTTGATTTTCGATGGCGTGGCAAATAAAATTTGACTTGTAATAATGCTTTTATTTTACTTAAATAACGGAGGAAATTAAAATGAAATTTAACGGTGTTGACTTTGATACATATTTTAATAATTACCCTGATAAGAACGGATATTTCGGCAAGTACGGCGGAGTGTACGTTGATGATAAGCTGAAGGCGGCGATGGCTGAAATTACCGAGGCGTATTATTCAATTTGCCAGTCGAGGAAGTTTATCGCAGAGCTGCGCAGAATACGTAAGGAGTTTCAGGGCAGACCTACCCCGATTTCTCACCTCGAGCGTCTTTCCGACGCCCTTGGAGGAAAGGTTCAGCTGTATGCGAAGCGTGAGGATCTGAACCATTCGGGAGCGCATAAGCTCAACCACTGTATGGGTGAGGCGCTGCTTGCCAAGTTTATGGGCAAGAAAAAGGTTATTGCCGAAACAGGCGCAGGCCAGCACGGTGTTGCGCTCGCTACTGCGGCGGCATATTTCGGTCTTCAGTGTGATATTTATATGGGCTCTGTCGATATAAAGAAGCAGGCGCCCAACGTTGCGAGAATGAAAATTCTCGGCGCAAACGTAATAGAGGTTACTCACGGACTTCAAACGCTCAAGGAGGCAGTTGACGCCGCATTTGATGCGTATAGCAAGGAATATAACGATGCAATTTACTGCATAGGCTCGGTTCTCGGTCCTCATCCGTTCCCGATGATGGTTCGTGACTTCCAGAGCGTTGTCGGAATAGAGGCGAGAGAGCAGTTTACCGAGATGACAGGACACCTGCCCGATGCCATAGTAGCTTGCGTTGGCGGCGGCTCCAATGCCGCGGGACTTTTTGCGGGATTCCTCAATGACCCTGTGGATATATACGGCATTGAGCCCCTCGGCAGAGGACCGAAGCTCGGTGACCACGCAGCCAGCCTTAAATACGGCACCGAGGGCGTAATGCACGGCTTTAACAGCATAATGCTCAAGGACGAAAACGGTGAGCCCGCACCCGTATATTCGGTTGCGAGCGGACTTGATTATCCCTCCTCAGGCCCCGAGCACGCATTCCTGCACGACCTCGGCAGAGTAAAGTATGACGTAATAAACGACGAAGAAACAATAGATGCCTTCTTCGCTCTTTCGAGAATGGAGGGAATAATCCCCGCAATAGAAAGCTCCCACGCAGTAGCCTACGGTATGAAGCTTGCAAAGCAAATGGACAAGGGCTCAGTCCTTATCAACCTTTCAGGCAGAGGTGACAAGGATATGGATTATGTAATCGAAAACTACGGCATCAGGTGAGGCTTCGTATTTTGGCATCTTCCGCCGTTTTCCTCCCTCGCCGTATTCTATACGGCTTCGGTTAGAAGAACGACGAAATATGCTCAAAATACGTGCGCCTCACGGCTTGTACAGATTCTTCTCATAGCTTTAATAATCATTAACAAATTCAAAAAAAGGCATAAGCATCACGCCTATGCCCTTAATAATAAACAAAGGACGCCGAAAAGCGTCCTTTATTTATGGAAGAATCAGCCGTTCTTCTCCTCGAGATAGTTTACAACATCACCAACGGTAATGAAGGTATGTAAATCCTCGTCATCAATTGTTACGCCAAATTTGTCCTCGCAAGCAAGAACGAGATCGGCAAGCTCGAGTGAGTTAACGCCGAGGTCATTCGCAAGCTCAGCCTCCATAGTGACATCGCCCTCTTTGACTCGCAGCTCTTCGACGAGAAGCTGTTTTACTTTTTCAAACATTTTCATCCTCCAAATATTGCATAATAATTATTATCGTTTTATGCCTTATGCTCAAAAGAGCACTCCGACAATAGATATTATATAACAGTTTTATCCTTTTGTCAAGACTAATTGTGTATTAAATTATAAGTTTAGTAAAATATTGTAAAATTAAAAGCTATGATAAAATTTTCAAATTGGAAACAAATATTTAATACTAAGGTCTTTATATTTTTCCTTCTTTGTGATACAATTGAATAAAATAATCAATCAGAGGTTTTTTATGCAAGCGATAATGCCCTTTATATGGATTTTTGTAGCCATTGCTGCGGTTATTTTTGAGGTTCTTACCGCCAGGACGGTTTCTTTGTCGGTAGTTCCCGCCGCAATAGTTACAGCAATCCTTGCATTTTTCCGTGTCGCTATATATTGGCAGATAATCACCTTCGTTTTGGTTTCTGTCGTCTGTCTTGTTCTTCTTATGACTGTTTTTTCCCGTTATTTCAAGAGGGGGGACGGTCATACAGACCTTGAGCTCATAATAGGAGAGCGGGGAATAGTTACCGAGCGTATTGATAACGGTGCTGGTCTCGGACAGCTGAAGGTGAAGGGACTCTATTGGGCAGCTCGCACCGTTGACGGTAACAGTTACGAGGTTGGCGACGTTCTTACCGTAGTGGCAATTGAGGGTGTAAAGCTGATATGCAGAAAGTAAACTGACAGGGGCTGCTTCATTTCGGCATAACCGCAAACAAAAGAGGGTTCTTCTCAAAGAGCCCTCTTTGCTTGTTTTTGTTTGGTTTATCACGATTTTGCTGAATTCTCAGTGCCTCAGCCCCTTTTAAATCCGTATCAAAAAATTAGGATTTTCGATAAAAATTTTTCCTTTTCTTTTTTAAAAAAGGTATTGACAAAAGTAAAAGCATTTGTTATAATATAAAACGTTGTAAAGACGTATGTACCTTTAGCTCAGCTGGATAGAGCAACTGCCTTCTAAGCAGTAGGTCGGGGGTTCGAGTCCCTCAAGGTACGCCATATACGGTGGGATTAGCTCAGTTGGTTAGAGCGCCAGGTTGTGGCCCTGGAGGTCATGGGTTCGACTCCCACATCTCACCCCAAATAAAATACGCCTTGTCGTAGACAGGGCGTATTTTTCATTAAGAGGTGTAAAATGACGAGAATTATTTTCGTTCGCCACGCCCAGAGTGTTGGTAACAGTGAGCGCAGATTTTACGGACATTACGATAAGGGACTATCCGAGCTCGGACTAAGGCAGGCGGAGCTGGTTGGAGAATTTTTAAAAGATTGTAAAATAGATGCTGCGTACTCAAGCGACCTCTCCCGTGCATTTATAACAGGCGAAAATATAGTAGCGCATCATAAGGGGCTGACACTTATACCCGATAGGCGTCTGCGTGAAATATTCGCAGGGGATTGGGAGAATCAGCTATTTGACGAGCTTTTGGTGAAGTATCCAAGGGAATACGGTATCGTTTGGAAAACCGATATAGGCAGAGCACACCCTGTAAATGGGGAGAGTGTTATGGAGGTTGCCGACAGAATACGCAAAAGAGTGTGGGAAATAGCAAAGGAAAACGAGGGCAAAACAGTCCTTATAGCTACTCATGCAACACCGATACGAACTCTCGCCTGCGAGTGGAAGGGCGTAGATTACACCGATATGAAAGACATTCCTTGGGTAAAAAACGCCTCAACCTCAATTATAGATTACGATACCGAAAATATGACAACACACATAGTTATTTATGATGAGTCATCCTATCTCGGAGATATTGCAACCTCATTACCCAAAACTGTATAAACAAAGCGGACTGTCCTGTGACAGTCCGCTTTTCATTTATACAGCTTCGATTTTGAATACAGTGGTCTTGTTGTACTCCTCGCCCTTGCGCAAAATTCCCTTGCCATAGTTGGGTGAATCGGGAGCGCACTGTGTTTCAAGGCAGTAGGTGGTGTGCTTAACTCTCTTATAGCCGCCCTTGAAATCAGGGGCGGTGCCATCGAGAGCGTTTCCTATATACAGCTGCATACAGGGCTGATCGGTGTATACCGAAATCTTGTTTTTCCTGCCGCAAATCTGTGCCGCAAACGGCAGGCTGACCCCTGCAATATCCACAGGGTTAGCCAACTTTAATATAAAATTATTGTCGTATCCCACAAAATCCTTGCCAATGTATTTTCCGATAGGGGTGGGGGCTCTCAAATCAAAAACAGTACCTGTTACGGACAAATCCTTGCCTGTCGGTATCAAGTCATCGCCAACCTCGGTAACATAATCGGCGCAAATCATAGCGGTATGCTCGTATATGCTTCCCGCATTGTAGCCGTCTGCGTTGAAATATGCGTGGTTGGTCAGGTTGATAACGGTGTCGCCGTCTGCTATTGCCTTGTAGCCTATAACCAGAGCATTTTCAGCGATTTTATAAGTTACCCACACGTCGAGATTGGCGGGATAATTTTCCTCCCCGTCAGGCGAAAAATAGTGGAAAACAAGCTCGTTTTCAGTGTGCTTGACAACCTCCCATACACGCTTGTCAAAGCCGACCTTTCCGCCGTGCAGGTGGTTCTTGCCGTTGTTTTTGGCGAGCTGATACTCGATGCCGTTCAGGGTGAATTTTGCATCCTTTATCCTGTTCGCATACCTTCCCACGACAGCACCCTGATATGAGTTGTCCGCCAGCAGGTCCTCGATCGTATCAAATCCGCAAACTATGTCCGTGCCCCTGTAATAAAAATTGTTAACAGTGCAACCGTAATCGAGCGCACAAACTCTGACGTCACCGTCACAAATCTCATACTTATACACGGGTGTTTTGCCGTTAATGTATCCAAAAAGCTCCTTGTTCATAATAACCTCCGTAAATCTTATACGCCTATTTTAGCACATAACTCGGATAAAGTAAAGGCAATTTCAAATATTTAGAAAAAACTCCGTTTTCGTCCACAGTTGACAAATATTTATATGTGTGCTATAATTATTCAGTTAATATAAAATAAACCTGCGCACAGGAGATTTTCGGTATGAAAATAACCGTTATAACCGTCTGCTTTAATGAGGAAAAAAATATTAAAAAAACCGTTGAATCTGTCCTCTCGCAGACAAGCTCTGATTTTGAATATATAATCTGCGACGGTGGGAGCGGTGATAAAACTGTCGAAATTGCCCGCTCATACGAGGATGCTTTTGCAAAAAAAGGCGTTAAGTTTACCGTGAATTCCGAGCGTGATAAGGGAATTTATGACGGAATGAATAAGGGAATAGAGCTTGCCTCGGGTGACTACGTCTATTTTCTCAACGCAGGCGACTGGTTTTATTCCAACACCGTTCTTGCCGAAATAATTGAAAAGATGGGTGATAAAGCTCCCGAGGTGGTGTACGGAGATTGCCTTTACGTGGACAGATGCGTTGCGAGCGTTTTTTCAACCGACCACACACACCTTAAAGAGTATATGAGCATAGCTCATCCGGCAACTCTTGTCAGAGCTGACGTCATAAGGGATAATAAGTTCGATATATCCTACAAAATTGCCGCTGACTACAATATGATGCTTACCCTGTATTTAAAGGGCTGTGAATTTTTAAAGATTGACGTTACCGTGTCTAAATTTTCCCTTGACGGAGTCAGCTCGCTAAAGGTTGAAAGGTCCGTCAATGAGGCGTGTGACGTACGTGAAAGTCACGGCATTGCCACAGATAGAGAGAACGAGCTGAAATTTGCGAGAAAAAGAGAGCGCAAGCTGAAAATCAAGAGAAAAATTCCGGGATTTTTGCGCCGTTTTTGGCACAGGCATATAAAAAAGAGTCTGTGGATTGAGGAGTAACGGTTTACCGAGGAGAATCATGAAAACGAAAGAAAAATCATTAAAGCTGAATGCAGTTTTCAATATGATAAAGAGCTTGTCCTCCGTTGTGTTTCCGCTCATAACCTTCCCGTATATATCGAGGGTTTTGGGTGTCGATTCTCTCGGAAGATATAACTTTGCAACGTCGGTAATCACCTACGTGTCACTGATAGCTGTTCTGGGAATAACCTATTACTCAATCCGTGAGGGAGCGAAGCTCAGGGAAGACAGGGAAAAATTCAACGATTTTGCCAATCAGATTTTTACCGTCAACGTAATATCTACGCTTTTTGCTTACGTTTTTTTGGGGATTTTGCTTCTTGCAGTTCCTAAATTTTACGAGTACAGAGCATTATTGCTGATACTTAGTGCACAGGTGATGATGAACACCCTCGGGGTGAATTGGATATATTCAATATACGAGGAATTTGCCTATATAACCGTTCGCAGTGTCATATTCCAGGTTATTTCCATTTTGGCAATGTTCATATTCGTGCGTGAGCCTCAGGACGTAGAGATTTATGCAGCTATAACCGTTTTGGCGACAGCGGGAGCTAATCTGCTCAACTTCTTCTTTTCAAGACGGTATTGCAAGCTTCGGCTGACGTTTAAAATAGATTGGAAGCGACATTTCAAGCCGATTATGGTGCTCTTTGGAATGGAAGCGGCTGCGATTATTTACGCATATACCGATACCGTCATTTTGGGATTTGTATCCGGTGAATACTCGGTAGGCATCTATTCCGTATCCATGAAGCTTTACAATATAGTGAAAACCCTGCTGGCATCGGCGGTTCTCGTTTCTATTCCCCGCCTTTCGCTACTACTTGGACAGAGAAAAAATGACGAGGCGGACGCTCTCGCCACTGACCTCTATTCCACCATGCTGACACTCACCGTTCCTGCGATAGTGGGAATGATAGTTCTTGGAACGCAAATTATCACTATCATAGCAGGGGCAGAGTATATTTCCGCTCATTTTTCATACGTGGTTTTGTCTGTTGCTATATTTTTCAGTCTCGGCTCGTATTTTTGGGGTCAGGCGGCGCTCGTGCCGTCCAAGCGAGAGGGTATTGTGCTGAGGGCAACGCTTGTCAGCGCAATAGTCAATCTTGTGCTGAATTTCGTTATGATTCCGTTCTGGCAGGAGAAGGCGGCTGCAATAACTACCCTTATTGCCGAGATTATAGGCTTCGTGTGGAATTACATTTACGGCAGAAAATATCTGAGGGTCAAGGGTACGCTCATCACAGTCCTTAAGGTGGCAATTGGCTGTATTCCAATACCGTTCATTGCATATCTGATAGGCCTTTTTACGGGCAATCCGTTTGTATACACAGCTCTTGTGATAGTTGTTTCCGTTGCCGTGTATTCTGTAATAGAGCTGTTGCTCAAAAACGAGGCGTTTATGAGCATATACAATTCGATAAAGAAAAAGCTTGGAAGAAAATCCGCATAAAATTTTGAGGATAAAGGTATGAAAATAACCGTTATTACCGTCGCCTTTAACGAGGAAAAGAACATAGCAAAAACCGTTGAATCGGTTCTCTCGCAGACGAGCTCTGATTTTGAATATATAATCTGCGATGGAAACAGCGCTGACAAAACCGTCGAAATTGCCCGCTCATACGGGGACGAATTTGCAAAAAAAGGCGTTAAATTCACCGTAAATTCCGAGCGTGATAAAGGAATTTACGACGGAATGAACAAGGGAATAGAGCTTGCCTTTGGCGACTATATCTATTTTCTCAACGCAGGCGATTGGTTTTATTCCGATGATATAATCGAGAGCGTGGTAAATGCCGCAAGCAGCAATTCTGAGCCCGATTTTCTGTACGGCGACGTTGCAATGGTAGAGCGTGGGGTGGTCACCGTTTCCAAAGGTGACGATAATTCTCTCGCCGAGGGGATGAGTATCTCTCACCAGGCGGTTTTTTCATCAACCGAGCTTATGAAGCAAAATAAATTCAAGCTCGAATATAAAATTGCCGCTGACTATGATTTTCTCCTCTCACAGAAGCTACAGGAAAAATCCTTTGTTAACATAAACGCAACCGTTGCCTATTTTGCAACCGACGGACTCAGCACGCAAAACCTCGATAAATGTATAGCGGAGCAGTCGGTAATCAAAAAATCCTACGGCGTAGAATTTGACGAGAGGGCGGCGGCAAAAAGAGCAAAGAAAATAGCGAGAATTGTTAAAATAAAATCGCTGATTCCCAAGTGGCTCTGGCAATTCTGGAGCGTAAAAATTCGCGGAAAAACCCTTTTCGCAGATAAATAAACGGCAATTAGAATTCCGTTTGATTTTAGGTGGTATTATGAAAATTTTACTTGTATGCAATACGAGATTGCCCGAAATTGCAGAAAAAGAGGGCTTGCCGATTGAAAAGCCCGAGAGCTGGATTTTAGGACATATCAACAATCTGCAAGCCAATTCGGATGCAAGCATCGTATATATGTTTCCCCTGACGGACTCAAAGAGGAAAATCAAGGGAAATGTCGGCGCTATCAGCTATTACAGCTATGACAGGAAGAAAAACATCTGCCTTTACAGCCGTGAGGCAGAGAATGATTTTTATAATGCCTTTAATGCGGAAAAGCCCGACATTATTCATATATTCGGCACAGAATTTCCGCATACACTCTCAGCTATAAATGCGGCTGAAAAGCTCGGTATTTCCGATAAGGTGGTTATAAGCATTCAGGGGATTATATCGGTAATTGCGAAAAATCATTATCTCGCAGGCATGTCAGAAAAGGACGTTCGTGCGTGTACGTTGCGTGATTTTCTAAGGCACGACAGTATCGCATCACAGCGCAAAAAGTTTGAAAAACGCGGAAAATACGAGATAGAGGCAGTCAAAAAAGCATCTCATGTTATTGGCAGAACAGAATGGGACTTTGCCTGCCTTACAGAGATAAATCCCGAAGTAAAATATCATTTTTGCAACGAAACACTCAGAGAGTCCTTCTATGATGGCGAGTGGTCGGCGGAAAATTGCCAAAAGCATT
This sequence comes from Clostridia bacterium, assembly GCA_017504405.1. Lineage (GTDB taxonomy): Bacteria > Bacillota > Clostridia > Oscillospirales > CAG-272 > UBA1740. Next base: position 152,961 of record JAFVRG010000021.1, on the reverse strand, counting down.
CGATTTTTGTCAGTCAGTCCAATTATCCGCTCAAGGGATTTCATAAAATGCTCGAGGCTATGGCAATTATTGTGAAAAAATATCCCGATGCCCATCTCTACACCACAGGCACAGACCCGAGAGAGCTTCGCTCCTTTTCGCAGAGGATGCGAAAAACCTATTACCAAAAGTATATTGCAAAGCTTGTAAAGCGCTACGGGCTTGACAAAAACGTGACCTTCCTCGGATTTTTAAATGAGGAACAAATGCGTGACAGATACCTAAAATCAAATGTCTTCGTTTCCCCGTCCTCGATTGAAAATTCATCCAATTCGGTTGGCGAGGCGATGATTTTGGGCGTTCCCGTCATATCCTCTGATGTCGGCGGAATTAAAACCCTTATGAAGCACGGAGAAGACGGATTTTTATATCCCTTTGACGAGCCGTATATGCTCGCACACTATGCTGATAGGATGTTTTCCGACAACCCTCTGCCTGTCATGCTCTCGCAAAATGCGAGAAAGCGAGCCCGTGATACGCATAACAGAGAAAAAAATGCAATGGATATGTTAGAAATATATTCAGCGATTGTCGGTAATGACTGATTTTTGGAGATTGAGATGAAAAAAACAGTAATTGTTATAAACGGAGCGGGCGGAGTTGGTAAGGACACGCTGTGCGAGCTGGCGGCGAAGCATTTCAGGGTATATAATACCTCGTCAATTACGCCGATAAAGGAATTGGCGGCGCAGTGCGGCTGGCACGGCGAAAAGGACGATAAAGCACGCAAATTCCTCTCGGATTTGAAGCGTCTGACGGTTGAATACAACGATTTTCCAACGAGGTGGGCTTGCGATAGATATAATGAATTTCTTTCGTCCGACTGCGAAATTATGTTCCTTCACATACGTGAGGGGGAGGAAATAGAGAAATTTGTCAGAGCCACCGAGGGAGTCGCAAAAACACTGCTTATAAGGGGCGGCGAGCGCTTTGCAAATCAGCGCAAAATGCCGTACGGAAACGTGTCCGACGACCTTGTGGAGCAGTACGATTACGACTACTATTTCAATAATGACAAAACACTTGATGAGGCAGAAAAGGAATTTGTCGCTCTACTTGAAGACATAGTAAAAGAGGTCGGATGAACCGACCTCTTTTCGTTTACGGTTATGCCGAAAGTAAGCAGTCCCTTTACAGCAATATGCAGATAAGCCCTCCGCTACCCTCGTTTATTATCCTTTCAAGCGTTTCGGACAGCTTTGCCCTCGATTCCTCGGGCATATGCTCGAGCTTTGAGTGAAGTCCGTCGTTTATCAGCTCGTAAAGGCTCTTGCCGAACATATTGGAATCCCAAATCTTCTTCGGGTCTTCCTCAAATTCCTGCAACAGATAGCGCACCATTTCCTCTGATTGCTCCTCGGTGCCGACAATAGGATTTATCTCTGTTTCTATATTCGCACGAATCATGTGTATCGACTGTGCTGCGGCACGCAGCTTCACCCCATAGCTGCCCGATTGCTTAATTATTTCTGGCTCTTGCAGGCGCAGCTCGTCAACGCCGGGCATAACTATTCCGTATCCCGTTTCGTTGACCTCTGCTATTGCCTCGGCAACCTTGTCGTATTCACGCTTTGTCGCTGACAGCTCCTGCATTATGGAAACCAGAGCCGCATCGTCGGTTATTTCAAGCCCCGTCAGCTCGCTCAGTACACGGTAATAGAGGTTATCGGCGAGTGATATTTCCAGCTCTGCCACGCCGTCACCCGTCCTGAACTGCTTTACCTTTATATCCCTGATGTTCGGGTTTTCAGTGAGATTTTCCAGAGCGGGGGCAACGTCGCCCATTTTTTCCACAGAATCAGCGAGCTCACGGACGCTTTCGGTCAGACTCTTTTTGAGCCAATGACCGTGAGGCAGTCTCTTTGCCCATGAGGGAACGCTGAACTTCATTTCGAGCATAGGGAATTGCTCGAGCGTCAGAGCCAGAATGTGCTCAATATCCTCAGAATCGAGCTGTAAGCAATTTATGAGAGCAACAGGTGCCTTGTATTTCTTTTCAAGCTCGTAGGCGAGCTTTATTGCATTTTCGTCGCTCGGATTTTTGGAATTGAGAATTATAGCATACGGACGGCTGTTTTTTTCGAGCTCAGCAATTACACGGGCCTCGGCCTCCTCGTAGCTCTCACGGGGAATCTCGCCTATACTGCCGTCGGTCGTTACCATAAAGGCAATAGTTGAGTGGTCGCAGATAACCTTCTGCGTGCCAAGCTCCGCCGCCTCGGAGAAGAGCATAGGCTCCTCAGACCAGGGTGTGTTAACCATTCTTTCCTTGCCATCGTCAGCATTTGTAATTGCATCGGGGATCAGGTATCCTACGCAATCTATCATTTTGATATTGAGAATGTTGTTTCCAACGTTTACTCTGACGGCATCGTCGGGAATGAATTTGGGCTCCGTCGTCATAACCGCACGGCCGTCAGCAGACTGCGGCATAACGTCAACCGTGCGCTGCTTGTCATAGTAGTCGGTTATGTTGGGGAGCACCATTTCCTCCATGAATCTTTTAATAAAGGTTGATTTTCCGCTCCTCACGGGTCCAACAACACCTATGTAGATATCCCCTTGAGTTCTCTTTGCAATGTCCTTGTATATATTTGCATTTGTCATCGGTTTTCCTCCTGCACTCGCCTGACTTTCTTGCTATAATATATTTTGTACTGCCGTCGGTTATGACAAAAAAATTAAGTTTGATATTTTTTAACGGCAATGGTATATATTTAAAAGAACACATATACATATTGCACAAAAAGATAGTACGTTTTTTGTGCATTTCGACAAATGTTTGTTTTTCAAATAAATTATTGTTGATATTATTTAATTTTAATGTTATAATTAAGTGTATTATAATAACTGTATCCCGGAGGATAATTTGAAATGAAAAGAGTTTTGGCTGTCATATTGACTGTTATAATGCTCGCAACGACCGCTGTTGGTATGGCCTCATGCTCAGGTAGTGACGAGGGTAAGACTATTAAGGCGTATTACGTCAGTAGCCTTTACGACTTCGACCCTTCGCTTGCTTGCCTTGACGATGATGCAATGGACATATTCAATCTCGTTTATGAGCCCTTGTTCATTCTGAATGAGGACGGCGAGCTTGAGGACGGTCTGGCAGAGGATTATGAGATAAATGAGGAAGAGAATTCGATGACGATAACTCTTGCCGAAACCTATTGGAGCGGTGGCGACTGCGCCCCTGTCACCAGTGAGGATGTTCTCTTTGCTTGGCAGCGAATACTTGACCCTAATACCGAAAATCAGGCGGCGGCACTTCTCTATGAGGTGAAGAATGCGGTTAATATCAAGCGCGGCACCGACGAGGACGGAAACCCCGTTACCATCTCCGACATCGGCGTTGAGCTTAACAGCGACAGAGAGTTTACGATATACTTTGAGAACGAAAACGTTGATTACGAGGCGTTTATGCGTAACCTGACCAGCGTTGCCCTCACACCTCTTCGTGAGAGCGTTGTTTCTCAGCGTGATGAATATTGGTCGAAGAGAAAGGCAACTGTTGAAACCAACGGTCCCTTCACATTCGGTTACATAGACTATGATGCAGGTATGTTCACGATTACGAGAAATAAGAATTACAGGCGTAATCCCGAGAAAAATACCTCAATAAAGAAATTCGTTACACCATACGCAATTGAAACTCAGTGGTACGATACGGTTGATGACAGCTATGAGGGAATATACCTCAGCTCACTCCAGCTCGGTACTCTTTCCGCTGATTCATATACCTACTATGCTAATCAGATGAAGGCGTGGCTTGATAAGACACTTGAGAAATTCGAGCAGGAGACGGTATTCTATGTAGGCGAGCTTTCCCTTGAGGCACGAGAGGAGTACAAGAACAGCGAGCTTCTCACTCTCTCGGATGCAATGTCCACCTATTCCTACGTTATGAACTGTGCGAAATTCCCCGCATCTGTTCGTGTTGCTCTCTCATCTGTTATAGACAGGGAGGAGCTGATACGTGAGGTTACCGTATTCGGTAAGGCGGCTGACGGATTTATTTCAGGCGGTCTGTTTGACGGTAGCGACAGCGATGCCGATTTCCGTGAAAACGGCGGCTCAATCATTAAAACAACCGTTGACGAGGCAACCGTTAACAAGGCAATTAATGCACTCTATGCGGCTGCGGCAAACGGAACCTTTGACTTCAATAAGACCTATTATATAAGCTGTAAGGCGGCTGAAGAGGACCTCGCTGTAGCAGCATATATAGCAAAGCGTTGGGAGTCGGTATTTGGAATCTCAGTTGAGATAAAGCCTCTCTCGTGGTCTGAGGGCGCTGCTGACGAGGGCGGAGACGAGCCGGTTAAGTACAAAATCGACGACCTTCGCAATGCATATATTTCAGGAAATTTCGATATAATTGCAGTTGATTATCAGATGCTCGCCGTTGACCCGTTCGTTGCTCTGGCAGGATTTTCCTCCACCTATAACGGATTTGGCGCAGACTTCTCAATATCGAACAAGAACGAAAATAATAAATTCGATACAAACCAGGTATCTAACGGAAGCATAAAGAAGCATCCGTCGGGCTATTCCAGCAATTCCTACGACGCACTCATTGAGGGCGCATATCAAACAAAGGATATGGATGCCAGAGCGAAGATACTGCATCAGGCAGAGGCGCTCCTTATGAGAGATATGCCTGTAATTCCTCTTTATTACAACCAGAACTTCTATCTCAAGAGTGATAAGCTTTCGAAGATTGAGGTTGGCTATAACGGCTTCGCTATCTGCACTAAGGCAAAGCTGACGGCAGATGTCGAGGAAACTGAAGAAGATAAATAAAATGTTGAAGGGGATTGCAATACACAATCCCCTTTTAATATCAAAACGCAAAAATTTAAAACCTTGGAGGCTATTATGAGAAAGGACGGTTGCTTTAACAACAAGACCGATATTAAAATATTTATACTTTTTTTGCTTGACGGTATCAACTGTCCTGTTGACTATACCACTCTCAACAATATAATTATCGAGAGCGGATACGTCGGTAGCTTTGATTTTGCCGAGTCCTTTTCAGAGCTGACTGAGCTCGGCCACGTAATAGAGGAAAAGAACGAAAACGAAAGCTATTATATGATTTCTGACAGCGGACGAGCTGTTGCTTATGAGCTGCGTGGTAGCATCCTTGAGTCGATAAGAGAGAAGAGCAGCATGATAGCGGCGAAGCTCATATCGCTCCGAAAAAACGATATAAAGACAAGGGTTACGGTAAACGAGGGTGAGGATAAAAGAATACATCTTGACGCCGTAATGAGTGACTATGCAGGAGAATTGTTCAGATTTTCTCTCAGGCTTTCCTCAATGTCAGAGGCTATGCGTATTAAGGAAAAGTTCACAACCAGCCCCGATGAGGTATATAGGGCATTTATGAGTATGGCAACCGGACAGATAGATTATTACATAAAATAATTCGTCGTTTTGCACAAAAAAACACCCTTGCGTGTGTGCAAAAGCAACAAAGCCTATAAAAAATGTCGAAAAATGTAAAAAAATAATTAACAAAACTATTGACATTTAACATAGTAGTGATATAATATACTTATGATTTTATATTATTTTGGATGAATATATGTTGGGTGATGCGGAAATTCTTGAGCTGATAGCACGTGTCCGCCGTGGCGACGGCGATGCTTTCGCTGTACTTGCTACTGAGTATGAGCCGCTCATATCCTCCCTCTCATATGCCTTCTGCTCTCAGAAGGATTCGTTTGAGCTTGATAACTGCTTGCAGGAGGGGCGTGTTGCGCTTCTTCGTGCAGCCCGTACTTATAATACGGAGCAGACTGCCGTTACGTTTGGGCTATATGCTAAAATTTGCGTAAGACATGCCTTGATTTCTCTTGCTCGTAAGAATAAGGATAAGATAGAATTGTATTCTCTTGATGCTATTTCGGATACCGATGGCACCTACGATGCGCTCGCTGTCAGAGCGGACGTTGCCGATATTCTCATTGAGAACGAACGTGCAGAGAATATTTATCATATTATTAAGGAGCTGCTTTCGGATTACGAGCTCTCGGTGTTCAATCTCTTTATTGAGGGGAATACTGTTCCTCAGATAGCAAAGGCTCTGAATAAGAGCGAGAAATCGGTTGCGAATACTGTAAACCGTTTCAAGGTGAAGCTCCGCGAATTTTTAAAATAGTTTATATGCCCTGATAGCTTAAGTGAGAGCGTTGGTTTCAAAGGTGGCGGTTTAAATCCGTCTACGGGCAATATTATAAGGCTTTTAAGAGAGGTAAGGTAGAGATGTTTCAGGACAAGACATTGACGTGCAAGGATTGCGGTAATGAGTTTGTATTCACCGCAGGCGAGCAGGAATTCTACGCAGAGAAGGGCTTCCAGAATGAGCCCCAGAGATGCAAGGAATGCCGTAACGCACGTAAGAATGCTGCTAAGGCTCAGAGAGAGATGTTTGACGCTGTCTGTGCTCAGTGTGGCAAGGAATGCAAGGTTCCCTTCAATCCCACTGAAGGTAAGGCTGTTTACTGCAGCGAATGTTTCGCAGCTATCAAGGCAAACAATCAGTAATTGCATGAAAAAACAAAAAGCCCCGTTCAGGGCTTTTTTGTTTTATAAATGCCGTTTCTCACCGAATTCTTAATGGAAAGAGAGCCGGGGCAAACGGATTTTGAGCAGAAATCGCCGATTTGAGGAACGTCGGCGTACTCGGTACGGTAGAGCCTCAAAACGGCGGTAGTAAACAAAAAGACCGAAAAAATCAAAGAAATTCGTGAGAATTTCATCCTTATTATTAATTAGCTACAATTAAAACAAGAGAAGAGGGCTCTTTAATAAGAACCCTCTTTTTGTTTACGGTTATGCCGAAATACGGCAGCCCCTTTATGCTGTCCTTCTCAGTTACCTACATAGGGAAGAAGAGCAACGATGCGAGCACGCTTAATAGCGGTATTGAGCTCACGCTGATGCTTAGCGCAGGTGCCGGAAACACGTCTGGGAAGAATCTTTGCACGCTCGGTAATGAACTTACGGAGCTTTGCAACATCCTTATAATCGATTGCTTCTACCTTATCGGCACAGAAGGCGCAAACCTTCTTCTTTCTATGCATATTACGGAAGGAACGCTGTGTTTCATTTCTATCCATCACAGAATCCTAAACCTTTCCGACTCGTTCGAGTCAATAATTTTTTGGACCTCTCAGAAGGGAAGTCCCTCGTCATCGTCAACAGTCTCAAAGGTGCTGTTGTTTGACGTGTTGTTGAAAGACGGCGCATAGGCATCGGGTGTGTACTGAGCACCGCCACTTGCGGACGTGTTAGCTGCGGATTCATTTTTCGACTCAACAAATTCTATTTCGTCGGCAACAACCTCAGTGGTAGTGCGCTTCTGTCCGTTGTTGTCGGTCCAGCTTCTTGTCTGGAGCTGTCCGCAAACGAGCATAGGTCTACCCTTCCTGAAGTAGTTAGCAGTGAAATCAGCGAGCTGACGCCATGCGACAATGTTGATGAAATCTACCGAGGGCTGTCCCTGATCAGAACGACCGAACCTGCGGTTAACCGCAAGAGAGAATGAGCAAACGGAAACGCCTGAGGGCGTCTGCTTGAGCTCGGGGTCTGCTGTCAGTCTACCCATAAGAATTACCTTATTAAAATTCGCCATTTTTCAAATCTCCTGTAAATTATTCAGCGTCTGCGTCAACGACGGTGTCAACAGCAGGAGCCGTTTTCTTTGCCTCAGCACGAACTACGATAGAGCGAAGAATAGAATCGGTGATACCGAACACACGCTCGAGCTCGAGGGGCAAAGAAGCCTTAGCATTGAAGTTAACGAGAACGTAGTAGCCCTCTGTAAGGTCGTTGATAGGATAAGCGAGTCTGCGCTTTCCCCACTCCTTAACAGCCTCTACGGTGCCGTCAGCTGCAATGATGGCAGTGAACTTTTCGATAACAGCCTTAGTGTCTTCCTCGGAAAGACGGGGATCAACAACAAAGAGTGTTTCGTAAGAACAAAGCTTCTCTTCCATCTTTATATACCTCCTTATGGTCATTTGGCCACGTTATACGTGGCAAGGAGACGGACAAAAAAGTCCGCACCAATTTGATATTTTAGCACATAATTACATATATGTCAATATATATTTTAAATTAATTTTCGGTTTCAGTTGTTTTTTCCGTATCTTGTTCGGTTATTTGCTCGGCGTTCTCGGGATTTTTATTCTTTATACGCTTTTCAAGAGCCTTGTTTACTCTCGTCTTGAATTCCACGTAGAGCGTTGAGTATACGGGGATACAGATTAGCGCGCCGATGAATCCAAACGTCATAAAGCCCAAAATAACGAGAAGTATTGTAACACCCATATTAGGACGCAGACGCTTATTTAGCATTGTGTTTTCGATAAAGAGTGAATCGAGTATCTGTATGCCTATCAGTATTCCGAGCACTATCGGAGCCGCAAACGGCTTATAGATAAGCATTATGATAGAAACCGCAGCCGTAACGAAGAACGGGCCGAATACGGGAATCAGATTTCCTACAAAAACGAGCAGAGTGATGAGCGGATAGAACGGAACTCTCGTTATCCAGCATATCGCATAGCAAAGGCAGGCGATGTAGAGCGAGCTTATCATTCTGATTGAGAGGTATTCGGAGAGGTTGGTGTACAGGCGGTTGAAGAACATGGTAATCTGCCGTGTAGCCTTCTTCGGGAATACAGCCATGAGGATTTTTCCGAATATATTTCCGAACTGCTTTCTCGAAATAATGAGGTAAACCGAAAAGACCAAGCCTATAACAATATTATAAAATTCTCCGACAATTGTCATCACTACATCCAACACGGTTGCCGGGTCAATCAGAGAGAGCAGATTTGTCAGATTTAACAGCTCAACAGCCTTTGTGTATATGGTGTTAATTATAGTATTTGCCTGACCGAACTGGCTGATTTTATCCCACAGCGCCATAAATTTGGGCGACATCTCGGTTTTAAATGATATGAACTCATTTGCTATAGTAGGTGCAATCGCAAAAATCAACACGAATATTATAAGTGCAACCGTGAGATACGCACCGATGATAGAGAGTGCTTCAACCAAACGCGGACGTGACTTTCGCTTAAAGAAAAATGCATTCAGAGTCCTCTCGTACGACCGCTTGAGGGGGAAGAGAACCAGCGCAAACAGTATTCCGTAAAACAGCGACTTGATGTCAGCGAGAAAGCCGAAAATTGCACTGAATATCTGCGGAGAATAAATACAGACAATTACGAACAGAATTATGCACGCAATCGTTGCCAGAGCGTAGAGTGCAATTTTAGTGTACTTATCATTCGGCTTGAACAGCTTCATCTGCATTTCCTCCTTCCGCTACGTTCTGATATTCTTCCGTTTCCACCAGCTCAGCATAAGCTGAGGAGGATGATGAGAACAGCTTTTCATAGACCCGTCGGTCTGTTGTGAGACCCTTTTTCTTCAGGCGTCGGTTGACGAGCTCCTTTATAGTGTTGTAAATAACCGTGAAGAGCGGAACGCCTATCAGCATACCGACTATTCCGAAAATGGAGTTGAATACCGTTACGGCAATTATTATCCAAACAGAGCCGAGTCCTACCGAGTTTCCTATGATTTTCGGTGTAATAAAGTTACCGTCTATCTGCTGAATTGCGAGGATTATAATGACAAAGAGCAGTGCCTTTATCAGTCCCTGGTCAGCAAATATTATGATACAGCTCGGTATCGCTCCGATGAACGGGCCGAAATAGGGGATAACGTTGGTAAACGCAACGATAACCGCAACCAAAACTGCATAGTCGATGCCCGCAATAAAGCAGGAGATGAGGGTCTCAACTCCGACGAAAAACGAAGCAACGAGTGTTCCAAGGAAATATTTTCCGAAAACCTCCTTGAGCGTTATAACAAACCGTGAGAGCTTGCCGAACGCAACGTCGGGTAATATGAGTCGGAAAATGTTGGAGGTTATATTGGCAACCGATTCCTTCTTAAAGAGAATGTAGAACGATAGCACAAGACCGATAACTATATTTCCGATTTCGAGCAGGACGTTACCGAGAATACCTACTATGTTTCCAATAAATCCCGATACTATCGAGGACATTCCGTCTGTAGCCAGCATACCCTCGATGTTTTCTAAGGGAGTACCTCTGAGCTTTTCAAGAAGGCTTCTTGACAGGTTGGTTATCTGTGCAACCAAACTCTCGTAGCTGTCAATGATTTCAGGAATAATCAGCAAAAGAAACGCTGTCAGGAGCGCCGCAAAGAACAGGTAAGCTACCAAAAGAGAGTAAAATCTGCGTGCGGTATGATTCTTTACCTTGAAAAATATTCTTTTTTCTGCAAATTTGAGAGCGTAGTTTATAAAGAACGCAAAGCATAAACCGTATAGAAGTGATTTTATAGTTGCAAAAAATGCGCCGACAACCGAGGTTATCTCGGAAAATTTAAAGCTGAAAATTATTGCGAGCGTGGTTATTGCCGCAACTATGAACACGTATACGCAGATTGTAAAATATCCGGCATCTATTTTCGGCTTACGCATAACATCCTCCTTGTCGTTTGGTAACAAACATTATACCACCCTTTTTTGTTTATTGCAATAGAAAACATAAAAATTTATATATAATAGGGTGAAAATTAAAAAAACGTTTGCATTTTTGACCGTTATGCTGTATAATATTGCTTGTACCTATACGGCAAATTCCTCTTGGAGGCTTTTATGAATTATTTTAAGGAGCTGATTTCGGGCAATACCGTTGAGATAAGGGATAAGGCGTATGCTAAAATCAATCTTTTCCTCGACGTAGTTGCTAAACGAAATGACGGCTATCACGACATACGCTCGTATATGCACTCGGTCAGCTTGTGTGATGATTTAAAGCTTTGCGCTAAAATGTCAAAAAAGGCGACTGTTTCGATAACCGTTGAGGGGAACGCAAGCATTCCCGACGACCACACAAACCTCGCTTGCAGGGCGGCAACGGCGTATATGGAGTGGTCAGGCATAAGCCTTGACGTCAAAATAGAACTTACAAAGAGAATACCTACCGAGGCAGGACTTGGCGGCGGAAGCACGGATGCGGCGTCTGTTTTGCGTATGCTTAACGTAATAATGGCAAACAATCTCTCGGCGGCAGAGCTTTCTATGGTTGCGGCGGGCATCGGCGCTGACGTTCCATACTGTCTTTTTGGCGGTACAAAGCTTTGTGAGGGCAAGGGTGAGATACTCACCGACGTGGCACTCGAAAAACCGCTTTATTTCGTGATTGCCAAGAGCGAGGAGAGTGTTTCAACACCCGCCATGTATAAAATGCTGGATACCCTTTACGGCGATTTTGACGGTTTTATGAACATTGAGGCAGAGATGAAGCACGGAATCTTATCGCATGCGCTCAAGCGTGGAGATTTGTTCGATATATCGGCAGGACTCTATAATATCTTTGAGTCCGTCGTCCTCGACGAGTGTCCGCAGGCAAGGCGCTTGAAGGAGATTTTGCTCACGGAGGGTGCTATGGCGGCGCTCATGAGTGGCAGCGGACCGAGCGTTTACGGAATTTTTGCCGACAAAAATAAAGCAATAAGCGTTGCAGAGAAGCTTGGCGATATAGCGTTCTTTGCGGAAAGTGTGTAAATATGTCTAAGATGGATAAAGAGCTTGAAATTCTCTCCGACGTTATCCTTGCAATTAAGGATAAGGAAGAGTGTAAAAGTGTGCTTCTTGACCTCTGCACAAACGCAGAAATCAAGGAAATGTCACGCAGGGTTATAGCGGCAAAGATGCTGTATTCGGGTGAGCCGTATCTCTCCGTAACCACGGCAACAGGACTTTCGACCACAACCATCAGCCGTGTCAGCCGTGCATTAAAGCAGGGCTCAGGCTATGCCTTTGTAATACCGAGGGTGACAAAATCCGATGAGTGAGGGAATTTACGCATCGCTTGCCCCCGTGTACGATAGCTTTAACGGAGAGCTTGACTATTCGGCGTGGGCGGATTTTATTGAGAAAAGTATAAACGAAAATCTCGGCTGCAGGGCGGAGTATATTCTCGATTTGGCTTGCGGTACGGGAAAAATGACAATAGAGCTTGCAAAACGTGGCTATGATATGATAGGCGTGGATATTTCTTCGGAAATGCTCACCGTTGCCCGTGGGAGGGCAGAAGAGGCAGGCACTGACGGCATACTCTGGCTTTGCCAGGATATGACGGAATTTGAGCTTTACGGAACCGTTGAGGCAACGGTTTGCTGTCTTGACGCAATAAACCACCTGCTCACCGAAAAAGAGGTGTCACGTTGCTTTTCGCTCGTTCACAATTATCTCGTTCCCGACGGAATTTTTATATTCGATATAAACTCGGAATATAAGTTTGAAAACGTTTACGGACAGAACGATTACGTATTTGAGGACGAAGGCTCGCTCTGCGTATGGCAAAACGATTATTGCGACGGATTTTGCGATTTTTACATATCCCTGTTCGAGAAAAATGCGGACGGAAGCTACAGACGCACCGACTCTGAGCAGAGCGAGAAAATGTACACAGCAGAGCAGATAAAAAGGCTCTTGAAGGAAAATTCGTTAGAGCTTATAGCTGTGTACGGAGATGACTTCTGCGAGCCGACGGCTACGAGCGAGCGACTCCATTTTGTGGCCCGTGCGAAAAAATAATCAAAAAGAGAGTAAAAATGAAAGCATCTTCAATTCTGCGTGGCATGAGCCGTGACGGCTCTGCCCGTATAACTGTAATAAATTCAACCGAAATTGTAAATCAAGCAATAAAATACCATAAAACTGCGCCCACAGCAACTGCGGCGCTCGGCAGGCTCCTGACAGCTACCTCAATGATAGGCAGTATGCTGGGCGGCAAGAACGACAGCGTCACGGTTTCTCTGCGAGGAAACGGTGAGGCAGGTCACATCCTTGCTGTATCCGACTATTACGGAAACGTAAGGGGCTATATCGAGCATCCGAGCGCAGATCCCGCACGCCGTGCCGACGGTCATCTCAACGTGGCGGCGGCAGTCGGTTACGGCTCTCTCTACGTTATGAAGGATATAGAGGGAATGGAGGTCTCGCAGAACGGCACCGTTGAAATTGTCAGCGGAGAAATTGCCGAGGATATAGCTGCGTATTTTGCGCAGAGCGAGCAGATTCCCACCGTGTGCGCCCTTGGCGTCCTCGTTTCGGGTGACGGCTCATGCAGGAGCGCAGGCGGAGTTCTCATTCAGCTTTTGCCCTTTGCCGCTGAGGAAACAATCGCCAAAATAGAGAATAATCTTACCTCACTGTCGAACATTTCATCTGTGTTTGATAAGGGACTGTCAAACCTTGAGGTTGCCGATATCGCCTTTAAGGATATAGCGTACGACCCCTTTGACGAGATAGAGGTTGAGTATAAGTGCACCTGTTCACGCAAGAGAATGCGTGACGGTATAATACGCCTCGGAAAAAAGGAAGTGGGGAAGCTGCTTGACGAGCAAGAGGCAGAGGGAAAGCCCAGGGAGCTTGAGGCTGTATGCCGTTTTTGCAATACGGCATACGTTTTTGACGAGAAAAATCTTATGAAATAAACAAGGTGAGGTCATATATGGAAAAAATACTTTACGGAAACGCAGTTGTGGGTCAGTCAGGAGGTCCTACTGCGGCTATAAACGCAACTCTTGCAGGCGTTATAATAGGAGCTAAGGAGGCTAAGAAAAAGGGCATAATCAACAACCTTTTCGGTATGAGAAACGGCGTTGAGGGGCTTCTTGACGAGCGTCTTGTAAACCTTTCCGAGGAGTTTGAGGACGATGCGGATATAGATACCCTCATTCACACCCCAGCGGCGGCTCTCGGCTCTTGCAGAAAAAAACTGCCGAAGGCGGGCGAGAACGATGCTATCTATGAGCGCCTGCTTGAGATTTTCAAGAAAAACGATATACGCTATTTCTTCTATATCGGCGGCAACGATTCTATGGATACTGTGGCGAAGCTCGGCGCGTATATGGAGAAAAACAGCTATGAAATGAGAATAATCGGCGTTCCGAAAACGATTGATAACGACCTCGACGTAACCGACCATACCCCGGGCTATGGCTCTGCGGCAAAGTATATCGCAACCACGGTTGCTGAAATTGTACGTGACTGCGCAGTTTACACGGTGCCCGCTGTTACTGTTGTTGAGATAATGGGCAGAGATGCAGGCTGGCTTACCGCCGCATCCTCGCTCGCAAAATTCGCAGGGGGTGCGCCCGATTACATTTATCTTCCCGAGCAGAGCTTTGATATGAATAGCTTTTTTGCAGACGTCAGAGCAGCTCTTGACAGACACCCCAACGTAGTTATTGCAATTTCCGAGGGAATACGTTTTGCTGACGGCACGTACGTCGGCGCCTCGGCTACCAAGGACGTTTTCGGACACAATCAGCTCTCTGGAGCAGGAAAGATACTTGAGAATGCACTCAAGCAGGAAATAGGCTGTAAGGTGCGCTCGGTAGAGCTCAATATATCCCAGCGTTGTGCCTCGCACATAGCGTCGAAAACCGACCTTGACGAATCGGTAGAGGTAGGAAAAACTGCGGTAGAGAAGGCAATAGACGGAATTTCAGGACACATGATGACGATACTCAGAAAGGACTCCGAGGAATATCAGTCATTCGTCTCATCCTCTCCCGTTGCTGAAATTGCAAATAAGGTAAAGAGTGTTTTTGACAACTTTATAAACGCAGACGGAAATTACGTCACCGATGAGTGCATTTCATATCTTCGTCCCCTTATAATGGGCGAGGCATATCCAAGCTATGAAAACGGCGTTCCCAAGCAGTATATAATCAAGTGATTTGATTCTGAAATAAAAACACTCGTAAAGTAAGACTCATTGCAAACAAGAAAACATTTGCAAAGTAAAAACAGAGACCCCCTGCGGATTTAAGGCGAATTTTCCTCTCCGCAAGGGGGGTGTTTGCTTTAGGTAAACAAGTGTTTACGTAAGAGAAACGGGGCGAACGGATTTTGAGCAGAAATCGCCGCTTTGAGGAACGTCGGCGTACTGAGTACGGCAGAGCCTCAAAACGGCGATAGTAAACAAAAAGACCGATATAATCAAAGAAATTCGTGAGAATTTCATCCTTATTATCCGTTAACACCAAATAAAAATAAGCAAAGAGGGCTCTTTTAAAGACCCCTCTTTTTGTTTACGGTTATGCCGAAATGCGACAGCCCCAATCAGTTATTGGAACAGCTCAAACTTGTAGCCAACGCCCCATACGGTTTTGAGAGACCATTTGTCGGAAACGCCCTCGAGCTTTTCACGCAGACGCTTTACGTGTACGTCGACGGTACGTGAATCGCCGAGATAGTCAAAGCCCCACACCTTATCAAGCAGCTGGTCACGCTTGAAAACGATATTTGAGTTAGAAGCGAGGAAATAGAGCAGCTCAAGCTCCTTCGGAGGAATATCAACCGCCTTGCCTCTGATTTTCAGCTCGTACTTTTGCAGGCTGATTTCAATGTTCTCAAACTTGATAATTTCGTCATCGCTTGACTTGCTCTGTGTCTTGCAACGGCGCAGAACCGCCTTAACTCTTGCTGATAGCTCCTTCATATCAAAGGGCTTTACCACAAAGTCGTCAGCGCCGAGTTCAAGACCGAGCACCTTGTCAAACACCTCTCCCTTTGCGGTTATCATAATTATCGGCTTGGTTGCTGAAATAGCACGTATTTCACGGCAAACCTGCCAGCCGTCCTTCTTCGGCATCATGAGGTCGAGAAGAACAAGGTCGGGCTCATAGGCTTTAAAGTAGGAAATTCCCTCAACACCGTCGTTTGCGGTTCTTACCCTGTAACCCTCGCTTTCAAAATAAAGCTGAAGCATTTCGCAGATACGTACATCGTCGTCTATTATTAAAAGTGACTTATCCATAGTTAACCTCCTTTATGAATTTTGTTAAATTCTTCACCAAGTTCATTATATCACTTTCCGAGCGGTTTGTCAAGCAAGAGAACAGATTAAACTAAAAAATTTACAAAATAAATCAAATTTTGATTTAAATAGCAAAAAAGTATGGACTTGTCAAAAAAATTGTGCTATACTATTTTGGTAATAAAATTCTAAGGATGTAAAATAATGAAGCTTGGTATCGTTGGATTGCCTAACGTAGGCAAGAGCACGCTGTTTAATGCGCTGACTAATGCAGGGGCGCAATCTGCAAATTATCCGTTCTGCACAATAGACCCTAACGTTGGAATAGTTTCTGTTCCCGACGCCCGTCTTGACGTGCTGGCAGAGATGTATAACCCCGAAAAATACACTCCCGCCGTGATTGAGTTTGTTGATATTGCAGGACTCGTTCGTGGAGCATCGAAGGGTGAGGGACTCGGAAATAAATTTCTCTCTCACATACGTGAGGTCGACGCAATAGTTCACGTCGTCCGTTGCTTTACCGATGATAATATTATTCACGTTGACGGCGAAATTAATTCCTTGCGTGACGTGGAAACTATAAATCTTGAGTTGGTATTTTCGGACCTTGAAATTGTTGAAAAGCGACTCGACCGCACGAGAAAGAATGCGAGAACAGATAAATCTCTCTTGGCAGAGCTCGACGTTCTGGAGCGCATATATGCGGCTCTTTCGGACGGAAAGAGTGCAAGGAGCGTGGGGCTGACAGAGGAGGAGCGTGAGCTTATCGCAGAGGCACGTCTTCTCTCGCTAAAACCGATTATTTACGTTGCAAATATTGCCGAGGATGAGGTTACAGGCGAGTATGAGAGCAATGAAAACTACATTGCCCTAAAACAGTATGCCGACTCCGAGGGCGCAGGAATAATTGCCGTATGCGCGCAGATAGAGGCAGAGCTCTCATCACTCGAGGGCGAGGAGAAATCGGCGTTTCTTTCCGACCTCGGAATCGAGCAGAGCGGACTTGATAAGCTGATACAGGCGAGCTATTCGCTTCTCGGTCTGATAAGCTACCTTACCGCAGGACCCAAAGAGGTCAGGGCGTGGACGATAACCAAGGGCACGAAGGCGCCGCAGGCGGCAGGCAAAATACACAGCGATTTTGAGCGTGGCTTTATCCGTGCAGAAATCGTAGCCTTTGACGACCTTGTCCGTGAGGGCAATATGAATAACGTCAAGGAAAAGGGACTTCTCCGCAGTGAGGGCAAGGAATACGTTATCGCTGACGGCGACGTAGTTCTTTTCAGATTTAACGTATAAAACATGTAAAATGTAAAAAACCGCACAATCTTTAAGGGATTGTGCGGTTTTTATGCCTATATGTGATTTTGTGCAGTTATCCCAATCCCAGCACAGCGGAGCCGACGAAAAATTCCTTATTCCTGTTTTCCTCGGAAATAATAACGTGCTCGTAACGGTTGGGATAAATGACTGTGCGTATACTTTGCGGCAATGCGTTAATATGACATATTCCGTTTGTTTCGTACAGCCTTGAAAGGAGTAAAACGTCCGCCTCAGATAGAAATTCATCGCTTATATCACCGTAGGGGGTAAAGAGAATTTTTGTATCATTTACGGCGAGCATAAACGAAGATGCTTTAAAGCTTTTGCCTTTTATGTGCGGAGTAATTCTCACGCCCGTGCCGTTTAGCGCAAATTCCCCGCCGTATAGGTTCATCTCAACTCCGTGTCTTTCACATACCGCAGAAATTTTGTCGAGTATTTCAACACCGTTTCTGTCTGGCAGAGGCAGATAAACCGAATAAACCTTAATATCCGAGAACAGAGTGTCGAGCCTCTTTTCTGTTGCTTCCCCGTACTCCGAAATAACCATACTGTCTATATCGGTAAAGCCCGAGGAATAGAGCGACGAGGAAATTCCGTACCCGTTTGAGGTCCTCGCTGACGTCAGGTCGATAAGAGTAGAGCTATCGCCGTTTTCTATCACGCAGAACGAGGCGCTTTCGGTGTCGAAGGTGTACAGTCGGGTTTCTTTATACCTCTCGGAAAATATTGCGGTGTGGCATATAAGTGTGAAGCATAGTGTTATGGAAAAGAGAGCTGCCGTATGCCTTTTCTTAACAGGTATAAGCAGAAAGAGAAAAACTGTAGCCGTAAAAACAACGAGAATCGCTTTTATCGGGGCAAAGCTCATGCTGATGTAGGTATATTCGCCATGCGACATTGCCTCGGTTGCCCGAATTATCAGCGAGCCTGTCCGTTCAAACAGAGCGCATATCAGGCTTGGGAGCGGCAATATAGCGAGTATTGACATATAAAGATAAATCTGCATTGGCAGGGCAAAGAGCAGGTTTGAGAGCAGCACCACGGTTGAAAATGTTCCGAATAAAAATGCGCTGACAGCCGCAGTACCCGCCAGAGCACCGAGAGTGCAGATAACCGAAAATGCAAAGCGGCTTGTAGGAGTCGATTTACCTCTTTTTCTGTAAATCTCCAGCACAAACAGTATTCCGAGTGTTGCGAGAAAGGACAAAAGAAGACCTGCACTGTATACCGATGCCGGGTCAACAAGGAAAAGCAGAGCAACGGACAGCATCAGTGCGGTGGGGGAATCAAACCTCTTGCCGACGGTAAATGAGAGAAGAAAAATTATATACATAATTCCCGACCTCATAACCGAGCCGCCCAAGCCTGTCAGCAATGAATAGAAGACAATGAAGACAATCAGTATTGCCGTTGTAACGTAACGGTTCTTGCATATTCTGTATAGGAAAAGAGCAAAAAGGGCACAGAGGATTGACATATGCATACCGCTTATCGCTATCATATGCGAAATTCCTATTCGGCGAAAGGAGAGGGATACGTTACCGCCCAGTCCCGATAGATCTCCGAGGAGCAGAGCACACATCAGCTCCCCGCTATCACCGCCGACGTTTGACCGTATTCGGCTACATAAGTATTCTCTCAGCTCGGAAAATCTGTAAATCAGTCCCGATGCCACACCCTCAGTTACTGAAAATTCCTTTGGTATATCCGCCTTCGCCGTATAACCCTTTGAAAAGTAGTAGCTTCTTTCGTTAAAACCGCCTTCTTCCTCGGAAAACGGCTTTATCTCACCCAAAAAGCATATTTTATCGCCTATTTCAACGTCAATTAGAGAAAACCGCGATGCCGCTATCTTCATATCCCTGCCGTCAACAGTAGCGTAAATGCCGACAGAGGTGAAGCGCTCGCCCTTGCTTATCAGCTCGGTTACGTTGCCCTCAATTTCCACGCTCTCGGTTGGCAGCGAATTTTCGATTTCATCAACTCTTTTGTAAGAGAGTGCGAGGGGCAGGGACAGCGCAATGAGGCAAAGGACGGCTATAACCGACCTTTTTCGCAGAAAAGCAAGCAAAACTGTAAGAACGAAAGCAAAAACAAAAAGCGAAACAGATAAGCACAGCTTAACTGTTCCGCTAAGATTAATAGCAACAAGGCTTCCGGTTATAAAAAAGAGAAGAACTGTGGCGAGCGGTCTGTTTTTTAGAAAGCTCGTTTCGGTCATACAGGTACAGCCTCGCTCCTTCTATCTGCTTTTTCGATTATTTTTGAGCCAACAGGGAGACAAAATTTCAGCGCATTTTTGACTATGCTTATATCGAGCATCTTTCCTCGGATTATCTCTCCGTCAACACAAAAGTCGGTTTCCTCGTCAAAGAAACACTTAATATGCTTTTGCTCTGTATATGTAATTATCTTGTCTGCGTTTTTTATTTCAAGGTGCTTTCCCGCCTTGTATTTAGACACCAGGGATAAAAACTTAAATCTTGAAACCTTTTCAACCACACAGAGGTCCAGAAGACCGTCGTTGAGTGCGGCTATCGGTGCGGCATTGTAGCCACCGCCGTAATACTGTCCGTTTGCGCAGGCGGCGAGCAGTATTGGGCGTTCAACCGTATCTCCGTTGTCGAGAACAATACGCACCTTTTTGCCGAATTTTCTAAAAAGGCAAACAACAACGCCCAATACGTATGCAATTTTTGAAGGCACCCACGAGCGCCTTTTGAATTTTGTGGTTTGCTTGACCACGTCGCAGTCAAATCCAATGTTGAGTATGTTTGCGCAATACCTGTCGTTATATGCAATAGCATCTATCTTGACGCTCTCTCCGTCTATCTGCTTTTGAATGTCGGTAAAGCCATCGCCGTTGGTAAAGTTGCGCCAGAAATCGTTTCCCGTGCCGATAGGAATGAGTGCAACCTCTGCATTGTCGGCGAGGCAAGCGCCGTTCACAACCTCGTTGAACGTGCCGTCGCCTCCGCAGGCGTAGAAACGGTGCATTGAGCTGTCAGCCCCGATACAGCTTTTCACGTATCTGGTTGCATCACATGGCTCTGTCGTGCGGTAGATTTCAAAATCCAGCTCCCGTTCGATACAGATTTCGTTTATTTCGTTTTGGAGTGCGTCTATTTTCTTTCCCTTGCCTGCGGCAGGGTTTATGACAAAATGATGCTTCATTTTTTATCACCTTAAAAAAACAAGATACTACAATTCTAGCATACAGTTCACAAAAAGTCAATATATTCGCCTGAATCTGCCCCTGAAAGATAAAAAAATCCGTCACGGTATCAGTTAAACTGCGCCGTGACGGTAAAATTATTTAATATTTGCCTTAATCACATCGAAATATGCCTTTGCCGCCTGCTCGTTTTTGTTGTCGCCAAACTCATAGTATTTTCTGTCGGCAAGGTCGCTTGGCAAATAGCTTTGCTTTACGTAATGCTTCGGGTAATCGTGAGGATATTTATATCCCTTGAAAAGCGGTGATTGCAGATGCAGAGGTATATCGTTTCCGTATCCGTTTTCAATGTCGCTCATCGCCCTGTGATATGCGCTGTACGCAGAGTTGGATTTAGGTGAGGTAGCGAGCAGAACGGCTGCGTTAGCCAGAGGAATTGCCGCCTCGGGAAGACCGAGCTCACGCGCGCTCTGCGTGCAGGCGTGTACAATCGCCGCCGCCATTGGGTATGCAAGCCCTATATCCTCGCTCGCAATAACCTGCAGCCTTCTGCAAACCGACAGAATATCTCCCCCCGCCAAAAGCTTTGCGAGGTAAAATACCGCCGCATCGGGGTCTGAGCCTCTTATTGACTTTTGCAGAGCAGAGAGCAGATTATAATGTACGTCCCCGTCAGTGTCGAATGCACCCGTCATCGAGGGCGACAGCTCATTTACCGTGTCCTCGTCAATCTCGTTTTGGGCAACGTAGTAGGCGTTTTCCAAAAGTCCAATTGATTTACGCACGTCACCGCCGCCGATTGAGGAAATCTTCATAGCGGCGCCGTCGCTTATTTTTATGTCGGTTCCTCTTTCGGCATTTAATATGTCAAGCCCACGCAAAACCGCTTTTTTGATTTCCTCGGGGGAAACGGGCTTGAATTCATATACGGCAGAACGGGAAATAATAGCATTATATACGCAAAAATACGGATTTTCCGTAGTTGATGCAATCAGCGTAACTCTGCCGTCCTCAATATATTCGAGCAGAGACTGCTGTTGCTTTTTGTTAAAATACTGTATCTCATCGAGGTAGAGCAGTATTCCGCCTGCGCCGAAAACGTTTGAGGTCTGTGCAACTATTTCCTTGACGTCGGAGAGCGACGCCGTCGTTGCATTGAGCTTGTAAAGCTGCATATCCGAGTGCTTTGCGATAATATTTGCGGCAGTCGTTTTTCCCGTGCCGGGAGGACCGCTGAAAATCATATTGCTTATGCGCCCCGCATTGATTGCACGGCGGATAATTCCGTTTTCGCCCACCAGATGCTTCTGACCTACCATCTGGTCGAAGCTCTGCGGGCGCATTTTGTCTGCAAGTGGTTGATTAGTCATAAAATTCTCCTATTAAGAGATAGTGTTTTCGTTAAGTGCAAAGGCACTGCGTGCCTCAGCTTCAAGCTCTGCCGACAGCCCTTTGGCAACGCACTCTCTTGCGGCAGAAAACGCACGCTCCATTAGCGTTGAGTCGTTACACAGCTCGGACAGTCGGAATGAGAAGCCGCCGCTCTGCCTGAATTGGTCTGAGCAAATGCCCGAGAAAAAGTCACCCGGACCCCTTTGGAGTAGGTCCTGCTCGGCAATCTCGTAGCCGTCGTAGGTGGTTGTCATGGTATTGAGCCTTGCCCTCGCCGTGAGAGAGGTAGCATCGGAAAAAAGCACGCAATAGGATTTTCGTTGTCCTCTGCCAACACGTCCTCTCAGCTGGTGTAGCTGGGAGAGTCCGAAGCGCTCGGCATTTTCTACAATCATCAGGTTTGCATTGGGTACGTTTACTCCAACCTCTATTACGGTTGTCGATACGAGAATATCAATGTCACCGTCAGCAAAGGCGCTCATAACAGCGTCCTTTTCGCTTGGCTTCATTTTTCCGTGGAGCAGGGCAATTTTGTAGTCGGGGAATGTCTTTTCCGCAAGCTCCCTTGCATACTCTGTTGCTGTTTTAAGGGGGGCAAAGGAGCGCATTTCAGCAGATTCAAGTATATCGAGAGAGTCGAGGGAAATTTCGCCCTCATCAGCCCCCTCGGCTTCCTCAATTGCAGGGCAGACGATATACACCTGACCGCCCGCATCAACCTGTTTTCTTATGAACGTGTTTATCCGCTCTCGGTAGCCCTCGTCAACGGCAAAGGTATCAACTCTCTGCCGTCCCTTAGGCATCTCATCTATCCTTGACATTGATAAATCGCCGTAAATAGACAGCGCAAGTGTTCGGGGAATGGGAGTAGCACTCATTACCAGCGTGTGAGAATGAATACCTTTATTCTTTATCGTCGCCCTTTGCATAACACCAAAGCGGTGCTGCTCGTCGGTGACGGTGAGAGCGAGGCTCTCAAATTCGAGCTTGTCCGAAATGACGGCGTGTGTTCCTATAATCAAGTCAATGCTTCCGTCAAGTGCGCCTTGATAAACGAGGCGCTTTTCCTTCTGTGAGGTAGAGCCGAGGAGCAATGCAGTTTTCACGCCAAACGGGGACAGCATCCCCGTTATATCCTCAAAATGCTGGCGTGCGAGTATCTCAGTCGGCACCATCATTGCCGCCTGATAGCCGTTTTTAACCGCTACGTAGATGGCGGCGGCAGCGCATACAGTCTTTCCGCTACCGACGTCTCCCGATAAAATTCGGTTCATCTGCACACGCATAGAGCCGTCACCGCTCATATCACCGATAATTTCATCACAGCAGCGCTTCTGCGCCCCCGTAAGAGTGTACGGAAGCTGAGCTAAAAAGGGTGTTATGTCGGTGTTGCTCATCGACGGAGCATATCTCTCTGTCATTTTTTTCTTGCTTATCGACAGAGCGAGGGCAAAGGTAAACATCTCGTCAAAGCACAGGCGGCGCAGAGCCGCCGTCAGCGACGTGTTGTCGGTTGGAAAATGCACCCTCGACAGAGCATATTGCCTCGTGCAGAGCATGTTTTTTTCAAGGATTGACTGCGGCATAGGGTCAACGAGTGTCGGCAGAATTGCCGACAGAGCCTCAGCCGCCGCCTTTGAAATCGCCTTCTCATTAAGTCCCCGTGTCAGCGGGTATACCGATACGAAGTCAGGCAGGGGCTTTCCCTCGGTGATAACCTCGTATTCGGGCGATGAAATGGCGTATCTTTTGCCCTTTTTCTCCGCTTTTCCAAAAAAACGAAAGGCAGAGCCGACGGTGAAAATCCGTTCAAGATAGTTTTGATTGAAGAAGGTTATTTCAGCCTCTCCGCTATCGTCAAACGCACGGAATTTCGTCACGCTCATATTTCTTCTCAGCCGTGCTGTTTTCGGTGTCGAGCACACGGTCAGAACAAATGGGGAGGTAACACTCGGCTCGGATTCGTCAAGCTCTATAACCCTGCCCCTGTGCTGATACCCCCTCGGTATATGATAGAGGAGGTCACGTACAGTATAAATGCCGAGCTTGGCAAAATGTTTTGCCTTTACCTCGCCAATACCCGAAATTGCGGTTATCGGTGAATTCATATCCATGACGTTGTTCCCCCTTTCACTGAGTTACCTATATTTTACAACAAAATTGCAAAAAAAGCAATAATTATTTACTAACACGGAGAGTTTTTGAGCAAAATCCCAATTGTATAGCAATTGACTTGACTTTTTTCACTTTAATGCTATAATTATATAAAGATTTATATGCGGAGGTTATTATTATGCAATCCCTGCGACAGCTTTACAAAATCGGCAGAGGCCCGTCCAGCTCGCATACCATAGGTCCCGAGCGGATAGCAAGGACGGTAAAAGAAATGTATCCGAGCGCCAATTCATATAAAATAACGCTTTTCGGCTCTCTCGCACTCACAGGTATGGGACACGGCACGGATAGGGTTATCAGAGAAACGCTCGCTCCCTATGACGTCGAAATAGCCTTTGACAAAAAAACGCCCTGCGATACTCACCCCAATACTATGGACATTGAGGCGTTTTGCGGCGGCGCTTTGCTCGGAAAGCACAGGTTTTACAGCGTAGGCGGCGGTACCTTCCGAATGGAGGGTGGCTCGGACAACGGAGCAGACGACGTGCGTGATGTCTATCCCCTCAGCACATTTTCGGATATTTCAAAATACTGTCACGAGAGGGGTATTCGGCTCTGGGAGTACGTTTTAGAATGTGAGGGCGAGGAGATTTTCTCATACCTTTCCGAGGTTTGGGAGTGTATGAAGCGCTCGATACACAAGGGCTTGGTTACTACAGGCACTCTGCCGGGAGGACTTGGCACTCAGCGCAGAGCGCAGATTCTCTATGACCAGAAGCATATTGACGAATCAGCACAGACGAAGGAGAACAGGCTCGTCTGCTCATACGCCTTCGCCGTCAGCGAGCAGAATGCGGCGGCAGAGACTATTGTAACCGCACCCACCTGCGGCTCTGCGGGCGTTGTTCCTTCGGTGCTCAAATATATGCAGGAAACAAGGGGCTTTTCCGATACCGAAATTGTAAGAGCTCTCGCCACAGGCGGTCTTATAGGTAATCTGATAAAGAAAAACGCCTCGATAAGCGGTGCGGAATGCGGCTGTCAGGCGGAAATAGGCTCCGCCTGCTCAATGGCGGCGGCAGCCCTTTGCGAGCTGTTCGGTATGGGAATAGGGCAGATAGAGTATGCGGCAGAGGTCGCTATGGAGCATCACCTCGGACTCACCTGCGACCCGATAGGCGGCCTTGTGCAGATACCGTGTATAGAGCGCAACGCCGTAGCGGCGATGCGTGCGATAAATGCGCTGTCTCTAGCAAATTTCCTTGCCGATTCGAGAAAAATCAGCTTTGATATGGTAGTAAACGTTATGTATGAAACGGGCAAAAATCTGCTCAGCGACTACCGTGAAACCTCCTCGGGCGGCCTTGCAAAGCATTACACAATGCACCCAAAGAATTAAAAAGTTAAATTTATTATTTACAAAGCGCATTTTATTTGTTATAATAATATAATAGCGAACACTTATTTTAACTTCTTCGGAGGAAAAGTATGTTAGGTAACAACAAATGGCGGCCTCAGGATACCAATTTCTTTTTCAGTATCATTATTGCCGCCGTGTGTATGATAGTCTTTGCATTTCTTTGCGAATTTACGGCTATTAAGGTAATATATCTTGCACTTCTTTTGATATTCGTATATCTTGTTGCGGTCTTTACCTTTATGATTTACAGGAGAAGCACCGAAACGCTGGCATCTGCCGTCACACTTGACAAGCTCTTTTCGGGAGAGCTCGGCGACGTTATGGTCAGAATGAAGGGACCTGCGGTGCTGTGCACGAAAAACGGCTCGCTGATATGGTGCAACGACGCATTTCAGGCACTGTTTGAGAAGCAGAGAGTGTCGAGAGGCACTAATATAGAGCAGTGGACAGGAGAGAAAATCGAATATTTCTCCGAGAGCTCGACGGGTGAAATCAGCATATCGGGAAAATCCTTCACGGCGTATGCAATAAGCCGTCAAATAGAGGACGCAGAATACAGATTCGTTTTCTTTGAGGATATAACCGAGCTTGATTTTCTGCGTGAGAAGATTGCCGACGATAAGGTTGCGGTTGCAATCGCAATGATTGACAGCTACGATGAAATGTCGCAGTATTTTCAGGATAACTTCATAAAAATAGTTGCGGATATAGACTCGAAAATTACCGAGTGGGCAGACAGCCTTGAGGGAATTATCAAATCCTACGGTAAGGATAAATTCCTTATAGTGTGCAACCAGAAAAATATGAGGGAGCACGGAATTGCCAACCATTTTGCAATTCTTGACAGGGTTAGGGAAAACTTCGTCGGAGACGGTATACCGCTGACCATTTCTCTCGGCATCTCCTGCGTGGGAGATACAATATCGGACGTTATGAAATTTGCGCAGGCGGCTCTTGATACAGCACTACAGCGTGGAGGCGACCAGGCGGTTTTGCGTTACGAGGACGGAATGGACTTCTTCGGCGGTAAGACAAAAACGGTTTATAAGCGCTCTAACGTCAGGGCTACTCTCGTTGCCCGTGAGCTTTCCGCATTGATAGCGCGGGCGGAAAACGTCCTCATTATGGGACACCGCTTCGGCGATTTCGATTCCTTTGCGGCGACGATAGGTATCGCACGCTTCTGTATGATGTGCGGGGTGAAGCCGAACATCGTCGTTAAAAAGAGTGATACCAACTTAACCCAGTGCTTCAAAAAAATCGAGAATATCCCCGACTATAAGGGAATGTTCATCGAGGGCGCAGACGGAATGGAGAAGATTAAGTCGGGCACTCTCGTCATAGTAACCGACGTAAACAACTTTGACCACGTTGAGCACGCAGATATTATCAAAAATGTTTCGGACGTAGTAATAATCGACCATCATATCAAGGTATCGGGATTTGCAAAGGAGCCTGTGCTCACGTACATTGAGCCCTCTGCATCCTCTGCATCCGAGCTTGTATGCGAAATATTGCAGACCCGTTCCGTAACCAATAAAATTCTCAAGGAGGAGGCTGAGCTTCTTCTTGCGGGGATACTTCTGGATACCAAGCAGTTTACGAGAAATACGGGAATAAGAACCTTTTCGGCGGCAATGTTCTTGCGCTCGGAGGGTGCTAACCCGATTGAATCCAATGAGCTCTTCAAGGACAGCGTTGAGGATTTGTCACGTGAGGCGAGCTTCAATTCCAATATGGAAATAGTAGAGAAGAGCGTTTACAGCCCCGAGGAGCAGGGAAGTGAAAATAAAAAGAAGTTGATTATATCCTATTGCGAGGGCCTGCACGACCCGAGCTACCGAATATCCGCATCAAAGGTTGCGGATAAGCTCCTTGACTTAAAGGATATAAGCGCAACGTTTGCTCTCGTTAAGATAGAAAATCAGGTGCATATATCTGCACGCTCCGACGGAACGATAAACGTTCAGCTAATACTTGAAAGATTGAAGGGCGGCGGACACTTTGACGTTGCGGGAGCGCAGATAAACGGAAAAACTATGGCAGGCGCAATAGTTATGCTAAAGGATGCGATTGACGATTATTTCGCAACGCTCCAGCGCCACGCAAAATAATTTTAGGAGATAAGAATATGAAGGTTATTTTACTCGCCGATGTAAAGGGACAGGGAAAGAAGGATCAGGTTGTAGAGGTATCCGACGGATACGCAAGAAATTTCCTATTCCCGAAAAAATTAGCGGTTTTGGCAGATGCGAAGGCAACCAACGAGCTGAGAGGCAAGGAGGAGGCTAAGCAGTATAGAATCGAGGAGGAGCGCAAGGCGGCGAAGGCACTTGCAGAGAAGCTGGCGGGCGTTACCGTAAAGATAAAGGCAACCTCGGGCGCAGACGGCAGACTTTACGGAGCTGTAACGGCTAAGGATATAGCCGAGGCTCTCGAAAAGGACTTCTCGATAAAGGTAGATAAGAGAAAAATGAATCTTAACGATTCGATAAAGGCGCACGGTACATATTCCGTAGAGGTGAAGCTATATGCAGAAATCTCGGGAAAATTCAGCGTGGTGGTACATGAGTGATGGCTAACGGATACGTTGACACCTCGCTCACCCGTACTCTCCCTGCCTCAATAGAGGCAGAAAATGCGGTGCTTGGCTCAATCCTCGTTTCACCCGAGAGCATAGAGCGGGTTACCTCTATCATAAAGCCTGAGGATTTTAAAAACGAGGATAACGGAAAAATCTTTTCCGCTATGCTCGAAATGTTTACCGCAAGCAGAACGATAGATACGGTAACGCTGGTTGACACCCTCGTGCAGACGGGCAGATACAGCGAGGAAAACAGTATAAATTTCATAAAGGTTATAGCGCAGTCCGTACCCAGTGCGGCTAATATAATCGACTATGCAAATATCGTAAAGGAAAAATCCACTCTCCGCAAGATAATCGTTGCGTGCAACGAGATAATGGAGGAGGCGTATTCCGAGCAGACTCCGTCCGATAAGGTTTTGGACTTTGCGGGCGATAAGATTTTTGATATTGTAAACAGCAGAAAATCCGGAGATTTCAGGCACGTCCGTGACATTATTCAGAATGTCTACACCGAGCTTGAAACGCTCAGCGGAAACAAAAACGCTATCAGCGGCGTCCGCACGGGCTTTTCCGACCTTGACAGAGTGCTTGTGCAGATGGGTAAGGGCGACCTCGTTCTCGTCGGTGCACGTCCTGCTATGGGTAAAACCAGCTTTGCGCTCAATATCGCAACAAACGTGGCTAAGAGCCTGAAAGGCTCTAAGTCAGTATGCGTATTCTCCCTTGAAATGAGCGGAGAGCAGTTAGTTACCAGAATGCTCGCCAGCGAGGCGCTGGTTGACAGCTATGCAATGAGGAGCGGAGAAATTCCCTCTGATGCGTGGCCAAGGCTTGCGTCGGCGGCATCACGCATCTCGGGAACGGACATATACATTGACGACACCTCGGGACTTTCGGTTACCGAAATGAAATCGAAGCTCCGTCACGTTACCAATCTCGGTCTTGTAGTCGTTGACTATCTCGGTCTTATGCAGAGCGGTAAAAGGCTTGAAAACCGTGTTCAGGAGGTTGGCGAAATCACACGAAGCCTGAAAATTATGGCAAAGGACCTCGGAATACCGATTATATGCTGTGCTCAGCTCTCACGTGGACCTGAGGGCAGAAACGATAAGCGCCCGATGCTCTCTGACCTCAGAGAATCAGGCTCAATAGAGCAGGATGCTGATATAGTAATGTTCCTCTACCGTGATGAATATTATGCGAAGCAGGATTCAAAGGAGGAGCAGGAGGCGAATACGGCCGAGGTTATAGTTGCTAAAAACAGACACGGCTCTGTCGGCACTATAAAGGTCGGCTGGATGAAGGAATATACAAAATTCCGTTCCCTCGAACAGATGGAGGCCCCCGACCAATGACGACTAAACGCAAGGACGGCGCTTATGCGTGCGTCCTTTCGGACTTTAACAAAACCGTCGAGCGCTATTCTATGCTTGAGCGGTTTATGGGCGGAGTTCTTGTCGGCTTTTCGGGCGGTGCCGATTCGGTAATGCTCCTTTCGCTTATGAAAGGGCTGTCCGATAAGCACGGCTTTCCCCTTTGCGCTATGCACGTAAACCATATGATAAGGGGTAGTGAGGCTGACCGTGACGAGCAATTCTGCCGAGATTTCTGCGAGAGGCTTTCGGTTGAGCTTGCGGTAGAAAAAATCGATGTTCCGAGCCTTGCAAAAAAAGAGGGCAGGAGCATTGAGGATGCGGCGAGAAGGGCACGCTATACAGCCTTTAACCGTATGCTTGCCACCCGCTCGGATTTGTCCTGCGTTGTAACGGCGCATAACTCGTCCGACAATGCGGAAACCGTGATTTTCAATATGCTCAGGGGCGGCGGCAGCCGTGCGCTCTCGGGAATACCCGTTGTCAGGGATAACGTGTTGCGCCCGATAATCCTCTCCGCAAAGGCGGATATTATTTCTGCTGCAAACGAGCTGGAGCTTCCGTTCGTTACCGATTCAACGAATTCAGATACCGATTATACACGAAACTATATACGGGCAGAGATTTTGCCTAAAATGTCGAGAATTACGCCGATGCCCGAGAGGGCAATAGCAAGAATGTGCGAAAACGTCGCATCCGACAGCTCTTATATTGATTCGGTTGCAGCCGAGCTTGTCAGAGAAAAGGGGATAACAAATACGGCAGAAAGAGATTTTCTCTCATCGCTTCACCCCGCAATTCTTCACAGAGTTCTTTCGGTTATGCGTGAAAATGCGTTTGGCGATACCGACGCATTTCTTGAAAGAAAGCATTTTGACAGTATAGTCAGCGCCATAAAAAACAGCGACGTGAACTTTTCAATTGATTTGTCGGGTTATCAGAAATTTGTCTGTGACAGGGGAATATGCTCGTTTGAGCTTCAGGCAGACGGCGAAGATGCAGAGTTCTGTATTCCGCTCAAAATGGGTGAAAACAGACTGCCTGACGGCTCTTTGATATACCTGAGTGACACCCCGTGCGATGAATTTTCCGAAAAGGCGAAAAATGTTTACAAATTATCAATACAAGCGGCTATGAGTTTTGATACAATGGATATATCGCTGACCGCCAGAAGCAGGCGTGACGGCGACTCTATCCTTATGGGTAAAATGACAAAGAAGCTCAAAACGCTGTATAACGGCAAAAAAATACCGATTGCGGAACGCAAATTGCTTCCAATAATATGCGAATCCGATAAAACAGTATGGGTGCCGAGGCTCGGAGTTGCAGATTTCGCACGAAAGGGCGAAAGGGCATATAATGTATACGCATATTTTTTCGCACTCGAGGAAAAATGAATAGAGAATGACTTTTGAACGGATTTTCGTTCTTATATACATCCAAGAAAGGTTGAATAATGAAAAAATCATCTAACTCAAGATTTAAAACAACCCTTACGTGGCTTTTGGTAGCTCTTGCGGTTGTCGTTGTGGCGTTTTTGTTTTACGATGCGCTCAATCCCGCCGAGGAGCTGACGTGGAGCCAGGTTACCGATTTGTTCGAAAATGATAAGATAACCTATTTCGAGCTTGACGTTGAGGGAAATCTGAATTTCAAGGCGCTTGTTGCCGATGCAGAGGGTAATGTTTCGGAGAAGGCTTATTCCTACCGTATAGGTAATTCAAGGCAGCTTGAATTTATAGATACGTGGGCAAGAGGTGACGTAAATAACAGCAACCTCAAGGGCTATGACTATACACCGCCCAAGGATACTCCTGTTTTCGTTCAGTATATCCCCTATGCAATCATACTTGTAGTTTTGGTTGTTTTCTGGATTTATATGGCAAATCAGGCGTCGGGCAAGGGCGGACGTAACTCATTCTCACGCTCACGCACAAAGAGTGCTCCCTCGGGCAAGGATGCAGTTAAGTTTGCCGACGTTGCAGGCGCAGAAGAGGAAAAGGAGGAGCTGACGGAAATCGTCGAGTTCCTTAAAAATCCCAATAAATTTGTCCGTCTTGGAGCAAAAATTCCTCACGGCGTTCTTTTAGTAGGCCCTCCCGGTACGGGTAAAACCCTGCTGGCAAAGGCTGTTGCGGGTGAGGCGGGAGTTCCCTTCTATTCGATTTCAGGCTCTGATTTCGTTGAAATGTACGTCGGTGTCGGAGCATCGAGAGTTCGTGATTTGTTTGAAACCGCACGTAAAAACCCTGCGAGCATCATTTTCATCGACGAAATTGACGCGGTAGGTAGACAGAGAGGCACAGGTCTTGGCGGCGGACACGACGAGCGTGAGCAGACGCTCAACCAGCTCCTCGTTGAAATGGACGGCTTTGGCGGTCAGGAGGGTGTTATCGTTATTGCGGCTACAAACCGCCCCGACGTTCTTGACCCTGCGCTCCTTCGTCCCGGACGCTTTGACAGACAGGTTACCGTTAACTATCCCGACATCAAGGGCAGAGAGGAAATTCTGCGTGTTCACGTCAGAAACAAGCCCATTGAGGGCGGCGTTGACCTTCATAAAATTGCTCAGACAACAGTTGGCTTTACGGGCGCAGACCTTGCCAACCTTATGAACGAGGCGGCTCTTTTGGCAGCTAAGAGGGGCAAAAACCTTATTGGTATGAAGGATATTTCCGATTCGTATATGAAGGTTATTCTCGGACCTCAGAAGAAGTCCAAGATAAGAACAGAGAAGGATAATAAGCTCACAGCATACCACGAGGCAGGCCACGCCATTGCGGCGTACTGCGCTCCCAACGCCGACCCTGTAAAGCATATTACCATTATCCCCGCAGGTCAGGCAGGCGGCGTAACCCTTATGGTGCCCGAATTTGATAAGATGGGCGCATCGAGAAACGAGATGCTCGACAGAATAGTCGTAGACCTCGGCGGACGTGTTGCAGAGGAGCTGGTGCTCGACGATATTTCAACGGGCGCATCCGCTGACATTCAGCACGCAACGAAGATTGCCCGTAATATGGTAACACGCTACGGAATGAGTGATAAGCTGGGTGCTATCCTTTACGGCTCGGAGCACAGCGATACCGAGGTATTCCTCGGCAGAGATTTCTCGTCGGGACAGAATTACTCGGAGAAAACAGCTGCCGATATTGATGACGAAATCAGACGCATCATAGACGAGTCGCACAAGAGATGTGCTGAATACCTTAACTCTAAAATGGATAAGCTGCATTTTGTAGCCGAATATCTCTTAAAATATGAGTACATGGACGGAGATATATTCAAGATGGCTATGGACGGCGACTATACCATTGAACAGCTTGCCGAAATTTGCGAGGAGCAGAGACGTCAGAGTGATGCCGAAAACAGAGATGCGGCGGCTCTTGACGAGCGTATAGAAAAAATGATTGAGGAGCGTGAGCGTGCAAATAACGCACGTAATTTCGGAAATTATCCCCCGAACAATTTCCCTCCGAACGACTATAATCCCTACCGTCCCAACGGCGACGGCAACGGCGAAAACAAAAACTAAAACAAAGGCAATGCCTCGGCATTGCCTTTTGCTTTAAATGAACAAAAGGGCTACCGCTTGGTAGCCCTTAAAGCTTTTCAATTTACATTTGAATTTACTTAGTGAATGCGCCGTTTGACAGAGCGTCGAGAATTATATTTGCGCTCTTTACGTTTGTAGCAAGAGGTATATTCTGAACGTCGCACAGGCGCAGAAGCGCAGAAACGTCAGGCTCGTGAGGCTGAGCTGTCAGCGGGTCACGCAGAAAGATAACGAGGTCGAGAACGTTGTCCGCAATCATAGAGCCTATCTGCTGGTCGCCGCCGAGAGGACCGCTTTTCATTCTCGTGATTTTCAGCCCCGTTTCGCCCATAACCAGGGTTCCCGTCGTACCGGTTGCACACAGCTCGTGCTTTGCCAGAACGTCCTTGTATCTTATGGATAAATCAATCATATCCTGCTTCTTTTTATCGTGCGCTATGAGTGCTATTTTCATACAGCTTTTAATTTCCTTTCGCTAATCGTGGTGTTAAGTCTAAAAGAGAACGGCAGATGCTATCGCAAAATAAATGACGAGCGATATTGCATCGACAATTGTAGTAATTATAGGTCCTGCCATCAGCGCAGGGTCAAGATGACATAGCTTTGCAAGTATAGGCAATGAACAGCCAATCAGCTTTGCAAGTATAACGACAGTAAATATCGCCATCGAAACAACTGCGTACATAGGCAACCGTTCTGCACTGAATGAGCCGTCTATGAGTCCAATGAGGCACATAATGCCGAAGTTTGCTGCGGCGAGCAAAACAGAGCAGATAAGGCTGACGCAAAATTCCTTGAATACAACACGGTAATAGTCACGTATTCTGATTTCGCCGAGTGCGAGTCCGCGAATTATAAGCGTAGACGCTTGATTTCCCGAGTTACCGCCCGTGTTCATTATCATAGGGATGCAGGCGGTGAGTCCTGCAATCAGCGCAAGCTGGGATTCAAAGCCCTCAATAATTTTTCCTGTAAACGTGGCGGTTATCATCAGTATGAACAGCCAGAAAATTCTGTTCTTAGCGAGCGAGAAAACACTTGTTTTAAGATAAGTGTCATCTGATGGGACGAGCAAAGCCATTCGCTCAAAGTCCTCGGTGTTCTCGTCCTCGATAATATCAACGATATCGTCGATGGTTACTATTCCGACAAGGCGCTTTTCGCTGTCTACGACAGGAACGCTGAGCATGTCGTATTTCTTCGCTATATCGGCAACTGCCTCCTGGTCCTCGGTTGTTTCAACGTAAATCAACTGATTTTCGGTATCCATTATATCGGATATCAGCATATCGCTCTTGTTAAAGAGTAAATCCGAGAGCCCTACAGTTCCTACAAGGTGACGGCTCTTATCAATGCAGTAGCACTGATATACGCTCTCCTTATCAACACCCGTCTTGCGTATATACTCAATTGCGGCATCGAGAGTGAGATGCGTGTGCAGAGCAACCATTTCGTTTGTCATTATAGATGCAGCAGAATTTTCGGGGTAGTTGAGAAAACGGTTGAGTGTGTTGCGCTTCTCCTTACCCGCAATTTTGAGTACACGTGATACAACGTTTGCGGGTACTTCCTCCAGAAAATCAACTGTATCGTCAATATACAGCTCGTCAATTAGTCGGTAGAGCTCGGCATCCGTCATAGCCTCAGCAATGCTCGTTTGTATATCCGAATCGAGGTAGGAAAATACCTCGGCGGAAATGTCCTTTGGCAATATTCTGAATACGAGCAGAGCCTTCTCGTCGTTGAGGCTCAGGATAAACTCAGCAATATCGACTTCCTTTAATTCAATAAGCTCAGAGCGGAGCTGGGCATAGCGTCCTGCGTCAAGTATTTCGGCAAGAGCGTTATACAAGGGCTTCGGGTCCAGCGGATTGTCTAAAATTTCAAAATCCTTTTCTTCCATAAAAAAACTCCCTTTCTGTCCGTAAACGCACAAAAGGGAGAGCATGAGACAATGCCCTTAATTTCTGTGGATACAGACGGTTATTCTATTGTTAGTGCATAAAGGTACTCGCCCGTCTCCCGTATCCATGAAATCACCGCCTTATCATTTAATATTCTATCCAAAATATTCTAACACAACAAAGAGAGTTTGTCAACAAAATTATATTTTAAAAATAACTGTTGCTTTTTTTGTCGATATGCAGTATAATATAATTTAGAATAATTGAGGAGGGAGAGAGTAATGTATAACGAGCTGTGTATTGATTTGGGTAGCTCCAGCGTCATTATTTCAACGCCTGAGCGTGGAATAATTGAGCGTCAGAGCTGTGTTACGCTCATTGACCGATACAGCGGTAAGGTTGTTGCATACGGCGATGAGGCCGTTAAAAAGCACGCTGAATCTCCCGCCGACTACATACTTGACCGCCCGCTAAGAGATGGAATTGCAAAGAATATAGACCGTGTACAAGCCCTGATTTCAATGTTTCTTTCGAGTGTATGCGGCAACGAATTCGTTCCGGACAGGGTTCTGTTCAGCGTTCCGTGTGACATTGAGCCTATGGAGGAGAGTGCTCTCGTTGAGGTTGCCGCACAGTGCGGAATACGTGACGCATACGTGATGTATTCGCCTCTTGCCGCCCTTTTGGCGAGCGAGATGGACGTTGTGAATTCCTACATATCCGTTGACGTCGGCGCATCTAAAACCAATATAATGATTATCTGCCACGGAAACATAGTTTATTCCGAGTCGGTGGACTGCGGCGGAAATAAATTTGATTCAGCTATTGCAGAGTATGTTTTTGATAAGCACGGAGTTCGTATTTCGGCATTTACGGCAGAGAATATCAAGAAAAAAATAGGCACGCTCTGGGGTGATGACTCCTCTAACAGAACAGTTGACGTTAAAACTCGCAGACCCGACGGCTCGTTTTCCACCATACGCATTTCGAGCGAGGAGATGTTCGTTGCTCTTGAGGAGCCGACGGCAGTTCTTATTGAGGCTGTCTGCACAGCGATTTCAAATATTCCCACTCAGTACGTAAACGACGTGTTTTCACACGGAATACTCTTGTGCGGCGGCGGTGCGCTTCTTGGCGGACTTTCCAAGATAATTGCAGGAATAACGGGTGTCGATGCTTACGTATTTCCCAATTCCTCAGATGCCGTTGCCCTCGGTATGTCGGAGGCACTCAAGGTGTTGCCGAAGAAGATTACACAGTCGATAAAAAACATATCACGCTTCTGCCTTAAAAGTCTTGGCGGATACAATATATGAGGTATAATATGAAAAGAAAAGGCAAGATTTTTACAGTCCGTGCGATGGCGCTTTTAATGGCAACTCTTATGGTTGGGGGAGCAGTCCTCTCGGTAGTTATCTATTTGATACATTGATTTCAATAACAAGTGAAGGCTAAGCCTGAACACATAATATGAAAACTAAATGAGCAGACACAATTTGTGTCTGCTCATATTTTTATTTTGTTTCCTCACCGTCAAAGAAGCCCTGCTGTGTGGCTGTGGGACGGTAGGGTATGCCGAGATGCTCGTATGCGAGCCTCGTTGCGCATCTTCCTCTCGGGGTTCTGGATACGAAGCCTATCTGCAATAGGTACGGCTCGTAGAGGTCCTCGATGGTAATCGCTTCCTCGCCCGTAGTAGCTGCGAGGGTTTCGAGTCCGACAGGACCCCCGTCATAAAACTTGATTATAGATTCAAGCAGCTTTCTGTCGGTATTGTCAAGTCCGAGGTCGTCAATTTCAAGCATTTTGAGCGCATATTCCGCAATTTTTGAGGTTATTTCCCCATCCCCTTTAACAAGGGCGAAATCACGCACACGCTTGAGAAGGCGGTTAGCTATACGGGGCGTTCCACGGGAACGGGCGGCAATTGCCGCTGCGCCGTCATCGGTTATCTTGAGTTCGAGAATTGATGCACTGCGCTTAATTATAGTCATAAGCTCGTCGTTTGTGTAGAGCTCCAGCTTTAAAATCACGCCGAAACGGTCACGCAGAGGTGTTGTCAGCTGTCCTGCTCTCGTGGTTGCGCCTATCAGAGTGAATTTTGGAATAGGCAGGCGAACGGTCTTTGCGCTCGGTCCCTTTCCTATAATTAAATCAATTGCGTAATCCTCCATAGCAGGGTAGAGTATTTCCTCTATCGAGCGTGAGAGGCGGTGTATTTCATCAATAAACAAAACGTCGCCGTCGGAGAGGTTGCTCAGAATTGCGGCGAGGTCTCCCTGCTTTTCAATAGCGGGACCCGAGGTTGTGCGTATGTTTACGCCCAGCTCCTGTGCAATAATGTTGGAAAGCGTGGTTTTTCCAAGACCCGGAGGGCCGTACAAAAGAACGTGGTCGAGCACGTCCTCACGCTTTTTTGCAGCCTCTATGTACACCTTGAGATTTTCCTTAACCTTCCCCTGACCGATATAATCGTCGAGCGTCTGCGGACGCAGGGTTATTTCGGTATCGGTATCGTGAGGCGTATATTCGGTGGACATTATTCGGTTTTCAAAATCAAATTCTATATCCATAATAACTCCTTATCTTCCAAGGTGCTTGAGCGCATTCTTTATTATCTTATCAAGCGGCATATCGGTAATATCCATACCAGACAGCGCATCAAGTATCTGATTTTTGTTAAAGCCGAGCACGGTAAGCGCATCGGTTGCGTCGTTGAGCTTTTGCGAAGAGCGTGGAAGGGCTCTTTTTATGGGGGCGGCGGATTCCGTCCTTACAGGAGAGGCAACACTCGTTACCTTATCCTTGAGCTCGAGAACAACCCTCGCCGCAGTTTTTGAGCCAACTCCCGAAGCCTTTGCTATTGCACGGGTGTCCTCAGTGCATACTGCAAGTGAAAATTTCTCTGGCGTCAGTATTGAGAGAATAGAGATTGCCGCCTTCGGTCCTACTCCCGACACGGTGAGCAGAAGACGGAAAATATCGAGCTCCTCAACGGTGTAGAAGCCAAACAGCTCCATAGCATCCTCACGTACAGCGAGGTGCGTGTACAGCTTAACACGCTCGCCGAGCTTACCTGCCAGAGAGTCGGCAGTATTGAGGCTGGTCGATAGCTTATATCCCACGCCGCCACAGTCTATTACTGAGAAATACGACTCGCAAACAACGAGCTCTCCCGAAACGTGATAAAACATAATATCCCCTTACTGATTAATTAAACTGTTTTTTCTGCGTTTGTAAATATATTCGCACGCTACTATTATACCAAACACGGCAGCGCCTGTCAAGGATAAGAGCAATGCATAGGTGTAGCATTTCGGCATATATACCATTTCAACGGTGTGAGTTCCCTTGGGTATATTGAAGGAGAGCAGAGCGCCAAGGCTCTCGCTTACCGTTACGGGCTCGCCGTCAACCGTTACCTGCCAGCCCTCGTCGTACGGAATTGTGGTGAGCATTCTGCCACCGTCCGCTGCCACTACCGTAGCAGCAATACTGTCAGAGGAAAACTCCGTTATCTTCATAGAGCTGCCTTTGAGCTTATCCGTTGCGTATTCGAGAGCGCCGTAATCAACCGAATATACTGTAGGCGAATCAATGCCGAGAACAACGCTGTCCTCAAATTCCAGCGTTACCTCAACGGTTCTTGTATCATAACCGCCAAGATATATAGGGAAATTGCCCCTGCCTGTGGACACTATTTTGCCCTTGTTTTCTCCGTTAACGTAGAGGGTTGCCTCCATTCCCGTCTGATATATCGGAAAATAGAGATAGGTATCCTTATATCCGCCGTTTTCGGAATCTAAAATCTTTTTTACCGTATAGGTTATTTTTCCAACGTCCGCATCCTCATCAACCCTTATCGAATAGGTGCTTGTGTCATAGTAGCAGTCGATGAGGTCACGGAAAATAACTCTCTCGGAGTTGAAAATGCGCACACGCTCGCCGAGCATAGCGGAGTAGAGCCTGTTCATGAAATTGAAGCAGTCCATATCCTCCGACAAACGCAAATCGTCAATCTTTTCGTTTGTAATGAATCCTATCGGCAGATAATACGGATTTTCATATACCGTGTAATTTTCATCGGAGTATACCGCTGTGTAGGTTTTAGGCACGTTTCTGACAATAGGATATGAGTTGGGATCATTCTCGTCAGCCGGCTTCGGTGTCTTTGTAATAATGTATTTTACAGAGAAAAATGAGTCTACCGCAGGAAGAGAGGCGACGTATTTGCTCCAATGCTCATCGGCTTGCAAGCCGAACATTCCGAGCAGTGACAGGGTATCGGCATTGAGTGTCGAGGTCGAGCCACTGAGCCCGAAGTAATTTTGCGTATACGAGTCGTTTACGGTTCTGTATCCGATTTTTTCGGTGCGGAAGAACGGCTCGGTATCGCTCGCAATATATGCGTCAGCGCCCTTTAATGCATCAAAATATCCTATATAAGAGGCTCTGCTCGAGCCGCCAACGTCCTTTTTGAATTTGTAAATGTTAAAGCAGCCTGCAAATATCAGCTCACTTACGGTGAGTAGACACAGGGTATGCACGAAATATTTTCTTGCGGGCCTCCAATTGATTGAGTAGAGCAAAAACAGGGCGAAGAAAACCGACAAAAACGCAAACTGTATGAGAAGTGTCCATACGTCGAATTTTTCCGATAGGTTTATCTTAGCTACCGTGAACAAAATCAGCCAGGCGGCAAAAATTGCCGATAGAACAACAGGTCTTGCCCGTCTTATATCATTAGCTCCCTTAGCCGATATATAGAGGACGAAGAAAACGAAAATAAATGCGTATCTGTAATTTAGGCAATTAGGTCCCTGCCCTCCGTGCCATATCATATCAATAGGATCATAGCACATACTGAACAAAAGAATGAAAATTATTGCGAATGATGACAGCTTTTCACGCAAAGAATAGCGCTTGCTCACAAAGTAGAAGGGCATAAAGAAGAATGCCGCAGTCGAGCACCAGATAAACGGCAGACCGCTGCCCTGCAGGGTATCGTACGAGGTTATAGCGGATTTCATAATCAGCAAAAGCGGATTGAATTTCAGTCTGAAATCGTATGACGGGTCGGTAAAGGTTGTCTTTCCGAACGTGAGAGAATAGTATGCGGGAATTATAAGCAGCGCCGCAATCATTATTCCGATAGCCGAAAAAACACCGACACGGCAGAGCCTTTGGAAAAAGCGGATAACGGTTTTCTTAACGCCCACCTTTTCTTTGTCCGAAATTATGAGCCAGAAGAAGAAAATGAATACGAAAATACAGCTCATATAACCGATATAGTAGTTGCACAGCATAGTAAATGCAAGGGTTACTGTATAGAGCTTGTATTTTCTCTCGTAAACCAGCGCCTTCAAGCCAACCACTAACAGGGGAAGAAGGTATACTCCCTCCATCCACATAGTGTTGTGCTGCATAACCACCGAATAGGCGGAGAGAGCATAGCATGATGATAGCGTTATGGTAGTGAGATAGCCCAGCCTCGTTTCCTTTGAAAGCAGATACGAGAAGGTAAGTCCGCAAAGCCCCGTTTTGATGATCAAAATGAGGAAAAGAGCATCAATCAGGTTTTCCTTCGGAAACAGTGCAACGATGTAGGATAGAGGGCTTGCGAGATAATATGCGTAAATTCCGCCGAATTCACCGCCCAAGGAGCGTGAGAAGGAATAGAGAAGGGAGCCGTCGCCCCAAACTGCCTCCCTCAGCGCCTCAAAGAAATATACGTACTGACCGTTGAGGTCGTATATCAGAACCGAGCTTTTTCCAAACGGAAATACCTTCACGAATGCGTAAACGCACATCATCATCGTGAAGGGGATTATGAAGGAAGCAAACATCTTCGAGGAGAAGAAATCAACTACCCTTTTTTTGAATCCTGATTTTGCCTTATCTTCCATTTTTCAAGCCTTTTCTATTACTCTTTTAATCATTTTTTCGAGCTTAACACGCTCGATTGTCAGATCTCTCTGACAGCCCGTGCAGATAATTCTTACATCGCTTCCCGTGCGAAGAACACGGAATATTTTACTCTTACAGGGGTGCGGCTTTTTCAGCTCCAGCTCATCACCCACGTTAAATCTTATAATCTCCATAGCCGCTCCTTTGAATACACAGTTATATTTTAACACATAACGAAATAAAAGTAAATACGTTATAAATATTTATTTTAGCGCGCGTATGCCTTGACAAAACTGCAAAAATAAATTAAAATTAAATAAAGATTTTAAGGGAGCTTGACTATGAGGTATACTGTCAGAAACAGAGAGCGAGTAAATGATTGGGAAAACGGTTATTTTAGCGGTAACGGAACGGTTGGCGCAATAGTAATTCCCGATTTTGAGCACGGTAGAATTATTTTCAACCATGAATCCCTCTTTATTCATACAAACGAGCTGGAGAGCTTCCCCGATATGAGCGACGTTTTCGCATCGGCTATCGATGCCGAGGCGGATATTGACGCACGCTTTGAGTATGCAAAACGCTTTTTCGATATTGCTGCCTCCCGAGGACTTCGCAATAAAATTTTTCCCGAGGACGGAACGCTGTATCCCGATAGATATTTCCCCGCATTTGAAATGAGCGTGAATTGCAATTGCGGCAGCTTTACGGATTTTGAACGCTCACTCGATACCTCGAGCGCCGAGATTTCCGCTTCTGCACAAGCGGAGTGCGGAGCTATACGCCAGCGTGTTTTCACCGCCTATGACAGCGGGATAGTTTATATCTCTCTTGAGGCCGAGAGGGAGTGCGATTTTTCCTTTAAAATATCGACACCCCAGCCGAAGAGCGATAGCGACAGACTCTTGATTGAAAAATGTATTTTGAAAGAAACCTACCGTCATACTGACAGGGGACTTTACGCCAGAGTCGATATGAACAGAGGCTATTACACGGCGCTTGTGTCACCTATCTGTGACGGTGAAATCACTTATGAAAACAATACGTTGAAAATACGCAACGGACACAGTGTGACTCTTGCGGTTTCTATCGCTCTGGACAGCGAGCCCGCAATGAGCGTTTTTAACGGTTATGACGATGCCTTTTCTGCCAATCTGCCGTTGTATAGAGAGCTGTTTTTCTCCTCGGAGATAGAAATGGCGGACAATCCCTATACGAGTGCATATTCGGAGGAGCTTTTTGATTCTCCAAGCGACGAAAAGTTCGCTGCTCTTATGCAAAAAATGTATTACGTAGGCAGATACCTGACAATTTCTTCTTTCGGTAAGCTGCCCCCGAATGCGCAGGGACTGTGGAGCGGAAACGTGGACGGCAGAACCATGTGTGACTACGTTTCTAATATGGAGCTGGAAATGGCGCTGTGGGCGCCCTTGGCGGCAAATCTTCCTCAGCTGCTGTTGCCCACGTTTGATTTCCTTGATTCATTAGTTCCCGAATTTGAGGAAAATGCGAAAAAGCTGTTTGGCGCACGTGGAATTGCAGTAACCTCACGGTTTACCAATTCAGGACTTATGTTCCACTTTTCGGGCGGATACTGTCACCAGTTCTGGATATCGGGCGGAGCATGGCTGGCGCAGAGCTATTTTGAATACTACCTTTACACTAACGATACGGATTTTCTCAGAAGCCGAGCGCTACCGTTTATGTGTAAGGCGGCGGATTTTTATATGGATTACGTCAAAAGCGGAGTGATTTTCCCATCGGTTTCGCCCGAAAACTCGCCGTTTGAGAACAGGTTTTCTATGCTGGGCAAAAATGCCGCAATGGATATAAGCGCAATAAAGGAGCTTTTTTCAAATATCAGGTATGCGTGCGAAATCCTCGGTGTCAGAAACGAATATAAAATAACCCTGCCCAACTATTTATATGAGCAGGACGGTACTTTGTGCGAATGGGCGGACGAAAAGGCTGCGTCTGCCTATCCTCACAGGCATATATCCTTTGCCTATGCGGCAATGCCGGGAACAGAAGCGCAGAGTGATTTGCGCCTTGCAAGCGGCATAGACAAGCTTATTGATAAGCGTATAGAAAGCGGCTTTTACACTGAAAACGAGGGCACGTGCGGTTGGAGCGTTATGCACCTTATAAACGTTTACGCACGGCTTAGAAAAAGCGATAAAATCAGGGCTGCTATTGAATTTTTCTTCGCCCACTACGTGCGAAGAAATTTGACAACCTGTCTCAATTACAGCACAACGGTATTTCAGATTGATGCCAACCTCGGCTTTGTCAATGCAATGTATGAGATGCTTGTGTATTCCGACGAAAGATCCATCAGGCTCCTGCCGTGCCTGCCCGAGCTTTTGAGGAGCGGCAGAGCAAGAGATTTAATTCTTAAATACGGTAGAACTGTAAAGACGCTCGAATGGGACGAAAGGGGCGTTTATGCCGAGCTAATATCGGATACGGATACCACTCTTACCGTCTGTCTTGGAAAAGAGGCACGGAAAATTACCTTAAAAAAGGACGAGCCTGTACAGGTGAAATTTTCCCGATTTACCGATTGATACACTTTCCTTTGACATTTAAATAAAAATATGATATACTATTCTATAACTGTTTTTTGGAGTATATATGATAATTTTGGGAATAGACCCCGGTCTGGCAATTGTCGGTTGGGGTGTTGTAAATAAAATGGGCGGTAAAACCTATCCCGTTGCATACGGCGCAATAAATACGCCTGCTCATACACCCGTAGAGGACAGGCTGTTTATGATTTACGAGTCGATGAACAGAATAATAGAGAAATATAAGCCCGATGAGATGGCTGTTGAGGAGCTTTTCTTCAATACCAATACCACCACGGGAATATCCGTTGCAGAGGCGAGAGGAATAATTCTTTTATGTGCGAAATCGCACGGTGTTAAGATTAGCGAATATACGCCCTTGCAGGTAAAGCAGGCGGTTGTCGGATACGGTAAGGCGGATAAGAGACAGGTTATAGCAATGGTAACCTCAATGCTCAAGCTGCCCGCCCCGCCGAAGCCTGATGAT
Organism: Clostridia bacterium; assembly: GCA_017504405.1. GTDB lineage: Bacteria > Bacillota > Clostridia > Oscillospirales > CAG-272 > UBA1740. The sequence goes on along the minus strand of JAFVRG010000021.1, from coordinate 109,217 downwards.
ACCGCAGACGCAATCGCAATAGCTCTGTGTCATTCTCAGTGCTGCGGCTCTGCGCTCGCAAAATATTTCAATAAATAAGGGATTTTTTATGTGGACAACAGATAAATGGAAGGATTACGAGCTTCTTGATTGCTCGTCGGGAGAAAAATTGGAGAGATGGGGTAAATATACCCTTGTCCGTCCCGACCCTCAGGTAATATGGAAATCCGAAAAGGAGCATATAGGCTGGAAAAAATACGATGCGAGCTATAAGCGCTCGTCCTCGGGCGGCGGCTCGTGGTCGCAAAATAAGCTCCCCGAGGCGTGGACCGTGAGATACGGCGAGCTTACCTTCCGAGTAAAGCCAATGGGCTTCAAGCATACGGGAATTTTCCCCGAGCAGGCAACCAACTGGGAGTGGTTTTCCTCGCTGATAAAGAAGGCGGGAAGACCTATAAAGGTACTCAACCTTTTTGCATATACAGGCTGTGCCTCCGTGTGTGCGGCGGCGGCAGGAGCGAGTGTTTGCCACGTTGATGCGGCAAAGGGAATGGTAGCCACTGCAAAGGAGAATCTCGCCCTGTCGGGGCTTTCCGACCGTCCTGTAAGGTTCATAGTTGACGATTGCAAAAAATTCATCGAGCGTGAAATCCGCCGTGGCAACAAATATGACGGAATAATTATGGACCCGCCATCATACGGCAGAGGACCAACGGGAGAGGTATGGAAAATAGAGGAGAATATTGACGATTTTGTTGCCCTGACAGCTCAGCTTCTGAGTGACAAGCCCCTCTTTTTCCTGTTAAATTCCTACACGACAGGACTTAACGCCTCGACTATGAAATACATAGTTGATTTGCGTATTGGTCAGCGCTACGGTGTAAAGAGCGAGGCTGACGAAATAGGCATACGTGTTTCGGGTACGGATAACGTTATGCCCGCAGGAAACAGCGTCAGGCTGTACTTTGGAGAGTAAAATGGAAAAAATAATAGAAACAAAGGATATATCCTACTCGTATACGGACAGTGACGGACAAATCAGCATCGTTCCTGCGCTCTCAAACGTATCCCTTTCGGTTGAGTCGGGTGAATACGTTGCTGTTCTCGGTCATAACGGCTCGGGAAAATCAACGTTGGCGAAGCTTTTGAATCTCATTCTTACTCCTACCTCGGGTACGCTTTACATTGACGGGAAGGAAATAGATCATAATGACGATGATATTGATAAGCTATATGACGTGAGAAAAACCGTCGGTATGGTATTTCAGAACCCCGACAATCAGTTGGTTGCAACCGTTGTCGAGGAGGACGTAGCCTTTGGACCCGAAAACCTCGGAATAGAGCCAAAGGAAATACAAAAGCGAATTGACGAGGCTCTTGAAACTGTCGGAATGACCGAATACGCCAACCACGCAACGCATAGCCTTTCAGGCGGTCAGAAGCAGAGAATTGCTATTGCAGGCGTAATAGCTATGAAGCCGAAATGCATCATTTTTGACGAATCAACCGCAATGCTTGACCCGCTCGGCAGAAAAGAGGTTATGCGTGCAATGGAACGTCTCAACCGAGAGGAGGGCATAACCATTATCCATATAACGCATTATATGGAGGAGGCGGCAAGAGCCGACAGAGTAATTATCGTAAACGACGGCGAGGTGTATATGGACGCAACTCCGAGGGAGGTTTTTTCCCACGTTGAGGAGCTGCGAGCCGTAGGACTTGAAGCACCGCAGGCAACCGAGCTTTTGCATAGACTCCGTGCGCTCGGCTATGACGTGCCAAGGGACTGCATTGATGCAGATGAATGTGCAGAAATAATTGTTAAGCTAATCAAATCAGAGAAAGAGAAAAATGTATAAGATAGAAGTAAAAAACGTATCCTTCGTATACGGACAGTCAACGCCGTTTGAAACCTCGGCGTTGACTGACGTGAGCGTCGGCTTCGAGGAAGGAAAAATCACAGGTCTTATAGGACATACGGGCTCGGGAAAATCAACGCTCGTGCAGATGCTGAACGGACTCTTGCGCCCAACCTCGGGACAGATTTTGCTCGACGGCAAGGATATATGGGAAAAGCCGAAGGAAATATCTAAGGTGCGCTTCCGTGTCGGACTTGTAATGCAGTACCCCGAGTATCAGCTCTTTGACGACACAGTGCGTTCTGATATCTCCTTTGCGCCGAAGAATATGAAGCTCTCGGAGAGCGAAATTGACGAGCGTGTGCGTGAGGCGGCGGCTTTTGTTGATATTGACGAGCAGATACTCGATAAATCCCCCTTTGAGCTTTCGGGCGGGCAGAAGCGCCGTGTGGCTATCGCAGGTGTTTTAGCAATGAAGCCCGAGGTGCTCGTCCTTGACGAGCCTGCCGCAGGACTCGACCCGAGGGGCAGAAGAACGATTCTCGGCGGTCTTTGTGAATATCAGCGCAAATCGGGAACGACGGTAATCCTCGTCAGTCACAGTATGGAGGATATGGCGCTCTATTGTGACAATATCGTCGTTATGAACGATTCTAAAATCTTTGCAGAGGGCACAACCTCTCAGGTTTTCTCACGGGCATCGGAGATTGCCTCGGTAGGACTTGATATTCCAAGTATTGCTCATATTGCAAATAAAATTAAGGGAAACGGTATCGGCCTTACAGGAAACCTTTATACCGTTGACGGCGTCCTTGACGCAGTCCTCCGTGAGATGAAAGGGGGACGCTGATGCTAAAGGATATAACTCTCGGTCAGTATTTCCCCGGAAATTCGGTAATACACAGGCTCGACCCGAGGATGAAGGTAATTCTCGCCATAGCATATATCGTTGCAATCTTTTTGGCGAAGAGTGTGTTCGCCTTTGCCCTCGTCGCACTCACAACACTTATGCTCGTGATTATCAGCAGAATATCGGTTGCGGTAGTTTTGCGGGGAATAAAGCCGATAATTTACGTCGTTATTTTTACAATGATAATCAACCTCTTTATGATAAAGGGTGAGGGCGAGCCGCTGTTCTCCCTTTGGCGCATACGCATCTATGAGGAGGGAATATACCGTGCCGTGTTTATGGCTCTGCGAGTCATATTTCTGATTATGGCAACGAGTATATTTTTGACCTATACAACCTCGCCGTTCTCGCTGACGGCGGGAATAGAGGGCGTTTTGTCACCGTTAAAGCTCATCCGCCTGCCCGTGCACGATTTCGCAATGATGATGATGATTGCACTCAGGTTTATCCCCACTCTTGTCGAGGAAACCGATAAAATTATGAATGCGCAGAAGGCGAGAGGAGCGGATTTTTCAAGTGGCGGTCTTATAAAAAGAGCGAAGGCTCTTATTCCTATTCTCGTCCCCCTGTTTGTTTCCGCATTCAACAGGGCAAACGATTTGTCAGTGGCTATGGAATGCCGTTGCTACCGAAGCGGTAAGGGCGCAACCAAGCTTCATAAGCTGAAATTTTCCGCTCTCGATTTTGTGTCACTGCTTATTATGGCGATTTTTATAACCGCAATAGTTCTCATTAACAAATATGTAACCGTAGGATTTTCATTATGAAATATCTTGTAGAAATCAGTTATGTCGGCGATAGCTTTTCGGGCTTTCAGTACCAAAACGACGAGCGCACGGTGCAGGGTGAGCTAACCCGAATTTTCACCGAGCTTTTCGACGTGCAGACCAAAATAACGGGGTGCAGTCGTACCGATAGCGGTGTCCACGCAAACAGCTTCTTTATAACCGCAGAGCCCGCAGCAGAGGGCGCAAACGAAATCCCTGCGGACAAGCTTCCTTTGGCGGTATCGCATCTTATGCCGAGCGATCTGACGGTGATTTCTGCCCGAACAGTGCCGGATGACTTTCACGTTCGCTATAATGTTAAGAGCAAGGAATATCTCTACCGTCTCTACATCTCGGACACTCCCGACCCATTTCTCTATAAGCGTGCGTGGCAGCTTCGCACACAGGTAACCGATGGCGATATTGACAGGATGAGAGAGGCGGCAAAATCTATTGTCGGCAAACACGATTTTACCTCATTTATGGCGCAGGGGTCGAAGATTATAGATGCAACCAGAACGGTATATTCGCTTGATATAGAAAAAAACGGCAGATTTATAGACGTGAGAATATCTGCCGACGGATTTTTATACAATATGGTAAGAATTATCGTGGGAACTCTCGTTGACGTCCTTTTCGGAAGAACTCAGCCCGGCGATATTATGCCTATAATTGAGGCAAAAAACCGAGCACTTGCAGGCTTTACCGCACCTCCGTACGGACTTTATCTTAACTCTGTCGTTTATTGACTTTTGTTCCAATAATTCTTAATATAAAATTTTCTCCCGTTGCAGATAATAAATGCAGTAAGCGAGGAGTTGCCTGTGCTTTGACGCAGGCTTTTTTATTATGAAAAAGAGAAAAAAGGGCAGAGTGCTGAAAATAGTGTTCTCGGTTATCGGAATACTTATCCTTCTTATGCTGATAGTGGGCTTAGGCGTATATTTTTGCGTAAAAAATCAGATTGATTTTGATAAGGACAGAGAGCTTTTTGAAATGGCAAAGGGCTCAAAAACCACGAGATTTTACTATGACTCAGCAGGCGGTAAAGACGCCGAGGGAATATACCGAGCATCCGAGCTTGAAAATGAGCGTGTCTATTACAGCGAAAATTCAATATGGGTGACAGGCTCGCATATACCCGAAAACCTCAAAAACGCCTTTATCGCCATAGAGGATAAGCGTTTTTACTCGCATTCGGGTGTTGATTACCTCAGAACTGCAAAGGCGGCTGTTAACTATTTTCTTCATTTTGATTCACGCTTCGGCGGCTCTACAATTACTCAACAGCTGATAAAGAATATTTCCGCAGACAGGGATATAAGCATTAAAAGAAAGCTCTCGGAGATGATAAGGGCAAGGGAGATTGAAAAAAACTATTCAAAGGACGAAATTCTTGAGCTTTATCTCAACATCGTGCCTTTATCGCAGGGCTGCGTTGGAGTAGGCTCGGCGGCGAATAAGTATTTTGGCAAGGACGTGTCTGAGCTTTCTCTCGCCGAGGCGGCATCTATTGCCGCTATCACAAATTCCCCTGCACGCTACGACCCTATCCGCCACGCCGATAACAATAAGGAAAGGCGTGATTTAATCCTATCAAAAATGCTCGAATACGGCCTTATAAGCGAGGGTGAATACAGCGAGGCGGTAAATACACAGGTTTTAGTTGCGAGCGTGCAGAAAAATGAGGAAAAAATAAATTCATGGTATACCGACGCCGTTATTGAGGACGTTATATCCGACCTCGTAAACGAGAAGGAAATGAACAGGCAGACGGCGTCAAAGCTAGTTTACTCTGGCGGTCTTAAAATATATACCAATATGGATATGGACGTCCAAACCACGCTTGAACGCTATTTTTCCGATATGAAAAACTTTCCGCCCGAGGCAAGAAACGACAGCCTTGAATATTCAATGATAGTTACAAACCCCTATAGCGGAGCCGTTCTCGGAGTTGTAGGCGCTGTGGGTGAAAAAAAGGAGAACAGAGTCTTAAATTACGCAACGCAGTCAAAGCGTCCTATCGGCTCGGTGATAAAGCCTCTTTCGCTCTACGCCCCCGCAATAGAGGAAAATTTGATAAGCTGGGGTACTGTGCTCGACGATACGCCGACGGAGTTTTACACACACGGCGACAGCTACACTCCGTGGCCGCAGAATTCCCCCAACGTGTACGACGGACTTACCGATATTGCAACGGCGGTCAGACTCTCAAAAAACACCGTCGCAATAAGAGTTTACAATATGCTCGGCGCAGAAAAAGCGTACGATTATTTAACTAACAAGCTCGGTTTTTCCTCGATAATACGCACAGGATATGACAAAAACGGCAAAAAGGTCAGCGATATGTCCGCCTCCCCCTTAGCCTTCGGTCAGCTTTCATTTGGCGCAACCCTGCGGGAGACTGTCGGAGCATACGATGCCTTGCTGACGGGCGAGCATCACAAGAGCCGTTTTTACCTCGCTGTTTACGATAACAGAGGGGAGCTTTTGCTATACAATAAAGATGAGAGTAACACGGTTTTCAGCGAGCAGAGCGCAACTGTTATAACGAAGCTTTTAGAGGGCGTTGTCATAAGCGGAACAGCTAAGGATATAACACTTAAAAATCATATAGATACAGCAGGCAAAACAGGAACTACAAGCAATAGCTACGATAAGTATTTTATAGGATACACCCCGTATATGTGTGCGGGAATTTGGTGCGGCTATCCCGAATCGGGCAGGGCGGTGCTGTCCTCGGCGCATTTAAAAATATGGGACGAGGTTATGACAGAGCTTCATGCGGAATATATAAATTCAAGTGACGAGCCCGACACATTTCCGTTAGCGAAAGGCATACAGATATGTAAATACTGCGCCGATTCGGGCGGCCTATGCAGCGAGGCGTGCCATAATGACCCAAGAGGAAACAGGGAAAGGGTTGGGTATTACAAGAGCGGTACTGTTCCCGTGTCCGAGTGCGACAGGCATATAAGCGTGCTTTACGATACACTTTTCGGCGGTGTCGCAAACGAGCTGACACCTGACGAAAATATTGGCGAGGTTTCGCTGATACGTGTGCCTGACAGAGCGTTCCCAACCGAGATTTATATAACCGATGCTCAGTACGTTTATAGGGAGCGAGGAGATTTTTCCTTCTATGACGGAGAGGATAAGCCGTTTTTCTATAACGCAATTCCCGACGGCGTATTTATAGGAATAAGTAAAACGGAGGACGGCAGACAATTCAACCGAGCTTCCCCCTACGGAAAAGAAGATGATGAAAATTCGCTACCAATATAAAAAAGCCGAGGCGGTTGCCTCGGCTTTATACTGTTAAAACAGATGCTTTTCGTATTTTTTGAATAGGTGATACAGTAAGATTCCAAATACCCCCGAGGAAATTATCTCTCCGATTCCTACGGTGAGAATAAAGAACGGCAGAGCGCCTTCGGCGCCGTAAGCATATCGCAGAACGAATGGGATAATCACCGCATTCGCTACTATTGTAGGTATTGTGAACAGCCATTTGTTTTTTCTGAGCAGCCAACCACCGAGGGCGCCAATGAGCGTTGCGAGCGAACCGAAAACAATATCCCATAAAACTGCGCCCGTGAGGATATTTGCGATAATACAGCCCACAAACAGCCCGGGTATAGCGGCAGGAGTGAATGCCACAGCGGCAATCAGTGCCTCGGATATACGCAGCTGTATAACACCGCTCGAAAGCCCTATCATTGAGGATATGAGGGTGAAAACGACGTAGAGCGCCGCAATTATAGCGGCGCTGCATAGAAATCTGATGCGTTTCTGGTAAGAGGTTTGCATTTTTATCTCCTTAGTTTTGTTTTTCGTGAGGATGGTTACGAACTCACGTTTATATCAAAGCAGCTTAACGCCTGCCGCCTTGCATATTTCTTGCGTCTCCTTTGGCCAATAGGAGCACTGAACCTCGCCGATATGCGCTTTTCTCAAAAAGAACATACAAAGGCGTGACTGACCTATTCCGCCGCCGATGGTGTAGGGTAACTCACCATCGAGAAGAGCCTTATGGAAGGGCAGAGAAGCCCTGTCCTCACAGCCTGCGAGTGCGAGCTGACGCCTCATAGCATCCTCGTCAACACGAATACCCATAGAGGATAGCTCCAAGGGAATGTCAAGCACAGGATAGTAAACTATAATATCGCCGTTGAGTGTCCAGTCGTCGTAGTCGGGAGCACGTCCGTCGTGCTTTTCTCCGCTTTTCAGCGTGTCGCCGATTTGCATGAGAAATACAGCGCCCTTGTCCTTTGCTATTGCGTACTCACGCTCCTTGGGCGTGAGTGTGGGATACATATCCTCAAGCTCCTGTGCGGTTACGAAGAATATTTCGGGTGGCAAGAGCCTCTCGAAGAAGTTGTAATCGTCAGCAATCTGCTTTTCGGTGTGGCGCATAGCACGGTAAATGTTTATAACCGTGTTTTTGAGCGTTTCCACAGTGCGCTCGCTCTTGTCTATGATTTTCTCCCAGTCCCACTGGTCAACGAACATGGAGTGTATGTTGTCGGTTTCCTCGTCACGGCGGATAGCGTTCATATCCGTATAGAGTCCCTCGCCGTGCGTAAAGCCGTAGTCCTTGAGCGCCATTCTCTTCCATTTAGCGAGAGAATGTACTATTTCCAAGCGCTCACCGGTGAGCAGGTCAAAATCGACGGGACGCTCCGTGCCGTTGAGGTTATCGTTAAGCCCGCTCTGCGAATCAACGAATATCGGTGCGGAAACTCTCGTCAGATTGAGCATTGTTGCCAAATCCTTCTGGAAGAAGTCCTTGATTTTCTTGATGGCTATTTCGGTTTGCCGTGTGTTGAGCAGGGATTTGTACCCTGTCGGTACCGTTGTTTTTGACATAAATCTGCCCTCTGTTAATAACTTACAAATTATTATAACATTATATCGTGCTAAAATCAAGCGTTTTCAAAAGTTTTCTTGTTATTTGGCGTCATTTGTGCTACAATTATATAAAAGGCGGTGAGCGATTTGATAGAATACACATTAGTTAGAAGCAACAGAAAAACGCTGTCGGTTAAAATTACCCGTGACTCTGCGGTGCGTGTACTTGCGCCAAGAAGGCTTGCAATCTCTGCCATAGAGGACTTTGTGAAGAAAAGCGAGGGTTGGATAGTAGAGCATCTTGAAAAAATGCAGGAGCAGAGCCGCCGTTTCCCCGAGCTTTCGGCAGAGGAAAAGAAAAGGGCTAAAAAGGATGCGCTTGCATACTTAACCGAGCGCACACGCTATTTTTCCGAGCTGACAGGTCTTACGCCGACCGCTATTCGCATATCGAGCGCAAAAGCACGCTTTGGCAGCTGTTCTGCGAAAAACTCGGTGTCATACAGTCTCTATCTTATGAATTATCCTAAGGAAGCGATTGATTACGTTGTTCTTCACGAGCTGTCGCATATAAGGCATAAAAACCACGGCCGAGCCTTCTATGAGCTGATAGCAAAATATATGCCTGATTATAAGGAACGGGCGAAATTATTAAAATAAGGCAGGCGTACGCCTGCCTTGTTTTATCCCTCATAGTTGAAACAGTCCATATATCTTAATTTGAATGAGTTAATTTTGTGAAGACGGTCAATTTTAGCCTTTATCTCTGCCTCGGGCTCAATTCCGTCCCTGATGTATTTGTCGAGTGTGTCGTAGGAGAAGCCGAGGTTTTCCTCGTCTGTCTTACCGCACAAGCCGTCCTGCGGTGGCTTCTCTATAAATCTTTCGGGAAGTCCTATATATCTTCCGATTGCCTTGACCTCGGTAACGGTGAAGCAGGAAAGAGGGCTGAAATCACCCACGGAGTCGCCGTATCTCGTTGAATATCCTACCCAGTCCTCAGAGAAGTTGCAGGTGTTTGCAACTCTGCCGTTATGAGATTGAGCTACTGCGTAAACTGCGGTCATTCTTATTCTTGCAGGCAGATTGAATCTTGTCTGCGCCGTCGGCTCAAAAGAGCCGTCTATCGCCTTATATAGACCGTCGACACAGTCCTTTATGTTCACGGTATAATTCTTTATGTCGAGTGTTTTACACAAATCTATTGAAACGTCAATATCCGACTGCTCACCGCAGGGCATCATAACGCCTATGACCCTGTCCTTGCCGAGCGCTTTTACACACAAGGCAGCAACCACCGAGCTGTCCTTGCCGCCCGAAATTCCGAGCACTGCGTTGCAGTCGGGGCCGTTTTCCTCAAACCACGTCCGTATCCATTCTATACATTTGTTTGTGGCATTTTCTACGTCAAATACACGCATGGTAAATCCTCGCTTTTCTTTTGGTCGTCAGTTTCAAGTATATCGAATACGTCGCAATCGAGATAATCGCATATCTGCATCAGCGACGATAGCTCTAAGGGCTGACAGCATTCAATGGCACGCATCTCACTCTTGTAAATGCCGGCTTCCCGACAAAGCCTCGCCTTAGTTATTTTTCGCTCTTTCAGAATTTTAAATAGCTTATCGTATGATATTTTCATTTTGCACCGACCCTTCTATACTGATTTTACCATAAAAAAATAAAAATTCAATATCTTTGTTGAAAAATAAAGAAAAATGTGGTAATATATAGTGGTAAAATAAAGGAGATTAAAATGGGACAGCTGAAAAACAAAAAACTTTTCCTTCTCGATATGGACGGAACGATATATATTGATACCGAGCTCTTTGACGGAACGCTCGACTTCCTTTCCCGTGTCAGGGATACGGGGGGAAGATACCTTTTCTTGACGAATAACTCCTCAAAGGGCGTTGATGCGTACGTAAAGAAGCTTGCATCTATGGGAATTGCGGCAACTGAGGACGATTTTCTCACCTCCGTTAACGCAACCGTTGTGTATTTGAGACAGAATTTTTCCGACGCTCTGATTTATGCGTCGGGCACACGCTCGTTTGTAGAGCAGTTAAGGGAGTCGGGTTTGAATATAACAACTGAGCTTTCCGATGATATTGGGTGCTTTGTTATGGGCTTTGACACCGAGCTTTCGTTTGATAAGCTTGAGCGTGCGTGCATAATTCTCAACCGAGGTGTTCCGTATATCGCAACCAATCCCGACCCCGTTTGCCCAACGTGGTACGGCTCTGTGCCCGATTGCGGCTCTGTTGCGGATATGCTTTATAATGCAACGAAACGCCGTCCGAAATTTATTGGCAAGCCCTCTCCCGAAATGATTAACCTTGCACTTGAAAAAACGGGCTATTCACGTGACGAGGCGGTTATCGTTGGCGATAGACTTTATACTGATATCCGTTCAGGCGTAAACGCAGGCATTTCTACCGCATTTGTTCTGAGCGGAGAGGGAACGCTTGAGGATTTGAAGGACTACGATTTCTCCCCCACCTACATTTTCAAAAATATAAGGGAAATGTACAACGACCTTATCTCAGAGGATTGACTCTTAACAATTTTGCCGAAAAGCATTGACTTTTCGGCATTTTTATGTTAATATAATGTGGCGCTGATAGCGCACGGGCAATCCTGCCCGAAATCAATCCAATATGCGGGCGTGGCGGAATTGGCAGACGCGCCAGACTTAGGATCTGGTATCTCCGATGTGCAGGTTCAATTCCTGTCGCCCGCACCAAAAAACGACAGGTGTTGCCTGTCGTTTTTTGTATCCATTGCGATAGCAATGGTATATCATCAGCCCTTAAGGTTGGATATCATCGCCGCAGGCGTATATCATCAACCGCAGGTTGCATCGCTTTCGCAATGATGATATACAAAACTGCGTTTTGATGATATACCGCAACAAGTTGCGGATGATATACAAGGTTTAGCCTTGATTTATTTACGATAGTGTGATATAATAAACTCACTGATAAATAAGAATTTAGTGGAGTAAATAATAAATATGAGTGTAGACAATAAAGAAGAAGTTTTAGCTGTGATGGAATTTGTAAACTCTGCCAAATTAAAGGGAGCGGTGGAAATAATAAGTGATAATGAATTTTCATGGGATTTGGGCGGCATTTTTTTGCGTTTTCTTGTTGATAATCGTGAAACTACCGTTTTGTATTCACGTCGCAAAAGTAAATTATTTGAAATTGGTCATTTTCACGAAGATAATTGTAATGTAATAAGTTTAATTCAAGACATCAATAGCGAAGATAAAAGGGTTCATATAGCTGTTCTGTTGGGTTGCAGTGATTTCGGAATTGAGCATAAAACAGAGAAGAAAAAGAAAAGTTGGGTGTTGGTGCGCCATTATTACTCAGAAATATAAATTCCAATTTATCTCGCGGCACATGTGGTGTACTTTTAGTCGTTCTTACCCTACTTTACGCACCTTTTGGTCGCTCTTTCGCAAAAAACACTGCAGAAAATGACATATTTTCTGCAGTATTTTTTTATCCAAGCCGCAGGCTTGGCATATCATCGACGCACGAAGTGCGGCGCATATCATGCAAGGGCGGCGAGCCGCCCTTGTATCTCATCAGCCCCTCTGGGGCTGGATTCTCCTGCGGCTTGATGTAAGGAGCGAAGCGACGGAATAGCGAGCCTGCGAGCGTCTATACAACACTTTGTGTTGATGATATACAATTTCTCTCGAAATTGATGATATACAAGGATTTTGCCTTGATTTTAAGTTAGAATACGCTCAATACAATATAATGAAAATCAACACTTTTTTAGAAAAACACAAAAAGGTCTTGACAAACGAAAAAGAATGGTGTATCATTGTATTGGTTAAGTAATACAGTGAGGGGAATATGGGATATAGCTTTAGTAATGATACACCTATTTATCTTCAAATAATAGAGCATATTAAAACTAAGATAATCAGCCGTGAATATTGTCCTAACGACAAACTTCCGTCGGTTAGAGAGCTTTCATTGCAGTATGAGGTAAACCCGAATACCGTTTTGCGAGCGCTCGCCGAGCTTGAAGGAATGGGACTTATCTATACCGAGAGAACAAACGGTAAATTTGTAACGGGAGATACCGATATTATTTCTAAGGTTAAGATGCAAACTATCAGTGAAATGATTGATAATTTTTACGGCTCAATGGAGAGCCTTGGCTTGACACGGGCGGAAATTCAAAAAATATTAAACTCTGAGGTGAAAAAATGAGTGTTCTTGATATAAAATCGGTAAGTAAGAGCTTTGACGGCATAAAAATTATTGATAACGTCAGCTTTTCCGTAGGCGAGGGAAAAATCGTAGGTTTACTCGGCAAAAACGGAAGCGGAAAATCAACCGTAATCAAAATGATAAATGACCTTCTCACAATTGATGCGGGTGAAATATTGATAAAGGGCGAAAAAATCAGCGAAAAAACAAAGGCGAGGGTTTCATATCTGCCCGAGCGCACCTACCTCGACAGCGCTCAGACGGTATCGGCAATTTTTGATTTTTTTGAGGATTTTTACCCCGATTTTGACCGAGAAAAGGCGAGAGCTCTCCTTGCCGACCTTGACCTTGACGAGAATATGAAGCTTTCCAAAATGAGTAAGGGTATGAAGGAAAAAGTCCAGCTGATTTTGGTTATGAGCAGAACGGCAGACCTCTATATTCTTGACGAGCCGCTCGGCGGTGTTGACCCCTCAACACGTGACCGTATTATGAAAACAATACTTTCCAATTTTTCCGAAGGCTCCGCTATGCTGATAACGACTCACTTAATTTACGACGTTGAGAAAATACTTGATGAGGTAGTTTTTATTGACAAGGGACGGATTATACTTTCGGAAAATGCCGAGGAGCTGCGAGAAAGAGAAAATTCCTCGATAGACGAGATATTCAGGAGAATTGTAAAATGATAAGAAGACTGATGAAATACGACGTAAAGAAGATGCTCGGATTTATTCCGTACATTTACGCAATAACTCTTCTTTTGGCCGTCATAACGAGAATTATAAATATAGGTAAAGACATTCAGGTTTTTTCAATTATTGGTAGTGTGTTTTCGAGCCTCGTTTATTCTGCTATAGCATCGGTGCTGATAAACACCTTTATTACAATACTTGCAGTATTTATCAAGAGCTTTTATAAGGACGAGAGCTATTTAACCCACACGCTACCCGTAAAAAAGGAGCAGCTGCTCATATCAAAATATCTGAGTGCCCTCATTGTGGTGCTTTTAAGTGTTGCTGTATGCGTAGCATCGCTACTCATAATGCTGTATAGCGATACCTTCTTTTCAACCGTGAAGGCTCTTTTGGCTGCGACGATTGCGGGATTTAACATATCAGGCGGTCTTTTTATAACCATTATTGTGTTGATAGTCTTTTTCCAGATATGTACGCTTATGAGTATGGCATTTACAGCGGTAGTTAAGGCAAACACCTACAACACCAAAAGGGTGTCGAGGGGCGTTATGTGGTTTATTGCTTACTATTTCGGCGCAATGATTACGGCGCTTTTGCTGATGGCAGTCGCTCTCGCAATAGGAGGTAACATATCCGAGCTTTTGGCAGAGCAAATGTCGCAGGGCGGCTTTATGACGGTTATGCTTGTCGGAATGGGAGCATATGCCGCATTTTCGGTTGCGTTCTACTTTTTGTGCAACCATATGTTCAAAAAAGGCGTTAACGTCGATTAACAGCATTAAACTGAATAAAAGAAAAACCAAGGTCATAGGGGTAGAAAAGACCTTGGTTTTTCTATTTAAACTGATTCTGAGAATTTATCTAAATCCACAACGGAATCCTCAGCTCTTGATTTTTCCGCCGCAAAGCAGATGAGGTGATTTAGATAGGACGTGCGCAGGTCGCATACTGATTTACTGGGCTGCTCGTTATTGAAATACTTAACGGAGTCAACCATGATTCCCGTATCTCCGCCGCCGTGTCCGCTGGTGATGCTCTCGCCTATTTTATCTATTTCTGCAACGTAGTTCGGCTTGCCGAAGGGGCAAACGGTTATTTCGCTATTCGCGTGTGAAGCTACAATTTCGCCCTTTGTTCCGAAAATTCTTATGAATCTGCCACCCTTATTGAATGCGCTCATTGTAAAGGAAACGGTTGCGCCGCCATCAAATTCCATATTTACAACCTGATGGTCAACAACGTCGTTGTCACAGGCATAAACACATCTTCCGTATGGACCTGTACGCAGAGCCTCGGTTATTTCCTCATCGGTTGCGTCAACCTTATCGGCTACGGTATCTCTCCATCCGTTTTCTTTGTCTTCTACGTAAAACTTTACGGGGTTGTATAGGCAGGAGTCCATATAGGGACAGCCGTCAAGGCATCTGTCGGGCGCACCCTTCGGTTGATTTTCTTTTGTAAATACGGAATATGAGCCGAAGGATTGTACCTTTTTGCAATCCTTGCCGAGCAGCCATTGAACTATATCGGTGTCGTGACAGCTCTTTGCAAGTATCATTGCTGAGGACTCGGCGGTGTTTCTCCAGTTTCCTCTGACGTAGCTATGAGAGTAGTGCATATTGCCGACGTTTTCCATATGTATTATAGATCTTACCTCACCTATTGCCCCCTCGTCAAGTAGTTCTTTTAATTTATACCAGAAGGGAGTAAATCGAAGAACGTGGCAAACGACAACCTTGACCCCCTTTTTCTCTGCCGCCTCGTATATTATTTTACATTCCTCGGCGGTAGGAGCCATAGGCTTTTCGAGAAGCAGGTCATAGCCCTTTTCAATGCAGGCGAGCGCAGGCTCAAGGTGCATTTTGTCCTGAGTAGATATGATAGCAAAATCAGCCATTTTGGGTAGCTCGGCGAGCTTTTCCCAGTCATCAAAGAGCATATCCTCGGATAAATTGTGACGGCGCTGAGCATAGAGCCTACGGCTCTTTTCCGGCTCTGCAACTGCAACGATTTCGAGCTTTTCGGGATTATCAATCGCATAGGAAGAATAGGACTGCCCCCTCATTCCGTAGCCCATAACAATAGCGGTTAGTTTTTTCATGTTTTTATCCTTTCTTGTAATTGGGTATTGACAAAAAAACCTTACTATGCTACTATCATATCATATACAAAATCAAATTTATATACGAAAAAATATAAAAAATCTATAATTTTGTATAAAAAACAGGAGATAGCTTTATGCACGGTTACGTTGATATAAAAGGGAGCTTTGTCATTAAAACTCTGTATACTGCGTTTATCAGAAAATATGATAGCGACTATAATTATGACGGTGAGTATCATAATTTTTGGGAGATAGTGGTGGTTTTGGACGGAGAAATCGGCGTATGTGCAGGAAAGGATGTATTTTTGCTAAAAAAAGGGCAGGCGATTTTACACGAGCCGATGGAATTTCACCGACTGTGGAGTGAAAATTTAACCAGCCCAACTATCGCAATCTTCACCTTTGCCGCCGATAATATGCCGAAATTTTTTTCTAAAATATTTGATGTAGATGCAGATGAAGCCGTAAACGTTTTTAAAGAAATATCGGATGCTTATAATATTTTTGCAGGTGACGTTAAATCAATTAAAAATATTGATTCTCTCGATTGGCAGCGGGCGGTTAAGGACCTTGAACGGTATATCCTCAGCACGGTATCAAAGAAATATTCGCACTCGTCTGTATCTCAGTCAAAAACCGCAAAAAACTATGCTATGGCTGTTAACATACTCACAAATAACGTTGATAAGAGCCTTAGCATTTCGGAAATCGCCCGTCTTTGCAATATGAGCGAAATAAACCTTAAAAAGACCTTTTCCCGATATGCGGGCGTGGGTGTTATGAATTATTTTAATCATTTGAAGATAACGGCGGCAATGAATATGCTCGAGCAGGGAATGGCCGTTTCCGAGGTATCGGACACCCTCGGCTTTTCCAATCAGAACTATTTCAGCACGGTTTTCCGCCGCATAACGGGATATCCGCCGTCCCTACATAAGCAAAAGGAGCGTCACTAACGCTCCTTTTTGTTGTATTACTATAAAATCGGGGGATTTTGGCGGTATTGCTTGGGTGTTAGATTAATTGCCTTTTTGAAAACCCTGCGGAAGTATGCCGCAGATTCAAAGCCTACTCTGTCGGAGATTTCCTCAATCGGCATTTCCCTCGAATTTATAAGCATAATGCATGCCTGTTCAATCCTGTATTTGTTGATATATTCAACGGGCGTAAGTCCTACTTTTTTCTTAAAATAAGGGAAAAATCTCGATAGGCTCATATTAACGCTTAACGCCAAATCCTCAACGGTGATTTTTTTTGAGAAATTTTCTTGTACGTATCTCATAACTGTAATTATTGTTTTATCATAGGTGACAGAATGCCGCCTTCTTATTTTTCTCGTTACTACTTCAAGTAACTCATAAAATATTGAGGTAGCCTTTAACCTTTGCGATACGCAAGCGCTGTTGAAATTAGTGAGGTAATCAAATATTTCCCTTATACGTTCTTTATTGTCGGGGGTTATTTTTTGAATTCTCAGAATATTGTTGCTGTTGAAATAGGATTTGTCACCGAACAAAAAATGAATTGACGTATAAGATGCGTTATTTTTCCATACCGACTTATACTTAGAAAAAACAGGGATAAACAATAAATCTCCAACCGTTACCGATACGGTTGTGGAATTGTCAACGTCAAAAAGCTCCCCATCACCGTGAGTTATCAAGGCAAGGGAATACAAAGGACGAGGCTCATTGACGGTATCAAATCTGTATCCGTCATGATGTCGGTAGTGCCTTATATTAAAGTGTGAAAGCTGTGATTCTGAAACAATAGTGTTCATATTACACCTCAAAAGCGATAGAATAGTTCTCTTTTTTGATATTATACCATATTTTTATAAAATGTCAATATGGTATAATTAAGTATACATATATTAAAATTACATTTACAGGAGAACACAGTATGAAGGCGATTGTTATTCAGACCGATAAAGGTCTCAAATGGCAGGACGTTGAAAACCCCGTAATGAAAAACGGCGAGGTTTTAATCAAGGTACACGCAGCGGCTGTTAACAGAGCAGATTTGATGCAGAGAGAGGGTACATATCCTCCCCCTCCCGGTTGCCCTGAGTGGCCCGGTCTTGAGGTTGCAGGTGTAATAGCCGATATGTCACCCGATGCAGTATCGAAGGGTAGATTTAATATAGGCGATGAGGTTTGCGCGCTTCTTGGCGGCGGCGGATATGCTGAATATGTTGCAGTTGAGGAATGTATGGTAATGCCGAAGCCGGCCGGTATTTCTATGGAGGAGGCAGCAGCATTGCCCGAGGCTTTTGCGACCGCATATCTCAATCTTTTCATTGAGGGCGGAGCGAAGGCAGGCTATAACTTCCTTATGCACGCGGGTGCCAGCGGACTTGCCAGCGTAATTATTCCGATGGCAAAGGCATTTGGAATGAGAGTTATAACAACTGTTCTTACTGAGGAAATGGCAAACAGTATTAAGCATTTGAATGCCGACGTTGTTGTTGATACCTCAAAGGAGAGCATTGTTGACGTTTTGGCTCGTGAGGCAAGTGAGGGACGTCCCCTTAATCTTGCGATTGACTGCCTTGGCAGTGAGAGGGTTGGCGAGTGCTTCCCGCATCTTGCATACGGTTGCCGTTGGATAATGATTGCTACTCTTGCAGGAGATATTTCCCCTGTAAATATGAGAACTATGTATGTTAAAAACATACGTCTTATCGGCAGCACCCTCAGGAGCAAAACACCCGAGATGAAGGGCGAGATACTTGCAAAGCTTGTTAAGGATATATGGCCCAAGGTTGAGAGTGGAGAAATACGCCCCACAATATACGAGATACTGCCTATTGAACAGGCGGAGGCGGCACACGACCTTCTTTACAGCGGTAGAAGTGCCGGTAAGGTAGTTCTTACCGTAAAATGAGAATAACCGCCTTAAAATACGGTCAGTCAACTATACCGAGCAGCATGGCATTTGCGGGCTCATGTGACAGCGATAGGTATGATATTTCATTCACCGTATATCTTATAGAAACGGCAGAAAGACGTATTCTCATAGATGCAGGATGCGACACGATGCCCGGGTGGGATATGAAATATTTTGAATCTCCGTCGGTTATTCTATCTCGATTCGGACTTTCGCCCGAGGAAATCACCGACGTAATTCTTACGCACTCGCACCACGACCACGCACAGGCTTCGGTATATTTCACATCTGCCACGTTTTACGTTCAACGTGAGGAATATGCAGGGTGCAGAAAATTCATTCCGAGTGATTGCCGTGTGGTGCTCTTTGATGATGAATGTGAGATTGCGGAGGGCATCAAAGCTGTGAGAATTTCAGGACACAGCGTCGGCTCGTCAATCGTTGTTGCATGTAACGGAGAAAAAAACTATGTGTTTTGCGGTGATGAATGCTACACTCGAAAAAATCTGACAGATTGTCTGCCGACAGGCTCATATTTCTCACTTGATAATGCGATAGGGTTTGTTGAGAAGTACGGCTCAAATGATTTCGAAATGCTTTTGGCGCACGACTTTTCTATCTTACCTGATGCAAACGGTTTTGTAAGAATTGTTTAGACTTTATAACTAATAAAATGGAGGATATTATGGCTTCAAATAAAACTGTATTTATTTCCGGAGGCGCTTCCGGAATTGGATACCTTTGCGGAGAGTGCTATGCAAAAGAGGGAGCAAATGTGGTTTTGCTCGATATTAACGAAAAGGCTCTCAATGAATGTGTTGAAAAAATTAAGGAAATCACCGACAACGTAATGGGATGCGTGGTGGACGTTCTCGATTACGCACAGGTTGAGAGAGCACGTGACGAGGCTGTTGCACGCTTCGGTAGCATTGATATACTTATAGTTACAGCAGGAGGTGCAGAAACACGCCTCAAAAACGCTTACGCCCCCGATTTTACCGAGGTTGATATTGAGGTTGTGGATTTTGGTCTTGACCTTAACCTTAAAGGCACTCTGCACGTTGACCATGCGGTTATGAGGCAAATGGCAAAGCAGGGTAGCGGAGTAGTAGTAAATCTCGGCTCTATAACGGGCGAGGAGGGCTGTCCTGTTAACGTAGCGTATTCCGCATCTAAGAGCGCACTTATGAACGGAGTTGTGAAGTCGCTCGCAATGTGCGGTGGAAAGCACGGAATACGTGCCGTATGCGTAGCACCCGGTCCTGTTCTCACCCGTCCCGGTATGGCAAATATGAAAACTCTGATGGGCAGAGCGGCAGAAACTCAGGAAATTGTTGATATGATAATGTACGTTGCATCCGATAAGGGAGCATTTATTACAGGCACAACCATTCTTATGGATGGTGGCAGAAACGTTTTGAGGAATAAATAATGAAACCAACCTTTCTTAATCATAAAGAGCCTCTTCTTACCGTTATGATACAGACAAAAACCCCCGAGAGCGCAATCGAAACCATACGTGCCGCCTCTGCTGAGGGGGCAGATGCCTTTGGTTTGCAGGTTTGCCGTCTTGATAAGCAATACCAGAATAGAGAAACCTATGAGAGAATTTTTTCCGAGCTTAACGGCAAGCCTATTTACGTCACAAATTACCGATACGGAAATAACGAGGGACTGTCGGATGACGTTCTCGCTGACGGAATATTGGAGCTCGCTCGCTCAGGCGCAACGCTATGCGATGTTATGGGCGATATATTCTGTAAGCACCCCGAGGAGCTGACTGAGGATGCTGAGGCTGTAAAAAAGCAAATAGAGCTTATTGATAAGCTTCACGCTGAGGGCGCAGAGGTACTGATGTCCTCGCACCTGTTCAAATATTCACCGCCAGAGAGGGTTTTGGAGATAGCTCTCGAGCAGGAGCGCAGGGGAGCAGACGTAGTCAAAATAGTAACTAACGCACTTTCACCCGACGAGGAGATTGAAAACCTCAGAGCAACGGCTATGCTTAAAAAGGAGTTAAAGGTTCCGTTCTTGTTCCTCTCCAACCACCTTCACCGTGTTGTGGGACCGTACCTTGGCGGATGTATGTGGCTCTGCGTACATAAGCACGATGAGCTTTCAACAAAATCCCAGCTTGTTCTTCGCAAAATAAAGCTAATCAAGGATAATTTTCAGTGCAATATTGAGTAAAAGATATAATTAATACTAAAAATCCAACATTTATAATGTTGGATTTTTTTGCGTCAGAGCCCTTTTTCTATTAATTTTTGCTTTAACAAAATATAAACAAAAAATAAATCTTTCAATAACAAATCTATACTATTATATATAGTAAAAATAGGGAAATTTTCTTTTGGAGGCACGGATGTGAAAAGGAAATATAAGGTAAGAGCGGGCAAAAAAACGATAGAAAGGGAATATAACTATATCCCTGTCCGCTATATCATTGCAATTCTTTTTACGGTTTTTGAAATACTTGCTATCATAGGCATTGTTGTTGCGTGCTGTTATTACATTCCGTATTTCTACATTGCCGCATTTCTCACGGAGGTTTTCTGCGTTGTTAAGATTATCGCATCTGACGATAATCCCGATTACAAGGTTCCGTGGCTTGTATTTGTTCTCATTTTGCCGATTGCGGGATTTATGCTATACTTCCTCTTTTATTCACGAAAGCTCAAGGGGAAGTTTGTATGCCGTCTTGACGAGCTGAAAAAATACCGTTATGAGAGAGTGCAAAAGGAAATCCTTGATGAGCTTGAGCGTGAGAATGCTCACGCCGCAGCACAGGCGAAAATGCTGTGCTCGATTTCGGGAGCAAGCGTGTTTAAGGATACAAAACAGACCTACTATCCGCTCGGAGAGGATATGTGGCAGGCGATGCTTTCCGACCTTCAAAAAGCAGAAAAATTTATCTTCATGGAATATTTCATTATAGAAGAAGGAAGCTTTTGGAGCTCCATATTGGATATTTTGAAGCAGAAGGCAGCCGAAGGTGTTACGGTCAGGATACTTTATGATGATATAGGCTGTATGAGCACGCTCCCGGGTGATTACCACAAAGAGCTTGCAAAGCTCGGCATTGAGGCAGCTCCTTTCTCACGTCTGCGTGGAAACGCCGACAGCGAATTCAATAACCGAAATCACCGCAAAATATGCGTGATTGACGGTAAGGTCGGATATACGGGCGGCGTGAACATTGCCGATGAATATATCAATGAAAGAAAACGCTTCGGTCATTGGAAGGATACGGCTATCCGTCTTGAGGGCGAGGCTGTTTGGGAGCTTACACGCATATTCCTTTGCGACTACGGTATCAACGTAAAGCATCTTCCCCAAAACAGTCACGAGCTGTATCCGACACAGGACGGTATAACGGCAAACGGATACGTTATTCCCTTCGGTGACGGTCCCAATCCGCTATACGAGCGCAGAGTAGGCAAGAGTGTTATTCAGAATATGCTTGGCTCTGCAACAAAGTATATGTATATGACAACTCCCTACCTTATTGTAGATAACGAGATGTGTCAGAGCATCGAAAATGCCGCTCTGCGTGGCGTGGACGTGCGAATAATTGTACCGCATATTCCCGACAAAAAGCTCGTTTTCGGTATGACAAGGAGCTTTTATCACCGTCTTATGAGGTCAGGCGTGAGGATATATGAATACGAGCCGGGATTCATTCACGCAAAGAGCTATATTGCCGACGGCGAATACGCAATGATAGGAACTATAAATCTTGACTACCGCAGTCTTGTCCATCATTTTGAAAACGGCGTCTGGATGTGCAGGTGCGATTCAATCAAGGATTTGAAAGCAGATATTGACGAAACTATGGAAAAATCTGTAGAGATAACGCCCGATATGCTGAAAACAGGACTTATCACCCGTTTCATTCGCTCGGTAGTAAAAATATTTGCACCGATGCTGTAAAAAATTTTTTAATAACATTTCAGAAACAAATCACAAAAAAATCACAAACAAACTCCCGTTATAATGTAGATGTAAAAACAAAAAGAGAGGTAATCTACATGAACAAGAACGACCAACAGTTTATAGCACAAAAAATCCGTACTCAGTATATGGAGAAGGAGTCCACTGAGCTTGATGAGCTCCGTCGCCTTGATACTAAGGTGAAGCGCCCTGTGAGCATATTCTCTTATATTTTCGGCGGCGTTGCAGCTATCGTTATGGGTGCAGGAATGAGCCTCGTTATGACAGATATAGGAGCGATGCTCGGTATGGGAGACACAATGGTTGGCGGCATTATTTTAGGTGTCGCAGGAATTCTTATGGCTGCTGTCAATTATCCGATATATAAGAGATTTCTGAACAGCCGCAAAAAGAAGTACGGTGCTGAAATTATAAACCTCAGCGACAAAATCATGAACAAATAATAAAATATAGATACAAAAGGAGATTTACTGCAATGGGAATCAAAGCATTTTTTAAGAAGGCATTTGGCGACATGAAGGAGAGCACAAAGGCTCAGCACGAGGTTGACAAGGCAAACTTTGCCGCAGCAAAGGCAGAGGCGAAGGCAAACTGGGAAGAGGCAAAGATGTCCCCTTCGCAGAGACAGGCAAAAATGCAGGCTGAGCGTGAGGCTCAGATTGCAGAGGCTAACGAGCGCCGTGCCGCAGCAGAGGCTCGCATTGATGCAGCGAAGAAGTAAAATTAAAAATATCAGGCAACCTTGCCTGATATTTTTTTACAAAATCTGAAAACGCAAACAAAATTTTAACATTTATGTGCTAAAATAATAATGTAAAGTAAAAAAATGCCCTCGGAGGATAAAAAATGTTCAAAATTTTAGTTGTAGAGGACGACAGGGATCTCAATCGCAGCGTTTGTTCATTTTTGAACGGAAGCGGATATGAGGCAGTCGGTTGTCTTAATGCCGAAAGCGCCTATGACGAGATGTATAAGACCACCTTTGACTGTATAGTATCGGATATTATGATGCCAAACGTTGACGGCTTTGAATTTGCAAAGACCGTTCGCTCCCTCAATAATGATATTCCGATTTTGTTTATGACTGCCCGTGACGACTTTGCATCTAAACAGAGAGGTTATCGCATAGGTATCGACGATTATATGACCAAGCCCATTGACCTTGACGAGCTTTTTTTGAGAATAGGCGCACTTCTTCGCCGTTCCAAAATTGCATCAAGCCGTCGTCTTGAGGTAGAGAATTTCGTTATGGATGCGGACGAGAGGAGCGCTACGCTCAACGGCGAGGAAATCTCCCTCACTGCAAGGGAATTTGACCTTCTTTATAAGCTTTTATCATACCCGAAAAAGACCTTTACCCGCACACAGCTTATGGACGAATTCTGGGACGTGGATACGCAGACGAGCACAAGAACGGTTGACGTGTATATGACAAAGCTCCGTGCAAAGCTCGCCGATTGCGATTCATTCGAAATACAAACCGTCCACGGTCTTGGCTACAAGGCGGTAATAAAATGAAAAAAACAGCGTTTTTTAGCGCACTTCGGGGATTCAGTAGCTTTTTGCTGTTCTTTTTGATGGTAGGCTTCGTTGTTTCCTGCTGTATGCTGCTGTTCTTAAACGTGCTGTCGGATGAGATGGGACTTATCTATAACTCCGACAATATCGCCGAAGCCGCAAAAATTACTTTTCTTAACGTTTTGATTATTACAGTGCTGTTCAAAACGGCAGATTTCATTCGCCGCAAGATTATGGTGGATAAGCCTGTAAAAATCATTACCGAAGCGACCGAAAAAATCATGAACGGTGATTTTTCGGTACGGATAAAGCCGATGCACGGCTCGGGTATGGAGGGCTTCAATAAGGTAGGTGAGGCTATCAATTCAATGGCAGAGGAGCTATCGAGTGTAGAAACGCTCCGCACCGATTTTATAGCCAACGTGTCACATGAAATGAAGACTCCGCTCGCCGTAATGCAGAACTACGGAACGCTTTTGCAAACACCGAATCTTTCCGAGGAAAAGCGCAACGAGTACGCAAAAGCAATCACCGACGCTTCACGCCGTCTTGCTGATATGATGACGAATATTTTAAAGCTCAACCGTCTGGAAAATCAGCAGATTTATCCGAATCTTACTACCTTTGACCTGGGAGAGCAGCTTTGCGAGAGCCTTTTGCAATATGAAAGCACCTGGGAAAGAAAAAATATTGAAATCGAAACGGATATAGCAGAGGGCGTGTCGGTTTCTGCCGATGCAGAGCTATTGTCGCTCGTGTGGAATAACCTCTTTTCAAACGCCTTTAAATTTACTGAGAATGGCGGAAGGGTTTCACTTACTCTCAAAGCAGACGAAAGTTACGCTACCGTAAAAATATCAGATACAGGATGCGGTATGAGTGCCGAGGTTGGCGCACATATATTCGAAAAATTCTATCAGGGTGATACCTCTCACGCAACGCAGGGCAACGGACTCGGTCTCGCCCTTGTAAAGCGTGTGGTTGATATAATGCAGGGAGAAATCGGTGTGGAGAGCGCTGTCGGCGTCGGCACAACGTTTACGGTCAGAATCAGGAGAGCTGAAAATGAATTGGAAGAAGCTCGGTAGAGCATTGCTGTTTCCGCATATCGCCATAATAATTCTTCTCGTTCCCGTATCCGCCGTTTTGCTCATTGGCTCGATGGTGTTTATCGGAACCAATTCGGTCATAGCGTATATCTCCTATGTGCTTGCCGCATATACCTTAACGGTCATCTGCTTTAAAATTCCACGCATTGTTGAATTTTTCAAGACGTTCAGATACGAAAACAGGTATTTAAAAAGGTGGCGAAACGATGCCCGACTGCGCATAAACGTATCGCTTTACGGCTCGCTTGCGTGGAACGCACTGTACGGAATATTTCAGCTATGGCTTGGATTTTACCACCGTACCTTTTGGTTCTGTTCGCTAGGCGGTTACTATATCTGTCTTGCATTTATGCGGTTCTTTCTGGTACAGCATACGAGAAAATACGCACCCGGCGATAAAGTGCAAAGCGAGCTTATAAAGTACTGTGCCTGTGGCTGGATATTTTTGCTTATGAATTTGGCGTTGGCGCTTATAATTTTCTTTATGGTCTATTGGAACAGAACCTTTGAGCACCATATGGTTACAGCAATTGCAATAGCGGCATATACCTTTACAGCACTCACAATAGCAGTTGTAAACGTAGTTAAATACAGAAAATATAACAGCCCCGTATTTTCGGCATCCAAGGTTATAAGCCTTGCGGCGGCGCTTGTTTCAATGCTGACGCTTGAATCCACAATGCTCACGACATTCAGCGACGGAGCTATGAGTGCGGTTGGACAGAAATGGATGCTCGGTGCAACGGGCGGTGTTATCTGCGCTTTAATCGTCGCAACTGCGATTTATATGATATTCACAGGGACTAATAAACTTAAGACATTGAAATCAGAGGTTGAAAATGGAAAACAATAATAATGAACAAAACGGATTTTCATATACCTACTCCGCTAAGGAGCAGACGGAGCTTAGAAAAATCCGTGAGAAATATACGTCGCCTACCAAAACCGAGGACAAGATGACTCGCCTGCGCAGACTCGATGCGAGTGTGACAAACATGGCGCAGATTGTCTCGCTCGTATTGGGAGTAATCGGTGCTCTCGTTTTGGGATTTGGAATGAGCCTGTGCATGACAAATGTGGGAAGCTTTATCGGGTTATACCAAAATGCGGCTTTTATCCTCGGGATTATCCTTGGAATAATAGGAGGTATTGTCGCAGGCTTTGCCTACCCTGCCTATAACTTTGTAATCAACCGTATGCGAAAGAGGGTTGCGCCCGAAATAATAAGGCTGACCGATGAGCTGCTGAAATAATTGCGCAAGGTTTAATAAGGTAAAATCAAAAGGGCGGACAAATTGTCCGCCCTTTGTGCGTTTACCCGTAGCAGTAACGCCAAAATGAAATTATATTGCTTTTTTTATTATTTGCGGTAGCTCAGCTTTTCCGAGAACGTAATCCTTGGTAATGATAACCTTCGCTACGTCAGCCTGTGACGGAATTTCATACATAGGCTTCATCATAATACCCTCAATGATTGAACGCAGTCCACGAGCGCCTATCTGACGCTCAATTGCCATATCGGCAATAGCCTCGAATGCATTTTCCTCGATTTCAAAATCTACGCCGTCAAGCGAAAACAGCTTTTTATACTGATTGTATATCGAGTTTTTAGGCTCCTTGAGTATTCTGACAAGAGAGCTTCTGTCAAGATTATCGAGCGCACAAATTATAGGCATTCTTCCGACAAGCTCGGGGATAAGTCCGTATTTAACAATGTCATGTGAGGTAACGTCCTTGTATACTCCCTTAGCGATTCTCTCACTTGCACGCTGTATATCGCCGCCAAAGCCTATCTGGTGGTTGCCCTTGCGCTTTTCAATCAGCTTTTCAAGCCCGTCGAATGCGCCGCCGCATATAAACAGAATGTTTTGAGTGTTGATTTGTATAAATTCCTGATTGGGGTGCTTGCGTCCTCCCTGAGGGGGCACGTTAGCAACGGTTCCCTCGAGAATTTTGAGCAGCGCCTGCTGAACACCCTCGCCCGATACGTCACGGGTTATGGAACGGTTTTCGCCCTTTCTCGATATTTTGTCTATCTCGTCAATGTAGATAATGCCGCGCTCAGCCAGCTCAATGTTGAAATCTGCCGCCTGAATAAGCCTTAGCAGTATATTTTCAACGTCCTCACCGACGTAACCCGCCTCGGTGAGGGTTGTTGCATCAGCGATAGCGAACGGAACCTTCAGGCTCTTTGCAAGCGTCTGAGCAATATAGGTTTTTCCCACGCCCGTAGGGCCGAGGAGAAGAACGTTACTCTTCTGAATTTCAACGTCGGAGTAGGGCGTTTCTTCGTCGGAATCTATTTTTTCTCTTGAGAGTATACGCTTGTAATGGTTATATACGGCAACCGACAGAACTCGCTTTGCCTCGTCCTGACCTATGACGTATTGGTCGAGCATAGCCTTGATTTCGGTAGGGCGGGGAAGAGTATCGTAGGATAACTGCTGGCTATCCTCAGCATTTGCCCTGTTGTATTCGAGAAGGCTTCTGTCTATTATTTCCTTACAGCCGTCAATGCAGTTGTCGCAGATAAACGAATCCCCCTTTATAGAGGGGATGAGGAACATAACCTCGTCCTCTGTTCTGTCGCAGAAGGAACAGCGATGCTTGTTATTTGCCATTGAAACTTACCTTTCTTTATATAAATAAGGGACTGCTTGCATTTAGAACGTTGCTAAATGAGACAGTCCCTTTGCTTTATCAGATTCTCTCGGTGAGCACCTTGTCAATCAGACCGTACTCGAGAGCCTCGTCAGCTGTGAGGAAGTTGTCACGCTCGGTATCGGTAAATACCTGCTCAAGGGGCTTGCCCGTGCGCTCGGCGAGAATAGTATTGAGCTTTTCTCTGATACGCAAAATCCTGTCAGCGTGTATCTTGATATCCGATGCCTGACCCTTCATACCGCCAAGAGGCTGATGAATCATAATTTCGCTGTTAGGCAGAGCATATCTCTTTCCTTTTGTTCCGCAGGCAAGCAGGAATGCGCCCATGCTTGCCGCCATACCGATACAGATGGTTGATACGTCGCACTTGATGAAATTCATGGTGTCGTAGATTGCCATTCCTGCGGTTATCGAGCCGCCGGGGCTGTTGATGTAGAAGGAAATATCCTTATCAGGGTCCTGAGCCTCAAGATAGAGCAGCTGTGCTACTACCAAGGATGCAGTTGCGTCGTTGACTTCATCAGAGAGAAATACAATTCTGTCGTTCAGAAGACGGGAGTAAATATCGTATGAACGCTCGCCGTGTCCTGTTTGTTCAACAACCATTGGTACAAGTGTTGACATATAAACCTCCGTTGGTATATTTATTTGAAGGCTAATTATTCAGCGTCAGCCTTCTTTGCTGTGGTTTTCTTTGCAGTAGTGGTCTTTTTTGCTGCGGTAGAGGTGGTTTTCTTAGCCGCAGGCTTAGCCTCGCCGTCAGCCGCCTTTTTAGCGGTTGAGGTCTTCTTAGCTGCGGGCTTTTCAGCGCCCTCAGCATCTGCCTTCTTAGCGGGAGCCTTCTTTGTAGGAGCTTTCTTAGCGGCGCCTATAACTGCGCTTTCCTTAACTATATCCATAGCACCCTTAACCTTAAGGTCAGCCTCGATATCAGCGGAGTTAACCATCTTCTTAACCTCTTCAATATCAACGCTGTAGGTGTCTGCAATGTTCTTGTATTCAGCCTCAATAGCCTCCTCGGTAACGGTTACGCTTTCGAGAGCTGCAATCTTTTCGAGAGCGAGGCGAATCTTAACCTGCTTTTCTGCCTGAGGGCGGAGCTGAGCACGGAGCTTGTCGAGGTCAAGACCTGTATACTTGAAATATGTGCTCAGGTCAAGTCCCTGCTGCCTAAGTCTTGTATCGTAATCACGAACGTAGTTTTCGGTCTCTGCCGCAAACATTGCTTCAGGAATATCAGCCTCGAGCTTTTCTATGAGGGCCTCAACGAGCTTGTTTTCAACCTCGCTCTGTGCCATGCTGTCATATCTCTGTTGGATTTTAGCCTTAACGTCTGCCTTGTATTCAGCAAAGGTGTTAAATTCGGAAACATCAACAGCAAAATCGTCGTCAAGAGCAGGAAGCTCGCTATATTTGAGCGAGTTGAGCTTGCACTTGAAAACAGCAACCTTGCCAGCCAGCTCCTTTGCGTGGTACTCCTCGGGGAAGGTAACATTTACGTCGAACTCATCGCCGATATTCTTTCCGACTATCTGCTCCTCAAATCCGGGAATGAACTGACCCGAACCGAGCTTGAGGTCGTGGTTTTCGCCCTTGCCGCCATCGAATGCAACGCCGTCAACGAATCCCTCGTAGTTTATGTTTGCAATATCGTCCATCTGTGCCGCTCTGTCGGTGACGTCGATGATTCTTGCATGAGTGCTGCGGGTGCGCTCGATTTCAGCGTCTGCATCAGCATCGGTAGCCTTCTTCTCGTTCTTTTCAACTGCGATACCCTTGTAATCCTTAATTTCAACGTCGGGCTTTACGGCAACCTTTGCGCTGATAACGGGAGCCTCGTCAACAGAAACGATATCAAACTCAGGTCTGCCGACTATATCAAGCTCTGCTTCCTTGATTGCAGCCTCGAATGCCTCAGGGAGACAATCGTTGATTGCATCCTCAAAGAATACACCCTTGCCGTACATAGCTTCAACTATGTGCTTAGGAGCCTTACCCTTTCTGAAACCGGGAACGGTGATATTTTTTACGTTTTTGCGGTATGCCTTATCAACAGCAGCGGCAAAAACATCCTTATCAACGGAAAACTCAATAGTATAGGTGCTTTTTCCGGTTGATTCCTTCTTAATAAGGGACATTTTGTGTTTCCTCCAAAGTGTAAATAATTGTTAAATATATAACCTTATGTATTATATTGCATTTTTTTCAAAAAGTCAAGTCAAAAATCACAAAAATACCATTTTTATAATTTTTAACCAAGAGGTGGGATTAATTTCGGCACAAAAGATATATAATCTGCGGAAATCAGAGTGTATCTTACACCCTTGTGGGTAAATTCGGGAGGTACGCTATACGTGCCGTGTATGTGACCGAAATAACAACGCTTTATCCCGTATTCTGACAGCAAATCGCAAAATTGTGAAACCTCGATGCCGTTCCAGATAGGTGGAAAGTGCAAAAAGGCTATAATTTCACAGTCGGGATTTTCTTTTTGTAGCTTTTTTCCTGCATCGAGGCTCATTTTCAGCCTCGCACTCTCCCGCCCGATGAGCTTATCATAATCGCTGTTTTCGGGGATTTTTCCGTTTTCTTCATCAAAAAACCAGCCCCTTGTTCCCGTTATTATGAAATTTTCCGCCAGATGAGCATTATTATAAAGCAGCGATATGTTCTTAAAGCCGTTTTTTTCAAAAAACGCATTGAGCTTTGCTGCGGTTGCCCACCAGAAATCGTGGTTACCCTTGCCGATTATTTTTTTGCCGGGCAGCGAGCTTATGAAGGCAAAATCGCTTTTTGCCTCCTCAGTCAGTGTTGCCCACGAAATGTCACCGGGTATAATGACGGTGTCGTTTTCATCAATAAGCCTTGTCCAATTGGTTTTGATTTTGTTTTCATAATCCTGCCACCTGTTTCCAAACACCTCCATTGATTTGTCGGTGCTCTCTGCGGTAGATAGGTGCAGGTCGGAAATTACGAATACAGACATTAAAATTCTCCGTATACTTTACGCTATTTGTGGCAGAATACATACGTAAGGTATTCCTTGCAAATATATAAAGAGGTTCTAAAAATGGATAACAAAGAGATTAAGGGTATTGTTTGTGACGTTAAGAGCTGTAAATATCACGGCATGGGAAATCGCTGCCACGCAGGTCAAATAGAGGTTGGCCCCTCTGATGCGTGCTGCACCAGCGAAACCGTTTGTGTAACCTATATTCCCAAGGAGAACGGCTGATTTAACTCCTTGAGAATTCAATTACGGAGGCTTTCATATCGTCCTTTTCAATCTCGGCGGAGAAGCGAACAGCTCTCTCTCCGATGTTGCAAAGCGGTGTGGGAATCTCCGTTTTTGTCATTTCTGAAAGCTCTTCAAGGGCAGAAAGCTCGTCCTTTGCGGGCTTGCCTGCTATCGCCTCAAAAACGTCGCAAGCGAACTTATACGGGCTTGCAGTAGAGGCAAGAACGGTAGTACGTTTTGTTTTATACTGCATAAGAGCATTGTAGCCAACGGCGGTGTGAGTATCCATGAGATAACCGTACTCATCAAACACCGTTTGGATTGCCTTTTTCGTGTCGTTCTCATCGGTGTAGAAGCCCTCAAACTCAGCCTTGATTTTAGCAAAGTCCGTGTCGGAGAGTGTGTATTTGCCGTTTTCGTTCATCTGTCGCATATATTCTGCGGTTTTTTCGGCGCCACAGGTGAGGTATAGCAGTCTTTCAAGGTTGCTCGAAATCAGTATGTCCATAGAGGGGGAAATGGTTGCGTGGAAGGTTCTGTTACGGTCATACGTTCCGCTCGAAAGGAAATCGGTGAGAACGTTGTTTTTGTTTGACGCACAAATGAATTTTTCTATCGGCAGTCCCATGAGCTTTGCAATATATGCCGCAAAAATGTTGCCGAAATTACCCGTAGGAACGCATACGTCAATTTTTTCGCCGTATGCAATTGTGCCGTTGTTTATGAGGTCGCAGTATGCGGATACATAATAAGCAATCTGAGGAGCGAGGCGTCCCCAGTTTATCGAGTTTGCACTCGAAAGAAATACGCCGTTTTCGTCCAACTGCTTTTTCATATCGGCATCTGAGAATATCTTTTTAACACCCGTCTGCGCATCGTCAAAATTGCCCTTAATTGCATAAACGGAAACGTTGCTTCCCGTCTGCGTTGCCATCTGGAGCTTCTGAACTCTTGATACTCCGTTTTGCGGATAGTAAACGGCAATTTTAATGCCGTCAATGTCCTTATAGCCTTCAAGAGCGGCCTTGCCCGTATCTCCCGAGGTAGCAACCAGAATCAGCGCCGTGCGCTTTTCTCCGTTCTTCACAAGCGCACGGGAAAGAAGCCTTGGCATTATCTGGAGCGCCATATCCTTGAATGCACAGGTAGGGCCGTGCCAGAGCTCAAGTGAGTATATATCTCCGTTTATCTTGCGTATAGGTGCGGCTCCGCCGGGGAAGGATGCCTCGCAATATGCGTTCTGGCAGTCCTCGAGCAGCTCCTCATAGGTGTAGTCGTTTAGGAACTTTGAGAGAACGTATGCCGCTCTCTCTGCATAACCCTTATCGGTCAGGGAGAGAATCTCGTCCTTTGTGAGTGTAGGAATTTCATTTGGCATGAAAAGTCCGCCGTCATTTGACAGTCCCTGCTTTATCGCCATCGAGGCGGTTATTCCTTGATTTTCTGTGCTTCTTGTGCTTTTGTAAAACATATCGGTTTCCTTTATAAATTATTTAAATGCTGATTTTATGTGATTGATTTTTGAAATGTACCTGTAATCGAGAGCCCTTTTTACGAAAATTTCAATAATATCGTAGGAAAAATCACAGCCCTCGCACAGCTTTTTATTTCGAATGAGAAAGGTGCGGGCACAAGCCTTGATATTATCCTTTTGCACCGCAGAAACCGATGCTGAAGGACAATTGAAATACGGATTTTCCTCATTTGCAACAGTACGTGTTTTTACCTCAATGAAGGATACGGTTTTCCCACGCTTTGCAATGATGTCTATTTCATTTTTATAAGGCTTATAGTTTCTCTTCAAAATTTTATATCCGCTTTTTTTGAGTGCAGCAACCGCCACAGCCTCGCCGACCTCGCCGTACAGGTGTGAGTTTGGCTCTGTCGGCAGCTTGATTTTATCGGGGAAAAAGGCTAAAATTTTATACTTGATTTTCATTTTTCGAGGAATTTGAGGAAGGACATTCTATGTATTTCACACGGTCCGAGCTTGCGGACTAAATCCATGTGCTCCTTTGTGGAGTATCCCTTGTGCTTTGAAAAATTGTACTGCGGATATTTTATTGCATCCTCCTCGCAAATCCTGTCCCTTGTCACCTTAGCCAGTATGCTGGCAGCGGCGATTGAGGCAGAAATTGCATCACCTTTTATTATGCTTATCGCAGGAATATCAAATCCACGCACGATGTTTCCGTCAACGAGCGCAAAATCCGCCTTAATATTCATAGCATCAATTGCTCGGTGCATTGCGAGCATCGTTGCGTTGAGAATGTTTAATTCGTCAATTTCCTTTGGCGACGCCATACCTATTCCGTAGGCAATTGCGTTTTCCTTTATCATGTCAAATAGAGCATTGCGCTTTTTTGCGCTCAGCTTCTTTGAGTCGTTGAGCCCGTCAAGATGCAGACCAATTGGCAGTATGCATGCTCCTGCAACCACAGGCCCCGAGAGAGGTCCCCGTCCCGCCTCGTCAACTCCGCAGATGTATTTATATCCCTTTTCAAGATACTGTTGTTCGTATTCGTAGCTTGGCATTTCGGTCACTCCTTGGGCGTTTCGAGAGAAATTCTGCCGATAACGCCGCCTCTGAATTCGTCAAGCACCGTTTCTGCGGTGCGTAGCTCGTTTACGGCTCCCCCACTCATGAGAAAGCCCCGTTTTTTGCCGATAAGCTCAAAAAGGCCGTAGCAGTCAAGTGACTCTATTTCTTCCTTATCCAGCTTATATCTTGCGCACAGCAAATCGGGATAGAGGTCCCGTATTCTGCCGCACAGGAGCATTGCTATTTCTTCAACATTGACAACGGCGTCCTTGATAGCGCCCGTCATTGAGAGATTTTCTCCGACAGTGCGGTCATCGAATTTCGGCCATAAAACACCGGGCATATCGAGTAAATCAAGACCTATATCGGTGCTTATCCACTGCTTGTTGGTTGTAACTCCGGGTCTGTCCTCTACCTTAGTCCTTTTAGCTTTTGCCATGCGGTTAATCAGTGAGGACTTTCCAACGTTGGGAATGCCGACTATCATTGCACGCAGGTGACGGCCTGTCATTCCCTTTGCGTTATAGCGTTCAACCTTTTCTGCCAAAACACTGCGTATAGCCTCGGGAATTGAGTCAATCCCCGCACCGCTTATGCAGTCAACAGTTATAGCTTTCCCCTGCTTGCTGTAATAATCCAGCCATTTGCGTGTAACGTTAGGGTCGGCAAGAGACGCCTTGTTGAGTACGGTGAGAATAGGCTTATTCTGAGATAGCTTTACTATTTCCGGATTTCTCGACGAATACGGAATGCGGGCATCAAGTAGCTCGATGAGTATATCCACAGAGGATAGACACTCCTGCATCAGCCTGCGTGTTTTCGCCATGTGTCCCGGGAACCACTGTATAATGTTTGAGGGCATTTTATGTTCCTTTATTTATCAATTTTTCCGAATTTGTTGAACGGTGTTATTCTGAACAGGGCGCGGCCTATGATAGACTCCTCGGGCACACAGCCGAAATCACGGCTGTCACGGGAATTGTTTCTGTGGTCGCCCATAACGAATACGTGTCCGTCGGGCACAGTCAGAGATATAGTCGGATGATAATCTGTGCCGTCTATGTTTACGTAATCCTCAACTAATAGCTCGCCGTCAACGTAAACCTTTGCACCGAGAGCGGAGCGAACGTATTTAACCTCCTGTCCTTCGGTGGCTATTATGCGCTTTACGAGTGGCTTGCCGTCGTCTATGCTTTCATCCTGAAAAACGATTATATCTCCGCATTTCGGAACGTAAAACATCTTGCTGATAACAATTCTTTCGCCGTCAACGAGAGTCGGGTACATCGAGCTCTGTCTGACTATTGCTATACGAAACAAAAAGAAGGTTGTAAGAAGAATGAGGCAAAGAACCCAAGCAACGGTTTCAATTATATCCAATACACCGATGGTTGTACCGTTTTTCTTTTCGGTTTCTGTGATTTTGGTTTCCTCCATAGTGCTTCTCCTTAAGATATTTACTAAGATATTATTATAACATAAATATTTTACTTTTACAATAGGAATACAAAATTTTAGGAAATGAATTTTTGGGTTTGACTCAAAAAAATTTAAAAAAATCAAAAAAACTTGAAAAAGTTATTGACAAACGCAAAAAGTTGTGTTATCATTGACAAGTACAAAAGATGCGGGTGTTGTTCAATGGTAGAATTCCAGCCTTCCAAGCTGGCTGCGTGGGTTCGATTCCCATCACCCGCTCCATTTTTTTTGCGCTGGTAGCTCAGTGGATAGAGTGCCCGGCTACGAACCGGTAGGTCGAGGGTTCGAATCCCCCCCGGCGCGCCATAAAAAGCACCCCCAATCTCGGGGGTGCTTTTTATGTCTTGCGGGGGGCTTTATGAGAACCCTTTTGCGCCAGCAAAGGGGTTCGTAACCCCCGATTTGCGGAGCAAAGTCGGTATCCCCGGAAAGAAAATTGCGTTATTTACTTGTGTTAACTCCTTTTACCTCCTCTTCGCATTTTTCGGTATGTGGACGGAGTATATCCGGTGTGTTTTTTAAATGTTTTTGAAAAGTAATTAGCTGTGTCGAAGGAAAGAGCATCGGAGATTTCCAAAATTGACATTTTTGTTTCCCTAAGCATCTCTTTGGCTCTTTGTATCTTTAATTTAACGAAATAAGCCATAAGCGAGTAACCGGTAGTTTTCTTGAACTGTCTGAAAATGTAGGATTTGTTGTAGTGTATTGTAGCACATATATCGGATACAGAAAGCTTTTCCGACACGTGCGCTTTCATAAACTCAATTACCTTATCACTTATTCTCTCATCAAATTTTTCACTTGAAAGAAAAACTGCGGATGAGCGGCAGCTTTCTATTTCGTTACGCATCAAGTTTATTAATAGTAGTTCCAGATAATTTTTTATGAGCTGTTGTCCACCCAAGGCGGTTTTTTCAAGCAGCTTCATTTTTTTTATCTGTGGGTCGGAATAAGGAATGTCAAAGGTTCGTTTACCTTCTTCAATAATGGCAAAAATCAAATGAAGGAGACCTGAGTCTAAGATCAAGTGGCTTTCCTCAAAGAAACGTATTGCTTCACTTTTGCACTCAAAAGAAATGATAAAAACATTAGGTGCTCGCTTTCCGTCGGCCTTTAGAGCATGGGACACCCCGGGTTTATGAAATAAAACCTCTCCTTCTTTTAATACCTCCTCAATGCCGTCACGACTGCAAATTATATCACCCTTATCGGCATAGACTAATTCCCAGAAATCGTGTGACTCCTCATGGCTTACGAAGTTTTTATCAAATTCAAAGTAGTGAATAGTAACGATTTTGCTTACTATTAAGAGATTTTTGAGCTTGTGCTTATAATATTTCTTTTCCATAGTTCGATAGTATCATAATTTTGGGAAAATGTCAATGCTTTGTGTAAAATAAAGCATTTGCTCAAACAAAGTGTATTATTTTACTCATTTAGTGTACTGTACAGTATTGTTTTTTGTGAAAAAGTTGTATAAAATGAAAATACAGTTATTTAAAAGGAGAGTTAAGTTATGAGAGTTTTGGCAATCGGAGCTCACCCGGATGACATAGAGCTTTGCTGTTCGGGTACGCTCGCAAAATGCGTTAAAAGAGGAGATACTGTAATTGTTTGTCACGTTTCCTCGGGAAATCTCGGGCATGTTGTTATTCCGCCCGATGAGCTCCAAATAATTCGTGCAGAGGAAGCAAAAAGAGCAGGTGCACTTGCCGGTATAGAGGTAATTTGGGGAGGCTTTCACGATTTGGACATTTATGACGGGAATGCTGAGGCGAGAAATAAGATTGTTGATGTAATCAGGTATGCAAACCCTGATTTTATAATCACTCATTCGCCCGATGATTATATGCCCGACCATACAGCGGTCAGCCGTCTTGTGTTTGATGCGAGCTTCACAGCTACCCTTCCGAACTATAATAGCAAGTATCCGCAGCCTGCAAAATTAGTTCCCATTTACTATATGGATCCCCCCGCAGGCGTTAATTTCAACCCTACTGAATTTGTGGATATTTCCGATGAAATTGATCTTAAAATGCAGATGCTTGAATGTCATGAGAGTCAGCTGAAATGGATGCGTGACCACGACAATGTTGACTTTGCCGATATGTTAAAAACCTGTTCAAGATACAGAGGATATCAGTGCGGAGCTGCTTATGCAGAGGGCTTTCGTCAGTGTCAGGTATATCTTAAATGCACCACAAAAAGATTGCTTCCTTAAAGCAAAAAATAAAAGTAAAATAGAGGAGAATAAATATGGATTTTTTATCAACTGTTAAAGGATCTGCCCTCGAGGGCTTTTATCCGTCCGGATGGGATTTTGCAAGGATTGACGCTTGCATAGACGACCCCCAAACCATCTGTGACCGTCAGGATTTTTGGAATCCCGAATTCACACCTGTCAAATGCGACAGTCTTAATGAATTTGAGACCTATATGGGACACGAAATTGCACTTAAAATCAAGGAAGCAAAGGATAAAAAACAAAAAATAGCCTTTATCCTTCCCGTAGGTCCTATGGGAATGTATAAATGGGTTGTGTATTTTCTGAAAGCCTGGCAGGTATCGTGTGAGCACGTCTATACCTTTAATATGGATGAATGGGCAGACGGCGAGGGTAACACATTGAGCGCCGACAATGCGGGTTCATTTCAATATGCAATGGAGCAGGCGCTTTTCAATCCTCTCGGAGAGCTTACCGTTCCGAGAGAGCATAGAAACTTTGCTACGAAAGCAAATCTTCCCACTTACCCGGAAAAGATTGCGTCGCTCAAGGCGGAGGGTGCGGAGCTTGTTCTCGTTTACGGTATCGGCAGAATGTGTCACATAGCTTTTTGGGAGCCAACCTTTGCCGAGGATTATGATAGTGCAGAGGAATGGGAGAGAGCACCCTACAGAATAGGCGCAAAAATTCATCCTCTCACCGTTGAGCAGAACGCACTCACAAGCTTCAAGTCCAGAACAACCCTCGTTCCCTGCCGTGCGAATACAATAGGCCCGGGTCTGTTCCTTCAAGCCGACTATGCGATTGGCGGTGCTGACGGAACTCTTGGCAGGGGAATGCAGTGGCAGGGTATGTCGCTTTGGATGACGTTAAGATACGGAAAGACCCCGTGGATTACGAGCTCTTACATCCCCACTATTAAAGGAAAACTGTTTTTCCTTGAAGCTCTCGCAGGGCCTCTTGTGGCAGAATGCAACTGATATGAATAAAACAGGAATTGCCGTAGCGGGGACGCTTTTGGTTGATAAAATAAATCAGATTAGCGCATACCCCGCTTTAGGCGAGCTTACAAAGATTTTATCGGTGTCTGATTCGGTAGGCGGATGCGTTCCCAATACAGGAATAGACATAAAGCGGTTAGACCCTACAATTCCCGTAAAGGCTGTGGGAAAGATAGGAAACGACCCCGAAGGCGATTTACTCATCAACATTCTGAAGGACAACGCTGTTGACACGTCGTTTTTGGTGCGTTCTGATATTCCGACGAGCTTTACCGAGGTTATGAGCATCGTGGGCGGTCAGAGAACCTTTTTCACATATCCGGGTGCTTGTGACGATTTCAGTTATGAGGACGTCGATTTTGATAATCTTGATGTAAAAATGTTACACCTCGGTTATTTTTTGCTTTTGGACAAGATTGATAACGGTGACGGGCTGAAAATTTTAAGAAAAGCAAAGGAATCTGGAATTAAAACCTCAATTGATTTAGTCAGCGAAAACAGCAACCGTTATGACGTGGTAAAGGAATGCCTGCCTTACATAGATAATGTCATAATAAATGAACACGAGGCGGGAATGATTGCGGGCATGGAACCGAGATGTGAAAATCTTGAAAATATAGCTCGTGCTATAAAGGATATGGGAGTTTCAGAGAGAGTAATTATCCATATGCCCGAAATAGGAGTTTGTTTATCGGAAAACGGCTTTTTTAAGCTGAAATCATGGGAACTTCCGAAAGGGTTTATCAAGGGTAAAACAGGAGCTGGTGACGCATTTTGTGCGGGTGCTCTTATAGGTATTTATCGCAATTTAGATGAGATGGGCATACTGACCCTCGCCTCAAAGGCGGCAACTGCCTCGCTATCTGCCCCGGATGCGATAAGCGGAATGACTTCCGAAAAAGAGATTGACATTCTCTGTAAAAAGTTGAATATTGAATTTTAACGAAAGGATTAATATATGCTCGTTAACTTAAACGATGTTTTGAAAAAGGCTCAAAAAGGCAAATATGCGGTGGGACTTTTTAATACAACTGACAGCGATATGCTTCAGGGTGTTATTGAAGCTGCGGAGGAGATGAACTCTCCTGTAATAATCGGTACTGCTGAAATTTTACTTCCCTATGGAGAGCTGAAATTGATAGCTCCCTCAATGATTGAGGCAGCAAAGAGGTCTAAGGTTCCCGTTGTTGTTCATTATGATCACGGCCTTACCTTTGATAGGTGTATTGAAGCTCTAAAATTAGGTTTTTCTTCGGTGATGTTTGATGCCTCTCAAAATGATTACGAAACTAACATTGCGAGTACGGCAGAGATAGTGAAAATCGCACACGCATTCGGAGCGAGCGTCGAGGGCGAAATCGGTCACGTAGGCAATGCAATGGATAGCAGTGAGGATAACATTGATATGTACACTACCCCGGAAGAAGCAGAGATGTTTATAAATTCTACCGGTGTTGATGCATTGGCAGTTGCCATCGGAACAGCTCACGGTGTTTACAAGAAAAAACCGATGCTGAATATCGAACGGCTCAAAAAAATACGTGAGAGAGTCGATACACCACTTGTTCTTCACGGAGGAAGCGGTCTTTCCGACGAGGATTTCCGAAATACCGTACGTGAAGGTATAGCGAAGGTGAATATATTTACAGATCTTTGTCTTGCGGGAGATAGGGCAACGGCTGACGGTAAAGAACGTGGAATCGGTTATCTTGAAACGCGTAATTTAAAGGTTGCTTACATAAAAGAAGAGGTTAAAAAGAAAATAAGACTCTTTGGTTCGGAAAATATGGCATAAATATTCACTTCTTTTTTGAAAACAAGGCGGAAAATTAAATTCCACACATTAACTTAATAAAACGAAATAAATCTGCTTCCTCTTTTTTGAGGGGGCAGTTTTTTTAAGTTGAATTCCGTTCTCAAAGTTTCTTATTTTAATTTTATGAGGTGAACATAATTATTCACTATTGAAAAATGGAAATATATGTGTTAAAATTGTTTAGAGTGATTTATAACGTGTCAGAAATTTAAAGAAAGTTCGTTTGAATCTAAAGGAGAATAATATGAAAAAAATTCATCTACTGTGCAATGCACATATCGACCCTGTTTGGCTATGGGGCAAGGAGGATGGAATAGCAGAGGCTATATCCACCTTCCGTGTGGCCGCAGATTTTTGCGAAAATTACGGTACATTTGTTTTTAATCACAACGAATCCCTTTTGTACGAATGGGTAGAGGAGCATGAGCCTGCGCTTTTTGAGAGGATAAAACGTCTGGTTGCGGCGGGCAAGTGGCATATTATGGGCGGCTGGTATTTGCAGCCCGACTGTGTATTGCCCTCAGGTGAAGGCTTTTTGAGACAGATAGAGGTAGGAAACAGCTACTTTGCTGAAAAGTTCGGTGTTAAGCCTACGACTGCCATAAATTTTGACCCATTCGGACACTCGCGGGGACTTGTACAGATACTCAAAAAGAGCGGATACGATTCATACATATTCATGCGTCCCACCCGCTGTGTGCCCGAGAGAGATTTTATCTGGCGAGGCTTTGACGGAAGTGAAATTGTCGGACACTGTATGCCTCAAAATTACGGAACGCTCAAGGGGTGCGCTTTACCCAAGCTTGAAAAAGAGGTTTCGGTTGCTCACGAGGGAGCAAACCTCATGCTTTGGGGCATCGGAAATCACGGAGGTGGCCCGTCCAAGGTTGACCTCGAGGCGATCAACGATTATATAGAAAAGCATCCCGAAATAGAGATAATTCATTCTACCCCCGAGAGCTATTTTTCCGAGCTTGATAAGAGTGGCTTGAGGGTGATTGATAAATCGCTCGTGCATTGTATGATGGGTTGTTATACCTCGATGGTGAGGATTAAGCAGACCTACCGTGCACTTGAAAACGACCTCGTTCTCACTGAAAAGATGTTGGCGGTGAGCGGTATAGAATATGATAAAAATGCGCTGAAAAATGCTGAAAAATCAATGCTTTTCTGCCAATTCCACGACATTCTCCCCGGCTCTATGATAAAGAAGGGCGAGGATGATGCCATGAGAGAGATGGGCTATGCAAGGGAAATCCTGGCGAGGATGAAGATGAAGTCCTTTATCAAGCTGTGCGACGGACAGGAGAAGGGAAAATCGGGAGAAATTCCCGTTATGGTATTCAACCCTAACCCCTATCGGATCTCCGAGGATATAGAGGTAGAGTTCTTGCTTGCAAATCAGAATTGGACTGAAAATCAGGTGACTGTCGCCCGTGTGCGTGACAATAAAGGAAATTACATTCCTGCTCAAAATGAAAAGGAATCCAGCTCGCTGACGCTCGATTGGGTTAAGAGAGTTGCGTTCCGCGCCGAGCTCGAGCCTATGAGCATTAACCGCTTTGATTTAGAGCTTGTTCCGTATGAAAGCTCACGCAGACCCATTTTCCCGTGTGAAAGTGACGGTGAATGCTTCATCATTCGCAACGATAGAATGTGCGTCAGAATCAACAAAACCACAGGCCTTATAGACAAATATGAGGTTGACGGACAAAATTACCTTAACTGCGGTGCAAAAATCAGTGTATATAAGGATAATGAAGACCCTTGGGGTATGACAGTTGACGGATTTTATGATAAAATCGGCAGCTTTGAGGCGGTGAGCGACAGTGAGGCTAACAAATTTAACGGCTGTCCCGATGATAATTATTCTAATGTACGTGTTGTCGAGAACGGAGATCTTCGCACGAGAATTCAGGCGATATTCAAGAGCGAGAACAGCTATGCAATAATCACCTATACTGTGCCGAAGCAAGGCGTGTTCGTTGATATTAACGTAAAAATTCTCTCAAACGACGTTAACCGTATGTATAAGCTGGATTTTGATACTGCGCTCTCTAACACCAAGTTGATTTGTCAGTCGGCTTTCGGCAGAGAAGAGATGGAGAAGAGACCCGAGGTCGTAATGCAGAAGTGGTGCGCAATGGTTGATGATAACAAGGCTTTCTGCATTCTCAACCGTGGCACATACGGCCTTTCTGCAAATGGGTCTTCTATTGGTGTCAGCCTGCTCAGAACTCCCGTTTACTCGGCACACCCCCTTGGAAACAGACCTCTTTGCGAACATGATTTTATTCACGACCATATTGATATGGGCGAGCGTAGCTTCGATTTCAGAATTACCGCCGAATACTCCGAAATAGACAAGGCGGCGGAAATTTACAACCAATCGCCCTACGTCCTCTCATTTTTCCCGTCAGGCAACGGAGAAAAGCAGAATACGTCGGTTGAAATCCTTGATAACAGCATCATAATGACTTCTTTCAGAAGGCAGGATGATGGCAGTTAT
This sequence comes from Clostridia bacterium, assembly GCA_017504405.1. GTDB lineage: Bacteria > Bacillota > Clostridia > Oscillospirales > CAG-272 > UBA1740. The sequence continues at coordinate 66,868 of JAFVRG010000021.1, read as the reverse complement.
TTCATAAGGCTTTTCAATTCCTCGGATAAAGAGGTTGAAGCAACCTTGAAAATGTTTGGCAATGAATTTTCAATATCTCAAACCCCCTATGAGATTTGCGGGTATATTTTCAAAAATTCGGAGCTGATACCTACAAAGATAACAGGAGAAAATTAAGTTGTTACCGATAAAGCTTTCACCCTCGTTTAAGGACTATATCTGGGGCGGCAACCGCCTTGTTTATGAATTCAACAAGCAAACCGAGCTTTCACGTGTTGCTGAGAGCTGGGAGCTCTCTGCTCACAAGGACGGAGAATGCTATGTTCTTGCCGGCGAATACGAGGGTATGAAATTTTCCGATTATATAGCTAAAAACCGTAGGGTGTTGGGGGATAATTGCAAAAACCTTGCCGGTTTTCCAATTCTTATAAAGCTGATTGATGCAAAGGAAAACCTTTCCGTCCAAGTACATCCCGACGATGAATATGCTAAAAAAAGGCACGGACAGCAGGGAAAAACCGAAATGTGGCACGTTCTCGACTGTGAGGCCGGCGCAACCCTCTATTACGGATTTAAAAATAGCGTTTCTCTTGAACAGTTAGAGGTTGCGCTCCAAAACGGAACAGTTATTAATTTGCTCAATAAAGTTGAGGTTAAAAAAGGCGACACCTTCTTCATAACCCCCGGAACCGTCCATGCAATCGGTAAAGGAATTCTTTTGTGTGAGGTTCAGCAGAATTCCAACGTAACCTACCGTTTGTACGATTATGACCGAGTGGGAGATGACGGAAAAATGCGTCCGTTGCACATTTCGGACGCACTCGCTGTTACCAATTGCAAACCCTTGCCACCTCATAAAAATATTTCCGAGGGGCTTTTAGCTGACTGCGATTTCTTCCGAACGGAAAAAATCAGGGTAGAGGGCAAACGGTGTGTTGATATTACTCAAAACAGCTTTCTTTCCTTGCTCGTTACCGATGGAGACGGTGAGCTTTTGCTTAATGACAGCACACTCAAATTTAAAAAGGGCGACAGTATATTCATTCCTGCGCAGAATGTGAGTGCGGAGGTGCTGGGAAGCTGTGCAATAATAGCAACGACAGTATAAACAAAAAATCCGAGGCTTCTCGGATTTTTTGTTTTAATATACGATCTCTTCAAGCTTTTTCATTACCGTGTCGGTTTCTTTTGCGTCAAGAACGGCAAAAACGACGTATTTTCCGAAAGACTCTGCTCTTGCTGCGGATATCTTTGCGTTTTCCTCGGAAAAATACCTTCCGTCCCATTCACGCTTGAGATTTTCTATACTGCCGTTTATCTTTTTTGCCATTTCACATGCGCTTTCCTCATCCTTTTGCTTCAGTATACCGAATTGGTCTATGTGAGTATCCAGACTGCGCTTTGAAACCAGCTCTACGGTGTCGTCGGTGTTTATCTGAAATATCTCGGATAAATATTCCTCGGAGCAATCCTCCATTTCGCTGTAATTTGTCATACACTGCGAGATTTCGCTCTCAATATCGTAAACCGAGAGAGTGTCAGTCGCCTGCCTTTTACAAGAGCTCGAAAAAATAACAGCTGTCATACCTAAAAGCAAAATTACCGCTTTTACCCATTTGCCTTGCATACTTCCTCCTCTATAAAATCACATATCAGTTTACAGCCCCGGGCACTGTAATGGATTCCATCCTCGGAATCCAGTATTTTTCTGTCCATATCCCCGTTTTTGTCTGTAAATGCTCGCAGATATGAAAAAGAATCAATATAATTTAGCCTGTATTTCATAGCCAGCGATCTGATAATTGCGTTAGCACGTTCAATATCGGCGTTTTTGACCGCCGAGGAGCGCTGTGCAACGGGAAAAATCGAATTAAGAAATATTTTAGTTGTATCCGAGGACGCCATAACTGCTTCTATGAGAAGCGAGTATTCACGCAAAAACGACTCCTCCGACATACAGGCACACCCGTTTATTCCAAGCGTTATCACTAGATTTTTCGGGCGTACAAGGGCAGTGGCATCGACAATTTTCATTGAGTATTTATCGCCGTCTTTCCTTATTTTCTCGGAGAAATTGCCGTAACCGTCAAGGGCTTTGTATTTTTCCAAAGCCGAGGCGGAGAGGGATATTCTTTTTCTGGAAATATCCCACATAGACAAGGTGTTTCCCACGCCCGTCCACACCCGCTCCTCAGAAATGACGCCGTAATGCTTGAATGAGTTGGTGGTGGAATCACCGATAAAAAATATACCGCTCCCGTCATGCAGGCTATCATCGGCATACACACGGTGCGGTATAAAATAGGTTAATATCAGAGCCGATAGGGCAACAAATGTAACTATCGGCAATATTTTGTTTTTCATTGAAATCTGTTAATATAGCTTCCTTCCGATTTTGTTTGATGTGTCGGATGAGGCTCTGTCTTCTTTCTCTTATCAGAGGAGAAGAGCCAGCGCTTTAAAAGATACGTTAAAGCGAAAACAATGGCGTAAATAAATGTGAAAATAACAGTGGTGACAAAAACGTCCTTCGGCTCGTTAACCCTTACCTTTCCCGCTGTGACAAAAACAACGAAGAAGGCAATCAGAAGGGTGAGGTAGTTAATCAGCACCTTCACTATTTTTGAAAGCGATTTTACAGTGAAAACTTCGCAGGACGCAGAGATAATCACAGAGGATAAAAGAATTAGAAATGCCTGTGCAAAGCTCGTGCCGTCACCGTTGTCGTTTGAAATTAAAACGATAAAGTAAAGGGAGAAGTACAGGGCGGTAAAAATAACCGTTCCCCGAGATATAACTCTTTTTATTACCGAAAAAATGTCGGATGCCTGATTCATAAATTACCCCCGTAGCCTTATTCCTCTATATGTTAGCACAGTTTGTCGCTTTTTTCAAGCATTTTTGCGAATTTTGCGTCAAATATAATTTTCTCAATTTTTTTGCAAATATCCCAGGAAATAAGTTGACAATTAAGAAAAATATATGTATAATATAATTTACACAATATATATAATAAGGACTAATTTATAATGAACAGAAGAGAAGCGAGAGATTTGGCATTTTCAATTTTATTTGAGCGTTCGTTCAATACCGATGCGGATGCCGAAAAATTTTATGCCGATGCGATAGAAAACAGAGAGTGTGCTGACGATGCTTACGTGAGGGAAATATTCTTCGGCGTCGAGGAGAAATGCGCCGAGCTTGATGCTGTCGCAGATAAGCATTTTGCTAATTGGAAGCGTAACAGGATTTCAAACGTCTCGGCGGCCATAATAAGGCTCGCAGTTTATGAAATCCTCTATACCGACATTCCTAACAAGGTGTCGATAAACGAGGCGATAGAGCTTTCCAAAAAATACGATGATGAGAAAACCAAAACGTTTATAAACGGTGTTCTGAATGCCGTTGCCAAGGAAGCGTAAGCGAAGAATGAAAAATAAAGTAATTCTTGGCATAGATACCAGCAATTACACAACCTCGCTCGGCATTGTTTCTCTTGGGGGAGAGTTGATTGCTAATCTGAAAATGCCGCTCGAGGTTGCGTGCGGAGAGCGAGGACTTCGTCAGTCGGATGCGCTCTTTGCACATACGAAGAACATTCCAATCATTATGGAGAGGGCAAAGGATATGCTTGACGACTGCGAGATAGTGGCGGTTGGCGTATCTGATAAGCCACGTAACGTCGAGGGCTCGTATATGCCGTGCTTTCTTGCGGGGGTATCGGTTGCAAGTGCCGTGAGTACCGCTGTCGGCTGTGAGCATTTTTGCTTTTCGCATCAGTGCGGTCACATTATGGCGGCGATACATTCCTCGGGCGCTCTGAACCTTTTGAACGGTAAGTTTGCCGCCTATCACGTATCGGGCGGTACAACCGAGCTTTTGCTCGTCACGCCCACCGACAACGGTTTTTTATGTGAAAAAATCGGCGGCACTCTTGACCTCAACGCAGGGCAGGCAATTGACAGAATAGGCGTGAGTCTGGGGCTTAAATTCCCTTGCGGACCCGCCATCGAGAGATTGGCGCTCGAGTGTAACGAAAAAATCGGACTTCCCGTGAGCGTAAAGGGAACGTGGGCTAATTTCTCGGGACTTGAAAATTCGGTGGCAAGGCTCATATCCGAGGGTAAGAGCAGAGAATATATAGCTCGCTATACACTTGAATACGTTGCAAAAACACTTGATAAAATGACGTCGGCTCTACTTGCAGAGCATCACGATATTCCTGTACTCTTTGCGGGCGGCGTTATGAGTAATTCGATAATAAAGGATAAAATCAGGAAAAAATACAACGCTTGGTTTGCAGAGCCCTCGCTGTCATCCGACAACGCCGTGGGAATTGCATACTTAACCCTGCGTGCATACAATAGCAAAAATAAATGAGGGGGTGAGCCCAATGTCGGATGTCATATCGGTAACAGAGCTTAATGACAGAATTAAGCTTTTGATTGACAATTCCCCCGAGCTTCATTTGCTCAGAGTCAGAGGAGAAATATCCAACTTCAAAAGTCACGGCAGCGGGCATCTCTATTTCTCTGTAAAGGACGAAAATGCAGTTATCAGATGCGTTATGTTCCGCTCCTCTGCGTATAAGCTGAAATTTTTGCCCGAAAACGGAATGAAGGTACTCCTTTCTGGCAGTGTTTCGGTTTACGTCAAGGACGGCTCGTACCAGCTCTACGTTACGGATATGGAGCCTGACGGAATCGGAGCTCTTTACGTTGCATTTGAGCAATTAAAGCAACGACTTGATGCCGAGGGGTTATTTAACCCTGCACATAAGAAGCCGTTGCCGATAACGCCAAAAACGGTGGGTGTAGTTACCTCGCCGACAGGTGCGGCAGTCAGGGATATAATAAATGTCACAGGAAGACGGTTTCCAATGGCAAAAATTCTCCTCTTTCCTGCATTGGTGCAGGGGGACGGAGCGGCAGAGAGCATTGTTTCGGGAATAAGATTTTTTAACGAGCACAGGTCAGCCGACGTAATAATAGTCGGGCGTGGCGGAGGCTCTATTGAGGACTTGTGGGCGTTTAACGATGAACGCCTCGCCCGTGAGATATACGCATCCGAAATTCCCGTAATTTCGGCGGTTGGACACGAAACTGACTTTACAATTGCCGATTTTGTTGCGGACGTGCGTGCCGCAACACCGAGTGCGGCGGCAGAGCTGGCAGTTCCAGATGCCACCTCGCTGATGAGCGGATTTATTGCAGAGTATCTTGCAATGAGGGCATCGGTTGAGAAAAAAATACGAATTTTCAAGGAAGCGGTCCAATCAATCTTTAACAGAGGCATAAGGTCGCAGAGCGAGCGTTACTACAACGAGCGCAAGATGCGTACACTGATGCTGGAGCAAGCTATCAATTCTTCACGTGAAAGGCTTCTCTCCGTTAAAAAAGCGCAGCTATCCGAGTATAGCGCACGTCTGTCGGCATTGAATCCTATGTCGGTTCTTGCCCGTGGCTATTCAGTGACGGTAGATAAGAACGGAGAGAGCATTGCCGACGTGGATAAGGTCGGTATTGGCGATAACGTGGGTGTTATCCTTCAAAACGGCGAGCTTTTTGCTAAGATAACGGACAAGAAAAGGAATGTATAGATTATGGAAAATATGAAATTTGAAGAGGCTATGAAGCGCCTCGGTGATATAGCGGAGAGTCTTGAACGTGAGAGCGTTACGCTTGATGAATCACTCTCGCTTTTTGAGGAAGGCGTTGCTCTCGTAAGATTTTGCAACAAGAGCCTTGAGGAGGCTGAGCAAAGGGTAAAAATCCTCGTTGAAGGCGCAAACGGAATAGAGGAAAAGGATTTTTCGGATAATGATGCTAAATAAAATCGAGGAAGAATTAAAAAAATCATCAACAGCCGTTGAGGAAAAAATGCGCCATCTTCTGGCTAATAGCGATGCCGAAATTGCGCCTGTGTTTGACTCGATGAGCTACAGCGTTTTTGCAGGCGGCAAGAGAATACGTCCGTACTTGACGCTTGAATTTGCCCGTATTCTCGGCGCAAAGGACGAGGCGGCACTTTCATTTGCCGCCGCTGTCGAGTTCATTCACACCTATTCCTTGATACACGACGATTTGCCCTGTATGGATAACGATGATTTCCGCAGGGGTAAGCCCACAAATCACAAGGTTTACGGAGAGGCAGTCGCTACCCTTGCTGGAGATGCGCTCCTCACGCTTGCCTTTGAGGCTATTGCCGCCTCGGGCGCAGATGCGGAGCAGATTAGAGATGCGGTTTTGACCCTGTCCCGTGCCGCAGGCGCTGTCGGTATGATTGGCGGTCAGATTATTGATATGAGCTCGGAGGGAAAACAAATATCCTTTGAAACCCTCACCCACCTGCATCAGAAGAAAACAGGCGCTCTCATAAGGGCGGCGGCTGAGCTCGGCTGTATTGCAGCAGGGGCAAGCGCTGACATTCGCTCACGTGCGGTTGAGTACGCTGAGAAAATAGGCTATGCCTTTCAGATAATTGACGATATTCTCGATAGAACGGGAGATTTTTCCACGCTCGGAAAGAGTATTGGAAGCGATTTGGAAAACGGAAAAACGACATTTCTCTCCTTTATGAGCATAGACGAGGCGAGAAAAACGGCAGAGCGCATCACAGGCGAGGCTGTTATGGCTGTCGGAAATATGCCTGACTGCGAGTCCTTGTGTGAGCTTGCCAAGTATCTTCTTGCGAGAAACAAGTGATATGAGGCTTGATTTATATATGGTTGAAAACGACTATGCTGTCAGCCGTACTGCCGCTCAGAGAATGATAGCTGAGGGCGGCGTTTCGGTGAACGGCAGAGTAGTTGATAAGCCGTCGTTTGATGTCGGAGACGGAGCAAGGCTTTCCGTTACCGACAGTATGGAGTACGTGAGCCGTGGAGGATATAAGCTAAAGGGAGCGATAGATGCGTTTGAAATAGACGTTTCGGGCGATATTTGTCTTGATATAGGAGCATCCTCGGGCGGATTTACCGATTGCCTGCTTTCTCACGGAGCTGAATTTGTTTATGCCGTTGATTCGGGTATAAATCAGCTTCATCCCACATTGAGAGAGAATGCTCGGGTTGAGAGCCGTGAGAAATGTAATGCTCGCTATCTTTCAAGGGCTGATTTCGACAAAAGGATAGATACCGTTGTTATCGACGTTTCCTTTATTTCTCAGCGCCTTATTCTGCCCTCGGTGGCGGAAATTCTTGATGTCGGGGGTAAGCTCATAACGCTTATCAAGCCGCAATTTGAGGTCGGACGCTCGGGTGTCGGTAAAAAGGGAATAGTAAAGGACGAGCGACTTCGCAAAGGAGCAAGAGAGGAAATAATTACCTTTGCGACAACTCTCGGCTTTGAGCCTGTCGGCTCAATAACCTCGCCTATACTCGGCGGTGACGGAAATGAGGAATACCTCGCTTATTTCAGAAAAAAATAGACTGCAAGGGTGGTTTATATGAATACGATTAACAAAATAGTGATAATGCCTAACTCAATGCGTGACGTGGATTACGTGCTGACGAGCCGTGTGTGTGAGATTTTCACCTCGCACGGAGCATCTGTGTACATATCGGATTTGCACAGAGGAGCGGGGCTTTCTGCGGTTGAGTATTACTATAAGGCTTCTTTTCCGAGGGATGCGCAGCTGATAACCGTCATTGGCGGTGACGGCTCGGTCCTCGATGCAAGTAAGTATGCAATACGTGAGGATATTCCCATTCTCGCTATAAATAAGGGGCATCTCGGTTATCTCACTCAGCTTGACGAGGATAATTTGGAGCCTATCGAAAAAATTTTCAGCGGTGAGTATAAAATAGCCGACAGAATGTTGATTGCCGCAGAGCTGCCGGGCAATGCTGATAAGGAAATGCCCCTCGCTATGAATGATTTTGTATTGACGCATCACGAAAAGGGGCGAATGATAGAGTATGAAATTTCCGAGGGAGGACACAGCTCGCTCGAATACTCCTCGGATTCTCTCGTAATTGCTACGCCGAGTGGCTCGACGGGATATTCAATGTCGGGCGGCGGCCCTGTTCTTGATACGGCTATAAAGGCTATTTGCGTCACGCCGATAGCTCCGCACTCATTCTTTGGACGTTCAATGATTTTCGGTGCGGACACCGTTATAGAGGTCAAGAACACGAGTGATAGGGGAACGAGCATTGCGTTGATGGCTGACGGTAGAAGTGTGTGCGATATAGAGCCGCAGCAAACCATCAGAATACGTACGGCTGACAGGAGCGTTAAATTTATCACCTTTGGCGGAAACGCAACAATTGATAAGCTCTGTCTGAAAATGAAGATGTCTAACGCAAAATATAACTGAGGTGAATATGAAAAACATAAGACAGCAGAAAATTCTCGAATTAATCGAAAAATATGAGATAGAAACTCAGGAGGAGCTGGTTGAGCGCCTGGATAACGAGGGCGTGATAGCGGCTCAGGCAACTGTTTCGAGGGATATTAAGGAATTAAATCTCATTAAGGTTGCGGGCAGCAGAGGACAGTACAAGTATGCGGCGCACGTTTCAGGCAGAGTCCACGCATCGAATTACAGCAAGGGACTTTCAGGTGCGATAATGAAGATTGACTATGCCGTCAATTTAGTGGTTATCAAAACCATTCCCGGAATGGCTAATGCTGTTGGAGCGTACGTTGACGGTCTCGGTATGTCGGGGCTTCTCGGCTCAATAGCAGGAGATGATACCGTGCTGGTTGTCACACGAAATGAAAAAATTGCCGAAACCTTCGGAGAGAAGCTCATACGGCTTCTCAATACCATTTGACAGGAGTAGAAAATGCTTTTATCCTTGCATATAGAAAACATTGCGGTAATCAGGAATGTGTCCATTGATTTTTCGCAGGGCTTCACGGCTTTGACGGGAGAAACGGGCGCAGGTAAGTCGATTATCATTGATTCTATAAACTTAATACTCGGAGCGAGAGCGGATAAGACATTGATAAGGCGTGGAGAGTCCCGTGCGAGCGTCAGCGCAGTCTTTGGAGAGCTTAATGATGCAGCACTCTTGGCTCTTTCGGCACAGGAGATAGCTCTTGACGAGGAGGGCAAAATAGTCATCAGCCGTACTTTTTCAACCGACGGGCACTCGTCGATTAAGATAAACGGCGCCCCCGTCAGCATATCGACTCTGCGTGAAATCTCGGCATCGCTCATAACGATACACGGTCAGAATGATAATATAGCTCTCGTCAGCAAATCCTCGCATATAGAAATGCTCGACAGCTATGCTAAAAATTCCGAGCTGCTTTCCGAATACAGCGAGATTTACAAAAAAATGCTCTCGCTTCGCCGAGCGCTTGCCGACCACGACAAGGAGCTTGAGGAAAAGGAAAGAGTTATTGACGTTCTTCGCTATCAGACCTCTGAAATCGAGGCGTTGAAGCTCAAGGAGGGCGAGGTTGAAATCCTTGAGGACAGGCTTGAAAAGCTAAAAAACATTGAGAAGATAACACGCCACGCAGGCTTTGTATGCAGAGCGCTCAAAAATGGGGAAAAGGCAAACGCAATCTACATTCTTGAACGCTCGATTACCTCACTCAGAGCACTTGCAGAGACAATACCCGAGGCAGAGGAGCTCGCAGACGGGCTTGAGGAGTGCAGAATTAAAATTGAGGATATTGCCGATACGGTGTCGGGGTATACCGACGGCTTTGACGGCGACCCCGTAGAGCTTATAGATAAAATCCAGTCACGGCTGAATGCTATTGACAGGGTGAAGAAGAAATACGGCGACAGTATCGAAAAGATACTTGAGTTTTATAACGGCGCAAAGGAAAAGCTCGCAAGATTTGAAAATTCCGAGGAAACCCGTGAGGATATATGCAACGATATAAGAGATGCCGAGCACGCTCTCTCGACGTGCGCTAAAAAGCTGAGAGAGCGGAGAATAGCCGCAGCGCAGCTGCTCGAAACGGCAGTTTGCGATTCACTATCCTTTTTGGATATGCCGAAGGTTGGCTTTGTATGCTCGGTAAAGCCGCTCGTCGTAGACGGAGTTCAACGGTTTGATAAGTACGGCTGTGACAACGTTAATTTTCTCATTTCCCCCAATGCGGGAATAGAGCCTATGCCGCTTGACAGGATAGCGAGCGGCGGTGAGCTGGCGAGAATTATGCTCTCGCTCAAAAGCGTTATGGCGGACTGTGACGGAATAGGCACCGTCATATATGACGAGATAGATTCGGGCGTGTCGGGCAAGACCGCACGAAAGATAGGAATGAAGCTGAAATCGGCATCCGACGGCTCGCAGGTGCTTTGCGTTACTCATTCGGCGCAAATCGCATCTCTTGCCGACACACACCTTCTCATATCGAAATCCGAGGGTATGTTCGGCACAGAAACCTCGGTCAGGGAGCTTGACCAATCGGGCAGAATAGACGAGCTGTCGAGAATACTCGGCGGAATTAACGTAACCGATTCCCAGCGCCTCGCCGCAATTGATATGCTGATGGGCGCAGAATAGTCAACTTATACGTCGGCTTTTCATAACATATAAAAGCAACCACAGGGGGCTTTTATGAATTACGGCAGACTTTTAAACTTTCTTTTGGACGGTAATTTTGAATACATAGAAAATTATCCGTACTCGAAAATATCAACTATAAAAATCGGTGGAGAAATTCCCGTTCTGATATATCCGCATACGTCGGAGCAGCTGATTTCGCTCATAAATGAGTGCGATGCCTGCGATATACCGTTTAAGATAATTGGGAATGCCTCTAACCTCATTCCGCCCGATTTTCCTAAGAGAGTAGTTATATCAACCAAGAGGCTTGATGGCTTTTCAAGGGACGGTGATTTTATAACCGTTGGAGCTGGCGTTATGCTGCCAAAGCTCATAAGGAAAATGGCAGACGCATCGCTGTCGGGCTTGGAGCTTCTGTACGGTATTCCTGCAACCGTTGGAGGAGCTGTAAAAATGAATGCGGGCGCATTTGGCGCATCGGTTGGCGACTGCTTCTATTCAGCACGGTGCTACGATATCAAAGCCAAGCGTATTATAACCTTGTTTTCCGACGGTATGCGTTTTTCCTACCGTAGCTCGTCGGTTGATGAAAATATTGCAGTTCTGAGCGTCACCTTTCGCTTTCGGCATAAGGACAAAAGCCTTATTCTGTCTGATATGAACGCCGCTCTTAGGCGCAAGCGTGCAGAGCAGCCGACAAATATGCCCAGCGCAGGGAGTGTATTCCGTCGCACGGCAGGTGAGCCGCCCGCCCTTCTTATTGACAGGGCAGGGTTAAAGGGTATGTCCGTTGGCGGTGCTGCGGTATCGGAAAAGCATTCGGGATTTATTGTGAATACAAAAAATGCTAAATCTGCCGACGTGCGGCTTTTGATAGACAAAATTAAACAGATCATAATGGATAAATATGCTCAGCCCCTTGAATGTGAGGTTGAGCTTTTGGAGGAATAATGTCTTTTTCGGGTGATGTGAAAAATAGCATAATAGACAGCGCACCGCTCGGAAAATGCTGTCGCAGAGCGCTCCTTTTGGGTATAATAACCGCAAGAGGGCAAAACGAGGGCAAGCGTATCAGCCTAACCGTTGACGGAGATGCCGTTCTGAAAATTGCAAAAAGGTTAGTCCTCGAATGTTACGGAAAAGAGGCGGAGGTTACACGCCGCCCCCGATGCCGTAGCGGATACTTTTTGAATTTTACTTCATCTGCGGCGGCATCATATATTGAGCGCTTTTTAGAATCGGAAGAAATAAACATATCCGAAATCTGCAAGTGCAAGCTGTGTAAAACTCATTTTCTTCAAGGAATTTTCTTGTCCTCGGGAAACGTTTCCGACCCACAGAAAACCTTTTTGCTTGAGCTGTCACCGCTCTCAGAAAGGGTAGATACGCTTTGCGATTTTATGGACAGGCTTGATATGCGTTTCAGAAAATGCGAGCGACAGAGCAGGCGTTATCTTTATATGAAGGATGGCGCTATGATAGCGGATTTCTTTGCCCTGATAGGTGATAACGATACTACATTTACGTTTCTCAACAGCAAGATAGAAAAGCAGTTTATGAGCGAAACGAACAGGATAATAAACTGTGAGGCGAGTAACATTTCAAAAACGGTTGTTGCGGCGTCTAAAACTGTTGGGCTGATTGAGGAGCTGGTAAAGAGAAATAAGCTGTCTGCATTGCCTGAAGAATTAAAGGCGATTGCGATGGTAAGGGTTGAGCACAGAGAGCTTTCTCTATCTCAGCTGGCAAGAGTTACCGTTCCTCCGCTCTCCAAATCGGGACTCAATCATAAGCTGAAGCGTATAGAGGAAATAGCGACGGAAATACTTAAAGATAAATAATTTAGAAACGGTTTATAACCACTAAAATATAGAAAGGATACGGTATGGCAAGCTTTGCGCATCTGCACGTTCATACAGAATACAGTCTGCTTGACGGTGCATGCAGGATAAAAGAGCTGGTAGATAAGGCAAGTGCCGAGGGGCACACCTCTCTTGCGATAACAGACCACGGCGTTATGTACGGCGCTGTCGAGTTTTTTCGTGCCTGCAAGGAAAAGAATATAAAGCCCATTATCGGATGCGAGGTTTACATTGCACGCCGTACCCGCTTCGATAAGGATGGCAAGCGTGACTCTTCGGGTTATCACCTCGTTTTACTGTGCAAGGATAAAATAGGTTATTCAAATCTTATATCCTTGGTATCTAAATCCTATACCGAGGGATTTTACACTAAACCGAGAATTGATATGGAGCTTTTGCGCCGTCATTCCAAGGGGCTTATAGCGCTTTCCGCCTGCATTGCAGGAGCAGTTCCTCAGCTCATTTTGTCGGGAATGTATGACGAGGCAGAGAAGCATGCCCTAGAAATGAAATCAATTTTTGGGGACGACTATTATCTTGAGGTACAAAATCACGGTCTTGATTCGGAAAAAACCGTGAATTCGGCGCTGCTTGAGCTTTCAAAAAGAACGGATATACCGCTCGTTGCCACCAACGACGTGCATTATGTAAATCGCTCGGATGCAGAAATACATCAGGTTCTTCTTTGTATACAGACGAACAGTAACCTTGATGATGAAAATGCGTTCTCATTTACGGGTAGCGAATATTATTACAAGTCAAGCTCGGAGATTCAGGAGCTGTTCAAGGCATACCCGAATGCTTGCGAGAACACCGTAAAAATTGCAGATAAATGTAATTTTGAATTTGATTTCGGAAAAACTCATCTGCCCGAATTTAAATGCCCAAACGGTGAGAAATGCGTGGATTATCTGCGCAAAAAGACCTTTGAGGGATTTGAAATCAAGAAGCAAAAGGGGCTTGTTGACCTTATAAATCACACCGAATCGGAGTATATTGACAGGCTCAATTACGAGCTTTCAGTAATTGACAGCATGGGCTTTAACGACTATTTTCTGATAGTCAGGGATTTCGTCGGCTTTGCCAAGGAAAACGGCATCCCCGTCGGCCCGGGACGTGGCTCGGGCGCAGGAAGCCTCGTTGCCTTTTGCGTGGGAATTACCGATATTGATTCGATAAAATATGACTTGCTCTTTGAGAGATTTTTAAATCCCGAGAGAGTAACGCTCCCCGATTTTGATATTGATTTCTGCTTTAACCGCAGAGATGAGGTCATAGAGTACGTTAAACGCAGATACGGTGAGGATCACGTTGCGCAGATTGTGACCTTCGGTACGCTTGCCGCTCGTGCGGCGGTCCGTGACGTTGGCAGAGCAATGGGAATGCCGTACGCTGACGTTGACAGGGTTGCGAAAATGATAGTTCAGGATCCGCACGCAACTCTTGACGATGCTCTTAAAAACAAGGAGCTGAAGGCGCTTTACGATTCGGATGAAAAGGTTAAAAAGCTGATTGATACCGCCAAAAAGCTCGAGGGAATGCCGAGAAACGCATCAACTCATGCGGCTGGTGTTGTTATAACCGAAATGCCTACCGAGCATTATGTTCCCGTATCTCTCAACGGTGATAATATCGTCACACAGTACGATATGAATACCGATGCGGACCTTGGACTCGTTAAGTTTGATTTTCTCGCTCTGCGAAACCTCACGATAATTGATGATGCCGTAAGGGCAATAAAGAAAAAATCCCCCGATTTTGACATAGAAAAAATACCCATGGACGATAAAAAGAGCTTTGAGCTTTTGTCCTTAGGCTACACCTCGGGTATTTTCCAGCTTGAAAAGGGCGGAATGACAAAGATGCTGACGAGGCTGAAGCCTGAGAGGCTTGAGGATGTAATAGCGGCAATCGCCCTTTACCGTCCGGGTCCTATGGATAATATTCCGACCTATATTGCGAGAAGGCACGGCGAGGAGAGGGTTGAGTACGATACACCCCTCCTTTCACGGGTGCTTGACGTAACCTACGGCTGTATAGTATATCAGGAGCAGGTTATGGAGATATTCCGTCTGCTCGCAGGATATTCCTTTGCCAGAGCGGACCTTGTCAGGCGTGCTATGGCTAAAAAGAAGCACGACGTAATGCTTCGTGAGCGAGACGATTTCGTCAAGGGCTCGGCTCAAAGGGGAATATCCTCCGACGTAGCAAACAAAATATTTGACGATATGGTGAGCTTTGCAAATTACGCATTCAACAAATCGCATGCGGCGGCGTACGCAACCGTTTCTTACCGCACCGCATATCTCAAGGCACATTATCCGTGCGAATATATGTCGGCGCTTCTCACCAGCGTGCTCGGCGATACGGTTAAAATACAGGAGTATATAGCAGAGTGTACACGCCTTGGAATACAGGTTCTTCCGCCCGATATTAACGAGAGCGGAGTAGATTTCACGGTTTGCGGACAAAATAAAATAAGGTTTGGTCTGTTTGCTCTCAAAAACGTTGGCAGGCAGTTCCTTGACGCTGTAATTGCGAAGCGCAGTGACCGCCCGTTTGAGAGCTTTGAGGACTTCGTTTCTCGTATGTCGGGCTCTGAGCTTAATAAACGCCAGGTCGAGTCTCTCATAAAGAGCGGAGCATTTGATTCGCTGGGGGTTTACAGGAGCAGACTTTTGTCCTCTTTTGAGGTTATAATATCACAAAAGGCTGAGAAAAGCAGAAACGCTATCGGCGGACAGATGGATATATTCTCGTTTGCCGACGGTGCTATCGAGGAAACAGCGTTTTCCTATCCGGATATACCCGAATTTCCCTTTACAGTCCTTATGCGCCTCGAAAAGGAAAGCTCCGGCATGTACTTTTCCGGGCATCTGCTCGATGGCTTTTCAGGTAGCATCGGCAAAATTAAGTATACGAAAATTTCCGATATAGTAAGCACGTCGGACACTGATAACGATACCGATGCAATAACCTTTAACGATAAGGATTTTGTGAGCATTGTCGGAATTGTAACGTCAAAAACCGTCAAGGAAACACGTGGCGGCGCAGATATGATGTTTGTAACCGTTGAGGACAGGTATGCCGACATTGAGGTAGTCGTTTTCCCGAAGCAATTTGAGAAATATTCCTCACTTTTAAGCGTCGGAAACGCCGTGCATATAAAGGGCAACGTATCTCTGCGTGAGGATGAGGCACCGAAGCTGCTTCTATCCTTCGCCGAGCCTCTTGCCGAGAACGGGACAGCAAAGGTAGAGAGGACTCAGGCAACCGTCTACGTACGGGTCGGAGAAATGAACGATTCCGTTTGCCGTGCTGTGTTAGAGCTTGCCTCGACTAATAAGGGGGAGAGCGAGCTTGTATTTTTCTCTTTAAAGGAAAAGAAGTATTATAACGCAAAGGGATATAAAATATCGCTTGACGAAGAAACAAGGAGAGCCCTGCATAGCATAGCGGGCGAAAAGAACGTTGCGGTTCGGGAGTAGTGAAAGGAGGTAGACTGTGACTTTCATTTTTGATTTAATACTGTTGGCAATTGTTATACTGTTCATAGTGCGTGGCATAAAATCAGGTATGATTAAGGCGGCATTCCGCCCAAAGCGCATTTATGCGTTTTTGATAGCCTATCTCAATTACGCAAGGCTCGGAGATTGGCTGTGCCGGCGCTTTGTTGAGCCGTTTGTGCGTGTTAAAGTAGAGGAGAAGGTCATTGAGGCAACAGGGGGCTCGGCGGCAAACGCCGAGGCGCTGACGTCCTCAATTCCCGAGTTTTTCTATAAAATTGCGTCGCTGTGTAATTTTGATATTGATACGGCGGCAGAAAGCGCAATGCAGAATACGGAAAATGCTATAATCGAGTTTGTTACCTCTATTACTATGTTTATCGCCAATTTCCTCTCAGCAATACTTGCCGGTATCATTCTATACATTCTGGCGAGAATAGCGCTTGTCATTCTTGAAAAGATAATCGAGGGGATTTTCAAGGCAAGAATTCTCGATAGCATTAACAAAATAGGCGGTGCAGTATTCGGAGTAGTGGCGGCGTATTTCTTCGGTCTTATAGCGGCGTATGCGCTTGGATACGGCGGAGCCGCTCTTGGGACAGGAAACGTAGAACTGTTTTCTGGTTTTACAATTGAAAATACCGTGATTATCCGCTTCTTTTTGCGGATTAGTCCGATAAATCTGTTTATATAAGCAAATACAATTTTGAGGTCAATCGAATGAATTTTAAGAAATGTTGTAGATGCCACAAAAGAATGGCATCGGTTTATGTCAGCCGTCTTGAAAACGGTGTTATGAAAAATGAGGGGTATTGCCTCATATGTGCAAAGGAATTGGGAATGAAGCCCGTGGAGGAGATGCTTTCCCAGCTCGGTATGCAGGAGGATGAGCTTGACGAGGCTCTCGCAGGCTGCGAGGATGCTTTGGCAGAAATGGGTGACGGTGCAGATATGCCCGATATGACTGCCGTCGTGAAATCCGAAAGCGAGGATAAAAACGAGCCCGCCCCTCAGAATGGGCAGGGATTTCCCTTTGACAGCTCCTTTTTCCCCAATCTTTTTGCCAATATCATCCGTGCGGGGGGCGGCGATGAGAAGCGTGAAAAATCCGACGAGCGCCCCCAGAACAAAAAGAGTAAATATAAATTCTTGCCAATGTTCGCCTCTAACCTGACAGAAAAGGCTGTGAATGGCAAGCTTGACAGGATAATCGGCAGAGATAACGAGCTTGAGCGTGTAATTCAGATACTGTGCCGCCGTCAGAAGAACAACCCTTGCCTCATAGGAGAGCCCGGAGTTGGAAAGACTGCAATTGCGGAGGCGTTGGCGCAGAGAATTGCTGACGGTAACGTTCCGTATGCTCTGAGGGAGAAGGAGGTTTTCCAGCTTGATTTGCCCTCAATGATAGCGGGAACGCAGTACAGAGGTCAGTTTGAGAAGCGTTTCACTGGACTTATTTCGGAAATCAAGGACCACGGAAACGCAATTCTTGTAATTGATGAGGTTCACAATATAATAGGTGCTGGCGGAAACAGCGAGGGCTCAATGGATGCCGCTAATATGATAAAGCCTGCGCTTTCAAGAGGCGAAATTCAGGTTATAGGTGCAACGACGCTCGACGAATATCGCAGATATATTGAGAAGGACGGAGCATTGGAGCGCAGATTCCAGCCTGTAATGGTCAATGAGCCCTCAATTGAGGATAGCATAAAGATGCTCGCCAATATCAAAAAGTATTACGAGAACTATCACGGAGTACACCTTTCGGACAATATCATTGCGAGGGCTGTAGAGCTTTCCGAGCGTTATATTACCGATAGATTCTTGCCCGATAAGGCTATCGACCTCATAGATGAGGCTCTGTCCTATAAGGCGATACATTCCGATTGTATATCCGAGAAGAAAAAAGCGGATAGCGAAATGGCGCTTCTCGGTGAGGAAAAATCAAAGGCAGAGGCGCTGCCTGATGACAACGAGGAGAAATACAAGCTTCTTGCCGATATAAAGGTCAGGGAATTACAGCTTCTTGATAAGCTCCAAAAGCTCGAGGCAGACTGTGCAGCTCTTGCCCTTGATACCGCTGACCTTGCGAGAGTTATCGAGGTCTGGACGGGTGTGCCTGCTACCTCTATTACACAAAATGAATTTGAGAGGCTCACAACCCTTGAAGAAAAGCTTTCAAAGCGTGTGGTAGGTCAGGATGAGGCGATTAAGAGCGTGTGCCGTGCTATCAGGAGAAAGAGGGCGGGTGTTTCCTATGCGAAAAAGCCTGTATCCTTCCTCTTTGCAGGGCCTACGGGCGTCGGAAAAACCGAGCTTGTTAAGGCGCTTGCGGATGAGCTGTTCCATACTCCCGACAATATAATCCGAATTGATATGAGTGAGTATGCCGACAGGTGGAATACCTCTAAATTCACAGGCTCGGCACCGGGATACGTCGGATATGACGAGGGCGGTCAGCTCACCGAAAAGGTGCGCCGTCACCCCTATTCGATAGTTTTGTTTGATGAGATAGATAAGGCTCATCCCGACGTTTTAGACATCCTTTTACAGGTTCTCGATGACGGAAGAATGACGGACGGAAAGGGCAGAACGGTTAATTTTGAAAACACCGTAATAATTATGACTACCAATGCGGGCTCAGGCAAGAGCTCGTCCGTTGCGGGATTTTCGACTACGACTAACGAACAGGTCAAGGAAAGAGTAGATAAGGCTATTTCCAAATTCTTAAAGCCTGAGTTTGTAAATCGAATAGACGAAACGGTAATATTCAACGCCCTGACGAGAGAGAATTTTGTAGGCATAGCCGAAAAAATGCTCGGCGAGCTCTCACTTTCTCTCGAAAGCTCCGGAATAAGGATGAGATACACCCCCGAGGTTAAGCGTAAGGTTGCAGAGGAGTCCTATTCCGAAAAATTCGGAGCGAGAAATATGCGCCGTTATATTCAGAGCAAAATAGAGGACGAAATAGCGGATAAGATAATAGCTAACTATAAAACAGGCGTTACCGACGTTTCAATCTCCGTCAAGAACGGTGAATTTTCGGTAGCGGTAATTTGATATGGAGAACAGATATTACGACAGAACCGTGGCTGACGTCGAACGTGAATTCGACACCTCTGCGGAGAGGGGACTATCCGCTGCAGAGGCACGGCGACGGTTAAAAAGGAACGGAAGAAAGAGCGTTTATATTGCGTTTTCGGATAATAAACGGAGAGTTTTGCATGATATAATGTACGGCTTCTCCTTTTTCACCATGCTTATATCCGCAATCCTCTACGCCGTATTTTCTCCCGATAGATATTTATCGGTGTCGGCTGCTGTTCTTTTGGTACTGTTTTTTATAGCCGCCGCAATTACCTACGCAATATCGGATAAGGTGATACGGGATTCGATAATTCACGGAGTATCGATGGTAAAGGTAATACGGGATGGCAAGCATCAGGTGGTTCGTGCCGACTGCATAGTCAGGGGAGATTTGATTATCCTGTGCGAGGGAGATATAGCACCCGCCGACTGCGTTGTTGTTTCGGGACAGATTTTTGTTCTCGACAGCGAGGTAACGGGCTACCGATATATGCACAAAAAGAAGGCGCTCAACGAGCAGCTGAGTATCAGCGATGCAAACAATATGGTATTTGCATCCTCAATCGTTAAATCGGGTGAGTGTATGGCAATCGTTGCGGGAACGGGTGATGAGTGCGAGATTTCCCGTGGCGGAAAAATTGAAAAGGGATATAAGCTTGACGATTTAGCCTGTCTCAAAACCGTTGACAGCATTTCCTCTGCCGTATTTGCAGTCAGCTTCGCCGTGTCGCTTGTTTCAATAATAATGGCGTTTGTCTACAAATTTTCTACCCCGTCGCTCATAGAAGCTGTTTTTGGCTCTGTAATTCTTTGTTCGGGAATTTTGGCTCAGTTTTCCTTTGTGTTCGTTCGTGCCATAATCGCAGCCAGACTGCACGGAATGAGGAAAAAGGGTGGAAATAATAGGTGCATAATAACCAATCCCGCCTCAATGGACAGAATGTCAAAAACAGATTTACTGCTGATAAATGCGGACGAGCTGTTTTGCGATGATGAGTATGAGGTTGTCGGATTTTCCTGCTCAGGCGAGGTTTACGATGCACGGGAAACGGTTGACAATCCTGATGCCGCACTCTTTTTGAGGTGTCTTACAGTTGCGGAGGGCGTTTCCTCATTTAATCCTCACGGCAAGAGAGGTAATTCTACACCGTCGGTCGCATACTCACAGGCTATAACTGCTTTTTCAACTGAAAAGGCGGGGGGGAGCCGTTTCAGGCTTGCGTACAAGCAGAGTGCAAGCTTTGACACACCCTATGACGTTTCTGTTTTGGTAGGTAGCGAGAGATTTGGCTTTATCCGCTCGGATTTTGAGAGTATTCTCAACCGCTCGGATACGGTTATATGCGGAAAACGTCCGAGAAATCTCGATAACGCCTATAAGAGCGAATTGCGCACCGTTGCAGGCAGATTTTTAGCTGCGGGCTATGAGCTTTCTGCTTACGCACGCAGAATATATACCGATGAGGAAATTGCGGCTAATAATTTTCCGATAGATTCCTTGCAGTTTTACGGAATGGTTGCGTATAAGCGCAAGCTCAGCCCTGATGCCAACAGCTTTTTTGAACGCTGTATTGAGCAGCACCTTCGCCCGGTTATTTTAGCAGGTAAAGCAAAATATATGATAAGGGAGCTCAAAGCGACCTGTCCGTCGCTCGAGGGTACCCGCTTCTGCACGGGCGCACAGCTTGCAAGCGGCGTTGACGTGCTTTCCGCCTCTGAAACCTATGATTTCTTCGTTGATTTGTCGGAAAAGCAGAAAACCGAGCTGATACGTGCATTTAAGGCTACGGGCTATAATGTATGCCTTTACACTGATAAGATGTCTGATTTTCCGCTTACCTCTTATGCAGATACTCTTGTTACGACCCTCGACGATTACGAGGTTTGTTATGAAAGCACGGAATCGGAGGACAGGCGTTTTGACGGAGAAAAAATCAAATGCGGAGCTATTTCCGAGTCCTCAGATGCATTATCGGGCGGAGCCCTGTGCACGGTGGATTTGGTTAATACCTCACGCAGAATATACATACAGCTTGAAACAGTTGTAAAATATTTAGTCGGTGTATTCATGAGCAGGGCATTGGTTATTTTTGTAATGTCACTGTTCGGCGAGGCGGTGTTTACGCCCACTCAGCTACTCTCGGTCAGCCTCTATTCCGACCTCGTCGGCATAATATGCGTAGCCCTTTCATGCAGACGGGCGGGCAACGCAAGCACTAAGGGCTTTTCTATGCGACTCTACCGATACGTATCGAGTGCAGCGTGTCTGCCATCTTACGCCTTTGCTCTGACGGTTATTTTAATATCGGTGCTTTCCAAATATTCTTTAATCGGAATAGATAAGGCGTTGCTTTCTTCGGTAGTATTTATTTCATTTATACTTCTGTCGCCGATAGCTCTTGCCGCCTCTTCACGCTCTATGTGGACGAGAGTTACTGTAGTTTATTTGTTTTCGGGCATACTTTTAGTGCTACTCTGCGGCTCGTTGCCTGTTATCAGGGAGGCACTCGGAATACTCGAATACAGCAACAGCACATTGATTGCGCTCATACCGCTCAGTGTATATTTAATAACAACAATTATCTGCTACATGCGAGAGAGCAGTGCAGAAAAAATCAAAGGAGATATATAAAATGTCAGAATGTTCACACGATTGCAGTAAATGCAGTGAAAAGTGCGCTTCAAGGGATAAATCATCGTTTCTTGCACCGCAAAATCCGCTTAGTAACGTAAAGCACGTTATAGGCATCGTTTCCGGAAAGGGCGGAGTAGGTAAATCAATAGTCACCTCGATGCTCGCTACCATAATGCAGAGGAGAGGATATCAGAGCGCTGTTCTCGATGCTGATATTACAGGTCCCTCGATTCCGAGAGGCTTTGGACTAAAGCCTGCGTCAGTTGTCGGTGATGAGAACGGAATGTTCCCCCCAAAAACCAAGACGGGAATTGAGGTTATGTCACTCAATCTTCTCGTTGAGGAGGAGGCAAAGCCTGTTGTTTGGAGAGGCCCCGTTATTGCAGGAACAGTAAAGCAGTTCTGGAGCGAGGTGGTATGGAATGAGGTTGACTATATGTTTGTCGATATGCCTCCCGGAACGGGCGACGTTCCCCTCACTGTATTCCAGAGCCTGCCGCTTGACGGAATTATCATAGTTGCCAGCCCTCAGGAGCTGGTATCAATGATTGTTTCCAAGGCAATAAAGATGGCAAATCTTATGGATATAAATGTTTTGGGACTTGTTGAGAATATGAGCTATTTCAAATGTCCCGATTGTGGAAAGGAATACAAGATATTCGGAGATAGCAATATTGAAAAGCTCGCCGAGGAGTATGGTATTCCCCTGCTTGCACGCATTCCGATTGACCCCCGCCTTACAAAGCTCGTTGACAGCGGAGCTATCGAGCTTTTCGAGGGAGATTATCTCGAAAATGCAGCAGATATAATAGAAAAAGTATAAAAAAAGAGGACTGCGGTCCTCTTTTTTTATTCTGCTATGCCTTATCCCTCGAGCTGTCGGCTCAAAAAGAGTGCGGCGGTTTGTATCAGCTTTATTTCAAGCTCATCCGATATTTTAGATTCCTTTGAATCCTCGCTGTGATGAAGAACGGAGCATACACAACCGATTATATCACCTTCTGCGATTATAGGCATAGCGCAGCTCACAAAATGCGAGCCACCGTCCCTGATTACCGAGATTTTCTCCGACCCGTGCTTATGGGTATAGAGACTTCTGCCCTCTATAATGGATTCGAGTTCCTCGGACAGTGAGCGGTCTACGTATTCCTTTTTCGGTACACCACTGCACGCAATTACGGCATCCCTGTCGCATATTACAACCGCCATAGAGCATATTTTTTGCAGAGTTTCCGCATACTGCGATGCAAATGACTGAAGCTCTCCTATCGGTGAGTATTTTTTAAATATAACCTCGCCCTCTCTGTCGGTGTATATTTCGAGAGGGTCACCCTCTCTTATTCTCATTGTTCTTCTTATTTCCTTAGGAATAACTACTCGTCCGAGATCGTCAATCCTTCTTACTATTCCTGTTGCTTTCATATATAAAAATCTCCTTGATTTGCAAAATTGTACTGTTAGTATCTGTGATTTTCGGAAAGTTATACTGTGTGTGTTTATTTTTGCTTGACAACGCCTAAAAACATATTATATAATACAAACAGATAGGAAAAACAATGCAAAACGCTTTGGCGTAATATCCTCAGAATTCGCACTATGACAAAAGGAAAAGGAGCATAGCAATGCATCTGACTAATTGGAAAATGATATTTGATAATCATAAGGAGTTCAATTGTAAGGCGCCCTGCAGTATGTACAGCGTTCTTTATGAGCATAAAATTATAGATGATCCCTTCTACGGCTTGAACGAGAGAGACTATATGCATCTTTCGGAAAAGGATTGTAAATTTGCATGCGAATTTGAGACTACAGAGGATATGCTTTCAAAAGAGCATCTTGAGCTAACCTTCCTCGGTCTTGATACACTCTGCGATATTAGACTCAACGGTAATTTCCTTGACAGTGTAAAGAATATGCACAGAGCATATACTTATTCCGTCAATGGTCTGCTTAAAGTAGGCTTGAACAGGATAGAGCTTGACTTCGCATCCCCTCTTAAATATTTTAAAAAGAAGAACGACGAGCATTTTCTTTTTACAAACGCAGATACCGTTCCGGGTGCTGCACATTTGAGAAAAGCGCTCTATATGTCGGGCTGGGATTGGGGGCCGACGCTTCCCGATATGGGTATTTTCAGGCCTGTAATCCTTGATGCCTACGATGGAGATAAGATAGATAGCGTCTATGTCCGTCAGCACCATAAAAGCGGCGAGGTTGTGCTGGAAATAAATGTTGAAACCAAGCACAAAAAGGGATATGACCTCTATGCTGAAATTGACGGAAAAGAAATTTTGCTGAAGGACGGCAAGGGGAAAATCAAAATTGAAAATCCAAAATTGTGGTGGGCAAGAGGCTACGGAGAGCAATATCTTTACAGACTGAACGTTCAAATGAAAAACAAAGGCGAGATTGTTGACACCAACTCACATAACATAGGTCTGCGTACCCTTACGGTGAGCACCGAGAAGGATCCTACGGGCAGTGAATTTTGCTTTGTTTTAAACGGTGTCAAGATTTTTTCTATGGGTGCAAATTATGTTCCTGAGGATAACTTGCTTTCCCGTGTAAATCCTCAAAGAACAGAGGCACTTATCAAAACGGCGATTGACGCCAACTTTAACACCTTGCGTATATGGGGTGGCGGATACTATCCCGATGACGAATTTTACGATATATGCGACAGGTACGGCATTCTTGTTTGGCAGGATTTTATGGTAGCTTGCGCCAACATACGGCTTTCATCCGATATGAAGGATGAATTCATAGCAGAGGCGGAATATAACGTAAAACGTCTACGCAATCACCCGTCGCTGGCGCTCCTTTGCGGAAACAACGAAATGGAGGAATACGTTGCCACCCGTGAGGATGTCGGTGCAAGTGAGCTGGTAAGAGAGGATTATCTTGAGCTCTACGAACACATATTCCCCGACATCTGCGAAAAGCTTGCACCTGACGTCTTTTACTGGCAGGCAAGCCCTTCATCCGGCGGTGGCTTTGATGACCCCACCTGCGAAACACGCGGTGACGTTCACTATTGGAAGGTATGGCACGGCGGCGACCCCTTTACCGATTATCGCAACCACAATTTCCGCTTCTGCTCGGAATACGGCTTTGAGTCATTTCCGTCCATTAAGACAATAAAGGAATTCTGCGAAGAAAAGGATATGAACTGTTTTTCCAGAGTTATGGAAAATCACCAGAAGTGCAAGGGCGGCAATAAAAAAATCCTCATGTACATGGCGGATAACTATCTCTATCCTAATTCCTTTGAAACTATGGTCTATGCCTCTCAGCTTTTGCAGGCAGATGCCATAAAATACGGTGTCGAGCATTTCAGGCGTCAGAGAGGTTACTGCATGGGCTCGATTTACTGGCAGTTCAACGACTGCTGGCCTGTTGCGTCCTGGTCAAGCGTTGACAGTAATTTAAGATATAAGGCACTTCACTACGCCGCAAGGAAGTTCTATGCTCCTATTGAAATGGGCTTATTCTTAGAGGATGACACCCTCACCGTCAACGTTTCAAATGAAACAATGAAGGATTTTGACGGAGAATTAAAGCTTTATGTTCGCACGTCGAGCTTTGAAGTAAAGGATGAATGCGTTCGCAAAATTTCGGTGGGCAGCCTAAAATCCTCCGACGTTATGTCCGTAAAGGTTGATATGAGTGATGCGTACAACACGTATGTGTATGCAGATCTCTTTGGAAATGACGGCAATTTTGTATGCCGAAACACCCAGCTTCTTGTTGCGGCAAAGCACTTTGATTGGGAGAAACCGAACATAACGGTTGATGTCTGTGATATAGACGGCGGGGTAAAGCTTTCCGTATCAAGTGACGTATTCGCTAAGGGTGTATTTATTGACTTTGACGGAATAGACCTTGTCCTGTCCGACAATTTTTTTGACATTACAGATGCCAAACCATACACTATAACTGCAAAAACCGAATATTGCGCGCAGGAGTTGAAAAAAGCAATAAAAATTATGTCTGTTTATGATATAGGCAGATAAAAATGAAAATACAACTTTATTTACAGCAACGAGCCGTCTCAAAACGAACTTTTTGACGGCTCATTTTTGTTTCAGGGCGCATGAATTAGTTGATATTGTCCTTCTTTGACTTGTGTTTATAATTTGTCTATTGCTTTTTTATATTTTATGTTGTAAAATATATTAGATAAATATGGGAGGGATTCGTTTTGAAAAGTGTAAAGAAAAGAATAAATTCACGTGTAACCCTTTCATATGTCAATACTGGGGAAAAATTTAAGAGCTGTGTTTTTTCTGTAAACTTCATTTTGCCTCTTTCTTTTGAAAAATCGCACCTCTATTCCCTTATCCCCTCGGTTCTCAATTCGGGAACGGTAAATTATCCAACCAGAGCTGCCCTGTGCGTGAGATTTCAGGAGCTATACGGTGCGTCAATCGCTACAAGGATAGTTAAGAGGGGCAGCCGTCAGTTGATTTCAATTGAGGCGGATTTGCTCAGCGATAGGTATTCCGAATACGGCAATCTTTTGCGTGTTGTGGAAATGTTATACGAGCTCATCTTTAATCCGTTGCTTACGGACGGTGTATTTAACAGGGATACGGTAGAGCTGGAAAAGAACGCCGTTATAGAGAAGATAAGAGCAGAGAAGAATAACAAGACCTCGTACTCGGTACAGCGCTGTATGTCGCTAATGCTCGAAAACGAAACGGTTGGTATACGGCTTGACGGAGATGAGGACAGTGTTGCTAAAATAACACCGGAGTCCTTATACTCGGCATATCTTGATATGATTAATTCATCGCAAATAGAGTTGTGCTATGCAGGGGATGCTGATATTGACGACGTATTACCGCTCGCAACCTATATCGACAACGCCTTTCCTGAGGGTAAAGCTCCCATTTTTGAAAAAATCGGGGAGCGCACACCCCGTGAGGTGCGTAGCTTTTACGAGGACGTCGATATGGTTCAGGGGCGTTTGGCAATCGGTTTCCGTTGTGTAGGTGATGCCTTTGATAACGATGCGGCACGAAATATGTTCATGGGAATTCTCTCATCCTCGCCTATGTCGAAGCTGTTTGTGAATATAAGGGAAAAGCATTCATTGTGCTATTATTGCCGAGCGAAGGCTGAATTTGACGGCAGAATTATGGTTATATACTCCGGTCTTGAAAATTCACAGTTTGAATTTGCCAAGGATGCTATTCTCAAGGAAATCGAGGATATCGCCAACGGAATTATCAGCGACGGGGAGTACGAGGCGGCGAAAAAATCGCTTTTGTCGAGTATTGATTATATTACCGACAGTCCGGTGGATATTGCACGTTGGGAAATGGATAGGGCAATGCTCGGAAGGGATTCTGACCTTGATGCCTTGAAGGTGGAAATTGAAAACCTTGATAAAACGGCTGTTTTGGAGTGCGCGAGAGGGGTATTTGTCGATACTGTTTTGTATCTTAACGGCAAATCTGAGATAGAGGACGGTGATTTTGATGAATAAGGAAATAATAACCGTCGAGGATAAGTCTATAAATGAAAAATGCCTGATATACAGGCACAAAAGCGGGCTCACAGTATGCTATGCGCCCAAAAAGCTATCTGTAACGTATGTGTCGCTGACCGTTAAATTCGGTGCATTGTGCCAAAACGTAAAATTTGACGATAGCGACAGCTATGAAAATCTGCCCGATGGCGTTGCCCATTTTATGGAGCATAAAATTTTTGCACGTCCCGACGGCTCTGATGCGCTCAATGAGCTGGCGTACTTCGGTGCTAACGGAAATGCTTATACCACTGAAAATTCTACCTCTTATATATTCTACTGCTCGGAGAATTTTGAAAAAAATTTAGAGATACTGCTTGATTTTGTGTTCAACCCTTATTTCACCGAGGAAAATGTGAAAAACGAATGCGGAATAATAGCTGAGGAAATCAAAATGTATGAGGACAACCCTTCCTCAAAAATATACTATAATCTGTTGTCGGCTATTTATAAAAATCACGGTATCGTTAAAAATATATGCGGCAGCTGTGAGTCGATTTCCAAAATCACTCCAAGCCTGCTTTACAAAATTCACGGAGCGTTTTACACGCCCTCAAATATGTGTCTTGTTATTTCGGGTGACGAGAGCTTTGACAATATAATTAATATAGTAGAAAAAACATTTGCAGATTATAATATAAACCCTGTTCCCGAGGTAAAATACTTTGATGAGCCGTTGGAGATTAATAAACGGTATATAGAGGATATGTGCGACGTATCCGAGGCAAGCTATATATTCGGCTTCAAGCTCGCACCGATACTCTCGGCAAGGGAGTGTGAGAAGCGCTCGATTGCGTACGATATATTAGAGGAGCTTTTGTTTGGTAAGGCGTCCGACTTTTACAATTCTCTCTACGAGAGAAAGCTTATTTCTCAGCCGATAACGCTCGGCTTTGACTTCGGAAACGGATATGCCTTTTCTTCAGTGTCCTTTTCCTCTGTATTTGCTAAGGAAACCGAGGCTGAAATTCGAGCCTTCATTGATAAAATTTCGGGTTTTTCCATATCAGAATCGGACTTTTTGAGGGTAAAGAAATTTATTCTCGCAAATTTTGTGCGTGATTTTGACAGCACAGAGGCGATTGCTGAAAATTTAGTCACCGATATGGTTACGGGAAGCAACATTTTTGATTGCACACAAATAATTGAGGAAATTGATATTGATTATCTTTACAATGTCCTTAAAAACGATTTTAAAACCGATAAAATGGCGGTTAGCGCCATTTTTCCGAAAGGGGAAAAATAAATGGCATTAAGAATAACGAAAATCTCTTTTCCGGGTCTCGGAATAGGGGAATTCTCGGTAAACAGCGAGGCAATCCGTATCGGGGATTTTTCGATTGCGTGGTACGGAATTATTCTTACGCTCGGAATTGTTGCTGCAATAGCGTATCTTTTCTGGAGAAAGGAATATTGCGCTCTCACATCGGACGATATAATTGATTATGCGCTGATAGTTGTTCCGTCGGGAATTATAGGCGGACGTCTTTATTACGTGCTCACGAGCCTTGAAAAATACGACTCCTTTTATGAGGTAATCGCTATATGGGAGGGCGGACTCGCCATATACGGAGCAATTATAGGGGGCGCTGTTGCGGTTTTGTGCGTAACTCTCTATAAAAAGAAGAATTTTCTTGCTATCGCTGACTGCGTTTGCCCGGGAATTCTGATAGGACAAATAGTTGGGCGTTGGGGAAATTTCTTCAACGGCGAGGCATACGGATACGATACCGATTTGCCCTGGAGAATGGGTCTTAACGGCAGATTTGTGCATCCCACCTTTCTTTACGAATCGCTTTGGAATCTCTTGGGGCTCATACTCATAAATTTGTTTTTCAAGCACAAAAAATACGACGGTCAGGTATTTTATATGTGCTTTGCCTGGTACGGCTTTGGAAGAATGTTAATTGAGGGGTTGAGAACCGACAGCCTCTATATATTCGGCAGTATAAGAATATCTCAGCTCGTCGGAGCGATTTGCTTTATAGTTTTCGGCGGTCTTTTGATTTACAATTTGATTAAGGAAAAGAGGAATAGAAAAAATGGCTAAAATTCTTGACGGTAAGGCTGTTTCGCTTGCAAACAGGGAAGAAATTAAGCGTGACGTGGCAAGCTTTATTGAAAAAACAGGTGTAACTCCCTGTCTTGCTGTTGTTATAGTAGGCGAGGACCCTGCCTCAAAGGTGTATGTGCGCAATAAGCATAAGGGCTGTCTTGAGGTAGGCATGCGCTCTATCGTATGTGAGCTCCCGTATGAAACCACCGAGGACGAGCTTTTGTCAATAATCGACGGTATGAACAGCGACCCTGAAGTTCACGGAATACTCGTTCAGCTCCCTGTTCCTAAGCATATTGACGAAAAGAAAATCATAAATAAGATACTCCCCGAAAAGGACGTAGATGCCTTTCACCCCGTCAACGTGGGAAAGATTATGATTGGAGATTTTGACTTTCTCCCTTGCACCCCTGCGGGCGTTATGAACATACTTTCACATTACGGAATAGAAATAGAGGGTAAGCACTGTGTCGTTATAGGACGCAGCAATACGGTTGGTAAGCCCCAGGCTATGCTGATGCTCCACAAAAACGCAACCGTAAGTGTTTGCCATTCCAGAACGAGAAATCTCGCAGAGATAACAAAAACCGCCGATATACTCGTAGCGGCAGTCGGCAGAGCAGACTTCGTTACCAAGGATATGGTAAAGGAGGGCGCAGTTGTAATAGATGTAGGTATAAATAGATGCGCCGACGGAACGTTGCACGGAGACGTTGATTTTAAGGACGTTTTTGATAAGGTGGAGGCTATAACTCCCGTACCCGGCGGAGTAGGTCCTATGACTATCACAATGCTCCTCAGAAACACCCTCACTGCGGCAGAAAAACTGACGAAATAAAAAATAACCAAAAAAACAAAATTTTCTCTTGACAAGGGATAATAAATGTAGTATAATCTACTTTGTAATTTTGATAAATATCAGAAAGTCTCTTTGCTGATTTGCGAAGGGAGGGGAAAATATGGCAGAAGTTAGAGTTAAGGAAAATGAGTCTCTTGACAGCGCACTCCGTCGTTTTAAGCGTCAGTGCTCGAAGTCGGGTATATTGGCTGAGCTCCGTAAGAGAGAGCATTATGAAAAACCGAGTGTAAAGCGTAAGAAAAAGTCAGAGGCTGCAAGAAAGCGCAAGTATAAGTAATTTAAAGCACCACATCATTTTCTTTGATGTGGTACTTTTTTTAAAGAAAGGGGTGAGACGGCCACGGAACGTAAGTATCTCAATAAAGAGGTAAGGGTTAACGTAACCTGCAAATACGGTCGCCCTGATACCGAAAAGAATAAATATGTGATAAATATCGGCTATGCGGACAAGCTCTCTTCACCGAGCGGACGCCCCCTTCGTGCTTACGTATATGGGGTCAGATACCCGATAAGAAGATACGTGGGCTCTATCATTGCTTACGGTAAGGCTGAGGGTGGAGACGATTTCATTGTTGTCGCTGACAAGAAGCTTATTGCCTATGACGTAAA
This sequence comes from Clostridia bacterium, assembly GCA_017504405.1. GTDB lineage: Bacteria > Bacillota > Clostridia > Oscillospirales > CAG-272 > UBA1740. The sequence goes on along the minus strand of JAFVRG010000021.1, from coordinate 36,262 downwards.
CATCATACCGCTCATTGAGAGGTATGAAAAGGGAAAATACGTATTGCACACCTCATACGAAAAATCCTGCGGAGCAATTATATATAGGCGTATTGATAATGAAATCAAGTTTTTGTTGGTAAAGCAAAGGCTGTCAAATTCCTGGAGCTTTCCTAAGGGACATATCGTATACGGTGAGAGCGAGCAAGAGACCGCCGCACGTGAGGTTCGTGAGGAGGTCGGAATGAGCATTTCCTTTGAGCACGGCTTCCGCATAGAGCAGTTTTACCAGATAAGGCCGAGCACGGTAAAAAAGGTCGTTATTTTCTTAGCAAAATCCGATGATGAAATAACCATCGATAACGATGAAATCGTCAGCTACGCATGGGTTGATGAAAATTCAGTCCCTAAATATCTTCACAAAAAAGATGCTGTGTACGTAATTAAGCGTGCAAAAAATCATATAATCAAAAACAATTTATAAAACTGTCTGTCAGTATTCTTTGCGTCCTTGGTGATGCAGATACAGCAGACAGTTTTTTCTCATATCAGCCTTTATTTGTAAGTATAAACGCATCTCTCTTTGGGATATTAAAATTAAAAGGAGGAACAGTTATGAAAAAAGGATTTATAAAAGTTATTGCTTTTTTTCTTTCGTTTTATGCCTTTCTTTTGTCCGGCATTTTTGCTTTTGCATCGGAGAAATCCTACAACTGGTATGTAAAAAGAAATTCAGAGCACGTGCAACCGTCAATTGACGCCCCTCTTTCATTCATATCTGAGCTTGGCGGATATTACGTAGATAAAAAAGCGGATGAAAATTCCCAAAGCCGTGTTATATACCTCACCTTTGACGCAGGATATGAAAACGGCAATATTGCAAGAATACTTGACATTTTAAAGGAAGAAGAGGTTGTCGCATGCTTTTTTGTGCTTTCGCATCTGATAAATTCCGAGCCTCTGCTCGTAAAACGAATGGCGGATGAGGGGCATACAGTTGCAAACCATACCGCAAGTCATAAGGATATGACGGCGCTGAGCAAGGAGGAGTTTTGTTCTGAGCTATCAGATTTGGAGAATATATACAGAGAAAAAACGGGCAGAGAGCTTGACAAGTTTTACCGTCCTCCTCGTGGAGAGTTTAACAGGAGCAATCTTGAATGGGCAAGGGAGATGGGGTACAAAACAATCTTTTGGAGCTTTGCTTACGAGGATTGGGATAATAAAAATCAACCTGAGGATGAGTATGCGCTAAACAAAATTTTTGACAATATTCATAACGGAGAAATTATGCTTTTGCATCCGACATCGGATACTAATACGCGGATTTTAAGAACCTTGATAGCTCGGTTGAGGGAAGAAGGCTACAGCTTTGGATCATTATGTGAACTTGACTAAAAAATCGCAGCAAACTGCGATTTACATATTTATGAGTTAAAATTATTCAATTATAGTGCCTGTTTTGTTTACTTTTTTATAAAAAACGAATTTTTTTGAATATTTGCTATTGCAAAATTGCAAAAAGTGTGTTATAAATATAACATACTATTTTTTAATGGGAGATAAACATGGAAAAATATATACTCTTATCAACCCTACTCGGCGCCGTTTTCGCCTTAGTGTTTGCTATAATTATGGCCAGGCGGATTATGAAGGTGTCCGAGGGAAGCGACAGAATGATAAAAATATCCGCATCAATCAGAGAGGGAGCTAACGCTTATCTCAAACGTCAGTACGTGATTGTTGCGATATTCTTTGCGTGCCTGTTTGCCGTGCTTGGCATAATGGCGATTGCAGGCGTGCTTTCGCCCTTTGTTCCGTTTGCTTTCGTATCTGGCGGAGTATTTTCTGCGCTGTCAGGATTTATAGGAATGAAAATAGCGACTGCATCCAATGCGAGAACCGCTAACGCATGCAGAACGAGCCTCAACAGCGGTCTGCGTATTGCATTTTCCGCAGGCTCTGTTATGGGCTTTGCGGTAGTCGGACTCGGACTTCTCGATATTTCGCTGTGGTTCTGCCTGTTGAAATTCGTGTTTAAGCTTGAGGCGGCTGAGTTGTCAGCAACTATGCTTACGTTCGGTATGGGCGCATCGTCTATGGCTCTTTTTGCAAGAGTAGGAGGAGGAATATTTACGAAGGCTGCTGACGTTGGAGCAGACCTCGTTGGTAAGGTTGAGGCAGGAATACCCGAGGACGATCCCAGAAACCCTGCCGTAATTGCAGATAATGTTGGTGATAACGTCGGTGACGTTGCGGGAATGGGCGCCGATCTCTATGAATCGTACGTAGGCTCGATTATTTCCTCCTGCGCTTTGGGCGTTGCGGCATTTGGCACCTTTTCCGCTATGGCGCTTCCTCTTATCCTCGCTTCTCTTGGAATTTTGGCATCAATAGTCGGCTCGTTCTTCGTAAGGACTAAGGAGAGCACGGAGCAGAGAAAGCTGCTCAAGGCGTTAAGGCGCGGCACTAATATCAGCTCGCTTATAATCGCTGCTGCGGCGTTGCCGTTAGTGTATCTTATATTTGACGGCTGGAAGAATATAGGACTTTATTTCTCAATTCTTTCGGGTCTTGCGGCAGGCGTGCTCGTTGGATTTTTCACCGAATATTTCACATCCGACACCTATAAGCCTACCAAAAAGCTTGCAAAATCATCCGAAACAGGCTCTGCAACGATTATAATCAGCGGTTTGAGCCTCGGAATGATCTCTACCGTGCTCCCTGTTGCAATCGTTGCGGTTGCAATACTCACCGCTTATTTCGTTGCGGGACAGGGCTCGCTCGGTCTTTACGGAATTTCAATGGCGGCGGTTGGAATGCTCTCAACCCTCGGAATAACGCTTGCGACGGATGCATACGGTCCCGTTGCCGACAATGCAGGCGGAATAGCTCAAATGTCCAACCTTGAGCCAGAGGTAAGAGAGAGAACCGATGCCCTCGATGCTCTCGGAAATACCACAGCCGCAACGGGTAAGGGCTTTGCTATCGGCTCTGCGGCGCTCACTGCGCTTGCCCTTATTACTTCGTATATTGATAAGGTTAAGAGCATAGCCCCCGAATCTAACGTTGTATTTGATATAATGAACCCCGTTGTAATAGTCGGACTGCTTGTCGGAGCTTGTCTGCCGTTCGTATTTGCATCTCTTACTATGAACAGTGTTGGCCGTGCCGCGCAGAGCGTCGTTACCGAGGTGCGCAGTCAATTTAAGGAGAAAAAGGGACTTATGGACGGAACCGAGGATCCCGATTATGCAAGATGCGTAGACCTCTGCACAAAGGCGAGCCTTAAACAGATGATTCTGCCTACGGTTGTAGCTATTGTTGTTCCTGTAATCGTTGGATTGGTCGTTGGATACAGAGGCGTGGTAGGAATGCTGGCAGGTGCTACTGTTTCGGGCTTCCTTATGGCGATATTTATGTCTAACTCAGGCGGTGCATGGGATAATGCGAAGAAGCATATAGAGAGCGGCAATTTCGGCGGTAAGGGCAGCCCTCAGCACAAGGCAGGCGTTGTAGGCGATACGGTAGGCGATCCGTTTAAGGATACGGCAGGTCCTGCCATCAATATCCTTATAAAGCTATTGTCTATGGTATCCATAGTTTTTGCTTCACTCGTTGTAAATTTCCATTTGCTCTGATAATAGAAAAATTAAAGCCAAGGTCTATCGAATGATAAGCCTTGGCTTTTGTTATATTTAATATATTTTGTATTTAAGACGCAGGCTGTCGGCGATCATAGCTATAAACTCGCTGTTAGTGGGCTTTCCCCTCGAATTTTGTATCGTATAGCCGAAATAAGAGTTTAACGTGTCAATGTCCCCCCTGTCCCACGCAACCTCTATTGCGTGGCGTATAGCTCGCTCTACACGTGATGTCGTGGTCGAATGCTTCTTTGCTACCGACGGGTAGAGAATTTTAGTAACCGAGTTAATCAGCTCATTGTCACGTATGGTCATAAGTATCGCCGTTCTTAAATACTGATACCCCTTTATATGTGCAGGAACACCTATCTGGTGAATAATTTTCGTTACCTGCGTTTCTATGTCGGTTTTATCAACGCCGACAGTTATTTCTTGGGTTCTCCTTGAATTGTTCAGAGATTCAATTTTGTCTACGAGGTTTCCTATATCAAGAGGTCTGTATAGGCATAGGTCTGCGCCTGCGTTTGTAGCATCAATAAATATATTGGGGTTTGATACCGGGGATACCGCTATGAATGCGGGGCGTCTGTCGGGTGCATACGCCAACATTTTTGCCTGCTTGATAAGCGAGATTCCATCTATTTTAGAAAGCCATACTTCAGTTATAACTACGTCAGGATGCATACGGGCGATTTTGTTCAGTGCGTCCTCGCCGTTTGTTGACTCGTCAACGTAGCGAAATCCGATGCGTGATAATTTTTCTCTCATTTCCTTTCTTGATATGTTGTTCTCATCTACTATGAGAATTTTTGTGTTGTAGTCCATTTTTTTGCACTCCTCTGGAAAAATGTGGTATTTGTGATTAAAATTCTACCATATATTTCCATTTTTTGCAATAGAAAAGACGCAAAAAAAATGTACAAAATTTCATTTGAATACTTGTGTATTATAACCAATAAATGGAAAAAATAGTCTAAAAAAGCGGTAGAAAATTAGGTGATTTTTAATCATATCGTACTAAAATGTCGATAAATATATTTTTATGAGGAAGAATGTGATTAGCACACTTATCACCCCTTGCACAAATTTTGCGACAATATACCCTCGCATTTTTATTCCCAGGGAGTCAAAATACGATTTTGTTTGCATATAAACCGACAACCCCGAGAAGGAAATTGAAAAAGAAAGAATTAAAATTGCGGATATTGGTGATATATGAAAAAGGATGGATGCGGATTTTGCAGAGCTGCCTATCTCCAAAAAGGCAGTTATTATGTTAGTTATAAATAAATTAGGAATAGTTTTTGCAACCAGCCTTGAAATAAGGGCAAAGGAAATTATAAAAGAGGAGAGAAACAGAGCAGAAACAGCACTGTCCTTTACCGAGTCGGTGAGGCTTTTTTTCTTTTTGTTTTTAATAGACAGGGAAATTCCTATACCCGACGGGCTTCTTTTTGTAAAAAGAGAGAATAAAAGAACAGACAGAAGCTGGGATACATACAGTATAATACCTATTTTATAATCAGATAGAAAAACAACGCCAACAGTTCCTATAACGAATGCAGGAGATGCGCAGTTAGCAATTGAGGCTAAGCGTGCACATTCCTCTTCGCTTATAAAACCGTCCTCACAGAGAGAGCATGCAAGCTTTCCTCCGATGGGAAAACCGCAAATAACACCTAAAACGAGAGCGATAGCTCCATATCTGCTTATTTTGAATATTTTTTCGAGCGGTTTTCCTAATATATCGGCAAAAAAGTAAACGTCGCCTCTTGATACGAGAATGTCAGACAAGAGCATGAAGGGAAGAGCGAGGGAATTATCGAATGTGCGCACATTTTTAAAGCCTCTCTCATCGCTTCAATAACCGTTGTAACGTTAATAAGAAGGAAAAGGATAATGCCGAGAATTAAGAGTGAAAATATCCAGCCGTGAGATATTCTTTTGTCATCTTCGTTCATTATATTACCTCATAAATCATATCTATAATATACAAGAAATGATATGAGGTTAATATGAAAAAAATTAAGAAAAGCAAGAATAAGAGCTCAGAAACTACCCAAAATTTGGGGTTAAACGTCGGTGGAAGCATCGAAATAAGAATGAGTGGCGATTCCACGCCGATGTGCGTTTGTATATGCGGAGCGAAATCCTTTAAAAATTATCTGCCCGAAATTATATCGGTAAATTTACACAAAAAATGTGTAAATGTTTGCGGCAAAAATCTTGAATGTGTGACCTTTTCGGGGGGCGTTGTCGAGCTTTTCGGGGATATAAGTGAAATAAATTTCGGGTGAATTTTATGAGAAAGATAAATTTTATGTTTTCACGCTGTAAGATGGCGATTCCGTCAAGTGGGAAGGAGAGGCTCTTCACCTTCGCCCTTGATAACAATATACAGATATGGGGTTCAAAAACGAGGGGAGAGATATTTTCTTTTTTCGTATATCAAAAGGATGCCGATAAAATAAGAAATGCCTTTTCGGAGCTGATTATATCCGAACGGATGCTCGGCGTATCACGGTTGATTTTACGGCTGCGCTCACGCATTGGTATCCTTTTGGGTGCCATCGCTTTTTTGGCAATTCTCACATATACGTCTACGCATTTGTGGGATGTACGTGTGAGCGGTAACAGAGAAGTTGGAGATGACGAAATAATCTCTGTGCTCGAGGAGTGCGGACTCTCAATCGGAAAACGCATTTCCGGGCTTGAAATGGATCAGATTTGCGTGGATTTTCTTAACAAAGACGAGAAAATATCCTACATAACCGTAAATATGCGAGGAAACGTTGCGTACGTAGACGTAATAGAGGCGTCAAGAGCTGAGAATGATACTGATAATGGAGATCGGGCTGTGAATATAGTTGCCAAGGATAACGCAGTAATTGAAAGCATTAACGTGTATTCAGGGCGTGGGGTAGTGAAAAAAGGAGACGTTGTATTGGCAGGTGACCTTCTTATCAGCGGAATTGGCGACGGACTTAACAAAACAGAGATAGTTAATGCAAACGGAGAGGTTTTGGGCAGAGTATCACATGATTTTTACATCGAAATTCCTAAAATTATAGCTACTAAGTCCTACACTAACAGGAAAAATATCGGATTTTCTATAAATTTTTTCGGAAAAACTTTAAATATTTTGAAATATAGTGGAAATTTACCCTATGTTTATGATACAATAGAGAGTAAGGAGCAGTTGTCTGTTTTCGGAAAAATAAATCTGCCGATTTACATAACAAAAACCGTTGCTCTCCAATATCAGAGTGTGGACTGCCCGCTTTCGGAAAATGAAATGGTAAAGCTTGCGTACAATCGCTTAAATTCCGAAATATCCTCTACCCTTTCCGGGGCAATGCTCGTGGAAAAAAGAACGTACGGTGAATTTATCGACGGTAAGTTTATTCTTACGTCAAGAGTTATTTCGATAGAGGATATATCAAAAAAATCAGAAATAATTGTAGAATGATAAAGGAGTGTCTATGACACAAAGGACTGTGAAAACCCAATCGAGCGAGATGACCTCGGCAATATTTGGAGCTTTTGATAAAAATATTGAGAAAATATCCAAGCGTCTTGGCGTAAAAATCTCAAACAAGCGTGATGATACAAACGACGGGGATACTATCTTTATTTCCGCCGAGGACCCCGTCTCGGTTGAGCGTGCCGTAAAAATAATTGAATATTTCAAGAAGCTGACCGACGGCAGCGAGATGATTGCTGAGCAGGCTGTCGATTATGTTATCGACACGGTTTGCGAGGACAGGGACAGCGATTTGTTCTCGATGTCGGAAAATGCGGTGTGCCTCACTATGAGGGGAAAGCCTATTAAGCCCAAAACGGCAGGGCAGAAGCGCTACATTGAGCTTATACGTTCTAATACCGTTGTGTTTGGCGTAGGACCTGCGGGAACAGGAAAAACCTTCCTCGCTGTGGCTATGGCTGTCGATGCGCTGAAAAACAAGCAGGTTAACCGAATAATTTTAACACGTCCCGCAGTTGAGGCAGGCGAGCGACTCGGATTTTTGCCCGGGGATTTGCAGAGCAAGATAGACCCGTATCTGCGCCCTCTCAACGATGCCCTCTACGAGATGCTCGGAGCTGAGAATTATCAGCGCCACGTGGAGAAAAACACCATTGAGATAGCGCCGCTCGCATACATGAGGGGACGTACGCTTGACGATTCATTCATAATACTTGATGAGGCGCAGAACACCACCCCTGAGCAGATGAAAATGTTTCTGACACGCCTTGGATATAACTCAAAGGCGGTGGTTACGGGAGATCCGTCGCAAACCGACCTCTCATTCGGAAAAAAGAGCGGGCTCTCCGTTGCATTGAAGATACTTTCGGATATAGACGATATCGCCATTCATCATTTTTCCGAAAGAGATGTTGTAAGACACAGATTAGTTCAAAAAATTATAAAGGCATACGATAAATACGACAGCGAACGGGCAAAAGCCAATGACAGCGGTAAGGAAAGGTATAGGATAAAGAAACAAAATGGCTAAGATTGTAGGAAGATATAAACCGAATAAAAGAGGACTCAGAATATATTTTTCGCTCGAAGGAGTAAGCTCTCCCGGTTATGATTTACTCATAAATATACGCCGGGCAGTTGAGGCGGCTCTTGATTATGAGAAAATAATACGTGATTGCGAGGTTTCCGTGACACTTTGCGATACGGACGCAATTCACAGGCTGAATCTCGAATACCGAGGAATTGACAGACCGACCGACGTTTTGTCCTTTCCACTCAACGAGGATATAGAAACCGCTGCAGACGAGCTACCCGAAATCCCTCTCGGCGATATAGTTCTTTGCATTGATAAGGCAAAGGAGCAGGCGGCAGAGCTTGGGCACAGCTTTATCAGAGAGGCGGCATTTCTCGCCATACATTCAACCCTGCACCTTCTCGGCTACGACCACGAGCGTTCCTCGGCTGACGACGAGGATATGTGCAAGCGGCAGAGAGAAATAATCGAAAAGCTGGGGCTTGAATAAGGAGAAAGATATGAAAAAGACAGCGTTTATAGCAATTGTAGGACGTCCTAACGTGGGAAAAAGCACACTTCTTAACGCAATTCTCGGTGAGAAAATAGCGATTGTGTCAAAAAAGCCACAGACTACACGAAACAGAATAACTGGTATACATACCGTGGGTGAAAATCAGTACGTATTCCTTGACACACCCGGTATTCACAAGCCGAGAACGAAGCTCGGCGATTATATGGTTAAAACCGCGGACGATACGCTCGGTGATGCGGATTCAGTAATATTGGTTGTTGAGCCGCGAGAGGCGATAGGCGATATAGAGCGCACCGTTATCGACAGAATAAAGGAGCGCCGTCTTGGAGCAATTCTCGTTATAAACAAGATTGATTCGGTGCAGCCCCAAAACGTTGCAAAAACAATTGCCGCATATAGCGAATACCACGATTTTGACGCAGTTGTTCCCATTTCTGCAAAAAACGGAAAAAACGTCAACGAGGTTATATCTGAATGTGAAAAATATCTCTCCGAAAGTTGTTGGTTTTTCCCCGACGACATTGTCACCGATCAGACCGAAAGACAGATAGTGTCCGAGGTAATCAGAGAGAAGCTGCTCAGAACTCTTGATGAGGAGATTCCTCACGGAACAGCGGTTGCTATCGAGGAATTTAAGGATAAAAACGGTATTATAAGCGTACGGGCAGAGATTTTTTGCGAAAAGGATTCACATAAGGGTATAATTATAGGCAAAAAGGGCGCAACGCTGAAGCTGGTTGGCTCACGTGCAAGAGAGGATCTGGAGAGATTTTTCGGATGCAAGATTTATCTTGACCTATGGGTTAAGGTAAAGGAAAATTGGCGTGACAGCGATTTTATACTCGGAAATTTCGGATACAGGGAATAATTATGTTAAACGAAATAAAGGGCGTTGTAATCCGTGAAACGAATATCAACGAGTCGGACAAGCTTTTAACGGTATTTACGGATAACGGAACAGTTCCCGTAACTGCTAAGGGCGTGCGTTCGATCAAGAGCAAAAATATGCCTGCCTGCCAGATGTTTTGCTATTCAACCTTTACTCTTTATGAAAAAAACGGGTATTATTGGGCAAAGGAAGCGAGCCTTATCAATAATTTCTTCGACATACGACTCTCAGTTGAAAGAACGGCAATTGCCTCATATATTTGCGAGGCAATTGACTATACTGCAACCTCGGAGCCGTCCGATGAATATTTGTCGGTTGTTTTGAATTCACTATATGCTTTATCGCTCGAAAGGTACTCACCCGAGAAGATAAAGGCGGTTTTTGAGCTGCGTGTGTCATCGCTTCTCGGATTTACTCCCGACATTGATGCCTGTCGCTCCTGCAAGCAGAAAAAGGAGCGCTACACGCTCGATATAATGAATGGTAGCCTTATATGCAGCGAATGTAAGAAAATACAGGCAATCGACAGCTATTTTGAGCAAACGGATGAAAACGGATTCAGGTATCCCGTGGTAAACATAACTGATCCCGTAAGAGAGGCTATGCGGTACGTAATTCATTGCAAGCCAAAGGATATACTCAATTTCAATATACCGCCCGAGGATATGCAGTGCTTTGTCAAGGCGGCAGAGGCGTATTTTATAAACCAGATTGACCACGGCTTTAAAACATTGGATTTCTATTACAGTATAAAATAACGGAGAAAAAGATGCATTTTTCACAAAAAACGTTCAAGGCGCTTGAATACGATACGGTGAAGGAAATGCTCGCCGAATGTGCTCCTACATCTGGGGCACGCAGACGGGCTCTTTCTCTTATGCCGTCCAATGATTTTGAAACCGTTATCAGACGGCAGGAAAAGACGGATGATGCAAAAAAGCTTTTATCATCTAAGGGATTTCCTCATTTTACCGATGCGGAAGGTGTATCAGACAGCGCAGAGCGTGCTATGAAGGGCTCTTGCCTTTCCACACGGGAGTTAACCGACATAGCCTCGCTTTTGTTTTGTGCGAGAATGATGCTCGATTATATACACACGGAAAAGCCGTATCAGACCTCGCTTGACGCCGTGTTCGAGCGTCTTGTTCCCAATAGAGTGCTTGAGGACAGAATACGCAGAACTATTATTTCCGATGACGTAATAGCGGATGAGGCGAGCCCCGAGCTTGCAGAGATACGCAGGAAAATAAAAATTGAAAACAACCGCATAAAGGATATCCTGCAGGGATATATGGGCGGCGCGCGCCTGAAATATTTGCAGGAAAACATTGTAACCGTCCGTGACGGAAGATATGTTATACCTGTAAAGGCGGAGTATCGCTCGGAGGTAAAGGGGCTTTTGCACGATACCTCATCCTCGGGCTCAACGCTCTTTATAGAGCCTATTGCGATTGTAGAGGCAAATAATCAGCTCAAAATCCTTGAAAACAAGGAGAGAGCGGAAATAGAACGCATACTCTTTGAGCTGTCATCTATGTGCGGAGATTTCGCAAATCAGATAGTTTCCGATTATGATACGATGACGGAGCTGGCATTTTACTTTACCTGTGCATCATTTTCGGTAAACCTGCGTGCAAACACACCTAAAATCAGCGAAACCCCTTGTATATCGCTCAGACGTGCATGTCATCCTCTCATACGGGGGAACGTAGTGCCAATTGACGTATCCTTGGGTAAGGATTTCGATACAATGATAATAACCGGTCCGAACACGGGAGGAAAAACCGTTACCCTTAAAACACTCGGTCTTTTTGTGCTGATGGCACAGTCTGGCTTACAGATTCCGGCAGACGAGGATTCGGAGATAGGTATTTTCCAAAACGTTCTCGTGGATATAGGTGACGAGCAGAGCATAGAGCAGTCGCTGTCCACGTTTTCGGCACATATGAAAAATATCGTGTCAATTCTTGACGGAGTTGAGCCTGCAACCCTCGCTCTTTTTGATGAGCTCGGCGCAGGCACCGACCCTATAGAGGGCGCTGCGCTCGCAGTAGCTATAATAGAAAAGGTGCGCAGTAGCGGAGCGTTTTGCGCCGTTACCACTCACTATGCAGAGCTGAAGGCATACGCCCTCGACACAGACGGTGTTCAGAATGCATCGTGTGAATTTGATATAGAAACGCTTGCACCTACCTATCGACTGATAGTTGGCGCACCGGGTAAATCAAATGCGTTTGCTATATCGAGAAAGCTTGGTCTTGCCGATGATATAGTGTCGAGAGCCGATGAGCTTATTTCGGGTGAAAATAAGAATTTTGAGAGTGTTATATCAAAGCTTGAGGCTACACGAATCTCGATGGAAAAGAGCCGTGATGAGGCTGAAAAATTGAGGTGCGAGCTTGAAAGCATTAAGAAAAACGAAGAGAAAAAGCTCCAAGAAAGAACAGAAAAAGCGCAAAAAGAGATAGAAAATTCAAGGCAGAAAGCGAAAGCGCTCTATGACAGCGCTCGTGCTACAAGTGATTATGTGTTAAAGGAGCTTGATAAGCTGAAAAAAGCTCAACAGAAACAGGATTTTGCCAAAGCATTTGAGGCGGCGAAGAATGATATTCGCAACAGAATCCGTGACGGACTCGACCTTTATGACAGCACCGAGCCGAGCGAGGTGTCCCTTGATGACGATTACGTATTACCCCGTCCGTTAAAGGTTGGAGATAAAGTATACGTTGTAGGGCTCGGTCAGCGGGGAACCGTTACTGCTATTTCTGACAAGAACAGCACGGTTAGCGTTTCGGCGGGAATAATCCGTGCTAAGGTGGAGCTTGATAAAATCCGCCTTATAGAAGACAGTGAGGAAAATCGCACGCCTAACAAGGCAAAGAAAGCTACTAACTCACACAAAGCAACCCTCAAATCAAACGTAGTGCGTGATTTTCACCCTGAGATTGACGTCAGAGGAAAATATGCGGACGATGCGTGGTTCGCGGTTGATAAATACCTTGACGACGCAGTTTTGTCAGGTGTTTTGGAGGTACGCATTATTCACGGCAAGGGAACAGGTGTACTCAGGAAAACTTTGCAAGAATATTTGAAGACTGATTCCCGTGTGCGTTCATACCGCAACGGAGTATTTGGAGAAGGAGAGATGGGCGTTACGGTGGTAACTCTCAAATAAAGCTTCCGTATGGTTTTGTTCATTGAAGAAACGATGAAAAGTTGCGAGGACTGGCGTGATACCTTTTACGAAGGGGAAGTCCTGATAGAATATGCCACCTACCGCAATTGTATAACTGAGCTCGAAACGGGTAAATACACCCTTCTTGTATTGGCAAAGCCTGAAAAGATACCCTCGGTAAATGAATTTATAGTTAAAATCAGAAATAAATTCAACATAGCAATCGTCCCCTTCCGCCGAAAGGATGATACGAAAACTATGTACAAATATCTCCTCGAAAACTCATACATTTATAGCTTCATTGATATTGAGAAGAAAATTCATACGATTTCTTACTGGGTTAAAGACGTTTTGAGACAGTTGAAGGTCGATGCTGACCGTTGTACCAACAAGTGCCTTCGGTTTAATTCATCATATCCGCAGAATGTAATCAAGGTTTTTTCGATTCCCGTAAGGTTGACCTCGCTTGAATACAGGATAGTCAAATATCTCATTCTTGCCGCTAACAGGAGAGTGCCTGCCGATGAGATATTGCGTTATGCATTTCCGCCAAATTCCAAGACGAGCGCCAACGCTATTTCCGTTCATATAACAAGCATAAATAAAAAGCTCTTTTATTTCACAAATTTTAAGGTTATTTGCAAGGAGTACGGCGGCGGATACTACATAACCAGCAAAAATCAGCTGAGCGCTGAATTTCTCGATAAGAACTATAACATTGATATTGATAATTACAAAACCGGACACCGTTTTTCCTTTTACCAGGATCCGTCAGATGTTTTGATAATTAAAGGAGTTATGAAAAAATGAAAGTACTTATAAACGGAGGCTCGCGGGGAATCGGAGCAGAAATGGTGCGCCTTTTTTCAAAAAACGGTCACTCTGTTGCCTTTACCTATAAAAACTCCAAGGAAAAGGCTGAGGCGCTCGCAAATGAATGCGGTGCGCTCGCAATTTGCGCAGATTCCTCGGTAACCGAGGACGTAAACCGTGCGGTCAGCGTAGCCGTGGGTGTGCTCGGAGAAATTGACGTTTTAATCAATAACGCCGCAATTTCCTCTTTTTCGCTCTTGACTGACGTTACTGATGAGGAATGGTCTGGTATGATGAGCGTTAATATAGACGGAGCATTCAGATATTCACGTGCGGTATTGCCCTTTATGATACGGAAAAAATTCGGTAGGATAATCAATATTTCCTCTATGTGGGGAATTTGCGGTTCCTCGTGTGAGGTTGCTTATTCCACCTCAAAGGCGGCGCTGATAGGCTTTACAAAGGCACTTGCCAAGGAGGTTGGTCCGAGCAATATAACGGTTAACTGCATAGCGCCCGGGTTAATTGATACTGAAATGAACACCGTTTTATCCGAGAGTGATAAGCAGGCGATAATTGAAGAAACGCCGATTTCCAGAATAGGCAAAGCTGAGGATGTTGCTAAGACGGCGCTGTTTCTTTCCTCTGATGGGGCAGACTTTATCACAGGTGCAGTTATAAGCGTAAACGGCGGTCTTGTAATGTAAAAATAAAAAATATTAAATTTCTCTTGCAAAACAGTATATTTTTTGATATACTAATAGCAGTTATGCCTTTTGCCTTCGGGCATCGGGTGGAACCATACTAACCGGGGAGGTAGTGGCGCCCTGTATCTGAAATCCACTATAGCAGAGGCTAATTCCTCTTATGAGGGCGATTCTTGTGCAGTCTGCGCCGCATTCCGCTGTGTTGAAGAATGGGTCTTGCGCAATAGGAGGCTGCGAACCATGTCAGGTGGGGGACCAAGCAGCATTAAGCAGTTTATCCTATGTGCCGCAAGGCAGCCTGTTTGGAGCAGAGGCTGCGGTTAACGTGTGTAAGAGTCTTTTCGAATTCGAGGTGTATGGTTCTATCCGATGTCCGAAGGCGTAACGGCAAAATTTTGCCGTCACTCGGTATCCCCGTTTGTACGGCAATTATTTTTTAAGGAGGTTTTATGCAGCACAGAGCGTTATACAGAAAATGGCGTCCTGCCGATTTTGACAGCGTATGCGGTCAGAAGATGATTACGGATATTCTAAAATACCAGGTTGCGAGTAATAAGACCTCTCACGCCTATCTTTTCTGCGGCTCACGCGGAACAGGAAAAACCAGCTGTGCGAAGATATTTGCGAAGGCTGTTAACTGTCTTAACCCCATTGACGGCAATCCTTGCAATCAGTGTGAAGCGTGCAGGAGCATAGATGCAGGCACAGCAACCGACGTAATTGAAATGGATGCTGCGAGCAATACGGGTGTTGACAACGTCAGGGATATTAAGGAGGAAATAGTTTTTTCTCCCGCTCTTCTCAAATACAGAGTATACATCATCGACGAGGTCCATATGATGAGCGGTAGCGCATTCAACGCCCTGCTAAAAACTCTTGAGGAGCCTCCCGCACACGTAATATTCATTTTGGCTACAACAGAGCTTCATAAGCTCCCGAGTACAATTGTTTCAAGATGTCAGCGCTATGATTTTAAGCGGCTTTCATCACCTGTAATCGTTGAGAGGCTGATGACGATAGCGGAGAATGAAAAAATAGACCTCGACCCCGACGGAGCGAAGCTTATTGCCAGAATGTCGCTCGGTGGAATGAGAGATGCCATCAGCCTTTTGGAGCTTTGCGCAGGACTTCGTATGAAAATCGACTATCGTTTAGTTTATGAAACGCTTGGAACAGGAAACCGTGCTGAAATTTCCGCCCTCGTGCGTGCTATTTTCAGAGCGGACTATGATGCTATATATAAATCCGTTGCAGACGTATTTATGAATTCCCGTGATATCAGCGTGTTCTTCGGCGAGCTCGTCGATTTTTACCGTGATATGATGATTACCAAGACGGGAAAGGATTCTAAGGAATATCTCGAGCTTACCGACGTGGAATATGCAGACCTGCTCGAAATTGCGGAGTCAGTGTCACTTGAAAAGCTTTTGTATCATTCAAGCGTGCTTGAACAGGCACTGTACGATATGCAAAAAACTGCGGTGTCAAAGCGCTCGGTGGCAGAGCTCGCTCTCACCAGAATGTGCGAGCCCTCGCTCTCGCATTCAATAGATAGCCTTTTGTCGAGAATATCTGCTCTCGAGGACGAGATAGCGAGGATAAAATGCGGTGTTTCTCCTATAAGCACACCTGTGAAAAGTGTAAAAATTGATACAAAAAACGAGGCAGAAGAAAAAACACCTGATTTGAAGGATGAACCCGATACTTCAAAGCCAGCCAAAGCAGCGGTGTTATCTTCTGTGTCCTATTGGCGTGATGCGATTGAAAAAATCCAGGCGGTAAAGCCGGCGCTTGCAGGTTGTCTGTCAGGCTCGGAGCTTAAAACCGACGGTAACGGAAAATTCGTTATATATCTCTCTTCCGGCTTTTTTGCCTCAATGGCGAAGAATTCCGAATCGTTGCGTATAATCTCGTCGATTATTTCCTCGTACGAAGGAAAAGAAGTATCGCAGGAAAATGTGGCGATTGTGGTAAATGAAGATATTGGCAACAGTAATTTTGATTTTGAAAAAGAACTGAACGGTTAATTTAACTTTGGAGGATAAATATGAAGGTTAGAATTCCAAACAACGGCGGAGCCGGAAATATGGCTAATATGCTGAAGCAGGCTCAGAAAATGCAGGAGGATATGGCTGCAATGCAGGCAGAGCTCGAGGCAAGAGAATATGAGGTTTCTGCGGGCGGCGGTATGGCGACTGTAAAGGTGAACGGCAAAAAGGAGCTGATTTCCTTAGAGGTACAGCCTGAGATTGTAGATCCGGACGATATTGAAACGCTCACCGATATAATAATTGCTGCTGTCAATCAGGCAATGAAGCAGGTTGACGAGGTTTCACAGGAGGAAATGTCCAAGATTACAGGGCAGATGAATCTTCCCGGTATGAACGGACTGTTTTAATATGGAATATATTCTTCCGCTTCAGCGGCTTATAGAGCAATTCCGTCATTTGCCCGGAATTGGAGCAAAAACTGCGGCGAGAATGGCTTTTTCCGTCCTCGAGCTCACCGATGAGGAGGCACGTGAATTTGCCGATGCCGTTATCGGTGCAAAGGAAAATATACACAAATGCAAATGCTGCTGCAATTTTTCCGAGGAGGAGCTGTGTCCTGTATGCTCCGATGCGGACAGAGATCCGAGCGTTATTTGTGTGGTAGAGGATGCCCGTGACGTATTCGCCTTTGAAAAGGTCAGGGAATATAAGGGGCTTTATCACGTTCTCGGCGGATGCCTGTCCCCGCTCAACGGCGTAGGACCCGAAGCTCTCAATATGAAGCAGCTGCTTGACAGACTCGCAGACGGAACGGTCGCCGAGGTTATCGTTGCCACCAACCCAACCGTTGAGGGAGAGGCTACCGCTATGTATCTCGCTCGTCTTATAACCCCTATCGGCGTTAAGGTGACAAGGCTTGCATACGGTGTGCCTGTTGGCGGTGACCTTGAATACGCAGACGAGGTAACCCTGCACCGAGCAATTGAGGGCAGACGCAATATTATTTAACTGAATAACATTTTTCCTCCGAGGCTATAATCCCTTTATAGTTTCGGAGGTTTTTGTATGAAAAGGAAAATTGCGTTTTGTTTTTGTGTCGTGTTGGCTTTTTGCATAATTTTTGCACTCCCTATTGCGGGAGAGGAGGAGCTTTATTCAAACGTTATGCGCCTGCATATACTAGCTAATTCAAATTCAGAGGAGGATCAGGCGTTAAAGCTGGGACTTCGTGATGAGCTTTTGGAAAAATACAGGGATAGCTTTTCTTCCTATGGGGAGCTGTCGGTTGCAAAGGCAAAAATTTATGAGGATTTGAGTGAAATCGAACAGTTTGCGCAGGAGTACGTCAATTCCCGTGGATATGAGTACGGCGTCAGCGCAGAGCTTGGAGAGGAAAAATACCCCACAAGAGATTACGGAAGGATAGCGTTGCCCGCAGGCGAATACCTGTCCTTGAGAATAATAATCGGTGAAGGGGCAGGTGATAATTGGTGGTGCGTGCTTTTTCCGCCTATGTGCACGGAGGCGGCGCTCGGAGAGAGCATCGACTATTCCGACGTATCGGCAGGGCTTACCAAGGAGCAGTATAATCTCATAAGTGAAAGCAACAGTTCGGGGTATGTGGTTAAGTTTAAAATACTTGAAATTTTAGAAAAGACATTTAGATAAATATTTTTTGAAAAAGTATTGATTTTTAAGAAAAACTGTGTTATAATAGCAGAGCATGTAAATTTTAGCGTTTATGTGCGTATATTCAGGGACAGTCCTCTGCGTTGCTCTGCATGAATGTTCCGTTATAAGGAGGAGCCAAAATGAACAAAATCGAGGCTTTTGTAAGCGAGCAAATCAAGAGTGAGGTTCCCGCATTCAGCATCGGTGATACCGTTAAGGTTCACAACAAGATCAAAGAGGGAACGAGAGAGAGAATCCAGATTTTTGAGGGCACCGTTATCGCAAGACGTGGCGGCGGAATCTCAGAAACCTTCACCGTAAGACGTGTTGCATACGGATGCGGTGTAGAGAAGACCTTCCCCCTTCACTCTCCCAACGTTGAGAAGGTACAGGTTGTACGTTATGGTAAGGTACGCCGTGCGAAGCTTAACTATCTTCGAGACAGAGTTGGTAAGAGCGCAAAGGTTAAGGAGCGCATCTAAACCTTTCTTACCAAAGCAAATAAAAACAGCCCCAATGGGCTGTTTTTATTTTTTAAAGGCCGTTTTGCACGGTCTTTTTGTTTTTATGCCGAAAAAGGCGATATTTTAAAAAAATATAACGCACAATAAGACATAAAACCCCTCGCAAGATATATATAATTAAAGTGCGAGGAGGAGAGATATGCAGATTTTATACGTTGATATTCTGTTTCTTATAAACTTTTGTATGGACCTTTTCTCACTTTACATAACGTCACGTCTTTTATCTTGCGGAAGAAAAAATTATGCCTTGCTCATAGCGGCAGTGCTCGGCGGCATATATTCGGTGTTCAGCGTTCTTTATGCGGGCTCTGCGGTTGTGTCGCTGATAATAGACGTTTTTGCATCGGTGATCATTACATATATAGCCTTTTTTGGAATTAAGGATATAAAAAAGCTGTTTAAGGCGTGCCTTTTGTTTTATATGGTGTCGCTACTGATAGGCGGCGCAGTTACTGCCATGTATTCATTTCTTAACAGCTTTATAGGAAAGGACACAGTTGCTGAGCCTGACGGTCTTTTGAAAGCACTGATATTTATCGTTTTAGGTGCGATAAGCGCTGTGTGCATTAAAATGTCAGAGATAATTCTGAAAAACACTGTTAAAACAAAGAGCGTCAGTGTAAAAATGAAGCTCGATAATAAATCGGTAAGCTTTGATGCGCTTGTCGATAGCGGAAACCTGCTGAAAGACCCATTTTCGGGTAGGAGCGTAATAGTGGTGACGCTCTCCGCAATAGAAAAGGTGCTACCGTTTGATATACGCCGAGCAATAAAGAGCAAGTGCTATGATATTTCGGACATATCGGTAAAAAATGCAAAGCGAATACGTCTGATACCCGTAAAAACGGTGGCAGGCTCCAGCACGCTGGTAGGTATAAATGCAGATGAAATAGAAATAACAGACGAAAAAGGTCGGGCATATCCCGCAAATGCACTGATAGCCGTTGACAGTTCGACGGAAAACGACTTTTCAGGATACGGTGCGGTTATGCCGTCCTCGCTCGTAAGTTAATATAATAAGGAGGGCATTATGTCAATTTTAATCAGGTTTTTTAACTTTTTAGTAGCCAAAATCAAAGGTTTTTTCTCAAAGAAAAGAATAAAAAAGAAATATAATTTCGGGCAAATCTATTACATAAACGGAGCCGATGTTTTGCCTGCACCTCTCACAAGGGAGGAGGAGGCGGAAATTCTATCCTCGGGTGATATAAGTGAATATCAGCGCAATCTTTTGATTGAGCATAACCTAAGGCTCGTCGTTTACATAGCCAAAAAGTTTGAAAACACAGGAATTAATATAGAGGATTTAATCTCAATCGGCACTGTTGGACTTATGAAGGCGATAAATACCTTTAAGATGGATAAAAACATTAAGCTCGCAACATACGCATCACGTTGCATCGAAAATGAAATCCTGATGTACATAAGGAAAAACAGCGCTCAACGCCGTGAGGTATCATTTGACGAGCCGTTAAACGTTGATTGGGACGGAAATATCCTTTTACTTTCGGATATTTTAGGAAGCGATGCAGACGTTGTATGCAGGGGTATAGAGGAAGACGAGGAGAGAGCGATAGTCAGAGCCTCTGTGGAAACACTAAAAAAACGCGAAAAGCTGATTATTCAACTGCGCTTCGGTATGCTTGACGGTAAGGAAAGGACTCAAAAGGAGGTTGCGGATATGCTCGGAATTTCGCAATCTTATATATCAAGGCTTGAAAAGAAAATTATTTCCCGTTTACGCAAGGAAATGATGGGTAAAATATAATTTGAAAATATTTTTTAAAAAAGTATTGCAAAACAAAATATCTTGTGTTATAATAAATCGGTAATAAATAAAAGAGGGGTGTTAAAGATGAAACAGGGTATACATCCGGACTACAAGGAAGCTACTATTAAATGTGCTTGTGGCGCTACGGTCGTTACTCGTTCTACCAAGGGCGATATTAACGTTGAAATTTGTTCCAAGTGCCATCCTTTCTTTACCGGTAAACAGAAGTTTGTTGACGCCGCTGGACGTGTTGATAAGTTCAAGAAGCGTCTTGCTGCAACCGGCAAGTAATCTGTGATTTTAAAAACGGCGTGAGCTTTTCGGTTTCACGCCTTTTTGCTTTATAAAATTATTTTAGGAGGTATTATGGCAGAGAATTTAATTCAGAGAGCAATTCTCGTAGGAATTTCAAAGAGTAATGAACAACTTAATAGCTGCAAAATATCTCTTAGGGAATTAGCGGAGCTGCTCGATACAGCGGGCGGTGAGGTTGCAGGGGAGCTTATACAAATAAAATCCTCTTACGATGCGGCAACCTGTATTGGAAGCGGTAAGGTCCAAGAGTTATCCGAGCTTTGCAACAACGAGAAGGCTAACCTCGTTGTGTTTGACAATGAGCTATCACCTTCACAGATAAGAAACATCGAGGAAAAGCTTGACGGCGACGTTCGTGTCATTGATAGAAGCATGCTCATTCTCGACATATTTGCTTTACACGCAAAAACAGGAGAGGGAAAGCTACAGGTGGAGCTGGCTCAGCTCAAGTATACGGCGCCGAGGCTTATAGGTAAAGGGGCAGAGCTATCCCGTCAGGGCGGTAAAATCGGAACTCGCGGTCCGGGTGAATCTCAGCTCGAAAGCGATAAAAGACACTTAAAGCGCAGAATAGATGCGCTCGAGGCGGAGCTCGAGCAAATGGTTCGCACACGCATGACAATGCGTGCCGCACGTGACAGAAGCGGTCTGCCCAAGATTGCAATTGTAGGATATACAAACGCAGGAAAATCCACGCTTTTAAACACTCTCACAGATGCAGGAGTTCTTTCGGAGAATAAGCTGTTTGCAACACTCGACCCGACTACAAGGCGCCTGACTCTCGCCGACGGAGAGGACGTTTTACTGACGGATACCGTTGGGTTTATAAGAAATCTTCCGCATCATCTTATAAAAGCATTCCGCTCAACGCTCGATGAGGCGGCATATTCGGATATAATTCTCATAATTGCAGATATAACCGATCCCGAGTGCTCGGAGCATTTAAAAATCACTCAGGAGCTTTTGGAAACGCTCGGAGCGGGGGATAAGCCCACTGTTATCGCATATAACAAATGCGATGCGCTGGAAACGCCGTTTATCCCGAATACAGATAATTCAGTTGCTATATCCGCAAGGACGGGTGAGGGCATAGACTCATTGCTTCAACGCCTGTTATTTATAATACGTAACTCAAAACGCCGTTTGACTCTGCTGTTTCCGTACGATGCTCAATCAGAGCTGAATTCCCTCTATGCGGTTGCGAAGGTTGAGGATGTAAATTACACGGATACGGGCGCAGAGGTTGTCGCAATTCTCGATAAAAAGACCGAAGGTAAATACAAAATATATATTAAAAACGACAAATAAACCGAGGCAGAACTAATGGAAGAATATATAACAGTAAAGCGTGCGGCGGAGGAGAGCTTTGAGGAGAAAAAGTCGGTTTTTATTGGCAATATTTCCCCGGTAACCTCGGAGAGCGAGGCTGTCGCTTTCGTTAATTCTATTAAGAAAAAATATCCTGACGCTAAGCATAACGTTTACGCATACGTTTTGCGTGAGAACTCTATAATGCGTTACAGCGATGACAGAGAGCCGCAGGGGACAGCAGGACTTCCTGTGCTCGACGTGCTCAGAAAAAGCGGCGTGTGTGATGCTGCAATAGTTGTTACACGGTATTTTGGCGGTGTTTTGCTCGGCACAGGGGGACTTGTCAGGGCATACACAAATGCCACAAAGCTGGCGCTTGATTCCGCTGAGCCCTGTAAATTGGAAACCTATGTTGAATATCAAATTACCTGTTCTTATTCCGATTATCAGAGAATACTGCAAATCCTTAATGAAAATTCAGTAAGAATTGATAGCACAGACTTTTCCGACAGTGTTTGCGTGTGCATATCTTATCCCAAAAAACAGGGGGTCACTTTGCTTGACGAATTGACAGAAATAACGGCAGGGAAGTGCGACATTCGGAAAAAAGGCGAAAAATTCGATTTTTCATCAATTTAATCATATTTTTTACGCAAAAAAAGTTTTACGGCCTTTTTTGCGTATATTATTATTGAAAGGACGGTGAATTACCGGTGAAGGACGTATGCAGTATCTTTCTCGAAAGAGAGGCTAAAACACTCAGTGAGTATGCTTTTTTGACCGCCAATACAAAGGGTAGAGAGCATCCGCTTGCCCCCGGGCTAGTCAGAACTGAATTTCAGCGTGACAGAGACCGAATTATACATTCAAAATCATTTCGCCGTCTTATGCACAAAACTCAGGTTTTCTTTTCTCCTAAGGACGAGCATTACAGAACGAGAATGACACATACTCTTGAGGTGACGCAGATAGCACGTATAATGGCACGTGCACTTCGTTTGAATGAGGATCTGACTGAGGCGGCAGCTCTCGGACACGACCTCGGACATACGCCGTTCGGGCATGCGGGAGAAATGGCGATGCGCCGTTGCTTTGATAAGGATTTTGCCCATTACAGACAGAGCTTGCGAGTTGTAGACTACATTGACGAATTGAATCTGACTTATGAGGTCAGAGATGCTATACTCAATCACACGGGTCATCATATGGCGTCTACCCTTGAGGGCGTTCTCGTAAAATACGCAGACCGCATCGCATACATAAACCACGATATTGACGATGCCTGCCGTGCTGGTATTCTTTCGATGGAGCAAATTCCCGTTGAAATACGCAAAACGCTCGGAAACACACATAGCGAACGCATAAATACCCTTGTGTCCTCGGTGATTGACAGCAGTATGGATTCTCCTGTTATTTCTATGGCAAAGGATGTCGAGGAGGCTATGCTCGAATTGCGCTCATTTTTGTTCAAAAACGTGTATGAGGACTCAATTGCAAAGGCTGAGGAGTCAAAGGCGCAGGATTTGCTCATAACGCTATACAATTATTATCACGGGCATCCCGATAAAATGCCTGAGCAGTACTACAACAACATTGAGAAGCACGGGCTTGAAACCTCTGTTTGTGATTTTGTTTCGGGAATGACGGATAGATATGCGGTTGCGTTATTCGAGAAGCTTTATATTCCGAAGCAATGGGAGGTCGTGGATGATATCAAGACAAATAATTGACGACATTCTCGCACGAACCGACATTCACGGCTTGATTTCAAGCTACGTTTCGCTGAAGCGTGCAGGCTCAAAGTATTCAGGACTTTGTCCTTTTCACAGCGAAAAGACGCCGTCCTTTACAGTTTATCCCGATGATAACAGCTTTTTCTGCTTTGGCTGCGGAATAGGTGGAAACGCTATCACCTTTGCCAAGAAGATAGAGAATCTTGATTTTGAGGACGCTGTTGAAATGCTTGCCCGCAGAGTGGGAATCACCGTTTCGCACGAGGATGACCTCAAATACGAGGCAAAAAGGCATGACAAAAAGCGCATTTATCAGATGAATGCAGATGCCGCACGTTTTTTCAACAAACAGCTTTTCAGTGATACACCGAAATCGAGGGTGGCTCTTGAATATTTCACAAAAAAGAGAGAGCTGTCCTTAGCCACCATAAAGCATTTTGGACTGGGATATGCTCCAGACGATTTCGGAGTGCTCTTGAAGCACATGCGCTCTCTCGGATATACCGAGGACGAGCTGATTTCAGCTTATCTTTGCGCCCGCTCGAAAAACGGTAACGTGTACGACGTTTTCCGTAACAGAGTGATGTTCCCGATAATAGACGTGTCGGGAAATGTTATTGCCTTTGGCGGCAGAGTCCTTGACGATTCCAAGCCGAAGTATCTCAATTCGGCAGACACGCCGGTTTTCAACAAGAAACGAAACCTATTTGCCCTCAATTATGCCCGTCACACCTGCTCTGAAACAATGATACTGTGTGAGGGATATATGGACGTAATCGCCCTTCACGCAGCGGATTTTTCCAATGCTGTGGCAACGCTCGGAACGGCGATAACCCCCGAGCAGGCAAGGCTTATGAAAAGGTATACAAAGCAGGTTGTTATTTCCTACGATACCGACGAGGCAGGACGTGCCGCAGCCGACAAGGCTACGAAGCTGCTTGAAGAGGCGGGTATTGAGGTTAAGCTGTTAAAGCTTCCGCAGGAGTCGGGAGCCAAGGACCCCGATGAGTATATAAGAAAATTCGGCAGGGACAAGTTCCGAGCCGTTATCGAGGACAGCAGAACAAAATTCAACTATTATTTTGAGCGTTCCCTTTCCCGTCACGATATTGGAGTAACCGCAGAAAAAATCAAGGTTATAAACGAGATGTGCGAGTTGATTTCCACGTATTATTCGGTTGCCGAGAGAGAGGTTTATGCGGTGCTCGTAGCGGACAAGCTCGGTGTTGACAAGGCAAATCTGCTCAGCGATATCGAAAAAAAGGTATCAAAACGCAATAAAGAGAGAAAATATAAGGATAGTGAGAGCGAAAAGAATCGCATGCTCGGAATTGGCGACAAGGTCAACGTCGATTACGCAAAGGCGCCCTCGATTGCAAAAATCGAGGAAACCGTGCTTGGACTTCTGCTTTTGTTCCCAAGTCATCGGAAACGTTCTCTCCAATCAAGCGTCCCGATGCTGACTTCGGACGATTTCTTTACCGAATTCGGAAAGAAGGTGTTTGACTTTATATCTAACGCCGAGGATGATGCGCAGTTTAATATTCTCGATAATTTCTTCACGCCCGAGGAGGTGGGAAGAATTACGAAGATAAAACGTGACAGAATGATACTCTCGGATAACGGCGATAAAGTTTTCGATGACGCAGTACACAGCCTGCGTGAGCAGGTTAAGAAGCAGTCCCTGTCAAACAAAAAAATCGACATAGGTCAGCTTGATGATCTTATAAACAGTATGAGAAAAAGCAATTAATACATACAAAGAGGTGCTAAAATGACTGATAAAATTGATGTTAATACACTTGTGGATAGAGAAAAGGGCGATAACGGCTTTGGCAACAGTGACATAATTAAGGCCCTTGAGGATATTGATTACGATATCGAACAAATGGAGAAAATCTACGGCAATATCGAGGACGGTGACGTCGGCGAGGAGTATGATGTTGACCAAAATATCGAGGATAATGCAGATGACTTGTTCGATGCTCCCGAAAAGGTTGACCACATATTTGCCCAGGAGGGCATAGCGGTAGATGACCCTGTCAGAATGTATCTCAAGGAGATAGGAAAAATTCCCCTTCTTTCTTCAGAGAGAGAGGCATATCTTGCTGAGAGAATTGCTGAGGGAGATGCAAAGGCGAAGGAGGAGCTCGTTGAGGCTAACCTGCGTCTTGTAGTAAGTATCGCTAAGAGGCACGTTGGAAAGGGTATGTTTTTCCTCGACCTCATTCAGGAGGGAAACCTGGGTCTTATGAAGGCGGTAGAGAAGTTTGACTACCAGAAGGGATACAAATTCTCCACCTATGCTACCTGGTGGATTCGTCAGGCTATAACGAGAGCCATCGCAGACCAGGCGAGAACTATCCGTATACCCGTTCATATGGTTGAAACCATTCATAAGGTGTCGAGAACCGCCCGTCAGCTCCTACAGGAGCTTGGCAGAGATCCCTCTACTGATGAAATAGCTAAGCAGTTGGGTATGAGTGCGGATAAGGTGCGTGAAATTCTGAAAATCGCTCAGGACCCCGTATCCCTTGAAACACCTATCGGCGAGGAGGAGGACAGCCACCTCGGAGATTTTGTCGAGGATAACGATTCTCCTGCACCCTCCGAAACCACCTCACAGGCACTGTTGCGTGAACAGCTTTTGTCTGTTCTCGAAACTCTCACTCCCAGAGAATCCAAGGTGTTGAAGCTTCGTTTCGGTCTTGAGGACGGACGCCAGAGAACGCTTGAGGAGGTTGGAAAAACCTTTGATATAACCCGTGAGAGAATTCGTCAGATTGAGGCAAAGGCACTCAGAAAGCTGCGTCACCCCAGCCGCTCGAAGGCTCTTAAAGACTACCTCGACTCATAATTTCGTCAAGATGCACAAAATAACCTTCTCAATTTATACGCACGTAAAATAAATACTGTCTTGACATTTTGGAAAATATAGTGTAAAATATATGTTAGCACATTTCGGAGGATAATGATGAAAAAGAAAATTACAGCTCTGTTATTGAGCATCCTTATGATTGCGTCCTGTTTTCTTATGACAGCCTGCTCGGATGAGGAGGATACAGACGGTCCTGAAACAACCACCAGAACCCCCGTATCTCTCAACTTCTACATAATCACCGACGATTCCACTACCGAAAAGGGAGTCAAGGATATGCAGGCGGCATTTAACGAATACACAGAGGCAAACTTCACAACTCACGTTGAGTTTACTATGGTGAAGGCGTCTGAGTACGAGGCAATTCTTGATGCTAAGTTCAAGTCTGCCGCTTCTGCCAAGAAAACTACTGTCAGCACGGAAATCCAGTACTATGTAGATGACCTTGGTATGACGAGAATTAAATATCCCGATATACAGGAGGATCAGCTTGACATAATCCTTATCACAAGCAAGGATATGTTTGTGAATTATGTGAGGCAGGGACGCCTGATGCAGCTTGATAAGGCGACTACCAACGTATATCCCGGACTTCTTTCTCATTTCAGCAATTCCGTTGTAACTGCATCAAAAGTCAACAATGCGCTCTATGCTATCCCCAACTATCACGTTATGGGCGAGTATACGTACATGGTAGTGAGCAGAGAGGCAGCAAAATCCGTTTTGCTTGATTCAATAAACGAGCAATATGATTTCGCACCGTCGGCGAACAATCTCTACTCGGGATACCTCTCGTTCCTTACTCTTGCGGATAGGCTCAGCGCATCGGGAATTACACCCTTTGCCTCCCCGTTTGATTACCCCAACTACACAAGCTATTCGACCGACGGCTCACACGCTCTTATAGGAAGAGACCCTGATCAGTCTACGGCAAATTACAGCTTTATGCTTGATAATAATGCGTACTTTTCCGAGTATTTGCAGCTGATGGTTGAGGCTCAAGCAAAAAACTATTTTTCTTCCGAATCCACTGACGTTGGTTTCTACGATTCCGATAGCAACCCAGGCGGATACGCAATGAAGGTTGTTAAGGGAGATTATGCGACCAGATATGATTACGCAGACGAAATAGTTAAGGTAATAGGTAAGCCTACCTTCTCCTCGGATGACGTTTTCTCATCCATGTTTGCTATTTCCAAATACACTAAGAACTTTGACAGATCCATGGAGATTATCAACGCTCTTACCACTAACGCAGAGCTTCACAACATTCTTCAGTACGGTAAGGAGAAAGTTCACTACGAAAAGACTGCATCTAATACAGTAACTCTTCTTCCCGGCGCTGACGGAAGTGTTTATTCTATGAATACAAAGCACACGGGCAACTTCTTCCTCACCTACCCCTGTGAGGATATCGGTCTTGATCCTGATGAAAAGGTAACGCTTGCAAACGGCAATTCCGAATATGCTTATATTCATTACGGAAAGATACAGAACAGCGAGTGCGTTGCAACCGTAACGGCAACCTGGCTTGATAAGCTCAAGGCTATTGAGGCAGGACAAAAGGTATATACGGTTTATTCATTCAGCAAGGTACCGGATGATCCTGAGTACACCTACACGAAGTTTACAGAGCTGCTTGATGCTGTGAATGCCTCTATGAGCGGTTTCTATACCGATATAGCGGCTGCTACCACCAAAGAGGACGTACTTGCAATTATAGATACCTATAAAACAACCTACAATAGTTTTAAGTACAGAAAGAACTTTACAGACAACCTGGCAGCATTCCTTAAAGCTCTATAACAAAAAGCGGCTCGTTGAGCCGCTTTTTAGTTCAAAAGGTGGCAGCAATAGCTGCCACCTTTATGTTATTTAATTGGGTTCCCGTTTTCGTCGTAATATGGGTCTATCATAATTTCCTTCATCTTATAATATGCAGCATAGCAGCTCATAAATGCTGTGCCTGAGAATACTGCAACCAGAGGGAGCGCAACGCCAAGCGGCGGCAAAAAGAGCAGAGAAAGGATATTAAGTATTACCGTGAGTATGATTCCGAGAAAAGCCATCAGATTTCTCTTTATACCGAGCGGTACAAATATCAACGAATTTTTCAGAATTTTACCGATCCTTAGGTCAAACGTGACCATCTGGAGATAGATATAAAATCTCATAACAAAATAGATAAATGAGAATATAAGGGTCAGATAGAAGAATATTGTTATAAGAATGTTGTAAGAATTAAGATATAGATATGCGAGATTAAAAGGAATAAGCACCAACAGAACGGCATCGATTATACCGTAAATAAATGCTTGCTTAAAATTGCGTTTAACAGCATACCAGAAATCTGTCCATATGAATACAGGCTCGCCCTTTACCATATTGCGCATAATATAGGTCGTTCCGACGTTCACTATTCCAAATGTGAAGACGGTGAGAGCTGATAATCCTAAAAATACGTAAGAGGTTGCCGTCATAGCGGTTGTGGGGCTCTGCATACCATAAATTCCGTATTGTAACAGCTGTGCAGGGGTTACACCGTCGCCTAATAGCGAAGAGGCGTGCAGAGCAGGGAATATTTCCGACATTGGGGTGGTAAAATCAATCTTAAAGGCTCCCGAAAGAGCTATCAGGAGAAACCACAGCGGGAAATTTCCGAAAATTATCAGAAAATTAACGTATACAAGCTTGGTGAAATTTCTTTTATAGCGTATAAAAAAGCCTTTAAGGTCGTGTCCCTTATATTCATCCTGGGGCAAAACGTCGGGGCGATCTTTTTTCTGCCTGTTAAATATCGAAAATTTTCTGTTTTTTTTCTTTTTGGCGGCTATTTCGGCCTGCTCCGCCGCTTCGAGCTCATCGAGATTCAATGCTTATGCACCTCACAAAACAATTATATACACAGTTTACCACAAATTTAAATAAATTTCAACATTTAACCTTAAAAGTTTACTCTTTTTTAATTAAATATCCGCCCACTTGTTGAAAAACAACGGCATTTATGATAAAATGAATCTATAAGAGGGGTTTATATGGAAAAAGAGAAGATTAAGAGCATTTTTTCAAATATTCCGACAATTGAAACCGACAGGCTGATTCTAAGAAAAATTTTGCCGTCTGATTTCAGGGATATGTACGAATATTCACGCTCTTTGGCAGTTACTAAATATTTATTATGGAAGCCTCATAAGAGCATTGAATACACACGGCAGTATTCGCTATACCTTCAGGACAGATACCGTATAGGCGAGTTCTATGATTGGGCTATAACTGTTAAGGGTGACGGTAAAATGATAGGGACTGTCGGCTTTTCAACAATTGATTTTAATAACAATTCTGCGGAAATCGGATATGTTCTAAACGAAAGCTTCTGGCATCACGGGTACGCCAGCGAGGCAATACGAGCTGTTTTGAAATTTGGGTTCATACGGCTTGAATTTGATAAAATATCTGCTAAATATATGCAAAAAAATTCTGCGAGCAGAAGGACGCTTGACAGATGCGGATTTAATTTTGAGAAAACAGTGCCCCGAGCGATAAAACGCAGGTTCGGATATACAGATGTTTCAATCTGCTCAGTTTTATCTACGGAATTTTCTAAAAACCACGAGTAAAAATACTTGTGGTTTTTTGTTATATTGGAGAGTATTTGTGAATATTATTTAATAAAACTAAATTATGAGAGGTTGATATGAGGAAGAAAATACTGAGAATAGCCTTTTCTGTCGTTTGCGTTTTTCTGGCAGCTGTATGTTTGACTGGAAGTGCGCTTGCTGTTTTTGCATCAGAGGTTGAGGTAGAGGCTGAGGAATATAAAATGGATATTAACGCCAATGCTGCCATTCTTATAGATGCGGAAACAGGGGTTGTTCTCTACGAGAAAAACGCAGACCAGGCGTACCCGCCTGCCTCGGTGACAAAGGTTATGACCTTGTTGTTAATTATGGAGGCGATAGAAGCAGGAAATATCGGGCTTTCCGATATGGTTTCCACCAGCGAAAAGGCAGCCTCCATGGGTGGCTCGCAGATTTTTCTTGAGCCCGGGGAGCAAATGAGCGTTGAGGACCTCGTGAAAAGCGTTGTGATTGCGAGTGCTAACGACGCCGCAGTAGCGTTAGCTGAGTACGTTGCCGGTAGCGAGGAGGCGTTTGTGAGCATGATGAACGCACGTGCGACGGAGCTGGGTATGAAAAACACGTGCTTTGAGAACACAAACGGTCTTGACGATACTGTGACTAACCACCTGACAAGTGCGAGAGATATTGCTATTATGTCAGCAATGCTTATAAAGTACGATACCATTCTTAAATATAGCTCCACGTGGATGGATACTATACGCAACGGCGCCTTTGGTCTTACGAATACGAATAGATTGGTAAGGTTTTACGACGGTGCTACAGGCCTTAAAACAGGCTCTACGGATAAAGCAAAGTTTTGTATATCTGCATCGGCGAAGAGAGGGGATTTGCATCTGATTGCGGTAGTGATGGGCGCTCCTACACGAGATATAAGAAATGAGGAAACCAAAAAGCTCCTTGACTACGGTTTTGCAAATTATAAAATGTATAGGGATACATTTGAGAGCATAGAGCCCTTAAGCGTTGTAGGAGGAACTCTTGATAAATGCGCCGTGAAATACAGCGATTTTGCTATGGTAGCGGAGAAGGGAGTAATAGGAAAAATCGAAAGGTATATAGAGCTCCCCGAATTTGTTGCCGCACCTGTTAAAAAAGGCGATGTAGTGGGCAGGGTAGTTTACCGATATAACGGAGAGGATATAGGAGAAAATCCAATTTACGCAGACACTGATATAGCTAAAATATCGTTTTTGGACGTTCTCGAGAGAATGCTGGAAATCTTTTTACTCAGGGGATGAAATCACAAGCGTCACATTCTTGGAATTTTATTGGTAAAAAAGTTAAAAATATCCAAAATACTATTGAAAAATCAGAGCTTTTGTATTATAATAGTTAATAGTATTTTTGGAGGTAAAGACATATGAAATTAAACGAGCGTTTTTTAAACGGATTTGTGAGCGCACAGGAGCTCTCCTCGGTAAAAAACGAGGCAGCTGACGCCTACAATACCGTAATAAATAAATCAGGAGCGGGTAGCGATTTCCTTGGCTGGGTTACTCTCCCCGTTGATTATGATAAGGATGAATTTGCGAGAATCAAGGCTGCTGCTGAAAGAATTAAAAAATCCTGCGATATATTGGTTGTAATCGGAATCGGTGGCTCTTACCTTGGGGCACGTGCAGCTATAGAGTTTGTAAAATCTCCGCTGTATAATAATTTGAAGAAGGATACTCCCGACATTTATTTTGCGGGAAATAATATCAGCTCTACCGCCCTTACCGAGCTTCTATCTATTTGCGAGAGCAAGGATGTATGTGTAAATGTTATCAGTAAATCGGGAACAACCACCGAGCCCGCTATTGCTTTCCGTGTTTTCCGCAATCTTCTTATCGAAAAGTACGGTGAAGAGGGCGCCCGTTCCAGAATTTTTGCAACGACTGACAAGGCGAAGGGTACACTGAAGAGCTTTGCGGATGCAAACGGATATGAAACCTTTGTCGTTCCTGATGATGTAGGTGGAAGATATTCTGTTCTCACCGCAGTCGGACTTCTCCCCATTGCATGCGCAGGGATTGATATTGATGCTATGATGAAGGGCGCATCTGAGGCGAAAAAAGATTATTCCGCCGCAGACCTTGACAAAAATGACGCTATAAAATATGCGGCTATAAGAAACATTCTGTACAGAAAGGGTAAAGCCACCGAAATTTTGGTTGGATACGAGCCTTATATGCTCATGCTCAACGAGTGGTGGAAGCAGCTCTACGGTGAGAGCGAGGGTAAGGATAATAAGGGAATTTTCCCTGCATCCGTCGTATTCTCAACCGACCTTCACTCACTCGGTCAGTATGTTCAGGATGGACAGCGCAATCTCTTTGAAACCGTTATCAGTGTAGAGAATAATGGCGCATCCTTTGAAATTCCCCATGATGATGCTAACGTTGACGGACTCAATTTCCTTGCAGGCAAGGAGCTTGATTACGTTAATAAGACGGCAATGCTCGGAACACTGTTTGCTCATACCGACGGTTCTGTTCCCAATATCGTTCTGGAGCTTGAGGACAGGAGCGCATATACCTTCGGCTACCTCGTGTATTTCTTTGAGCTTGCTTGCGCAGTATCCGGTTATATGCTGAACGTCAACCCCTTTAACCAGCCCGGCGTTGAGGCGTATAAGAAGAATATGTTTGCCCTTCTTGGTAAGGCGGGATATGAGGCAGAGCGTGCCGAGCTCGAAAAAAGAATGAAATAATTTGCATACGCAATGCAAAAGCTGCTATTTATGAAAATATTATGAATTTTTCATATATTTTGCATAAAAGGGCTTGCAATTCAAATGGCTTCGGTGTATAATATAACCAAGGTTAAGGTTGTATTACACTGAGGCCAATTTACATATACGGAGGTATTTATTATGGTTAAACTTATTGTTGGGGTTAAAGGCACCGGTAAGACCAAAACTCTCATTGGTCTTGTCAATTCTGCGGCAGCGGCGAGCAAGGGCTCGGTCGTCTGTATTGAAAGTGGCTCTAAGCTCAATTATGATATAACTCACAAGGCAAGGTTGGTTGATACTAAGGCGTTTGCAATAAACGGTGCTGATGCGCTCTACGGTTTTATTGCAGGAATGCTCGCAAGCAATCACGATATTACGGATATTTACGTTGATTCCGCTCTTAAAATCTGCGGTGACGAAATGATAGAGTTTGAAAAATTCGTGCTCGCTGCCAATAAGCTGGTAGATGATGCTAAAATTAACTGCGAAATGACAGTCTCTGCTGCTGTTGACAGCATCCCTGAGTCCCTCAAATCATTTATTGAGGTTCACTGATAGCATTTATTTATCTTTTGCATAATATATTATCGAGGTGCTTTTTGTGCCTCGATAATTCTTTATTTAGGAGATAATCAAATGACAGATAACAGAAACTGCAACCAGGGTTCTAACGCAGCTGAAACCGTCTGCATAGACACCTACCAGGTGCTGGATTCCTGTAGAGACAGAGATTGCTTTGAGAACACCCGCATATATCTTGGAGCCGAGGCACAGGCGTTAATAAACAGTTGCGCCACAGTACGTGTAAGAAATGCAGAAATTGCCTGCGGAAACGTAACGGTAAATTCCGTTGCATTTAATGACGGTTTTTATCAGGTAAACGCACGTTTTTACCTTAGAATAGTAGTAGAAATTTGCGTAGGTCAGGGCAGAGTACAGGAATATTGCGGACTTTCCGTGGTAGACAAGAGCGTTGTTCTCTACGGTGGAAACGGAAATGTAAACATATTCAGGAGCAATCCTGAAAACAACGGACCGTGTCCTACCTGCGATCCCGATCTTGCATCCAACAATCTCCCGATAGGTGTTGTTGAAACCGTAACTCCGATAGTCCTTTCTACAAAGGTTGCATGTGCCCCCTGCGAGTGCTACGATCCTTGCAGATTTTCCGATATACCTGAATCGGTTATGGAGCTTCTCAATTGCGATGTGACAGACACAGCAGAGAGTGATTACGTTCTCCTCGCAACCTTTGGGCTCTTTTCAGTGGTAAGAATAGAGCGTCCTGCTCAATTCCTCGTTAGCGCTACCGATTACAGCGTCCCTGACAAGGAATGTCCCTGCGACAGAGCCGAGGACCCCTGCTCACTGTTCAGAACAATAAAGTTCCCAACCGAGGAATTTAACGGAACAGCTACCTCTTCTAATAACAGACGTAACAACGAGGGGAATAATTCAGGCGGTTGCGGTTGCCGCAAAAATTAATTCTTAAGGGGCTGCTTATTTGGCATAACCTTAAACAAAAAAGGTGAGGTGCAAAAAAGCACCTCGCCTTTTTTAAACCAAAAGCCAATATCCTACCGAATAAAGGTAAGAAATCTGTAATTTTTATTTATTTTTCAATTAATTGAGTTGTGTTAAATTTAAGGTTTATACTCACTAATTGTACAACGCTTTGAATTTTGTATAATTGGAGTAGGTAACTATAAAGTAAAAAATTCAGTCATCAGTGGGCTTTAATATAAATTAATTTATTTAATGAAGAATTATGTTGTTTTAACAATAGATATTTTAAATATGAGAATAAATCATTGGTAATATAATTGCTTAAAGGATGATAAGTTGTTTTTACTTAAACTGTCTACATACGGGATAAATCATTAAAAAGAATGGCAAAACGCCCCAAAACGTCCCCTTTGCCCCTTCCCCCAATTATACAAAATTTGCATTTTGTATAATTGACAGGTATAACAGCCTGGCGTGGGCGTTGTCCTTTCTCTATTATTTGAGTAATTGCTTTACGAATGATATTGTTACCTTGAAGCTCTGTATGCTAATCTCGTATACAAAAACAAAGGCGAATTTCACTTTTAAGGTTGATTCTAATTCCGCTGCTTTTTATGTTTTGTGAAGCAGATGTCCGTGAAAATCTACAGTTTTATAATTGTTTCTCGATTTTCCCTGCTCTATAAAAAAACGACCGACAAGCGGTCGTTTTTTATTGTTCACTGTTGAGGAGGTTGCTGAGAAGCAAGATATTGTGCAAGAAGCTCGTCAAGATTTTTATCAGCAAATGTTGTACCCTCAGTTTTGACTATATCAACAAGCTTCTGATTGTACTCAGGCTCTTTTGCAAGCTCTGCAATGATTTCAAACTCAGTTTTTTCAGGTTCATCCTCTGCCGCAGGGTTTTCCTCCTTATAGGTGGAAACGAGGTCTAAAACGTCAACAAATACAGTCATATCCTTCGCAACCGTTTCAGCAGACGCTTCGGAAAGCGAGGTTATGATTTCGTCCACAACCTTAGAAACTTCATCCTGCTCCTCTCCGTTTTCTCCGGAGGCGATACCTGCAAGACTGACTCCCATAAAGCCTTCCTCGGTTTTGAGTTTCTCTGCTGCATCGGATACGATGTCAGAGAGAACCTGAGATGCCATTTCGGAGCTGCCGATAGTGGTTATGAGTTGTTTAAGCTCCTCTGTGCTTGATGCTCCCAAATTTGACATATCCATTTTGGATAATTTCATCAGCGGAACAACGGAAGGAAGAACATTTTCCCTCAAATCCTGAAGAAGATACACTTCCTTGGCACTTGCACCCTCGCCAAGAGTTACCTTTGACATATTGTTGAATATCTTCATCGCTATTGTATCAATTTTTACAGCACTGACAAATTTCATTCCGGCCGAATTGTTAATTTCGGACAGATACTTATCCTCAAG
The DNA here is from genome assembly GCA_017504405.1 of Clostridia bacterium. GTDB lineage: Bacteria > Bacillota > Clostridia > Oscillospirales > CAG-272 > UBA1740. The sequence goes on along the minus strand of JAFVRG010000021.1, from coordinate 531 downwards.
CTGTACAACTGACTGAATTCCCTGAACTTCGCTGAATGCGTCGTCCTTGAGTATATCTGTAGTTGAATTGGTGAAACTAAGAATGCCGATTACAGGAACCATAAGCATCGCCATACAAGCAACGCCCTGGGCAAAACCAACACCGGTACCGAACAAACGGCTCAGCATGGTGCACTTCTTTTTCTTGCCTGTTTCGGGATTTCTCTTTGTACGGAAGAAAATCAAAGAGATTATGAGGAAAATAAACCACATAAGGAACTTAGCAACAAAGAAGATAACAACAAATAGGATTTCCGACAAGAGCACGAGCGGTATAGCCTCAATTATGCCAAGAAGTGAGGGACTTGCATTCAGAAGAGATGCCATTGTTTCGTTGGACATAAGCGTGTTTACGAAAAATCCCTGTATTGTGCCGTCGTAACTTGCCAACGGGCCAGCTGCACCGAAAGTGCTGGTAGGCATATCAAGAACCATTTTTGCGAACGTTGGCGTAAGAAAAATGGTAAAAGCGATCGCTATACCTACGGTTAC